>JANQJF010000087.1 GCA_028281765.1 Planctomycetota bacterium | reverse complement strand
ACGCTGTCCCTTGGCTCAACCGGTTGTCAGATAGCCGCGTGCCAATCTCGAAGCCGGATCGGCGATCGATTCGCTACCCGTGGCGCAGACTCCTAGAGGCGCGGGGCGGTAGCGGGGCGGCCCGGGTTTCCCTCGTTCGGTGGGTCGGGCACGGGTCACGGGAAGCGGGCACGGGCGGGCTACGGGTCACCACCGCGCAGGCGCACGCGCAACACGGGAGATTCCCTTCGGGGGGTAGTCATGAAGTCCTGCGTTCCGTGGCCTGGATCATGTGCACACGTCGAGCTTCTCAAGGTCGAACCCATCCACACCCTGTTGTGGGCCGCACATGCAATCGGGAACGCCCGCGTCAGCCCCCCAACCCCGTGCGTGCGCCTGCGCATGCGCTTGCGCCTGCGCGGTGGTGACCCGTAGCCCGCCCGTGCCCTTTCCCGTGCCCCATGCCCCGCCCCGCCCGAACACTCGGCACAAACCAAAAAGCGTGACCGCAGCGGTAAGGGACTCCGCTCCCCACCCAAGACCGGGTGAGGAGCAAATCGAATGAACCCCAACCCTACTCCGTATCTCCGTAGCGCCACCCTCGCTGCGTCCCTTCTCGCCCTGACTGCCTGCGGCGGCGGTGGCAGCGATTCCACGACGACGACGCCGACCGTGCAAAACGGTGGCACGTTTTCGATCGACGAGGGGCGCCTGGAGTCGCTCGGCCCGGCGACCCCGGACTCCGCGCTCACGCTGAACTCCGGAACCGTCACGATCAGCGGCGTGACCCTCGAGTTCGAGGCCCAAGCGACCGGCAACATGCTGGAAGTCCAGGATCCCGTGCGCATCACCGGGCGGGGCACGACGTCCGCGATCTCGGGCACGTTCGAGGATTCGGCCGGACAGCGCGCGGACTTCAGCGCGCGGCTGGTGCTGAGCCTGACCGACGGCAGACTGCACATGGAGTGGATGGGGGACGCGAACTCGCCGGAGCTCCCGTCGACCGAGAAGTTCGGCGGCAAAGTGATGCTACGTGCGTCCGCGGCGCCGGGTGGCGGCGGCAGCGATGACGGATCAGGCAGCGGGCTCCGCTACGAGGGACCGCGTAAGTCCACCCTCCGACGCGTGCTGGAAGTCGCCGAGCAAGACGGCGAGATCGACTTCGTCTACTCCACCGACGACGCGATCGCCGAAGCGCCGACGCACGTCGCGCAGAACTCGTCGGCGTTCTGCATCCGTGACGTCTACATCATGCAGGCGCTCGTGGCGTTCTACACCGCCGAGGTCAACTACCGCTACGCGCAGACGCGCACCGGCGACGACCGTGACACCTTCATGAACTCGGCCGGAATCTTCGCGGAGAACGGCTACCGGGAACTCGAGAAGGCCGAGGAGTCGTGCAGCGACCAGGCGACGGTGGGCGGCGGCGGCCAGCCCTGCGCGACGTCCGGGGAGTTCTGGAGCTGTGAAAAGCTCAGGGTATACCTCAGCCGCAGCGCTGGGGGATAGGCCACCGGACACGGCGGCGCGCTATCGACCGAGCGCGCGCCGCGCGACATCGACATACTGCTGCGCACCGGTCACCCCACTGTCGACCAATCGCTGCGCCGAGAACAGCAGGTCGTCCCAAGCCTGGAGCGAGTTCGCGACGGTAGCGTGGATGCGAAGCGCCATGGCGACTTCACTCGGGTGCGCACCCCCGGCCTGGAATCCTTCGCTGTCGATCACGAACCGCGTTTGCTCGAGCGCGTCCTGCAACGCATCGGGTTCGTCGACGTCACCACCCCGGCTCAATAGGAGCCGGTGCGCGAGCGCGTTCCGCGCAGGATAGAGCCGAGGGTCGAGCCGGATCGCCTCACGCAAAATCTGCAGCGATTCGCCGGCCCCGAGCAGCACGCCGCAGACGTAGATCGCGAACGCTTCGACCTCCGCGTCTGCAGCCGCATGCGCATCGCTCTCGAGCTCCCGCGCATCGGCCTGGAGCTTCCGCGATGCAGGCGCTTCCGGCTTCTGGACCAGCTGCTTCATGCGCACACGGATCCAGTCCATGCGCGCGCGCCGACGATCGCTCGGCCTCGCGGCCGAATCCACGAGCTCCGCGAGCAGAGAGATCGCGTCCGTCCATTCCTCGTCTTGCTCCAGCCGCGTCGCGTGCAGGCGTCGGAGTCCGGCTCGATTCGGCCACCGGTCGCGAGCCTCCGTGAGAGCGCCGCCGAACGAGTCGTCACCACGCTGATACTGAACCGAGAGTCGGATAAGCGCGCAGCGGTACTCGACCGCGTCGTCGCCATCTGGCTCGATCGCGTCGATCCGAGCCAGCGCCGCATCGAGGTCGCCACGCGAGAACTCGACGTTCGCGAGGCTGCATCGCGCGATGTTCCGGTGCAGCGAGGGGCGCGCCGCAACCGCGTCGAACGCGGCGAGAGCGCCGAGATAGTTGCCCGCCTCGTGCAGGGCGAACCCGAGCGCGTGGCGCACGTGGATGTCCGACTCGTCGGCACGGACCGCGGCGAGCACCTGCTTCCGCTGGGCCTCGGGTGGTCCATCGGTGATCCAGAGGACGCGCGCGGCGAGCACGCGGTCCATCGCGTCTTCGACGATTCCCGGCTCGAACTGCCCCGACGCGAGCGCCGCGGC
Organism: Planctomycetota bacterium; assembly: GCA_028281765.1. Classification (GTDB taxonomy): domain Bacteria; phylum Planctomycetota; class UBA1135; order UBA1135; family UBA2386; genus JANQJF01. The sequence continues at coordinate 263,819 of JANQJF010000087.1, read as the reverse complement.
CGGGTCGTCTCCGTCGAGCCAGGCACGAATCGCGACGGTCGCCCGCATGCGCCCGAACTCCGCCTCGACGGCTTCGACTCGATCGCGCGCGGCGTCGTGCTCGTCAGCGAGTCCTTCGAGGATTCCGAGCGCCAAGTCCGGAATGGGCCGCCGGATCCTAGCGGCACCGGTCCGATCGACCTCGCCCAGAACGACCGCGATGCGCTCGGAGTCCCGCAGATCGTCACGACGCCACAGCACCGCGCGCAGCAGGTCGTCGAGAGCGAATCGCGCATCGACGGACGAGCGCAGCTCGAGGACTCGCGCTTCGCCTCGCCCTTCGCGCTCCAGCGACTCCAGCATGCGCCCCGCGACCACCATCTCGCCGCGACCGAGCGCGCTGTCGATCGCATCGCATCGCATGCGCACGGCCTCGCGCGCCCGCGCCTCGCGCGCCAAGTGCACCGAACCGGACACGACGAACGTGAGAACGATGAGACCCGACAGCAACGAAGTGACGCGATGCCGCCGCACGAAACGCACGGTTCGGCTCGTGAATCCCGGCGGCCGGGACTGGATCGATTGACCCCGCGCAAAGCGCCGCAGTTCCGCTGCCATCTCCGCCGCGTCCGCAAAGCGTCGGCGAGGATCTTTCTCCATCGCACGGCGAATGATCGTGTCGAGATCGACGTCGGAGCCCGACAAGCCGAGCGGCGCGGGATCCGCCTCGCAGATCTCGCGCATCAGCCGCGTCGGTTCGGTGTCGAACGGCGGCTTGCCGGAGATGGCTTCGTACAGCGTCGCGCCAAGGGAATACACGTCCGTCGACGGCCCGAGGTCACCACGCCCGCGGAGCTGTTCGGGCGACATGTACGCGAGCGTCCCCGGCACCGCACCTTCTTGCGTCAGCGTCGGATTGCCGGATGCTCGCGCCAGCCCGAAGTCGAGGATGTACGGCGTCTCGCCATCCAGGATGACGTTGCTCGGCTTGACGTCCCGGTGAACCACGCCGGCGCGGTGCGCTTCGTGCAGCGCATCCGCGATCCGCGCGCCGAGCTCCGCCGTGCGGATCGGCGAGAGTCTGTCCGGAAGCTGATGGAGGGCCGGGCCCGACAGCAGCTTCATCGCCATGTAGCCGAGCCCCTGCTCCTCCCCGACCGCGTAGATCGGCACGATGGCCGGATGCTCGAGCGCCGCCGTGATCGCGGCCTCCTGCCGGAAACGCAGTCGATGCCGCTCGTCGCGCCGCTCGGGGCGCAGCACCTTCAGCGCGACCTCCCGTTCGAGCGAACGGTCGTACGCTCGATACACGAGGCCGGCACCACCCTCGCCCAGGAGTTCCCGCACTTCGAACTCGCCGAAACTCGCGGGCTGCCTGCCATCGACCGGAGGGAGCTGAGGCTCCACCGTCGCCGACAGAGTCGCTTCGAGTTCGGACTCCCGACGAACCAGCCGCGTCACCGCGGCCAGCAGCTTCTCGTCACCGCCGCAGAGGGCGTCGAGATCGGGCGTCTCCCCGACCTCGAGCGCATCGTAGTACTCCGCGAGGACCGACTCGACGCGATCGGTGTATCGGTCAGTGCGCGACGATTCGGACATGTGTGGCGATCGTGGACCCGCCCATCGCGTTCGTGAGACGGATCCAGACCGGTCCCACGGGCATCGGTGCGGGTAGCGTCAGCGAGATGCGCGCGAAGTCCACGTGGTAGGCCGGGACCGGACTCAAGAACTCGGGCACCTGCCCCGCCTCGGGAACCGGAGAGAAGTCGGCGATCATTCCAGCGGTTCCACCGGTGGCGTCCAGCTGGATCGTCGTGCCGGCTTGCACCATCAGAATCGGGTTGATGATCTCGCCGTCCTCCATCGGCCACGGCGGGTCGTCCGGAGTCAGAGTCATGTTCCCCGTCGTCATGACCGGACTGATGTCGACGAGGAGCGGGTTGTTCTGCGTCGGCGGCGTGATCACGATCGCCTGCATCGCGAGGTACATCCCCTCCGCGATCAAGATGGCGTAGTCCACGCTGTCGATGAGCTGCGTCGCGTTCGGGATCTGTTGGTAAAGCGTGAGCTCCATCAGTGCTTTCATCGCCATCCTCGGAATGCCGGGACTCGTCGGCGAAGGAGACGAAACGAGCGACCAGTGCTTCAGCGTCGTCGTCGACCATCCAGTCTGTGGTTGGGTTTGCCAGTACTGCGTCGAATTGGCGTCCCCCGGCTGTGCGAACGTCGCGAACCCGCCGTAGCCATTGGCGGAACCGAGTTCGATCAGATCCCGGAGCCGTTCGGGCTCGATGAAGAGCTCGGCATTCGAGTTGGTCGGCAGACTGGTCGGGTTGAGACCGGCGGTCGAATCGACCGCGTTCACGACAGCGCCGACCGTCGGCGCGAGTAGGTCTTCGAGTTCCTGCGCCGTCCACCACTGGGTCTTCTTGATCGAGAGATTCTCGACGGCACTCACGTCGGCGTGTGTGGGAACGAATACTTGGGTAGCCAAGAGCACCCACTGGCCCGGCATCGCGCTCATGCGAACTGCGGCGGCTTTCACCTCGCGGTATTCCTCCGGCTCGAACGGCGCCACCTCTTCGCTGTACGGATCGGTTTCAACCAACTCGAACGTCGGGATCTGGGCAGCGGCCGGCGCCACGAGCAGGGGAAGTGTCAGGGTGCAAAGCCATCGGGTGAGCATTCGGGGTCTCCAGAGTCGGGATCGGTCAGACGTCTTGCGCGAGGGGCACCGGACGCGGAGGATGCAACGCCGATTCTCGCAGAATTGTCGACTTCGCGCGCTCGCCCCGCGCGCGGCGGTTTCGGTCGCTCGAATCCATGCCTCGCGACGAAGACATCCGGACGCTGTTGGACGCCGCTCGCGCCGGTGATCGCGAGGCGCTCAACCGCTTGCTCGAGAGTTGCCAAGAGCGATTGCGCCGCATGTCGGCCGCGCGTCTGGGCGGTCGACTCCGCGCGAAGACGCGGGCGTCCGACGTGCTGCAGAGCACGTATCTCGAAGTCATGCGCTCGATCGGAGAATTCGAAGGCAAGGACGAGAAGACCTTCGTGGCATGGGTCGGCTCGATCCTCGAACACCACGTGAAGCGCAAGGTCCGCTACTTCAGCGCGCAGCGCCGCAAGGACCCGAGCCGCACTTCGGAGATCGGCCGTGCCAAGGAGCCGAGCGACAACGCGACACCGAGCATCGAGCTCCGGAAGGCCGAAGACATGCTGACCGTGAGTCACGCACTCGACAATTTGCCCGAGCACTACCGCGAAGTGATCCTCATGAAGGTCGTCGACGGACTCGATCACCAGGAGATCGCCAAGGCCACGGGCCGGACTCCGACGGCCACGCGCATGCTGCTGTCGCGCGCCCGCGCTCGCCTGTGCATGGAGATCGAGCGACTGGAAGGCGACGCCTGAATCCCCACCCGTTGGGGTACAGCGATCATCGCAACCCAAGGGCTGGTGGAATCACCTGAGGCGTCCGACCCGGGCGAACCCCCGCGATTCACTCGACGAGACCCGTTCCGAGAAAAATGCGCAGTTACGCTAAAGATCTCGGGGGTATCGTCCGATGACTTGTTGCTGGGCAGGTCCCCACTGCCCCGCAGATCTTTCTCCTGACAAGAGAGCTTCTCGACAAAGGCAAAGCCATCGAAAGATGGCGACGCAAAGCCAAGGGCCTACCGCGACACGATCGCAACGGCAGCCGGTTTCCGAAATGAAGTGAGGGCAGCACGCTCTGGAAGAGCACGCACATGCCCGGCCGAGCCCGAGTGAAGGGCATGGAAACGGAGCCTTAGGACCTTGGTGGACGGGAAGTTCGTCTACCAATCCTTCACTCCAGAGGTTTTCAACCATGGCTCGGTCTTCTGCTGCCCGTTCGACTGTCTCCCGTTCCCCGCGCTCCACGACGTCGTCCCGCTCGTCTGCTCGTAGCGGCACTTCTCGCGCCAAGGGACCGCGCAGCACCAAGACTGCCACCAAGACCGCGACGAAGACCCCGGTCCGTCGCAAGTCCGCCGCCTCCGCGACGAAGGCGACGACGGCCAAGTCGGCCGCTGCCAAGTCGACGGCGAAGACGACGACCAAGCGCAAGGTCACGCCGAAGAAGGTCGCTGCCGTGGCGCCCGCGCCGGCTGCCCCCGCCCGCCGCACCCTCGCGAAGATCTCGGACGCCGAGCTCCAGCACGTCTGGAAGACCTACAAGCGCACGAAGGACGTCAACCTCCGCGACGTGCTCCTAGAACTGCACCTGCCGCTCGTGCGCATGATCGCCGAGCGCCTGCTGCAGACCCTGCCGAAGTCGATCGAACTCGACGACCTGCAGAGCGCGGGCGTGTTCGGCCTGATGGATGCGATCGACGGCTTCGACCTCAGCCGCGGCATCAAGTTCAAGACCTACTGCACGACCCGGATCCGCGGTTCGATCCTCGATGAGCTTCGCTCGCAGGACTGGGTCCCGCGCCTGGTCCGCCTCAAGGCGCACCGCCTCGAGAAGACCCTCCGCAAGCTCGAAGGGGAACTGGGCCGTGACCCGAACACGTTCGAGATCGCCGAAGAGATGGGCATGAGCCTCAAGGAATTCGAGGCGACCAAGACCGAAGCGAACGCGAAGGCAATCTTCTCGCTGTCGGAAAAGTGGGACGACGGCGACGACGACAAGGAGATGGAGAAGGTCGAGATCCTCGCGGACAAGAAGGGCGTCGACCCGATCCAGTCGATGCAGCAGAAGGACGTCCTCGAGGCCATCACGCGCAACCTCACCAAGAAGGAGCGCCTGATCATCATCATGTATTACTACGAGGGCCTGACGATGCGGGAGATCGGTGAGATCATGGAGCTCACGGAATCGCGCGTCTGCCAGATCCACAGCAACGTGATGTCTCGCCTGAAGTCGCAGCTGGATCGCGTGCACATCAGCGCGAGCTAGAGGGCCGGATGCAGGCAATCGCCCGCGACCTCCGCCGACTCATCGACGACATGCCGCCCTTGCCGGGCGTGGCGATGCGTGTGATGCGCGTCGTCAACGACGTCGAGTTTTCGATGGAGGACCTGGTCGAACTCATCCGCACGGACCCTGCACTGACCACCAAGATCCTCAACCTCTGCAACTCGAGTCTCTTCGCGCTGCAGAACGAGATCTCATCGATTCCGCAGGCGCTGAGCTTTCTCGGCATCCGCAACATCGTGCGCACGGTCGTCACGTCGTGCACGTCGAACTACTTCAAGCCGATCGACCTCGACATCCCCTACCTGTCGACCAGGGTGATCTGGCAGCACAGCATCGGCTGCGCAGCAGCGACACAGAAGATCATCGCGCGCGTCGGCGGCTGTGATCAGGGCACGGCATACACGGCGGGCGTGCTGCACAACCTCGGCAAGATCGCGCTCGCGCAGCTCCTCGAACTCTACGACGGCTCGCTGGAACTGCAGGTGAGCCCGTGCGAAGACGAGCTAATCAACAGCGAACGCCGCGTGTACGGCATCGACCACGCCCAGGTGACCGCGTTCGTCATCGATCGCTGGACGCTGCCGCCGGATCTGCGATTCGCGATCAAGCACCACCACGACCGAGACGAGATGGCCTCCGGCACGATCCTCGCGCCAGCCCTCCACGCCGCGGACATCCTCTGTCTCCGGATCGGCGTCGGACACACGCCGGAGCCTGGCTTCGAGGCCCAGTACCTCGACGTCGCGCTCCAACGACTCGGGATGACCCCCGCGGAGATCGACGCGATCGGTACCGAGGTCCTCGAAGAGATCGAGGGCTCCGCCGAACTCGTGAACATGGTGTGAGCAGTCGGGACGAAACCCTCGTTGCCAGCGAGAATTCGAAACCGGGCGTGGCGCGACTCAGGTACCGAGCCCGCCCGAGTCGATAACGAATGTGATGGGGAGGAACGAAATCACGACTGTCGACGCCCGGCCGAACGAACTCACGCGCCCGCTGACACGGCGCGAAGAGCGGCACGGGATGCTTCGTGAGATCGCGACAGAGGACGCGACCACTCGTGCGCAATCGCATGAAGTGGGTGGGGACTCGATCTTCATCGACTTGGACGTTGCCGACGTGCCTGCACACACGGTCGCGCAACCCGATGCGTTCAAGACCACTCACTGAGCACCGCACCCAGCCGTGACGAACCAAGCCCTCAACTCGGATCTCGCCAGCAAGCTCGTCGAGCAGCTCGACGACCTGGCACGCGCCGTTGCGGAGTCGATTCATGCGACGACCGGCAGCGAAGCGACGCTCGAAGGCGGACAGCTGACGACGCACAAGGGGCCGGACGTGCTCCGGGCACTCGGAGACGAATTCGCGGTCGCGCGCGGCTCCCTACAGGGAGGCTTCGCGGGCCGTGGCGTCGCGGTCATCCTCGGTGGCGCGGAGCCGGAGAAGCTCGAGGAGCTCGGCACGGCTGCCTGTAGCGCGATTCAGAAACGCTTGGAGGCAACCACCGGGACGAACATCGGTCCTGGATTCGAGAGCTCCGGCGTCATCAAGGACGGTCAGGATCCGAATGGCCTGATCGGCGACGGCATCTACGCACTGTTTCGCGCGACGCTCAAACACGACGGGGCCGAGAAAGACCTCGCGCTCGCGGTAGATCGTGGTTCTGCGGAAGCGTGGGCCGCCGGTGAATCGGAGCCGCGCAAGACGGTCTCGGCGGCCGCGTTCAGCGAAATGTTGGCCAACGTGCCGACTCGCGGAACGATCGCGTGCTACCTGTCGGACTCGGAACCGTACGAGCTCGTGCGTCGCGCCTGCCGGCGCCTGGGCCTCGATCTGGACAACCGCCCGGAAGCCGAAGTGCCCAACCCTGCCGCGTACCGTGGCAAGCTGGTGCTCATCGACGTCCCGATTCGAGGTGAGCGCCGGTTCGACTGGTGCAAGCGCCTCAAGGAGTACGACGCGGCGTGCAAGGTCGCGCTCGTGGTCCGCGAACCGTCGCGCCAGCGCGTGGTGCAGGGCTTCCTGTCGAAGGCCGACGTCATCGTCGGCTGGCCGCTCGAAGAGGATGAACTGATGTCGCGCCTCGAGCCGATGATGGCCGACCTCCCGGAGCCCGAGAAGTCGGAATAGCGGGACTCAGGATCCGCGCGTTCTTTGCACGACTTCCGCCGTCTCCTTGGCCGCGGTCTCGATCAGTTCGATCACTCGCAGCATGCCCTCGACGCTGCGATCCGCGCGCGCCACGGCTGCCTGCGTGTAGATCACGCCGATCAGATTGTTGACTTTGTGTACGAGTTCGCGCTTCTGCTGGTCGGCACTCACGCGCGCAGTGTAGCGCGCTGTTGTCGATACTGACGACGGCGCCGTCGCGCATCGCGACGAAGCGTTGACGCCATGGCATCGGGCGTACCCCACATCTTGTGGATACGCGCGTGGCACGCGCCTTGCTCATGCGAAGCCACCCGCACCCTCACGTGCGGATTGGATCACGAGCAAGGAATCGAAGTCGATGCAGTCGAAGTTGAAGTGGCTGTTGCTGCCGCCAGCAATCGCTCTGGTTTTGTTCTTGGGCCCGCTGCAACCGCAGTCCCAACAGTCGCCCGAGCGGACCAACTCGGAGCCGACGCGGACCAGCCGCACCGCGCTCCCGGAGATGCCTAGCGTGTGGCAAGTGACCGCCACGCTCGTCGGCGTGCTGTTGCTCGGCGGCGTCGGCATCGCCGTGCTGCGCCGCGCGCAGCGCAGCCGCCCGATCGGCGACGGTCAATACGTCGTTCTCCGTCAGAGCATGCGACTCTCGCAGAAGCACGCGATCCACGCCGTCGAGTTCAACAACGAGGTGCTGCTCGTTGGCGAATGCGACGGCAACCTCAACGTGCTGCAGGGTGGCGCACACGTCGCGACGGCTGCGAGCGACGAAGCGGAGATCCTCGCGCGTCCCGGCATCGACGGTGACGATTCCGAGGGTGGCGCGGTGCCGCGGGACATGGTGATCCCGCGACCGGCCGCACCGGCGCGCACTCGCCCGGCATCGACGCAGCAGCCCAACCCGCAAGTCGCGGCCAAGATCGCGAACTTCAAGAACCTCCTGCAGCGCGTGGGGGCAGGCGCCGAATGATGCGAGCGCTCTGGATCCTCATCGCGCTGTTCGGCCTGCTGTGTTCGCAGGCGGACGCGCAGACGCAAGGGACACCCCCGCCTGCGGGTACCGGCGCCGGTCTCGCCACGTCGGCCAACACCCCGGCCCCGGGTGCGACCAACACGACGCCCCAGGGTGGCGGCGGCGTCACGACGCCAGGCTCGACTTCGATCTCGCCCGCAACGCAGGGCACCGGATCGTCCGGTCCGTCTCTCAGCTTCAACCTGTCGGCGGGCTCGACCGAACCGGAGAATCTCGGCAGCGCGCTCGAGATCGTGCTGATGATGACGCTGCTGTCGCTCGCGCCAGCCATCGTCATGACGATGACGTCATTCACGCGGATCATCATCGTGCTGTCGTTCTTGAAGCGCGCGATGTCGATCCAAGAACTGCCACCGCGCATGGTCGTGACCGGCTTCGCGATGTTCATGACGATCTTCATCATGACGCCGGTCGTGTCGGACATCTACGAGTCGGCGTACGAGCCGTACGTCGCCAAGCAGATGGAGTTCCGCGAGGCGCTCGACATCGCGGCGGGACGCATGAACAAGTTCATGCTGGACCAGACTCGCGAAGAAGATCTCGGTCTGATCCTCGAGCTGAACAAGTCGCCGCAGCTCGACTCGCGCGAGGACGTGCCGTTCTACGCGGTCGTGCCGGCGTTCATCCTGTCGGAGATCAAGACGGCGTTCCAGATGGGCTTCGTGCTCTTCCTGCCGTTCATCGCGATCGACCTCGTGATCTCTTCGATCTTGATCTCGATGGGCATGTTCACGCTGCCGCCGATCGTCGTGTCGACGCCGCTCAAGCTGCTCCTCTTCATTCTCGTCGACGGCTGGAACCTGGTCGTCGGATCGTTGGCCCAGAGCTTCACCGTAACCCCGTAGTAACTCCCGAGAAGCAACATCCATGGACGAACTCACGATGATCGACCTGGGCAAGGCGACGCTGATCACGGCGCTGATGCTCGTCGCGCCGGCGCTGCTGGTCGGCATGTTCGTCGGCCTCGCGGTCAGCCTCTTCCAGACGATCACGGCTCTGCAAGAGCAGACGCTGTCGATCGTGCCGAAGATGCTCGCCGTCGTCACGACGCTGCTGATCCTGATGCCGTGGATCCTGCGGACCCTCAAGGAGTTCGCGATGTCGCTGTTCGCATCGCTCGCGGACTACGGACCATTCGCGATCTGATCCGACTGCTGCATGGGACTGGACGCGGAATGGCTGTACGAGCACTTGGCGGGCCTGCTGCTGCACTTCGTGCGCGCAGGTGCGTTCTTCGCGATCGTACCGAGCTTCGGCTCGGACGCGGCATCGCGCATGCTCCGGCTGATCCTCGCCGTGTCTCTCGGGTCGATCCTCTGGTGGACGACCGGCATGCAGGTGGTCGATCCGAACGGCGTGCTCGACCTGATCGTGATGGTCACGCGGGAGCTGCTGATCGGCCTGACCTGCGGGTTCGCGCTGCGTTCGATCACGTTCTTGCTGAGCATCGCCGGCGAGGTGATCGCGCACGAGATGGGATTCTCGATGTCGCGCGTCATGAACCCGGAGACGGGCACGTCGTCGACGCCCATGGCGCAGCTGTTCGAGATCATGGGATTCATGCTGATCTTCCAGCTGAACCTGCATCACGATCTGCTGCGGGTGCTGCGGCACACCTACACGGTGATTCCGGTCGGCCAGCCGTTCAACTACGCGCTCGTCTACGAGCGGATGACGGGGATCCTCAGTCGATCGATCGAGTACGGACTCCAGTACGCGATCCCGATCTTCGGAGTGATGATCCTGCTGACGGTCACGCTCGTCGTGCTCGCTCGCGCGGTGCAGAACATCAACCTGATGGAGTTCAGCTTCGGGTTGCGAATCCTGCTCGCGTTCATCGCGGCGATCTACTTCCTGGTCGAGGGCGCCCCGTTCCTGGAGCGCGTCATCGAAGCCGTCATCCTCGATACCCGCGACATGTTCGACGGAGCTTGACCACACAGCAGACCTGACCGGATAGCGCGATGGGTATCTTCAAAGACGATTCAGGCAAGACCGAGAAGCCGACCTCCGGACGGCTCGCGGAAGCCGCGAACAAGGGGCAAGTGCCGCTGTCGAAGGAGTTCGTGACCGCGGGCACTCTGCTGATCGCGGTCCTGATCCTGATGAACTTCGGCTACTGGCTGATGGACGCGCTGAAGGGCCGGATGCGCCACGGTCTGCAGGTCGACCTGACGCGGCACTACATCGACGGCGCGACGATCACCGACGCGATCCTCGAGCTGCACGAACTGCTGCTCGCGATCGCGTGGCCGTTCTTGACGCTCATGCTGGTCTTCGTCTTCGCAACGATGCTGTGCGGCTACGGCCAGATCGGTTTCAAGATCCGCCGCGAGGCGATGAAGATCAAGCTCGAGCGGCTGAACCCGGTCTCGAATATGAGCAAGCTGTTCAGCCTGAGCTCGGTGATGCGGACGGTGATCTCGGCGCTCAAGCTCGCGGCACTCGGCAGCGTCCTCTACCTCGTGCTGCAGGCGCGGATGCCCGAGTTCACGATGATGTACGAGCACGGCAGCTTCGCCGAGTCCGTGAGCCTCATCGCGAGCACCGCGTTCGAGATCCTGATCTGGGTCTCGCTGATCGTGCTGCTGCTGTCGATCGGAGACATCGCGTGGCAGCGCTTCGATTACATCAAGAACCTGATGATGTCGAAGACGGAAGTCGACGACGAGCGCAAGCGCACCGACGGTGACCCGTTGATCAAGAGCCGTCTCCGCAAGGCCGCGATGGAGATCGCGCAGCAGCGGATGATGGAGTCCGTGCCGAAGGCCGATGTGGTCATCACCAACCCGACGCACTTCTCCGTCGCACTGAAGTACGACCGCGGCGCAAATCGCGCGCCCGAAGTCGTCGCGAAGGGATCGGACGAAGCCGCGTTCGAGATTCGGCGCATCGCGCGAGAGAACGACGTGCCGCTCATGGAGGACCCGCCGCTCGCGCGCGCGCTGTTCCGCGCCGTCAAGGTCGGCGACGAGGTCCCCGAGAAGTTCTACCAGGCCGTGGCCGCCGTTCTGAGCCACGTCTACCGACTACGGGAAGGAGCGGCGTAGTAAGTCATGACCGACGCTGTTTCGACTGCACCGAAGAAGAACCAATACCTCGCGTTGATCCTCATCGGGGTCCTCGCGGTGATGTTGATCCCGATGCCGCCCGTCGTTCTCGACGCGCTGCTGACGCTCAACATCACGATCAGTTTGCTGATCGTCATGACCGTCCTGAACACGGGGCGGCCGATGGACTTCTCGACGTTCCCGAGCGTGCTGCTGTTCACGGCACTGTTTCGACTGTCGCTCAACGTCGCCTCGACGCGTCTGATCCTGCTCGACGGCGACGCGGGCAACATCATCGAGACGTTCGGCAAGTTCGTGATCGGCGGCAACTACGTCGTCGGTGTCGTTATCTTCCTGATCCTCGTGATCATCCAGTTCGTCGTGATCACGAAGGGACAGAACCGGATCAGTGAGGTCGCGGCGAGATTCACGCTCGACGCCATGCCCGGCAAGCAGATGGCGATCGACGCCGACCTCAACGCCGGGATCATCTCGAACGAGGAAGCCAAGCGGAAACGCGCCGAACTCGCCAAGGAAGCCCAGTTCTACGGGTCGATGGACGGTGCCGGTAAGTTCGTCCGCGGGGATGCCGTGGCCGGCATCATCATCACGGCGATCAACATCGTCGGTGGTCTCGTCATCGGTATCGCCGACCAGGGCCTCGAAGTCAGCGAAGCCTTCCAGCAGTACACGCGCCTGACCGTCGGTGACGGTCTCGTCTCGCAGATCCCGGGCCTCCTGGTCTCGACCGCGGCCGGCATCCTCACCGCGAAGAGCGCGAGCGAAGCCGGTCTCGGTTCCGAGATGGGCGAACAGCTGCTGACGCGTCCGCGCGCGCTGCGGTCGGTCGGTGTCATCCTCGGCGCGATCTCCCTGCTGCCCGGGATGCCGACGATCCCGTTCCTGTGCCTCGCGGGTGCGCTGTTCTATCTGTCGTCCGGCAAGCCGCTCGATCCGGTCCCGGAACCCACCCCCGAAGAGCTCGAAGCCCAACGACAGGCCGAGCAGACGCAGGAACCTTCGATCGAAGACCTGCTGACGATCGACCGCCTCGGTATCGAGATCGGCTACCGGCTGATCTCGCTCGTCGAGACCGGTCGGCACGGCGGGTTGCTCGAACACATCCGTGCCGTGCGGCGTCAGTTCGCGTCGACGCTCGGACTGATCGTTCCGCCGATCCGCGTGAAGGACAACATCCAGATCGAGCCCAACGGCTACCAGATCCTTCTCAACGGCGAGTGCGTCGCGAAGGGGGAGCTCCGCGCGAACCACTATCTCGCGATGGATCCGAGCGGGCGCACGCCGGAGATCGCCGGTGTCGAGACCGTCGAGCCCGCGTTCGGGCTCCCCGCGCGCTGGATCTCACAGACCGAGAAGGACCAGGCCGAGATGCAGGGCTACACGGTCATCGACGCGCCGTCCGTCCTCGTCACGCACCTGACGGAAGTCATCAAGGGAGTCGCCGCCGAGCTCCTTTCCAGGGACGACGTGAAGGCGCTCGTCGACAACGTCAAGGAAGCCGCTCCGGCCGTCGTCGACGAGCTGATCCCGAACGTGCTCAACATCGGACACATCCAGTCGGTGCTCACGCGCCTGCTACGGGAGAAGGTCTCGATCCGCAACCTGCCGGTCATTCTCGAGAGCCTCGCCGACGCCGCGACCGATTCGAAGGATCCGCAGATGCTGACCGAGAAGGTCCGCGCCGCGATCGCGCGCACGATCGTCGATCCGCTGCTCGACGAGCAGGGCACGCTGCACGCAGCGACGATCGAGCCGCAGCTCGAGAAGGCGCTCTCCGACGCGGTCGCCGGCACCGATGGACTCAACACCCTCCCGCCGGGCTTCCTCTCGCGCTTCGTCGATGGCACCGCGAGCGCGCTCGCGGGCATGGCCAACGACGGCCGCGATCCGGTCCTCATCACGCGCTCCTCACTCCGCCCGTTCCTCGCGGAAGCGGTCACGAGCGTGATCCCGAATGCAGTCGTGCTGAGCTATCAAGAGACGGCTCCCGCACGCAAGGTCGAGACCTCATCCCAAGTATCCGTCCCCGCGTGACACCATGATGTTGAAGCGCATCGAAGCCCCGACACTGCAAGAAGCTCTCACCAAGGTCGAGAAGGAGTGTGGCAAGGACGCCCTGCTCGTCGAGACCAAGGAGACGCATCGCGGATTCGTCGTCGTCGCACAGAAGCCGGAGGCCGTGATTCCGCGGCCACCGCGCAAGGCGAAGGCGGCTCCCGACTGGACGCCCGGATTCGCCGAGGTCGCCGCACGCGCCACGGAGTTCGGCCTGAGTCAAGGCGTGCTCCGCGCGATCGAGAAGGCCCTGATCGGCACACAGTTGCGACTCGACCGCACCGGTGACCCGGCTGTCCCACGCGTCGCGTCGAAGGTCTTGCAGGCGCTGATCAAGACCACGGACGAGTTGTCCGGCGAACGCCTCACCGCGTTCGTCGGACCCACTGGCGTCGGCAAGACGACGACGCTCGCGAAGATCGCGGCGAACGCGATCCGCGAGCGCAACGAGTCGGTCGCGATCATCACGATCGACACCTACCGCATGGCCGCGGTCGAACAGCTGCGGGCGATGGCAGAGATGCTCAACGTGCCGTTCGAAGTCGCGTTCACGCCCGTCGATCTCAAGCGCGCCGTGCAAAAGCACGCGCCGAGCGATCACATCCTGATCGACACGACGGGACGCAGCCCGTTCGACCGCCGCGCGATCGAAGCGCTGCGCGCGACGCTGCAGACCTGCAATCCGCACATCGCGATGTGCCTGTCCGCAACGAGCCGCCGGCTCGACGCCGAGGCCGCCCTCGAGAACTTCAACACGATCGGCCTCGACTCGCTGATCCTGACCAAGTGGGACGAAACCCGACTGCCGGGCGAAGCGCTGTCGCTCGCGATCGAGCAGTCGCTGCCGCTGTCTCACATCACGCTCGGACAAGAGATCCCCGACGACATCGTCAGCGCTGACGCCGCCGCGCTCGCGGCGAGCGCGATCGCCGCCAACGAACAAGAGATGGAACTGCTGCTGTGACCACACCGACCCATCAAGCCCGATCGCTACTCAGTGCCGGCGAAGTCGACCACACGCCCTTCACGATCGCCGTCACGGGCGGAAAGGGCGGCGTCGGCAAGACCGTCGTGGCCGTGAACCTCGCGGTGCTCGCCGCCCAGTCCGGCTACCGCGTCCTGCTCGTCGACCTCGATCCGGGCCTCGGCAACGTCGACGTGCACCTGCGCATCGCCCCGCGGCACACGATCGAGGATCTCGCGCTGGGCCAGTGTTCGGTGAACGACGCGATCTACGCCGGTCCCGGCGGCATCAAGGTCCTCGCCGGGCGCAGCGCCTCGACACGCCTCGCCTCAGGCGATCGCGAGTTCGTCCAGGCTACCCTCAACGCGCTCGAACGTGCGAGCCGCAACTTCGACGTCGTCATCTGCGACACGGGAGCCGGCATCGGACCGGTCGTCCTCGAGGCGACGCGTCGCGCATCGATGAGCCTCGCGATCACGACACCCGAACCGGCCGCGGTCACCGACGCGTACGCGTTGTGCAAGGTCCTGCACAACGAAGGCATCGCGCTGCCGAAGATCGTCGTCAACCGGACACGCGATCAAGAGCAAGCGATGCGAACCGGCGCGCGTCTCGCCACCGTGAGCGAACGATTCCTCGCCGTGCAGCCGAAGCTCGCCGGGTGGGTCCGCGACGATCAGGCCGTGCAGCGGTCGACGCTCGAACAGCGCCCCTGCGCACTCGACAAGGCTAGCACCGTCCTCGCCGATCTCCGCAGTCTCACCGCCAACGTCCTGTCGGAGGTGCCGACTCGACGCGCCCGAGGGCAGCGCGCCGCGGCGCGCCGTCTGATGGTCAAGCACGCGTAGGCCCCGTGCTCGGCGAGCGCCCGCGGGAATTCTCCGAAAACAGCGGCACGTCGACCCGCCATCCTGTGCACTCGGAGGCGTGATGATTCTGCGTTGCACCCTGTTCGCGTTCGCTCTCTCGGCCACGGCGCTCCTCGGGCAGGACTCCAAACCCTCGAAGGGTGCGTCGAAACCCTCCGCCTGGGCCCCCTCTCGCAAGGCGTTCGAACGCGGCCCCTTCGCACGGATGTCCTTCGCGGGCCCCGCGGCCGTCAAGCAGTCCATCCTACCGACCAACTTCGGCTCGCTGTTGACCGGACCCGAATGTGGGATGGTCTGGATCGCCGCGCGCACGTTCTTGCGTAACCAAGTCCGGATGTCCGAATCCGAGGATGCAGACCGCGCTTTCCGCACCCTCGAGGAGGAGCTGCTCGACTACAGCGGACGGATCGACATCGACGTCTCACTCGATCTGTCCGAGGACGAGTCCAAAGACCCGACGATCCGGGGGCTGGTCGTGCTCTGGTCAGATGACGAAATCGACCTGCCGCGGTTGTGCGGTGACGTGCGGAAGGTCCTGACAGCAGCGGCCGGCACCGAGTTGCAAAGCGTTCGGATCGGCGATGCCGAGTTTGAGTTCTTCGCTGGACCAGGCGGCGACGGCGTCTCGGTGCCACACGCCATCGGTGGCGGACACATCGCTCTCGCCTTTGGCAGCAACGTCGCGGCGACCCTGCCGAGTCAGATCCAGGACCTCCGCAGCACTTTGCAATCTCGCGATCGCGTCCGCAGCGCGCGCAAGCCGAACGAGATCCTCTCGGTCGAATACGACCTCCAACAATGGCTCGCCTTCATGGAGGAGCAGCTACCCAAGGACTCGTTTGGAGGCATGATCAGGCGACTCTATGGGTTTCCGTCGTGGGACAAGATTCGCGTCGACCTCAGCACGTCCGGCCCGCTCCTCCAACTAGACGCCTCGGTCGACTTCTTGAACGACAAGCGAGGCCTGCTCGGCGCGTTCTTGCCGGACATCTCCAAGCTTCCCGATGTAGCTCAGGCCACGCCGGACGCTGGAGGGCGTGTCCAGCGCAGCGTTGCGGTCGGTCACGTGCGCTGGACTGCTCTCTATGCCTCGATGATCGACTTCATCGCGAACCTGTTGTTCTTCGGCGAAGGGCCGCGCGACATCCGAGAAGTGAAGAAAGACGTCAACTCCGAACTCGGTTTCGACGTCGAGAAGGATCTCCTCGCCCACGCCGGAACGGGAGTCCTCGTCGTGCTCGACTCTGCGGGAGACGACGATCCGAACGCAAGCGAGGGGTACCCGGACGGGCTGTGCCTCGCGTTCGAAGTCGCCAATCCCAAGGCGTTCGAGAAGGTCGTCGAGGGCACTCTGGAGAAGGACTTTCTGGCACTCTCTGAGTCCGAGACATTCGCCAGCGTAGAAATCTACTCGGGCGCCTTCGATCGAAGTGGCGGCGTCATGCACCTGGCGCATGCCAACGAGCACGTCTTGTGGTCGATCGGCCCCCGCGGCCTCGCCGCGATGAAGCGCTTCTTGAAGAACGAGAAACCCACAAAGTCCTTGGAAGCCATGCGCACCGTGCGTCGAGCTGCGCCGCCAGGCTGGAACTTCGCGAGCCGGATCCCACTCAACCTGGTGTCGACGAAGCTCGCGAACGACTTGATCTACGAAATCGCACGCGAGTTCGACCGTCGCACAGATCCGGCGGACGTCCGGGATGCGCTGGCCCGCGTGCTATCGGTGCTGACGAAGTACCGCCTCGACTCGATCTACCTGCTCGGCGGCTGGGAGGACCTGACCGACGGTCGCGGACGCGCGCGCGCGCGGATCATCCTGTAGATACACCACGCGCAACTGTCGAAACGGACGACAACAGAGCCCGTCGCTCGTCGACGAACGCGGCACGATTCCGCGGTTTGTCGAGGCCGCCCGGAGTTTTTGGGCGTCCTCTAAACCCGATGCCATCGCGATGACGAAACACCTCGTGTTACGTCAGATGGAAGCAGGGAGTCGGGATCTAACACGCGCCGTGACCGGGTATCTGGTCGCACTCAGCTTCGCGATCACGTTTTTGTTGACCGTGGTCCTCGGAGCCGGCGTGAACACAGCGCTGATGCGCGGGATCATCGTCGCGGTGATCGTGCGCGTCGTCGGCCCTGCGCTCGTACGCCCCGTGCTGACGTCGATCTTCGACGCGATCACGCAGGATCAGATCCGGCGTTCGCAGTCGGAGAACCCCGCGACGGAAGGGGAGGCTGACTCGTGAGATCGGCGTCCACGACCGCGCCACGTCGCAGCGAGAAGGAGCGCGACGAGCTCGTCGAGCAGTATCTCCCGCTCGTGCGACACGTCATCGCCCGGCTTCCGGTGACGATGCCGAACTCGCTGGATCGCGAGGACTTTTACTCGGTCGGCGTGATCGGCCTGATGCACGCCGCGGCGAACTACGACCCGACGCGTGGCGCGTCGTTCAAGACGTTCGCGTACACGGCCGTCCGGGGCGCCGTTCTCGACGAGATCCGCAAGCACGACCCGGTGCCGCGCAACCGACGCGACCGCCTGCGTCGCAAGGATCGCGCTGCTTCACGCCTCCACGCGGAGCTCGGTCGGCCACCGACCATCGAAGAACTCGCCGAAGCTCTCGAGTGCACACCCGAAGAGCTCGACGGCGATCTCCTGGCCCTGCACACGTGCCGCATTCTGTCCCTCGACGAGGGATCGAGCGGCGGCGACAGCGACGAAGGCGCGTCGCTACTCGGCTCGATCGCATGCGACCAAAGCCCGGACCCGGGTGAGGCGTGCTCCGACCGCGACCAGGTCGCCGAGCTCTCGCGCGCGATCGGTGAACTCCCGGAGACGGAGCGCCACGTCGTCATCCTCTACCACTACGAGAACCTCTATCTGAAGGAGATCGGCCAGATCCTCGGGGTGACCGAGTCCCGTATCTCCCAGATCCTGTCCCGTGCCACCGAACGCCTGCGTCTGAAGATGCAGGGCTCTTCCGAAACCTAGGAGGATTCGATGGAACCGATGCACGGAGTCAATGACGCGATTCGCATCCAGCGCACCCCTTCAGACCAGCGGCGCAACCGACGAGGTGGCGGCCGCGACTTCGAACAGGAGTTCGAGCGGGAGACCGCAGAGGAGGAATCCGGCCACGCGCCGGGTCGACCTGTCGAAAAGCGCGACAACCCGGTGCGCAAGCGACTTCAGCCGGAGCCCGTCGTGCGTCGAAAGAACCCTTCGGATGGCGAGTTCCACATCGACGTGCTCGCCTGAATCGAAAGCGAGTTTGTAGATGACCAAGAGGATCCCCGCGGAACGTGTCGTGCACGTCCAGCAGCCGGCGCTGGTCGCCGGCGGTAGCCAAGACGGCAGTGAATCGGTCACGGTGATCCCCATCGTCGAGGGCCAACACATCGTCGGTCTCGAGATCCGCTGTCGGTGCGGCTCCCACGCCGTCGTCGACTGCATCTACGACGCAAAGGAGCAAGAGCAATGAAGTGGCTCCCGATCATCGCACTCGGCATGTTCTCGAGTTGCTCGATGTTCACCGACGTGTTCACGACGGCCGGTGAAGAAGAGCACCCGAACGAAACCGAGTCGTACCTGAGCACGGGTCCGAACACGGACATCGAACTCGGCCAAGACGAGCGCACGCTGCTCGAAGACTTCAAGCAGCTCAACGATCAGAAGGTCGTGCTCGAGACCCAGCTCAGCGAGCTGAAGTCCGAGAACGAGCAGCTTCGATCGCAGCTGCACCGCGCCGAGACGGAGCGGGACCAGTTCCGGAACAACCTCGCGGCTTCCAGCGCCGACGGCGAACGCGTCGGTCAGCGCGCCCGCGATCTCGAAGCGAAGGTGTTGAGCCTCAACATCGAGAAGACTCTCCTCGAACAGGAGCTTCTCCGCCTTCGCATCAGCTCGCTGCGCCAGCAGTACGAGGATTTGGTCGCGGTCCCCACTTCCGCGGCGCCGCCGAAGTCGGTCCGATGAAGCGGGCACTCCTGACGATCCTGGGGATCATGGCGGTGCTGCCGTCGTGCTCCTTGCTGCCGCTGCCCCCGCGCAAGGTCCCGGTCAACCACTTCGTCGCGGACCGCCGGGACTTCGATACCGTGCGCCGCGTCATGGTCTTGCCTTTCCACACCGAGACAGGCGTGCACCCGGCGTCGGACACGCTGCGCCGCGCGTTCCTCAACGAGTTCATCAAGCTGCAGCGCTTCGAGGTCGTCCCTCTTCCGCTGCGTGCAGCCGAACACCAGGAGATCAACGACAGCCTGCGGCGCGGTCGACTCTCGACCAACGCGCTCGTCGCGCTCGGCGAACGGTACGAACTCGATGGCGTGATGATCGGCGCGGTCACCAGCTACCGGGCCTACCCACCCCAGAACGTCGGACTCCGCCTACAGCTGGTGTCGCTGCACTCCGGCAAGACCGTGTGGGCCGCGGACGGAATGTACGACGCGAACGACGCCCGCATCGTCGAGGACCTCCAGCACTACTCCGAATCGTTCGCCGCGCAGGAGTCGTCGATGCACGGCTGGGAGCTCAACCTGCTCTCACCCCAGAAGTACGCGGCGTTCGTGACGCACCGCCTCGTCGCGACCTGCCGCTGAGCTCAGCGTCGCTTGAGCATGCCAGCGACGTAGTTGCCGCTCCGCAATTCGTCGAGAGCGCCGCTCGCGTCCCAGAAGCTCCAGGCGCCCTCGCGCTTTCCGGCGACGTAGCTGCCTTCGAACTCCTTCTGCCCGTTCGCGTGCCAACGCGCCGCGGGCCCTTCGAGGACGTCGGCGCGGAACGTCGCGCGCTGCTGGAGCTCGCCCGACGGGTAGTACCACGTGAAGTCCCCGTCCTTCTTGCCCGAAGCCCAGGTCTCTTCGCTGTCGACCTTGCCGTTCGGGAAGAACTTGGTCCAAGCGCCGTGCATCCGCCCGTCTTTCCAGCCGCCGCGCGCCTGCACCTTGGAGTCGGGATAGAAGAACGTCCATTCGCCTGACTTGACTTCGCCGCGCAACAAGCCGCGCGCCTCGACCTGCCCTGCGGCCGAGTAGACCGTCCACTCGCCGTCCTTGATGCCATCGACCATGGCCCCTTCCATCCGCAGGGCGCCGCGATCGAACAGCTTCCACGGTCCGGTCTGGCGGCCGGCGCGGAACTCGCCTTCGGCCTGCAGTTTCTCGGCTTGGAAGAACTGCCAAGTGCCATGGCGCACACCGCGCTGCATCGTGCCGCGCGCGACGACGCGACCTCGGGCATCGCGCTCCTCCATCTCGCCGTGCAGTTGCCCGTTCTCGTACTGCGCACGCACCTTGACGGCGCCGTCCGGGTGATGCGAAGTGCACTCGCCGTTCCGGGTGCCGTTCTCGTAGTGCAGCGTCTCGACGAGCTTTCCGGAGCGGTCGAACACTTCCCAGGTGCCGATTCGATCGTCCGCGCGGTACTCCCCCTTCGACGCGACCGTGCCGTCCTCGAAGACGAACGTCCACGCGCCGTCACGCGCGCCCTCGCGCATCGGCCCGTCACCGATCGCGGGTGAGCGCACGAATCGGACGGCGTCGCCACAGCGCAGGAGCGCTCCCTCGGCAATCTGCATCCGACGCAGCGTCGACAGCAAGACCGGCAGTGCGCGGCGCGCGTTCGTCGCCTCGATGTCGATCGTCATCGACGGATCGGTCGAGCCGACGAGGCGTCCTCGCCCGGTCACGCGCCCGAGCCGCCGACGCATCAGCGCGGAGGTCAGCGGCATCTCGAAACGCCGCTGGGCCGTCGATTCGTCGGCTTCGCCCGGCACGACGAGCACGATGCGAGCCGCCTCCGCGGGGAACTCCGCAGCCGGCTCGATCCACACGCTGCGAATTCGCAGGTCGGGTCCGCGCACTACGAGCCGGAGATCGCTGCCGCCGTTCTGCCGGTTCGCGAAACGCGCATCCGGCAGTGCGAACAGATCGATGCGCCGACCGGACTCCGCGGCGCTCGTCCCTTCCGCGGCCTTGTACGACCCGCGCATCGCGAGCTCCGCATCCGTCGAGTCGTAGTGGAGTCCCAGCGCGGACTCCCCGTCGTGTTCGACGCGGACGACACACGATGTCGGCGTATCGAACCGCCAGTGGTCGGAGACCTGCAGGTAGACGTAGCGCACGCCGTCGCTCGCCGGCGAAACGAGTGCATCTCCCGCGGCTCGAATCGGTCCGTCGGCCCAGCTCCGTTCCCGGAGTCCACGGCGATACGTCGTGTTCTCGGCGTAGCGCGCTCCGACCGCCGGCGCGCGCTTGGCGCTCTCGCCGAACGAGAGGTCCGGTCGCGGGCGCGGGTTCGGGTGCGCGAGTCGGATCTCAGGACCCAAATCACCGCGCCGCAGGCGATCGATCCAGACCCGAGTGAGATCGACGTACTGGGTCCCGGTCTCGCGCGTCGCGCAGATCTCCGTGCCTTCGTGCATCTCGTTCCACGTCTCGATCAGTACGAGCTCAGGCTTCGCCGCGACCGCTCGACGCCACGACCATTCGTAGAACGCGCCGCCCTCCCGATCGCGAACCGGGGTGTGCCGCCCCGGCACCGGCGAGTCGTCGTAGCCGGGCCCGATCTGCACTACCGAGCCGTGCACGCGTGGCCCGTGCAGCGCCGCCCCCCACTGCGTCGTGCGTGTCTGACCGACGTCGCCCCACGACGCATCCGCGACGAGAAACGGCTCCTCGTCGGGGAACCGCTTCTCGAACGCGCGGCGCAGCGCGCCGCCGAGCTCGACGTTCCACTTCGCCGCGAAGCCGCTGACGTAGAGCACGACCAGAGGGCGGCCCCTGTGGCGACCCCAGTGCCGCTTCGGAATCGCTTCGAAGTACTCGACGACCGTGTGGCAGAAGAGTTCTCGACCCGCCGGTTCGGTCAGGTCGGCCTGGCCGTCGTTCGGCTGCACGCCACGCACCCGATTGGCGAGCGTCGACGTGTCGTAGAACAGCCCGAGCCCAATCCCCTCGCCCTGGGCGGCCAGCCGGTCGAGAGCCTCGACCATCGGCGCGAGGCCCTGCCGCGAGAACGACAGCCCCGGCCGTTCGTAGGCACCGGGCGCGCCCCAGTACACCGGCAGCGCGACGTCGATCCCGCACGACCGCATCGTGCGGAACTCCGCCTCGTGCCAGTCCGGATCCAGGTAGCTGACGCGCTCCGGATCGACGAAGTGATGGGCGTGACCCTCGCGACCCGGTGCGCCCGGCTGGTTGAAGTGCTCTGTCGGCCAGCGATACCAGTAGAAGTAGTGCGTCGCGACCGTCGGCTCCGGCACCTGCGCGGGCGCACCGATCGACAGCGCGAGGCCGAGCAACGCGTTCAGGGCGGTGTTCACGAACGGCAGGGTATCCGCTCGGATCGGCCACGGCACGAACCGGGGAATTCCGCCGGTTTCGTGTCACAGGCCGGTTCTTCGACGCTCTGACCGGATCGCGGACGTTCCCCGATCCTACCGATCTGGCCCTGCGCCAGACGCGAGGTAAGCTCCCGTGCTGACTTTGACTCACCCGCCGAAACAGACCGACGCAGACGCTCGCCTGTGGAGCGCTGCCTCCGCGGGCGACGACGAGGCGCGCGGCGAGCTCGTCGAACGCGCCTGGCGGTCGACCGAGATGCGCTTGCGCTCGTTCTCGGCAGACGACCGCGAGGAGATTCGTCAGGAGATCGCCAAGTCGGTTCTGCACGCCGTCGAGATCGGGCACGCCCCGACCTCGAACCTCAATGCCTTCCTCGAATGGCGGGGCCGTGCCGAGGTCACGGCGTTCATTCGCCTGCGGATCCGGCAGCGCCAGGTCACCGCACTCGACGAGATCGTCCACGCGGCCGGCAGTCCCGACTCGCCACTCGTCCACGCGTCCGCGCGAGAACTCGACGCCATGGTGCAGGATTGCAGCGACCGCATCCCCAACGACGACCATCGCTCGGCGTGGTGCGACCGCTACCTCGAGGGACTGGAACCGCGCGAAATCGCCGTACGGCGCGACGCGAACACGACCGTCGTGCGAGCGTGGATCTCGCGCGCCGCGAAGTTCGTCCGAGCGTGTCTACGTCGCAAACTCGCGACCGGAGGAGGAGATTCATGAGCCAGGACCGTCTCACCGACCAGGACCACGACCTGATCGTTCGATACGCCCACCGGGAGCTCGACGAAGCCGCACGGCTCGACGTCGAGCGTCGCCTCGCAACGGACGAGGAGTTCGCCACGGCCTTCGAGGACTTCCTCGAAGTCGACCTCGTCAGTGAATACCTGGCGACCCAGCGTCAGCCGACGCGAACGGGCCTGCCGATCCGCGGGCTCGCACTCGCAGCCGCCGTCATCGTGGCCATCGCCGCCTGGGCTTGGTTCGGCGGCGAGCCGCAGAAGTCGATCCGACTCGCGATCGTACCCACCCCGCCAACCGAAGAGCTCGCCGAGTACGCCGAGGGTATCGGCGTACCAGAACCGCGACGAGTTCCGGCATCGGCGATGCGCAGCGTCGATCCGAACCTACCGGCGGTAAAGCCGCGGACGGTCGAAGAGTTCCTGCGGGTGGTCGAGGACGCCGAACGCAAGCGCGCCGAGGAGTCCCTTCGCGCGGCCACGAACCGCGCGACCGGACGCTTCGTCACGCTGCGCTTTCTCGCCGAGAGCGACTGCTCGGCCGTCGTGATCCAGCTCGATACCACCGGAACGCTGCGGCGCCGCTTCCCCGCGCCGGAAGGCGTGTTCGTGTTCGGCGAAGCCGACAACCGATTCGCGGCCGGCAAGACGCACGTCCTGCCCCGGCCGGTCGTAATCGCCAACCCCCACCGCCCGGACCGCGTCGCGGCGCACCCTGGATTCGATGTGCCGAGCGACCTCGACGATCCGCGGATCTGGCTGATGCTCTGCGTTCGCGACGAGCCGGTGACCGACGCGCTCCTCGCAGAGATCGACGCGAAGCTGGCGACTTCGCCAGACGGCGAGTTCGAGCCGACCGCCGAACGCATCGACGCAGCACGGGCTTCGCTCAGCGAGTGGCTGGCAGAACGCGGCTTCTCGGTCGGGACGGCAACCGCGAGCGCGAACTGATCGGCGGCCAAACTGATCAGCGGCCAGACTGATCAGCGGCCGGACAACGTCCAGCCCGCCCACTCCCGGTAGTCCGCGCCACGCTGACGGATCGCCATCTTGGCCTCCCAGAGCGCGCGCTGCGGCTCGGCGCCTTCCTCCCAGAGCCGGCGGTAGAACTCACCCATCAACTCACGGGTCGTGACGTCGTCGACCTTCCAGAGCGACGCGAGCACGTAGCGCGCGCCGGCGCCGTGCAGTGCGCGGCGCAGCGACGCGTGGCCTTGCCCCGCACGTCGCACGCCCACCGACGCATCGCACGCGGAGATGACGGCGAGTCGACACTTGCGGAGGTCCAGCCACATCGCCTCCTCGGCCGTGAGGATGCCGGTCACGTCTCCGACGTCGTTCGCGCCACGGTTCGCGCCGGAGAGCGCGAGACCGCACAGCGCGAGCGGCGAGAGTGCCGACACGGGTTGCTCCAACTGCGCGAATCGATCGCGGCTGGGAACGTCGTCACCGCCACTCGCCACCGATTCCGGTGCGAAGTAGCCGTGCGTCGCGAAGTGCAGAATCGTCGCGTCCGAAGAGTTCTCGAGCAGCGCGCTCTTGTCTGCAGCCTCACCCGTGAAGAGCTGAACCGTGCCGTTCTCGTATCGACTACGGAATGCGTCCGCGACGACGCGGACCTCGACGTCCGTGCCAGGCAGCGGCACGAACTTGGCCGAAGCTTCGGAGTCACCACGCAGAGGTGGCTGCGGCACGTGCACCCCAACGGAAGTCGAAGCGCCTGCGGCAGATGTCTCATAGTCGATGCCACCGAACGCGAGCAGCGTTTCTCCGGTCGCCTCGACGGC
This sequence comes from Planctomycetota bacterium, assembly GCA_028281765.1. Taxonomy (GTDB): domain Bacteria; phylum Planctomycetota; class UBA1135; order UBA1135; family UBA2386; genus JANQJF01. Next base: position 238,875 of record JANQJF010000087.1, on the reverse strand, counting down.
CGGGTGCGGCGCTGCCAATTCGAACAGGGACGACACCGGCCGGATCGACATGCGAGCGCCCAGCGGGACTCCGTTCGACATCGGCAGAGCGTCGATCGGGACCAGCTCGAGCGATTCGTCCAGCGCGATGTGCAGCACCTCGACGCCGTCCAACCCTCCGAGGATCGGATCGATGACGAGCTTCCGCAATCGCTTCGAAGTCGCACGACCGAAACCGCGCACGAGCTCTTCGAGCTCTGCCACGAGTCCGAGATCGACCACGCGCACGCTGCGGTCGTGCCGGAGCACGAGTGCGAGCATGGCATCGACCCGACTCTCCGCGGAGTAGCGCGTGAAGCCGACCGCAGCCGACTTCGGACCCAACCCCGCCGCGATGGCTTCGATCGTAGGATCGGGCTCAGAGGTATTCCGCGACGCGAGCTCGAGCAGCCGTCGCTGCAGCTGCTCCTTGCCGCGCACGATCTCGGAGAACGCGTTGTCGTCGCGCGCCGGCGAGCTGGCGACTCGCTGCTGCATGCCGATGAGACGCTGCAACCCCGCTTCGAGCGCGGCCGCTTCCTCTGCGTCCGCGTCGGCCGCGGACTTCGCGCGGCGCGCCGCGCGCACGTCGACACCTCGTAGGTACTGAGTTGTCACCAGAAGCTCTTCGGCGAGCTCAGGACGCAGCGGCGACTCCTCCGGCAGCCCTTGCAGCGCTGCGGCGGCCAGCCGCACTCGGCCCAGCTCGCCCCGCGCGAGCGCTCCCGCCGCTCGCGGGGCCAGATGAAGTCCCGCGAGGAAACCACGACTGACTCGCAGCATCTCCACCGACAGCCCGATGCCTCGTTCGTAATCCGCCGTCAGCAAGCTCGACGCCAGGAGATCCCGGCGGGCGTCCTGCCGCGCATCGTGATCATTGTCGAGGTTGTCCTTCATCAGAGCGTAGTTCTCGGCGAAGAGCCGGTGCGCCGCTTCGAGCTCTCGACTCCGGAGCAGCAACATGGCCAGTCGATATCGCGCCGAGCACGTGAACGGGTGTTCGGCTCCCCGGTGTTCGATCAGCGACTCGAGGAAACCCTCGAGCTGCTCTTTGTCGAGTTCGTCCGCGCACGCCAGGAACAATCGAATTCGCAGCGGATGATCCTCGTCGTAGGCTGCGCGAACTCCGTCGAGAACCTGGCGACGCAGCTCGGATGCCCGCTCCCGCTCCCCCTGACGAGTCAGCAGGGAAGCGAGGTTGGTGCGCGCGGCGATGAGGCTGATGTGGGACGGATCGTGGGTCGCCTCGCGAACCTGCAGGATTCGCTCGGCGAGCGCGCGCGCTCCTTCGACATCGCCGAGGACGCTCTTGATGCGCTGCAGGTTCTGCAGCGCGTGCTGACGGTCGCGATGCCCCTCGGGAAGAATCCGCGCGTGGATCTCGACGAGCTCCTCCTGGATCGTACGCGCCCGCGCGTAGTCGCCGAGCGCGAGGCAGATCGTGGAGTGATTGTTCTTCACCCGCAGGACGTTGAGGTGCTCCGGCGGTAGCAGCCGCTGCACCGCTTCGAGAGCGATCTTCGAGTGCTCGAACGCCTCGTCGATTCGACCGAGCGCCATGAGCGGCCCGATGAGATCGTTGCGGAGCATGTGGATGTCCGCGTGATCGGCAGGCATCACTGACGTCATCTCTTCGATCAGCTGCTTATTGAGCTCGATCGAGCGCTCGTGGTTGCCGACCCGATAGTGGAGGTTCGCCTCCTTGTTGCGCAGATCGCGGCCGATCGTCGTCGACGCGTGGCCGAGCGCTGCAAACCCCTCGACGGCACGCGTCGTCATCGCGAGCGCGTTCTGGATGTTGCCACCGTTCTCGTAGAGGAACTCGGCGAGGTGCGCACGCGCACGATGCGCTCGGAGCGACTCGGGATCGACGCTCTCTTGCGCCGCGAGCATGGCCTCGAAGAGCTCACGCGCACCGTCGAGGTTGCCCGTTCGCTTCCGTATCCAGGCGAGCTGCAGTCGGATGCTGTCGACGAGCTGATCCTGCTCGGATCGCCCTTCGACCGCGATCGCGTGAACGTCTTCCAGGATCTCGAGCGTCTCGTCCCAGCTGCCGAGCTCGGCGTAGGCACGCGCGATCCCGACGCGCGCTTCGAGCACGGACTGATGCGAAGCGGGCAACGTCTTGCTGCGCTGTTCCGCGATGTTCTCGAACAGCGCTAGCGACTCCGCGAAGCGATCGAGCCGATGCAGCTGAGTCGCGAGATTCTCCTGATCCTCGAGCAACACCCGGTCGTCGGGCGGAACCGAATCACGGCGCGCCTCGACGAGGCGCCGTAGTCGCTCCACCGCGGACACGGATCGTCCTGCGGTTCCGTCGCATGCCGCGAGCACGCGGAGGCAGCTCAGCATGTCGGGATGGTTCGGAGGAACGCGCGCCTCGAGGAGCGCCAGCATCTCGCTCGCCAGCTTCTCGGCTTCCTGGAAGCGGCTCAGTCTCTGCAGGACCGCGGCCATCTCGACGCGAATCGCGATGAGGTGCTCGTGGTTCTCCGGGAAGATCTCGGACGACTCGCGATACGCCGCCTCGAACTGCTCCAGCGCACGCTCGGCCTGATTGACCCGAACAAGCGCGCCACCGAGCATCATCCGCGTCGGTAGCAGCCGTTCCGCGTGCTCCTTCGGTCTTGCGAGGCGATCGTCGAGCACGCCCTGGAGCAGCCGGACCGCGACCTCGTCATCACCCTGTTGATACGTAGTAACCGCGAGGAAGAACCGCGACTCGATCGCGGAGTTCGAATCGGAGGGCACGGTCTTGGACTTCGCCGCCACGAGGGCCTCCGCGAGTCCCCGACCCGCGGGCGCGCCTCGGCTGATCGCGACCTTGACGATCTCGAACAGATGGGACTGCGCCCCGGTCGACTCGAGTTCCTTCGCATCGACCGACCGAATGAACTCGAGCGTTCGCGCCAACACGGCGTGGATCTCGCCGACCGATTTCGCAGCGCCGAGCTGCTCGCGAAGTTCTTGGAGCCGCGGCGACGGATCCTGGGCAGAGTCCTGCGCAGCTGCCGGCACGCAGACGACGAGGACGCACCACTCGAGAGACACTGGAATCTTCATCCGCAACACAGCCTAACGCAGTGAACCGAGGGGGAACGGACCTGTGCGGAAGAGCCGGGGTCGCAGGCGCCGTGACAGGAAAAGCCAGAACGGCGGCGTCGCGGGTCGTTAACGACAAACGGCCGCGAACTCGCGCTCGCGGCCGCAATCAGTAGCGTGTCGGTCCTACTCGCCGAGCAGCTTCTCGGCGACCGACCGATACACGACCGGATCGTCGAGCTCTCCCGACTCGAGGCGGGCCTTCGCATCCGCAATCAGGTCGGCGCGATCGGGCGCGGCGGCCTGGAGCTTCTCCGTGAGGGCCTGAACCTTGTCGAAGGTCGAGCGACCGCTGTCACTGATGTTCGCGACGTCGCCTCCGACGGCGCGTGTGCCGCTCTGACCGCGGCCGCCTTCGACACCCTTCGAACGCGGTGTGTGGTCGCGTCCGACGTTGCCAAGGCCTTGGATCTTTCCGATGTCCATGTGTGTGTCTCGCTTTCGCAGTTGGCGATGACTGCAAGACGATGATCGGCACGACCTCGCTGGGCTTGAGTCGTTCCGTAGTTTCTTTCGGCGATTTCGCGCCAAAACCTGATCGGAAAGACCTGCCGACCCGGCAATTCCTGCCAGGCCCGCGCCCGGCACATCCTGCCGGCGCACGGCGCTCGTTCCACGCTACGAATCGCAAATCACCGATGGCATGGGCCTCCATCGAGTTCTCGTCGGAATGGCACGCGATGTGCTCTCTGTCCTCCGGAGAGTCAGAGACCCATCGTGGCAGTCAACATCACCCAATTCGGACGTGTCGAATTCGACCCCATGAGCGTGCCGTCGGCGAACTTCGCGGGCGATCGCGAGGGTGCCCCGACCGAGTTCCAGAGAGAGCTCCAGTCGGCGCAACGCAACGACCGTGACAACGAGCCTTCCGCATCGCAGCGTTCCGGTGAGACGACCGAAGCGCCGACGCAGGCGGAGGCTCCGCCGACTGCCGAGCAACCGCCGCAGCCCGAAGAGGTTCGGCAGGGTCAGCCGGAAGGCGACGAAGAGTCGTCGCAACTTTCGACGGTCACCGACGCGCCGCGACGCGCGGTCGAGCTGACCGACTCCGATCGCACTCACGAGGGCGGGGTTCCAGCGAGTCGAGAAATCGCAGGCAAAGGAGCTGGAACTTCGCCTTCGTCACTTCAACCCACTCTCGCCCACCTGGCCGATGCCGAGGCCGCGGCCGCACAGTCGAAGGGCCAAGCCACGACCTTTGCGGTGACGGCACCGGGTCAAGCTGCCCCACAGACGGCGACGGCGACCGGAGCAGACGCGATCCCGGCGACGCGCAACGCGGTCGGTGCCACCGAGAAGGCTTCTGCACCAGCCGCGACGACGGGCTACCGCTCGCTCAACGCCGCGACGCTGCGCATGGCCGAAGATGCGCGCGACTCGATCTTCCGCCAAATCGCGATGCGGCTGATGCCGGACGGCGGCGAGATGCGCGTGCTCGTCGACCCGCCGCAGCTCGGCGAGCTCGAGATGCGCATGGTCGTCGAAGGCGACTCGCTGCGTCTCTCGGTCGTCGCGGAACGGCCCGAGGTCGCGGTCATGATGCAGAAGCACATCGCCGAGCTGCGCCAGCACCTCGAAGCGCAGGGGCTGACCGTGACCGACACCGACATCCGCTCGCGTGATCCGCAGGCGGAAGGCAGCGACGACGCGAACCGCGACGCGCGCAACCAGCACAACGACGGCCCGAGCGCCGGCGACGAAACCGAACAAACCCGTCCGATGGAGTTCGCCCCGCGCGGATTCATCACCGCGGACGGACTCGACTTCTGGATCTGAGCACAACGAATCATGGAAACGAAGGCAATCGACGGTCTCAACACTCCCGGCACGGGAGTCCTGTCCACGAATGAAGCCAACTTCGGGGACAACCCGTTCTTGAGCTTGCTCGTCGCGGAGATGAAGACGCAGACCCCGCTCGACCCGGTCGACAGCGCGTCCTTCACGGAGCAGATGGCGAGCTACTCGAGCATCGAGCAACAGCAGGAGCTGAACGAGAACATGCTCCAGCTTCTGGACTTCCAGGGTCTTCTCGCTCGCTTGCAGGGCCTGAGTGAAGGCAGCTCGCTGCTCGGCAAGAACGTCGAATATGTGAGTGACGACGGCGTCGAGATGGAAGGCAAAGTCGACTCGGTGTTCGTAACCGAGGAAGGCGACGTGCGCCTGCGCGTCGGCGACCAAGAGGTCGACATGCGCCGCGTCACCGCGATTCACGAGCAGGCATCAGACAGCGCCGACACGTCGACCGAGAGCGACGAAGAGCAGCAGTCCTAACCAAGCGGCACAACAGGGAGTCAGGGGAAGATGGTAAACACCGCACTGTTCACCGGCCTCGCCGGCCTGCGTTCGCACCAGACGCACATCGACGTCATCGGTTCGAACCTCGCGAACGTCAGCACGCCCGGCTACCGCGGCGCACGCATGACGTTCAGTGACATTCTGAGCTTCACCGTGCGTCCGGGTTCGGGTCCGAGCGGCACCTTCGGTGGCGTCAACCCGATGCAGATCGGTCTCGGCGCGTCCGTCGGCTCGATCGACGTCAACACCAACCAGGGCACCTTCCAAGACACGGGCCGCCCGCTCGACATCGCGCTCCAGGGCAAGGGCTTCTTCACCCTGTCCGACGGCAACCAGACCTACTACACGCGGGTCGGCACGTTCGGCGTCGACGCCAACCGCCAGCTCGTAGACTCGCGTTCGGGCCTGCGCGTCCTCGCTTCCGATGGCACGAACATCGAAGTCCCCGAGGCCGACACCCTGCCGGCGAACCCGACAACCGAGATCTCGTTCACGGGCTCGCTGCCCGCCGAAGTGTCCGGCCCGCTCGAAGAAGTCATCGAGTCCGAGAACCCGATGTTCGCGGGCACCGCGGCGACGAAAACGACCGGCACCGGACCGTTCGACCTCTCCGCATTCGCGGGCAAGAGCATTCTCGTCTCGGTCGACGGCCAGGCGCAGCAGCGCGTGGTCTTCAACACGAGCGACTTCACGAACATCAGCGCCGCGACGACCAACGAAGTCATGGCAGCCATGGACGCGCAGACCACGGGCCTCGCGTTCCAGCTGAGCGGTGGCGCGGTGCAGATCGACACGGTGACTCTCGGTGACAACGCGACGTTGAAGTTCGACGACGCGTCGGACAGCACCGGGCTGCTCAACGTGCTCGGTCTCAACACCACGCTCGTGAGCGGCACGCAGTCGATCGCGACCGGCACGACGGATCTGGCCAACCTGACGTCGCGCGTCGCCCCGTATCAGACCGGCGACACGATCGCGGTCGCCGGCACCAACGTCGACGGCACGCCGTTCTCGGCGACGTTCACGTATGGCACGGACGGCACGACTGTCGATTCGATGCTGACGTTCATCAACGGCCTGATCGCGACCGACGCGAGCGGCGCCACGGCTACCGCGACGCTGACCGCGTCGGGCAACATCGAGCTTCGCTCGCGCGACAAGGGCCCGGCGAACCTCTCTCTCAACATCGGCGACCTGACGACCAGCACGAAGAACGCGTGGCCGACCTTCGGTCTGTCCCAGGATGGCACCGGCCCGGACACCGCGACCGCGGCGATGGACGTCATCGATTCGCAGGGCATCGCTCACCCGGTCAGCTTCACGTTCACGCGGAGCGCGACCGACAGCAGCGTCTGGGACCTCGAAGCGACGATCGCGGACGACCCGTCGCAGATCACCAGCGGCCTGATCTCCTCGATCCGATTCAACCCGGACGGCTCGTTCAACGTCATCGGCGGCGGCTCGAACGCGATCACGTTCGCATTCCCCGGCGCCGGCGCACAATCGGTGACGATCGACTTCGGCACGCAGAGCGAGTTCGACGGGGTCACGATGCTCGGCAACGCAACGACCGTCGCCGCGACCGACCAGGACGGTTTCGGCGCCGGCACGCTGCTGAACGTCGCGATCGACAGCAGCGGGAACCTGGCGGGCTTCTACAGCAACGGCCAGACGCAGATTCTCGACACTCTCCGCATCTCGGTGTTCGCCAACGAGGGCGGCCTGCTCCGGTCGGGCGACACGATGTTCGTGCAGTCGCCGAACTCGGACGACCCTGTTTCGACCGTCGCCGGAGCCGCCGGCGCCGGCCGGATCCGCGCCGGCTCGCTCGAGAACAGCAACGTCGACATCGCCGAAGAGTTCGTTTCGCTCATCGAAGCGCAGCGTGGCTTCCAGGCGAACTCCCGAATCATCACCACGACCGACGAGATCCTCGCCGAGCTCGTGAACATCGTCAGGTAATCATGGCTGGCTACGCAGAACTGAGCCTCGCGCGGAGCATGAACTTCCTGGCGGACAGCCAGGCAGCGATCTCCAACAACATCGCGAACGCGACGACGCACTCCTTCAAGCGAAAGCTGCCCGTGGCCCACTCCGGCTCGCAGGGCTTCTTCTCGATGCTGAACCGCACCTTGCCCAGCGTGACCTACGCGGAGTCGACGGACTTCACTCCTGGCAGCCAGCGCGCGGGCGACAAGATGAACGCCGCCCTCGGCAAGGACCAGTTCTTCCGCGTCCAGGACGGCAACGGCACCTTCTACACACGGCGTGGCGAGTTCATCGTCGACTCGAGTGGCAACTTGGTCAGCCCGAACGGCGAAGCGTTCCTGGGTCGCGACGACCAGCCGATTCAGGTCAACAACGCGCAGGAGCTCCGCATCGAGACCGACGGCACCGTCAACGGCTTGGTCGACGGCCAGGAGCGGACGCTCGGCCAGCTCGGCGTCTACGAAGTGTCGGATCCCGACCGACTCGTCTCGATCGGTCGCAGTCTCTACATGGATCGCGGCAATCAACCCGTGTCCTTGGCAGCCGCTCCGAGCGTCCGTCAAGGCTACGTCGAGGAAAGCAACGTCGACGTCCTCAAAGAACTGATCTCGATGATCACCGTCCAACGCAGTTTCGGGGCGACGACGAAGGCGATGACCACCGTCGACGGCATCCACAGCTCATACGTCCAAGCGATGATGAGGTAATCCCATGCTCAAGAGCCTCTACACCTCCGCAACGGGCATGAAGGCCCAACAGGTCATGGTCGACACGATCGCGAACAACATCGCGAACGTGAACACCGCGGGTTTCAAGAAGTCCGCCCCCTCCTTCGAAGACCTGCTCTACGTCACGTTCCAGTCCCCGGGCCTCCAGAGGGACGCGACCGGCACGCCGAGCCCGATCGGCCTCCAGGTCGGTTCTGGTTCGCGCCTGTCCGGCTCGACCAAGATCTACTCCGCGGGAACGCTGGAGATCACCAACCGCAATCTCGACGTTGCGATCGACGGTGACGGCTTCTTCCAGGTGACGATGCCGGACGGCTCGTTCGGCTTCACGCGCGACGGTCAGTTCCACGTCAACGCGGACGGCAAGCTCGTGACGAGCAGCGGCTTCGTGCTCCAGCCGGAGATCAACCTCCCGGCCGACCTCCTCGAAGTCAACATCGACCTCGAGGGTCGTGTGACCGGCCGACTCGCGAGCACGCCCGACTCGACGGCTGACTTCGGTCAAATCAACCTCGCGAAGTTCGTCAACCCGTCCGGCCTCCTGGCGGACGGCGGCAACATCGTGCGCCAAACCGATGCGTCCGGTCAGCCGACCGTAGCTGCGGCCGGACAGAACGGCCTCGGCTCGATCATGCAGGGCTTCATCGAGCGGTCGAACGTCGAGATCGTCAACGAACTCGTCAGCCTGATCGTCGCGCAACGAGCCTACGAGGTGAACAGCAAGTCGATCCAGGCCAGTGACCAGATGCTCCAGCAGGCCACAACCATCATTCGGTAGGAGGACATGACGATGATCGCCACCCTGCTTCTGTGCACGACGACGCTCGCCGCGCTGCCGCACGATCCGCCGGTAGCGTCGACGAACGACAAGGCGCGTGTTCTCGTCCGCTGCAAGACCGAAGCGCTGATCCGCGGCACCGCGGTTCTCATGCGCGATCTTGCGACGATCGAGACCACGAGCGCCGACCTGCAGAGCCGGATTGGCGACATTCGTATCGCCAACCGACCCGCGCTCGGGTTCAACCGCGTGCTGCCAAGCGGCGACATCATGCGGCGCCTGGTCGCGAACGGCCTGAGCCCCGAGCAGATCGAGATGACCGGCGCGCGCGAAGTCGTCGCGCAGCCGATCGCGACGGTCCTCCAGCCCGAGGACATCACCGCTGCCGCCGACCCGGTCATGCGCGCCGTGCTCGAGAAGCAGGGTTCCGACATCGAGTTCGAGATCCTGAACAAGCTCAACACGCTCCGCGTCCCGCCCGGTCGCTTCGACCTCGCGCTGCGCGCGAAGCTGCGCAACGGTCGAGTCAACCCGACGAGCGCCACGATCAACCTCGAGATCGTCGTCGACGAAGAGATCTTCAAGACGATCCCGCTCAACTACCGCCTTCGTCACTTCGCGAACGCACTCACGAGCGCCCGCGTTATCCGCAAGGGTGAGTCGATCGACGCCTCGAACGTCATGATGCAACGCGTCGAAGTCGCTCCGGGCACCAGCTCGCACCTATCGTCGTTCGAACTCGTCGACGGCATGGTCGCCGCGCGCGACGTGCAAGGCAATCGACTGCTCCGCCTCGGCGACGTGGCCAAGCCCGCGGTCGTTCATCGCAACGACCTCGTCACGTTGATCGCGAAGCGCGGTCGCATCCAGGTCTCGACCAAGGCCGTGGCGCTCCAGGACGGGCCAGTCGGCGGCCGCATCATGGTCCGCAGCCTGTCCACGACCAAGCCCGTGCAGGCAATCGTCTACTCGTCTGGCATCGTCGTCATTCCCAACTGAGAGAGACAGCCATGATCCGCATCCTGACCTCCTGCCTGACGCTCGCGCTGCTGACCGCGGAGCACGCGTCCGCACAGAACCTCTACAAGGCCCGCGCCACGACCGGCTCGCAGATCGCCGACCTCTCGGCGCGCAACGTCGGCGACATCCTGTCGATCGTGATCCAAGAGCGGAGCAGCATCACGAACGAAGACCGAGTCGAGCGCGACAACGCGACGTCGCTGCGCGCTCAGATCGAGGCCTACACGCTCTCCGAGAAGACGTTCAAGACCAACGTCTTGCCGGAAGCCGACGTGCGCCAGACCCGCTCCTTCCAGGGCGAAGCCCGCCAGGAGAAGGACGCCACGTTCGAGGCGCGCATGGCGGTCATGATCGTCGACCGGATGCCGAACGGGAACCTCGTGGTGGCCGGCTCCCGCATGGTCGAAGTCGACGACGAGCTCAAGACCCTGCGCATCAGCGGTGTCGTACGCCCGCTCGACATCACCGCGCAGAACTCCGTGCCGTCGTCGCTCGTCGCCGAAGCGCGCATCTCCATGACCGGTGAGGGCGGCAACACACGCGTGACCACGCGCGGCCCCGTCGGCGTCCTGTTCGACACGCTCGTCTGGGCAGCCTGGCCCTTCTAGGAGTCTCTCATGCATCGCACGATCAAGCTCTCGATGTTCGCCTTGCTTGCGGCTCCGGCCTTCGCCCAGGACCCCGTGCTCAAGGTCCCGATCCGCAACATCACGCGCCTGCACGGCGCGATGAACAACACGATCACGGCGATCGGCCTCGTCACCGGCCTCAACAAGACCGGATCTGGCGACCGAGCTACGCGGCAGGCGGCGGCGAACTTCATCCGTCGCTACAACCTGAACGTCACCGAAGCCGACCTGACCTCGGGCTCGGTTGCGCTGGTGTCCGTCTCGGCGGAGCTGCCCCCGTTCGCGCACATCGGTCGCACGCTCGACGTCCAGGTCAAGGCACTCGGTGACGCGATCTCGCTCGAGGGCGGCTACCTCGAGCAAGTCGATCTGGCCTACTACGACGGACCCAACAGCAAGGTCTACGCCGTGGCGGCGGGCATCGTGTCGACGGGTGGCTACGCGGCCCAGGGCGTAACGGCCAGCGTCGCTCGCAACAACCCGACGTCAGGTCGCGTCACCGGTGGCGGACGCGTCGTCGAACCGCTGTCGCCCGAGCTTCTCAGTGAAGCGGGCGACCTCCAGCTCGTGCTTCTGCACCCGAGTCTGCGCACGGCGCACAACATCGTCGCGGGCATCAACCGCGTGCTCGGTGATGGAGGGGTCCGTGCGTTCGTCCAGGACGAAGCGCTTGTTCGCATTACGCTTCCGCTCGACAAGCGCGACCGTATCAGCATCCTGCGTTCGCTCGGCCTGATCCGCGACATCAAGGTCGCGGTCGAACACCCGCAGAAGGTCATCGTTCACCTCGACACGGGAACGATCATCGCAGGCGCCGGCGTGCAGATCAGCCCGTGCGTCGTCGCGATGTCCGACCTCACGATCTCCGTGATCTCGGAACAAGACGTCTCGCAGCCGGCTCCGGGCATCCAAAACCCGGGCACGACGGAACGCGTCGACCGCACGCTGATCGACGTCACCATTCAAGATCGCGACCCGGTCGCGCTCGGCGGCGGCGGCGCCACCGTGGGCGAACTGCTCGAGAACCTGAAGAGCCTCCAGCTGTCCCCGCGTCAGCTCATCGAAGTCTTCAAGTGGCTCGACCGTGGCGGCTACCTGCACGCGCCGCTGGAGGTGCAGTGATGATCGGTGGGATCACTTCCAAGTCCGCGCCGACGCCAGCGCCCCGTGCCGAGGCCGAGAAGGTCGCCTCCCAGTTCGAGGCGATCTTCATCCAGCAGATCGTCTCGAAGATGCGCGAGGGCACGGACTACCTCGGAGAGAGTGAGATGTTCGGATCGGGCCCCGGCTCGGACACCTACAGCGAGTGGTTCGACACCTTCATGTCCGAGCACATCTCGGGGAGTGGTCGCGTCGGCGTCGCGGACGCACTCATCAAGCACCTCGACGACCTCGGGCAGATCGAGCCGGCCGCCGAGGAGACCAAGGAGATCGCCGCATGAACGCCCAACCCGACTTCGCCGGCCTCTGTCGCGTCCTCGAAGACGAGGCGCGCATGCTGACCCAGCTCCGCGACGAGATGGTGCGCCGACGCGCGGCGTTCATCGCGGTGCGTCCGAGCGAACTCGAGGGTTCGGTCCAGCAGCTGGACGGGATTCAGCGAGAGTCCGCCCAGCTCGAGACGAAGCGCGTGGAACTCACGCTCGCGATCGGCAAGAGCCTCGGACTCGAAGGCGAACCGAGCCTGCGGACGCTCTGCCGACGCGCACCGGCGTCGTTGTCAAGGCGACTCGAGAAGGCTGGCGCTGCGGTGCGCACGGCGGCCAGAGCAGTTCAGATCGAGAGCCGCGTCGGAGCGCGGCTGCTCGACACGTCGCGACTCGCGCAGGAAGGCATCCTGCACGACATCGCGGGAATCGCATCCAAGGCACCCACGACCGGCTACGACCGCAACGCCGCGGTCTCGCAAGCGCCGCGCAGTGGCAGCCTGATCAACGGCACGATCTGAGGAGAGAACCATGGGATTCGGATTCGGACTCGGCGCGGGACTCAAGGCGCTCAACGCCGCCCGGCTCGGCATTCAAACCGCCGGCCACAACGTCTCGAACGCCAACACGCCCGGCTTCTCGCGCCAGCGATTGTCCCTCATGTCGGCGGTGCCCTTCTCGATCCAGGGCGGCATGCAGCTGGGCACCGGCGTCGACGTCGGCAACATCTCGCGTATCGTCGACGACTCGCTCGCGTCGCGGATCAACTTCCAGATCGGTATGGTCGCATCGGCCAACTTCGACTACCGCCGTCTGAGCGAAATCGAAGGCGTGTTCGGCGAACCCGACGCGGGTCTGAGCGAAGGGCTCGCGAGCATGTTCGGCTCGTTTTCGCAGCTGCAGACCGACCCGGCTGATCGCTCGCTTCGCGGCGGCGCGGTGCAGTCGGCCGACATGCTCGCGGACGCAATGAACCTGATCAGCCAGCGTCTCGGTCAGATGGAGTCGAACTCCATCGCCGAAGCACAGGCCCAGGTGCAGGAGCTCAACGACAAGGCCCGGCAGATCAGCGTCCTCAACGGCCAGATCGCGTCGCTCGAGTCGAACGGCTCGACCGCGAACGACCTGCGGGACCAGCGCGACCTCCTCGCGCAGGAGCTGTCTGAGATCGCGAACGTGCGCACGCTCGAACGCGATACGGGCTCGCTCGACATCCTGGTCGGCGGACACCTGCTCGTCGCGGGCGACCGCACGAGCCCGCTCGCCGTGCGCGAGACCGCGACCGGCCAGCCCGAGATCCTCGCCGCGAACGCGCCGATCGATATCACGTCCGGCTCGCTCGGCGCCCTGCTGTCGCAGGAGGGCTCGAACCTCTCGACGCTCACGAATCGCCTCGACTCGCTCGCCAGGAACCTCGCGCTCGAGTTCAACCGGATCCACTCGACCGGTATCGCCGGCTCCGGCCCGTTCCAAAATCTGACCGCGTCGATCGGCGTCATGGACACCGACAACGACGGCATGCGCGGCGACGAGCTGCTCAACGCGACCGGCCTGCCGTTCGACATCGTCGACGGTGAGCTCTACGTCAACATCACCGACCGCGCGACCGACGATATCGAGCGGCACCGAATCGAGATCGATCCGCGCTCGATGACGCTCAACGATCTTGCCGCGGAGCTGAGCTCGATCGACAACCTGTCGGCGAGCGTCGACCCGACGGGCAAACTGCGCATTCAGGCGGCGTCGGGCTACGGCTTCGACTTCTCGCCACGCCTCGATACGCGGCCGGACACCTTCGGCTCGTTCGGCAGCGGGTTCCCGAGCTTGGGCAGCGCCGCCGGTGAGCCGTTCGATCTCAGCGGCGCCGCGTTCCCGCAGACGTTCAACGTCGACGTCGACGGCTCGGTCGAAACCGTCACGCTGAACGCCGCGGACTTTACGGCGACGTCCGCCGTGACGACCGACGAACTCGTCGCGGCGATCAACGACGACCTGACGAACGCGACGGCGCGCAACGTCGGCGACCGACTCGTGATCCGCAGCAACTCCGCCGGCTCATCCGCGACGCTGACGCTGTCCAACGGCGTCGGCGCGCCCCTCACGTCGATCGGCATGGCGACCGGCCCCGCGAACGGACAGGACAACGGCGGCGTGCAGGTCGAGGTCACCGGCCAGTACAACGGCTCCGAGAACGGCGCGCTGCGGTTCATCCCGGATCGCGACGGCGAAATCGGCGTGACGTCAGACTTGACAGTCGGCGTCTTCGACCAAGACGGTACCCGCATCGGCACGCTCGACGTCGGTGCCGGCTACGACGGCAAGGAGCTCGAGGTCGCGGACGGCATCAGCGTCTCGTTCACCCAGGGAACCATCAACGCGAGCAACAACAACGTCTTCGAACTGGAGACGCTGGCCGACAGCGACACGTCCGACGTGCTCGCGGTCCTCGGCGTGAACGCGATGTTCGTCGGCGACTCCGCCGGCACGCTCGCGGTCAATCAGGACCTCCTGGACAACCCGGATCTGTTCGCGGGCGCGACGAGCAGCGCCGCCGGTGACGGTGGCAACCTCGACCGCTTCATGCAGCTCCGCGACGAGGCGCTCGCATCGTTCGGCGACAACACCATCGAGAACTTCTACGGCAACATCGTGACGACGCTCGGGTTCGACGTTTCGGCTGCAGAGACGACCGTCCTCGCCGAAGAGTCGTTGATGACCTCGCTCGAGCAGCAGCGCGAGCAAATCTCCGGCGTCAACATCGACGAAGAGATGGTCGACCTCGTCAAGCACCAGCAGGCCTACGAGGCCGCGGCGCGATTCGTGAACACGGTCCAAGAGTTGACCACGACACTCATCAACCTCGGCCGCTAGGGGAGACGCCGATGACACGCATCACACAGGGCATGCTCTACCGGCAGTCCTTGATGGACATCCGGAACAACCTGCTGGGTTCCACGCGTCTGCAGTCGCAGATCGCGAGCGGAATCCGCGTCAACCGACCGTCCGACGATCCGACGGCGATGCTGCGCATCCTGCCCCTGAAGAACGAGCTGCGCTCCCTCGAGCAGAGCCTCGACAACATCGACCTCGCGCGCGAAACGCTCAACACCGGCACGGCCGCGCTCGAAGACGCGTCGTCGATCATGCAGCGCGTCCGCGAGCTGACGGTACAGGGCGCGAACGGCACGATGTCGGACAGCGATCGCCAGAGCATCGCGCAGGAGATCGACCAGATCCTCGGCCAGATGGTCTCCGTCGCGAACTCGGCACGCGCCGGTCGCTACATCTTCGGCGGCACCGTTTCGGATGTGCCCCCGTTCGAGCTACGCGAGGACGCGGGCGGCGCATCCGTCGTCTACAACGGCAACGACCGCACGCTGAGCGTCGACATCGCGCCCGGAGTCGACACCGAGCTCAACATTCCCGGCGACGACGTGTTCCAGAACCACTCGCGTGCGGGCACGACGTTCCGCGGCGACACCGGCCTGCAGAGCGGAGCCGGAATCGACACGGGCGTCGGCGCCGACAACCTCGTCGTCGCGTTCGGCGGGCTCAATGTTCCGGGATCGGTCACGGGGATCGCGGCTGGCAGCGGCACGACGAACGCCCTCGGCCCGATGAACTACACGTTCACCGCGCCCGACCAGCTCAGCATCAACGGGGGCCCGAACATCACAGTCTCGACCGGCGACAACGACGTGCAGGTCGGCACGGATCCGAGCAGCACGATAAGCCTGAACCTGACGCTGCCGATTTCGCCGACGAGCGGCTCGTTCACGAGCACGGCGACGCTCTCGCTCGACGGCGGCGCGACGTCGACCGCGGTCGACTTCACGCAGAACAATCTCGTCGTCAACGACTCCCTGGACGGCTCGGTCGTCAACGTCGACGTGTCCAGCCTGACGTCGACCGGCACCGAGCGCGTGCGCTACGAGGGCACGTTCGACGCGTTCTCGACGCTGATCTCGATCCGCGACATCCTCGCGAACGACGATGGCCTGCGGCAGCAGGAGGTCAGTGAGCTGCTCACCGAGAGCCTCGGCGACATCGACGCCGCGCACGAGCAGATCCTCACGTCGCTCCGCAACCTCGGCTTCCGCACCGAGAACATGGACCTCGTCCAGAACCGCGTCGACGGCATGCGCATCGGCACGACCGACGCGCTCTCGATCGAACGAGATACGGACATCGTCGAAGCGATCGTCGAGTTCAACCAGCGCGACTCACTCTACCAGGCGTCGCTGCGGGTCAGCGCACAGATCGTGCAAACCAGTCTCCTGAACTTCCTGAGGTAGGCCATGGGTATCGACGACAGACTGCGCATCGACGGCCTGCAGGGACCGCAGGGGAACGAGCAGACGCCCGCTCCGGCCGGCACCGAGCAAACCGAGTTCCGCCGCCTTCTCGAGAAGCTCGAGTCGGTTGCCCGTCAGCCCAAGACGGAAGAAGTCGAAGACATCGAGAAGCTGCGTGAGGCGATGAAGAAGGCCGACGACGACTTCAGCGCCGTCATGGATCTGCGCAAGCAGCTCGAAGAGGCGTACCGCAAGTCGCAGCCGTGACAGTCGCAACGAGACAGACTCGTGAGTTGACTCACGACGAGCTCGTCGCGGCGGACGCGCGCCTCGCGGAATGGCTCGTCGGTGAACCCGGCCATTCCCTACTCGACACGTACCCGCAGATCTTCGCGCCCGATGCCGAGGTCGCCGCGTACGGCGCATTCGAAGGCGACTCCCTCCGCTCCCACGCGGCGGTCCGCCGGGTTCGTATGTCCACGAGTCAGGCAACTCTCGAGGCGTCGCTCGTCGGCGTCGTCGCAACCGACCCGACCGCGCGCGGCGCGCAGCTCGCGAGCGGCATCCTGCACCGCATCGCCGATCGCGAGATCGAGGCAGGCCAGGACATCATCGTGCTCTGGTCGGACCTGTGGGAGTTCTACGCGAAGCTCGGCTACGCCGTGGCTGGCGTGCAGGCCGAGCTGTCCCTGACGAGGCCGGAGCAACACGCGGACGGCTGCCGCCCGTTCGTCACGGACGACCTCGATGCGATCACCGAACTCCACGCCGCGAAGCCGTGGCGCGTGATCCGCGATCGCGCCGAAATGCAGCGACTGACGACCGAGACGCGGACGGACGGCTTCGTGCTGGAACGGGACGACACCGTCGTCGCCTACGCCTTCCACGGCAAGGGCGTCGACTTCCCGGGCTGGTGGCACGAGTTCGGTGGTAGCGACGAAGACGTCGCCGCGCTCATACCAGCGGCGATGCACGCCTTGGACCAGCCCACGGCAACCGTGTTGCTGCCCCCCTACCGCAACGAGCTGCTCGACCGGCTCGTGCCGCACGGGACGTCACTGCAAGAAGGCGCCGTCGCACTGTGCAAACCACTGACCGACCGCGGTCGGTGCCAGTTCTTCATCGACGGCCTGGATTCGGTCTAGCGCCAGGTCCGCGTCTCATTCCCCGGGTAGAGAATCTAGAATTCTCACTCGCGTGTCCGCACCCCCCGGGAACTACCCCGCGGACGACATGAAGAACTCTCCGCTCGACGCAACGGATCTCACCTGGCTCGCCGGACTCGCGAGAGCCCTCATCGGCGAATCGCACGCCGACGACCTCGTGCAGGACACGGCCGTGGCCGCGATCCGCCGACCCGCGCCGGACGGCGTGCCGAGACGGGCATGGCTGAGCTCCGTGGCTCGCCGACTCGCCGCGCGACAGTTCCGGGGAGACTCCCGGCGCGCCAAGCGAGAACGAGCGGTGGCGCGAAGCAACTCGTTGCCGGACTCGACCGAGCTGGTCGAGCGCGCAGAGGTGGCCGAGCAGGTCACGAGCGCGGCACGCCGACTGCCAGAGCCATTTCGTCGCACGATCCTCCTGCGATTCCTCGATGGACGCAGCACGGAAGACATCGCGCGCGACGAAGGCAAGCCGATGGACACCGTGCGCTGGCGCGTGCGCCGCGGCCTCGAGCTGCTTCGCGAACAGCTGCAGCGCGAGAACGGGCGAGACTGGTCTTCATGGTGCGTCCTGCTCACACCCCTCGCCCGATCGGGTCAGGACATCGGCCTCGCGACCGCCGGTGCTGCAGGGGTATCCGCCGGGACGGTCGCCTCACTCGCACTGATGAAGACAACTGTATTCGCCGCTGCCACTGCGTTGGGCAGCGTCCTCCTCTGGTTCGGATGGAACTCACAGCCTGACAACGAGACGGCAGCGCTCGTGAGCGTGCGCTCCGCAGGCGAACCCGCGGTCACTTCGAGCCTTGTATCCGACACGGATACGGCGCCAGCGCGAACGGAAGTGACCGACTCGCCGGCGGCGCTGGACCCCGTGCGCGAACCCGCCACGGTTACACCGGGGCTGTTCGGCGTCGTCGTCGACGAAGCAGGCCAACCCATCGACGGCGCGACGGCCTACCTGGTCGCTTCCGACAAGTCGGTGCCGACGCGGACGCAGACCGATCCCTACGGGTCGTTCCGTATCTCGGAGCCAGTCGAGTCAGACGACTCACTCGAACTCGGTGTCTCTGCGAACGGCTACCTCCGCACCGTAGTGTCCGCTACTCCCTCGTCCGAGGCCATGCAGATCGTCCTGCGCCGTGGTCGCGAGCTCCGCGGCCGAGTCATCGACGAGATCGGGCGTCCCGTGATCGGGCTACCGCTGGTCCTTTGCACGGCATACGCCGGGGTCAGCCACGTGAGCCCGAGTCAGAGGGCGATGCGCGCCCGCAAGCGCGAACTCGCGGGCACGAACTCGACGTATCAGCAGTGCTTCGCCGAGACCGACGGCGCCGGCAACGTCGAATTCGCCGGCCTCCCGGACGGCAAGCTCCAGGTCTTTCCCGTGGCGCCGGGTTGGACGATCGAAGGCTCGAACGTTTCCGCAGACGACGGATTCGTGACGTGGACCGCCAAGCGCCAACTCGGTGTCCAACTCACCGTTGTCGACCGAGTCACCGGCCGCAAGGTCGAGGAGGCGGGTGCGACGTTCTGCATCGAGCTCACGTTCGCGGACGGCGAAATCTTGCCGCTCGAACAGTGGGTCGGCCGGGGACCCGGCGAAGTCAGCTTCGTGATGGACTCCGAGCTGGTACCGGGACTCGAAGACCGCACGATCACCCGAGCGACGTTCTACGGAACCGCGGGAACCGAGGAAAGCAAGCCGGTCAAGTGGAGAGCCGAGCCGATCGAGGGCAGTCCGGAGGCGCTCGGTGTCGCCGAGGTGCGCGTCGAAGTCGACGCGTACGAGAAGTCGATTGATCCCAGGGAGATCAAATCCGCCGAACAGAAGACGCTTCCCAAGGCCACGCTCGAACTCGACGTGCGCTACGAAGACGGCACGCTGTTCAACGGCGAACTGCGGGTCGAATGGTCCGCTCGACCCGAGTCCAGGCCGACGGAAATCGTCAAGGACAACGATCTCGTCGACCCCGTGCGGCCGGGCCGCTACCGCGTCGAAGTCGTCGCGGGCGATGTCACGGTCGAGATCCGTCCCCGCGGGTCATCCGGCACGCTGCCACGATGGCGCGAGCGAGTGCGGTGCTTCTCGGAACGCCCGGCCCTCGCGTTCATGACCATGCGTCGCGGCGCGACGGCGAAGATCATGCGGCCGGACGATTGGACCGGCACCTGGCACGTGCGCGCCTCCTATCGCGAATCCAGCGACGCCGAGTGGTTCGGCAGCTGGGGCTACGGCACCGATGGCGAGAGCCTGACCCTCGGCTTCATGCAGCCGGCCGAGTGGCGGTTCGAACTGCGCCGGGACTCGGCAGTCGAAGCGGACCCGCTGGTGCGCACGGCAGAGTTGCGGGCCGGCGAGACGACGGTCGTGCCTGACTGAGCCGGGGCCCGTCGTGAACGTGCCCGCTTGCGTTTGCGATGCGGGAATCGCTTCGATCGACACCTCGAGGCCGAATCGCACTATCATGCGGCGAGCCTCCTGCCAGGGACCCCTACCTCCGCGTCACCATGAAAACCGCTCTACTGGCATTCGCTTTCTCGGCCCTCGCACTGGCCTCGTTCGCGACCGCGCAAACCGCGTCGTTCACGCTGCACGGCTCGTCGTGCCCGACACCGGAAGGCACCCCGACCATGCTCGCGACGGGAGTGCCGTCGCTCGGCGGCTCGTTCCAGGTCCACTATCAGGGACCGAACTTCAACGGCGGCTCGGTCGCCTATTTCCGGCCGCACCTGGTGATCGGGTTCGACCCGTCCCTTCTGCCGGGCGTCACGATCCCGCAGTCGCTGTTCTTGTCGCAGCCCGCGAACTGCAACCTGTACGTGCCGCACGACATCGTGATTCCGATGCCCGAGACGTTGACGCAGGGCTACGGCGACAACTTCACGTTCTCGATTCCGAACGACGCAACGCTGCTCGGCGGCACGTTCTACACGCAGTGGCTCACGGTCTACTACCAGTGCGGCATCATCGCGCCGTGCTTCTTCGGCTGGATGGCTACGTCCGAAGCCGGCATCGCCTCGATCGGCTTGTAGCGACCCGTCAGCCGTCGATACGACGGAAGATCGCGACTCCGATCCAGAACAACACGGCACCGATCGCGATCAGGATTCCGCAGGGGAGCAGCATGTCCGTGAACGAGAATCCGCGCCATACGGCTCCCTCGACCGCGTAGATGCCCCACTTGAATGGGCTCACGTTGCTGACCGTGAGCAACCACGACGGCATCGCGACCAGCGGGATCATGCCGCCGCCGATCATCGCAAACGGCATCATGACGCCCCATGAAGCGCCGGCGACGGCTTCTTCGGTCTTGCCCATCACCGACACGAGCATCATCACGCCGGTGAAGCACGCCCCGGTCGACACCATCGCGACGAGCAGCAGAAGGATGTCGTCGACACGCACGCCGAGAGCCACCGTCGCGAAGCCCAGCAAGAACAGCATGACGATCATGCACATCACGAAGCAGCCGAGCGCCTTGCCGGCGAGCAGCTGAGCGCGGCCGATCGGCGCGGCTCGCAGTCGCAGGAGCGTTCCTTGCGCACGCTCACGCACGAGCGTGACCCCGAAGCCGGTCGCGACGCCCATCAGCCCCCAGACGATCGCCGACGGGAACGTGATGTCGAACGCCGTTTTGGGTCGGTTGCTGCGATCGCGCGCGACCTCGACGACCTTCAGCTGGCGCCCGCCGCCGGCGCCACCCCCGAACCCGCTCGCCGGCCCGCTCTCGAGCACTTCGAGATCGACGCTGTCGAAGAACGTCGACAGCGCACCCATGAACGTCTGCAGCACCGCCTTCTGCACGGTGTTGAGACCGTCCCCCGAGGCAATCTCCGCACGCGCGCGGTCGATCTCGGCCTTCATCTTCTCCTTGTCGGTGAAGAGGTCACCCATACCGCGGAACACGGTCTCCATCAGCACGCCCTGCAGGAACCCCGCCTCGGCCTTGCGTGACGGGTCGATGCCGACTTCGAGCTCGGGTCGGTCGCGGTCTCCGCCGCCGCCGCCGAACATCGCGAACGGCGACTCGAAGTAGTCCTTCGGGATCCGCAGGTAGGCGACCTTTTTGCCCAAGCGCACCGCGCGCCGCGCGGCATCGATCTCGTGCGCTCGTGGCTCGGCGTCGTCGCCTTCACCCGTCGTCTCGATCGCCACCGACTCGTGCGCCGCGAGGCGCGAGAGCAAAGCCCGCGACTCCTCGCTGCGGTCGTCGTCGACGACGGCGATCCTCATCTTCGCGCGCACGCCACCGTCGTCGCCCCCGAACAAGCTGCCGAAGAACACGGCGTAGATCAGCGGGAAGGCGAAGATCCAGAACAGCGCGAACTTGTCGCGGAAGAGGAGCGTCAAGTCCTTCTTCGCCAGAGTGAGCAGAGTTCCCATCAGTCTCGCAAGCTCCGTCCGGTCAGTGCCAAGAAGACGCGTTCGAGGTCCGGACGATCCACGCGCAGCTCACCGACTTCGACGCCGGATCGGCCGAGCTCGGCGATCGCGTCGAACGGCTTGTCGGTCTGGACGCGCAACCGGTCACCGTCGATCTCACCCCCGAGCGTGTCCCGGTTCGAAGGAACGGCGAGCAGTTCGGCCTCGACGATCGAGTCACCCCCGTGGTGTGCAATCAGTGCGTCGACCGTGTCGCACGCCAAGATCCTCCCATGGTCCATGATCGCGACGCGGTCGCACAGTCGCTGCGCTTCTTCCATGTAGTGCGTCGTGTAGATCAGCGTGCAACCACCCGCCTTGAGCTGCTCGATGCGGTCGAAGATGTGCGCCCGCGACTGCGGATCGACGCCCACGGTCGGCTCGTCGCAGAACAGCACGCGCGGCTCGTGCACGGCGGCACACGCGAGGTTGAGCCGTCGTTTCATGCCACCGGAGAACTCGACGGAGCGACTCTTGCGCCGATCGGTCAAACCCGAGAACTCGAGCCCCCAGTCGACGCGCTCCTTCAGTCGGGAACCCGTGATGCCGTAGAGCTTCGCGAAGAACGCGAGGTTCTCTTCCGCGGTGAGCACCGGATAGATCGCGAGATCCTGCGGAGCGACCCCGACTCCGGCCCGCGTCTCGGCACGCGTCGGATCCGGTTTGCCGTCGATGCGGACCTCGCCACTGTCCGGTGCGAGCGCGCCGACGGTGATGTGGATCGTCGTCGTCTTGCCGGCGCCGTTGGGGCCGAGCAAGCCGAACGCCTCACCCGCGCGGATTTCGAACGACACCCCGTCGACCGCCTGGACGTCGCCGTAGTGCTTCCGCAGCTCCGTGACTTCGATCATCGCGGCGACGGTACGGGATCGGCCCGTGAGTTGGGAATCGCATTTCCTTTGGCGGGTTCGGGTCGAGTTTCACGACCTGAGGGCGAACCCGATTGGTCAAGGAACCCAGAATGCGATTCATCCACTACACGGCCTTCGCCACGCTCGCCCTCGGCTCGATCGCCTGCTCCGGCTCGTCCCAGCGGGAGCCCGACCGGGACATTCCGATCCTGGTCCAAAAGCCCGAAGTCATCGACATCTGCTGCGACGGATCCGGTGAACCGCCAGGAACCGTGGGCTCCATCGAGATCGAAGTCCTCGAGCTGGGACGCAAGATGGCCCCGGGCTCGTTCGGAGGTCACATCGCGTACTCGGACCGTGCCGTCCCGGCGCCGGCCCGTCTCTCGGTTCCTGACGGATATCCACTGTCGCCCGGCAAGGTCACGATCGATATCAAGCTCGACGGCTGCGACTTCAGCGAGATCCTCGTGGCATTCACGATCGAGGCACGAGCCGTGTACGCCGACAGCGGCAATCCGCTCGTGACCGAAGAAACCGTCTCCGTAACGATTCGAAACACGTGCCCACAGGCTCCGCGGACCGTGCCGGCGTCGCTCCAGGCGGAGCGCCTCGTCGAGACGATCCTCGGCCGCAACGTGCCGGACTTCGCCGACTACGCACGGCCCGCACCGGCCGGCGTACCCACCGACTTCTCGGACCCGAGTCAGCCGTCCCAGGTCCCGACGGCGCCACACACCGAGACGATCGAAACCGGCTACGTCGTCGCCGAGTTGGACCAAGCCCGGCTGGACCTCGCATTCACCGGACCCGCGCCAAGCTTCCCGGTCGGATTCGGCACGAACGCGTACACGCTAGGTGCGGAACAGCCCATCGAGATGACGCCTGGCCGCTACCTCATCGCGTGGCAGGTCGTCGACGGCGAGGTGCCTCTCGAGGACCCGAACGGTTTGGAGTACGCGTTCGTCGTCGACTCGGACAACGACGCGACGAACAACTACCAGGGCGAAGCCCCGTTCACCGCGGACTTCTTCAACGACACGGATCTCTGGTTCACCGCGGAGCAGTATCTCGAGACGGGCTGGCGCATGCGCGTTCGCTCCGCGGTGAACGGCGACGTCGCGGCGATCCCGAGCGCGGCACGTTGGGTCATGAAGAACGACGCCCAGGTGTTCGTCGTCCCGCTCGACGAACTCGCTGCCGAAGACCGGGTCGGCACGCGCTTCTCGGCCTATTCCGACGGCAGCGCCAGCGGCCTCTGGTCCGGAGACACGACCCCGACGGTCGCAGCGGGCCTTCACTCGATCGACCTGACGGTCGACTGGAACTGACGATCAGAAGATCGTGTAGATGAGCGGCCCGACGCCCGTGCTCGTAATCAGCAAGAACAGGCCGAGCACGACGAGCAGCAGGATCAGCGGCAGCAGCCACCACTTGCGCGTCGTGCGCACCATATGCACCGCTTCGCCGGCGAGCGAAGCGCGTTTGCGCTCGCCGCCGCGGACGAAGGCCTCGTGGTCGAATTGCGGATCGTCGGAGTGCGTGGTCATCGGTCGGTGCGTCGGGCGCCGGATCGTAGCTCCGAGCGCTCGGCGTTGGTGGAATCGACGGAGAAGATTACGCCGCCGCCTGCCCCCGAGCGGGAGAATTCGGCGCGCGGCTCTCTACGACCGTCGCCATCGCCCTTTCGCGGCGGCGAATGTGCTTCAATGGACGGCCATGCGCCCCGCACACCTCCTCGTCACTCTCGCGGCGTCCGTCGCGATCGCTACCCCGATCGCGGCCCAGCAGTTCGTCGCTCCCCCGACGCCATCGATCTTCTCCGGGCTCGAACACCCGATCGCGGTCGCCGACCTGAATTCGGACGGCCTCGTCGATCTCGTCGCAGGCACGCGGCACTGGCTCCAGCAGGCCGGCGCGAGCGGATACCGCTTCGCCGAGCTGACCAATCCTCTGGGTACGGCGACGCCGACGGGCTCCGCTCTCATCGACGTGGACGCCGACGGCGACGTCGATTGGGTCGCCGTCTTCGACGGTCCGACGCGACTCCTGCTCAACGACGGCACCGGTAACTTCACCGACGTGAGCGCAGCGCAGCTACCCGCGGACAACGATGCGTCGACGGACGTGATCGCGATCGACGTCGATGGCGACTCCGACTCCGACCTCGTGATCGCGAACTCGACGAACCCAGGGCAGCAAAACCGGCTCTATCTCAACGACGGCTCGGGGCAGTTTTCCGACGCGACGGCGACACACCTCCCGCAACGCGCAGATCGGACCAGCGTGATCGCCGCGGGCGACATCGACGGCGACGGGGACACGGATCTCGTATTCGGAGGACGTCATGGTGACGGCGGCAACCCCGGAAACCTCGACCGGATACTCCTCAACGACGGGTCCGGCGTATTCGTCGACCCGGTCTCGCCGCTCCTTCCCACGCAGTTCTTTCCGACGATCGACATCGCGCTCGGCGACATCGACGGCGACACGGATCTCGACCTGATCGCGAGCGGCCTGTTGTTGGGCTCGTTCGGCGCTCCCGTCTCGTGGGTGTTCGAGAACGACGGTACCGGATCGTTCCTGGACGTCACCGCGACGAATCTGCCCGAACCGCTCTACCCGTTCCCAGTCGCCTTGGGGGACCTCGACGGCGATGGCGACCTCGACTTGCTCGCGGAGTCGATTCGACGCAACGACGGCAACGGGGTGTTCTCGACATTGCCCGACGGCGAGATCGGGAGCGGTGCGCTCGCCGACTTCGACGGCGACGGGGATCTCGACATGGCGACGGTCCTCGGCATGTTCACGAACGATGGAACGGGGAACCCGACACCGCGGACGTACCCCACCCAAGTCGATTCGGACATCTCGATCAGTTTCGACGACGTGAACTCGGACTCGATTTTCGATATCGAGTTCTCGAGCACGCGCCTGGCCAACGTAGCCGCGTACCTGGGCGGAACGACCGCCATCGATCTCGACGGAGACGGCGACGACGACTTCTTGCGCGTCAACTGGGACGGCTCCCACACGACGTGGTTTCAGGACAGCAACCCGATCTGGTTGGGTGCCACCGTCCCGGGCGGAGCACCGTTCCCGTTCCAGAATCCGCCGTACGCTTCTCCGATCATCGCCCTGGACACGGGCGACGTCGACGGCGACGGGGATACCGACTTCGTGGTGAGCTCGAGCATTCGATCCGTGTTGAGCTGCGGCACGCCGTGCGGCGGCTCGTGGCCAGTGAGCCTCTTCGTGAACGACGGCACCGGCTCGTTCTCTCTCGTCGCGCTGCCCGCATCGCCCAACCCGGTCAGTGGTGTCGAGCTCGGTGACCTAGACGGTGACGGCGATCTCGATCTCGTTCTCGGCACTGGCGCAGAATGCTGCCACGCCCAAAACCGCGCATACATCAACGACGGCACCGGGTCGTTCACGGATCAGACGGCGACGCACCTCCCGTTCGAGGGCTTTCCGACCGCCGCGATCGATCTCGGCGACGTCGACGGCGATGGCGATCTAGACCTGTTGGTGCAGAACTTCGCGGACATGTGGACGCCCACACCACCGACGCAGCTCTATCTCAACGACGGCACCGGCGTGTTCACGCACGCCGCGCCCACTGCGATTCCGCCGATCGCCACGGTCAGTCCCTTCTTCCCGCAGCCTGAGATTCGTCTGATCGATCTCGACGGCGATGGCGATCTAGACGCCCTTGGCGACATCTTCGCGGAGAACGACGGCAGCGGCGCATTCACCGATGCGACGATGGCCCTCCTCGGCACCGCGTTGACCCCGTACGGCGTGTTCGTCGACGTCGACCTCGACGGAGACCTCGACTTCTTGCCGAGATCGAGCGCGGACCAACCGCTGGTCAACCTGCGCCAACACCTCGAACCGCTCGAGCGGATCCGCGTCGGCGCGACCTACTCGTTCCGTATCCACGCACGCTCTCGTCCCGCGTCGGTCACGATGAGCGTACCGATGATCGGGTTCCTGCCCGCCCACATCGCGCTGCCGTCCGGAGCGCTCGGGATCGACCCGCAGTTCGCGGTACTCTTGCCCTCGGCCGTCGTCCCGCCAGCGACGACGTTCGTCGACACTACGATCTCCGTACCGACGGACACCAACCTGATCGGACTCGAAATCTTCACGCAGGCACTGATCGCTCGATTCCAGCCCGGGCAGCCGGCGGAGATCGGCGTTTCGAACGTCCTGTTCGACACGGCCCGCGACCCGTGGATCGAGTGATGACGCGATCATGTAGCCTCTCGGCCGCTTCGACGGTGGTCTACGACTGAGGAGATTCCCCGCCCAGCGGCGCTTTCTCCCCCTTTTTTCAGATCTCTCCGTGAGAATCTCGATCGGCGGCGTCCGGCACGCGGACGCCGATGACGGACCTCGAGAACATCACCCCGGAAGACTTCGTAAAGCACGCGGCATCGCTACGGCAGTTCGCGCGGAGCCTGCTCCGCTGCCCTTCTGCCGCAGACGACGCCGTGCAGGAGACCTGGGTGCGCGTGGCCAAGCGCCCGCGCCCTGCGGTCACCCGACTCGGATCGTGGCTGCGCACGTCGTTGCGCAACATCGTGGTGAGCCAAGCCCGCAGTGACTCCGCCCGCGCTCGTCGCGAAGCGGACGCCACAGCGGACGGAGCGTCGGACTCGCCGCTCGACCTGTTGGCACGCCGCGAGACCCTCGAAACGGTCGTGCGTGCCGTCGGTCGACTGAGCGACGAATTCCAATCGGTGGTGTTCTTGCGTTTCTTCGACGGGCTGCAGCCGCGCGAGATCGCTGCGCGGCTCGACATCCCGGTGTCGGTCGTCCACCAACGGCTGCGCAAGGCGCTCGCCGAACTCCGCACGCTGCTCGACGACATGTCCCGGGATCGGGACTGGCGCGCCGGGTTGGCGGCTGCGTTCGGCTTGCCGAACGCAGCGGACCCCATCTGGACCCGACCTATCGAAGGAGCTACCCAAACGATGTCCCTACCGACCCAACTCGCGGTCGCCGCTGGCGCCGTCGTCGCCATTGCCGTGCCGACGACTCTCTACTTCACCGGCGGCGACACCGTCCCGGACGCCGGACCCGCAGCAGCCGAGGCTCCGGAAGTGCGCGTGGCCGCGGACGATTCCGCATCCGTGGAGTCCAAGCCGGGCCGCGTCCCCGTCGATCCCGACGCATCGACGCGAAGTCCGCTGGCAGAACGCGAACCGTACGCGTTCTCGCTCGAGTTCCACGCGACGACGCATCGCGACCTTCCGGCGCACGGCACGCGAGTCGTCGCCGGACCCGATCTCCATGCGCTGAACGTCGTCGGCACGACCGACCGGTCGGGAAGGCTCTCCATTCAGTGGCGTGGCTCGACTCCGGCCATGGACTTCGTCGTGCAGGACGCCGGCCCGAGCGGACAACTCCGCCGGATCCACGTCGTCGCGGGTGAGCCGAAGCACGTCGCGGTTCGCGCGGCCCGGCCGAGCATGTTCGACAGCTTCAACTCGTCTCTCGCCACGGCCACGAGCGAACGCGACGACTGGCTGCGATTCGTCTCACCCACGCGTCACGAAACGACCACCGAGGTCGTAGAGGTGACCGAGGAGGAAGAGTTCGGCGTCGGATCGTTGGCGCGACGACCAGCCCCGGGCAAGGGTCGAATCGTCGTGCAGGCACGGGACCCCCACGGCCAACCCGTCCCCGACGCACACGTCGTGCTGCTCGATTCGCACGGCGGTGCGAAGCGGGCGTGGCGCACCGACACCGATGGATCGCTCGCACTCGACCTGATCGAAGGCGAGCACGCGCTGCGCGTCGGTGGCGGCGACCACGGTCTCGCTCACGCGACCCTCGAGGTCAAGGCCGGCAACGAGACCCCTTGGACGGCGCAACTCAACCGCGGCCATGAACTGCTCGGGCGACTCGTCGACGACGCGGGCAAGCCGCTCGCCCGCTGGACGATTCGCGTGAGTTCGAGTAGCGCGGACGACGCCCGGGTCGACACCGCGACCACGGACGCTGACGGCAACTATGCGATCCCGAACGTCGCAGACCGGCGTCACGTCGTGGAAGCCTTCGCTCCACGCCGCCGCGGCGCCTCTCCATTCCCGATGAAGACGTTCGAGTCCTGGCCAAACCGCGTCGCCGAAACCGTCGTCGAAGCACCGCGCGACACGAGCCGAATCACGCTTCGCCTGGTCGAGAGCAAGCCCGACGCCGGCGTCGCGGGTTCACGCATTCGCGTCACGTCGATCGCTCGCGCCCGTGCGTTCGAACGCGCGGTGCACTCGATCGACGAGGTCACGATCGCCGATCTCCCCGCCGGTGCATACCGCGTCGAGGTCGGCGGCGCCGGCACGCGCTGGCGCGTCGTCGAGGAGTGTCGCGTCGCAGCGGGCGCGAAGGCCAACGTCGGCGCGATCCCGCTCGAAGAACTCGGCCGCCTCACGCTCGGTGATGATCGCCTCGCCTGGCTCGGCCGCGTGCGTTCCGACCTCGTCACGCGAATCGTCGAGGGCGAGGTGGCCGCATCCGACGACCGCGACCTGACGAACGAGCTCGTCCTTCCCGGCGCGACGGTGAAGGGCACCGTCGCCGGACTGGACGACGTGACCGTCGGCGTCGGCATGGGTCCCGGAACGCTTCCGGGCTCGGGTGCGGGCGGAGGCCCGAGCACCGGTGCCGGGTCCAGCGCCGGATTCGGCGCAGCCGCACCCCGAACGGACGAAGCGGAGTATGTCGAGCTCGCGGATGTCACGCTCGCAGAGTCCACCGAATCGACGACGCACTTCCTTCTGCCGCCGGGCGACTACGTCGCGGTGACGGCGAACCGGGACCTCGTGTTCTGGACGATGCGCGCCGGCGAGCGAGTCGAGCTCGCCGAGGTCCTCGGCCGCTGATCGGGCACCCGACTACGGAAAGCACTTGCCGAACGCGACGAGGTGCTTCGGGCTGCCCGTGAGCCGGATCTTCCGACGGAGCAGAGCCCAGACCAGGCTCTTCTCCTTCCGCACGAATCCGAGCCACGTCGCCGCGTCCGCACGAACGCGCAGCGACGGTTCGCCAACGTGTCCGTCTTCGACCGTCAGCTCGCCGTCGCGAATGACGACCGTCGCGTCGACATCCTCGGCGCCCTTGAAGCGGAAGTGCAAGGTCACGTCCAGCGCCAGGGCCACGGCCGTGCGGCGCTGGAACACCAAGTGCAACGATCGCAGCATGCCGGCGATGCTGTTCGGCCGCAGCGAGTTCCCGACGTAGCGAGTGGACTTGTGCGGGAATCGCCGCGCGACGTGCTCTCCCCGTCACTGACGCGCCTGCGGTAGTCGCGAGCGCTCTTCGACTCGGTGACGTCCTCGACCCAGTCGGTGAAGCCGCCCATGAACTCAGGAGAAGGCGATCGTCTACGCCTCGCTCCGCCACATGCGATCCGCGATGCGACTAAGGTCGTCCGCACCGGTCTTGCCGAGCACTTCGCGGGCTTCCTCCTGGGCCCGCTGCCACGCGGGCCACGCCGAGGCAACGAGCCTCCGGCCAGAGGCGCTGAGGCGAAACGGAGTCGCGCGGCCGTCCGGGTCGGCCTCGTCGTCGAGCCACCCCTGCTTGCGCATGCGGTCGACGTTGCGACTGACCGTCGACGCCTCGAGATGCAGAATGCAACCGACCTCACCGGGCGTCGCGACACCGAGCTTGCCGGTAACGACGAGGATGTTGAGTTGGCTCGCTTTGACGCCGAGGGGACGCAAGGCCGTGTCGTAGATCGCGCTGAGCGTGCGGCTGATCATGCGCGCACGGACGATCAGGCACTCTTCCGAGATCGTCTCGATCTTCTGATCCAGCTGAGCCATTTCAGTGTATATACATGTGTTCGGTCGAGAGGTTGCCGAATTTGTGAGGTTTTCTCACCCCTCTCCCCAACGATGGGGCACGAGCCCTCGCTGATAGCACTCGCGCATGTAGTCGAGGAGCACGTCCTCGACACCCTGCCGTTCGGCGGCCTCGATGAGGTCGAGATCGTCGGTGATGTAGGAAGCAATCTCATGGTGCTGCGTCGCGTCGGACACCGCGACGAACACGCTCTCCGCCTGCGCCGCGCGTTCACTCCCGGACACCCGGGCCCTCAGATCCTGCCAAGCACCGTCGAACGGATCTTGGTCCCTACGATCGAGCAGCGCGTCGAGGGCGACTTGCTTGCACCCACCGAGGTTGCGAACCAACGCATCCAAATCGATCTTCACAGCGCCACCAACGCCTCGTGGACCTCGGTTGGGATCGGCGCCTTGGCCCCCGCGCCGTAGTCGTACGACACGACGCGGCCATCCCCCTCCGCGACGATCTCGCCACTCGCGTGGCTCACGACGCGATACACCGTCGTGAAGCGATCTTCGCTCAGGTCCTCGATGCGCGTGCCGATCGTCACGCGGTCGGGCCAGGTCACCGCGCGTTTGAACACGCACTGCGTGCGCGCGAGGATAGGTCCGATCCCGGTGTCCTCCAGCACCTTCGACCAGCCGACACGTTCGAAGAGCACGAACCGGGCGTCCTCGAACCAACGGAAGTAGACGATGTTGTTCACGTGGGAGAAGGCGTCCATCTGGCCCCAGGAGACCGGCGTCTCGTGGCACACCGGCCAGCCGTCGAGGTGCGATTGGATCGACATGCCGGAAGCATAGCTTCCGGCTGCAACGGTCGGCATCGCGGGTATCCTGCCGCGCATGTTCTCGTGCCGAATCGCGATCGCCGCTTTCGTTCTCGCCCCGACCATTCTCGCACAGACTCCGGAGCCGGAGGCGGAAGCCCGCCTCCTGCGCTATCCGCACATGCAGGGCGACAAGATCGCCTTCGTGCACGGTGGCGACATCTGGACCGCATCCGCAAACGGCGGAACCGCACATCGCATCACGAGCTTCGACGACGGGCTCGAGCTGTTCCCGCGCATCTCGCCTGACGGCAACTGGGTCGCGTTCTCCGGTGAATACTCCGGCACGCGCCAGATCTACCTTGTGCCCTACTCCGGCGGCGAACCGCGTCAGCTCACGTTCTACCCCGACGTCGGTCCCATGCCACCGCGCGGCGGCTACGACCATCTCCCGCTCGACTGGACGCCGGACGGCAAGCACATCCTGATCCGTGCGAACCGAACGCCGTACGGCAAGCGCGTCGGCCGCTACTTCCTCGTCGACCCGTGGAACGGCGGTCTCGAGACGCCGCTGCAGATCCCGGAAGGTGGGCCCGCATCGCTGTCGCCGGACGGTCGCAAGGTCGCCTACAACATCATCAGCCGCGAGTGGCGCACGTGGAAGCGCTACAAGGCCGGCCGCGCGCAGGACGTGTTCCTCTACGACCTCGACACGAACACCGTCGAGCAGATCACCGACTTCGCCGGCACCGACAACTTCCCGATGTGGCTCGGCAACCGCGTCTACTACACGTCGGATCGCGCCGGCGGCACCCTCAACCTCTGGCGCTACGACGTCGGCTCGAAGCAGACGACGCAGGTCACGAACTTCACCGACTGGGACGTGCTGTTCCCGAGTCGCGGCGCGGGCGGCGTGATCTTCGAAGCGGGCGGCCATCTGCACGTCATGGCCGAGGGCACGGAAGCCGTGCGCAAGCTGGCAATCCGTCTCGGTGACGACAAGCCCTGGCTGCGACCCGTGTGGAAGGACGGCAAGCGCGGATTCGGCGGCTTCGCACCATCGCCGTCCGGGAAGCGCTGCCTCGTCGAGTTCCGCGGCGAGATCTTCTCGGCGCCGAAGGAGCACGGGGAAGTGCGCAACCTGACCCGCACGCCGAATCGTCGCGAGCGGAGTCCGGACTGGTCGCCCGACGGCAAGACGATCACGTATCTCGCCGAAGCCGGCGACGACTACGAGCTGTTCGCCCGGGACGCCGCGAGCGGTGAAGAGCGACAGCTCACGAACAGCACCGGGGCCTGGATCCTCGACTACGCGTGGTCGCCTGACAGCAAGCGCATCGCGTTCTCCGACAAGCGCAACCGCCTTATGGTGCTCGACGTCGCGAGCGGGTCTCTGCACGAGGTCGACCGCGGTGCCGAGCGCGGCATCTCGCAGTGGAGCTTCTCGGCGGACAGCCACTGGATGACCTACGTGAAGCGCTCGGTCAACGGCTTCAACTCGGTCTGGATCTCGTCGGTCGACGACCCGAAGCCGACTCGGGTCACGACGGACCGCTACCGCGACAACAGTCCGACGTTCGACCCGAAGGGACGCTACCTCTACTTCGCGTCCGCGCGCGACTACAAGCACGACGGCTACGAGTTCGAGAGTCGTATGTATGCGCTGACGCTGCGGCGCGACGTCGAGCATCCGCTCGGGCCACGCAGCGACGAAGAAGAGATCGCAGCAGATGCGGAAGAAGACGACGAAGCTCCCGAAGAGGAGCAGCCGGCGGAAGAGGAAGAGGACGACGACCGCTGGGCGATCGACCTCGATGGGATCGCCGACCGCATCGTCGCGCTGCCGGGCTCCCCGAGCAGCTACCGGGGCCTCGTCGCGGTCGAGAAGGGTCTGCTCTTCTCCGAAGGCGGCAAGCTCCGACACTTCGACCTCGAGGCACGAGAGTCGAAGGTCGTGCTCGATCTCGCGCGCGGCTTCGTGCTGACGCCGGATCAGAAGCAGCTCTTCTACCGCCATAGCGGCAACCTCTGCTACGCGAAGGTCAGCCCCGGCCAGAAGCTCGGCAAGGACAAGGTCCGCCTCGACGGCATGCGCGTGCGCATCGTGCCCCGCGACGAATGGGCGCAGATGTACGGCGACGCGTGGCGGATCATGCGCGACTGGTTCTACGACCCGCGGATGCACGCGGTCGACTGGCTCGCGATGCGCGCGAAGTACGCGCCGCTCGTCGCGCACGCCTCGCACCGCAGCGATCTCGACTTCCTGATCAGCGAACTGATCGGTGAACTCAACTGCGGGCACACCTACGTGAATTCCGGCGAGCTTCCGTCGGTCGAGCGCGTCCCGGTCGGACTGCTCGGATGCGAGTTCGAGGTCGTCGAAGGCGCCTATCGAATCCAGCGCATCTACCCGGGCGAGAACTGGAACGAACGCACCCGCAGCCCGCTCACCGAGCCCGGCCTCGACGTCAAGGAAGGCGACTTCCTCGTCGCGATCGACGACCACGACGTGCGTGCGCCGCGCACGCCGTTCCACTATCTCGAGAACACGGTCGGCCGCGACGTGACGCTACTCGTCAACGATACGCCGACGCGCGAGGGCGCGCGCTCTGTCGTCGTCAAGCCGATCGCCTCCGAACTCGGCCTGCGCAACCTCGCGTGGACGCGCCGCAACCTCGAGCTCGTCACCAAGCTCTCGAACGGCCGCATCGGCTACGTGCACGTGCCGAACACCGCGATCGACGGTCACCGCGAGCTGTTCAAGCACTTCCGTCCGCAGGCGCGGGTTTGCGAGGCGATGATCATCGACGATCGATACAACGGTGGCGGCTTCGTCCCGAGTGACATGGCATTCTCTCTCGGTCAGCCGGTCCTCAACTACTGGGCGCGCCGCGAAGCCCAGCTCGACACGACGCCACAATTCGCGTTCGAGGGGCCGATGACGATGCTGATCAACGGCTACTCGTCGTCCGGTGGTGACGCGTTTCCGTACTACTTCCGTAAGCTCGGCCTCGGCAAGCTGATCGGCAAGAAGACGTGGGGTGGACTCGTCGGGTACTCGGGTTCGCCGCGCCTGCTCGACGGCGGCGGCATGGCCGTGCCGAGCTTCGCGTTCGTCAACGTCGACGGAGAATGGGACGTCGAAGCCGTCGGAGTCGCGCCGGACATCGAGGTGTTCGACGACCCGTCGATGATCCAGGCGGGGCGAGAGCCCGTGCTCGAGGCCGCGGTGGAGCACCTGCTGCGGGAGCTGGAGACGCGCAAGCCGGCGGCGCGACCGCCGACGCCAGCGGGACCGGATCGGCGGCAGTAAGCGCGACTCGCGATGGAGTCGTCTGGCTTTCGACCCGGGTCGGGGCACAAACTGGACCCATGCAGCGGATTCGCCTCCAGTTCTGTTCCGCGGTCTCCGCCCTTCTGATCGCCGCAGCCTGCGCCCTCCCCATGACCGAAGATTCGAAGTCGGCTCCCGTCGCCAAGCGCGTTCGTCACGAGAACCACTGGCACGGCCAGGTCTACGTCGACGACTACTACTGGCTCCGAGAGAAGGAGCATCCGGACGTTCGCGCCTACCTCGAAGCCGAGAATGCGTACACCGCGGCCAAGACCGAGCACCTCGCGCCGATGCGAGAAGCGCTCTACGAGGAGATGGTCGCACGCGTGCAGCAGACCGACCTTGGCGTGCCGACGCGGCGGGGCAGCTTCTACTACTACTCCCGAACTATCGAAGGGAAGCAGTACCCGATTCGCTGCCGTAAGTCGGCGGCCGCAGACGGAAGCTACGACGACGACGCCGAGGAGCAGGTGCTGCTCGACCGCAACGTCATGGCCGAGGGTCTTTCCTACCTCGGCATCGGTGACGCCGTCGTCAGCGACGGCGAACACCTCTACGCGTACACCACCGACGACACGGGATTCCGTCAGTACACCCTGCACGTCAAGGACCTGAAGACGGGTGAGATCCGCGCAAACCTCGCGGAACGTGTCACGTCGGTCGAGTGGGCGGCAGACGACAAGACGCTGTTCTTCGTCACCGAGGACGCGACGACCAAGCGGTCGAACCAGCTCTGGCGGATGCAGCTCGGCGGTCAGCCAGAGCTGCTCTACGAAGAGAAGGACGAGCTCTTCCGCATCGGCCTCGGTCGCAGCAAAGACCGTCACTACCTGGCCGCCGGCTCGTACAGCACCGACACCTACGAGTGGCGACTCCTGCGCGCGGACGACCCGCAGGGCGAGTTCCGAGTGCTGATGCCCCGCGAGAAGGGTCACCGCTACACAGTCACTCACCGCGACGGGACCTTCTTCCTCCGCACCGACCGCGACGCCCTCAACTGGCGCGTCGTCAAGGTCTCCGCCGACGACCCTCGGGAGAGCAACTGGGAGGACTTCATCCCTCACAGCGACGACGTGCTGATCTCGAGCTTCGAAGTCTTCCAGGACTTCGCCGTCGTCCAGGAACGGACGCAGGCGCTCAACCGATTCCGCGTGCACGACTTCGCAACCGGCGAGTGGCGGAACATCACGTTCCCCGAGTCTGTGTACCACGCGAGCCGCGGCGGCACTCCGGAATACACGTCTTCGACGTTTCGCATCGACTACCAGTCAATGGTCACGCCCGCGTGCGTCTACGACTACGATCTGAAGTCGCTCGAGCGCGAACTCAAGAAGCAGCGCCCGGTGCTCGGCTATGACGCTTCGCTCTACAGGACCGAGCGCCTTTGGGGCGAAGCCCGCGACGGCAAGAAGGTCCCGATCTCGATCGTGTACAAGGTCGGCACTCCGCGCGACGGCACGGCTCCGCTGTGGCTCTACGCCTACGGTTCGTACGGAGCGTCGATGTCGGCGACGTTCGACAGCAACCGACTCAGTCTGCTCGACCGCGGAGTCGTCTGGGCGACCGCGCACATTCGCGGCGGTAGCGAGCTCGGCGAGGAGTGGCGCAAGGACGGGATGTTGATGAAGAAGAAGAACACCTTCACCGACTTCATCGACTGCGCAGACTACCTCGTGCGCGAGAAGTGGACCAGCAAGGATCGGCTCATGATCGAAGGCGGCAGCGCCGGCGGCCTGCTGATGGGCGCGGTCGCGAACATGCGCCCGGACCTCTTCCAGGCTGTGCACAGCGCAGTGCCGTTCGTCGACATGATGAGCACGATGATGGACGCGTCGCTGCCGCTCACGATCGGCGAGTATCTCGAGTGGGGCAACCCGAACGAGAAGCCCGCGTTCGACTACATGATGTCGTACAGCCCGTACGACAACCTCGAAGCCAAGGACTACCCGGCAACGCTCGTCACGACGAGCTTCAACGATTCGCAGGTGATGTACTGGGAGCCAGCAAAGTACGTCGCAAAGCTCCGTACGCTGAAGACCGACGACAACGAGCTGCTGCTCAAGTGCAAGCTCGAGGCGGCCGGACATGGCGGCGCGTCCGGTCGCTACGACCGCTGGAAGGATCGAGCCTTCGAGATGGCGTGGATGCTCGACCAGGTAGGGGTGACGAAGTAGCGGCGGCGAGGCGAACCCCGTCCGCTACAGTGGCGGGGTCATGAGCCGAACCATTCTCGCGATCACCCTCGCCGCCGTCTGCTCGCAGCCGACGCGGGCACAAGAGGCACGCCCCGGCATCGACTGGCCGCAGTTCCGCGGCATTCGTGCGTCCGGCGTCGACGACGCCCATCAGCTCCCGAGCGAGTGGGACGTCGCGACCGGCAAGAACCTCCGCTGGAAGACTAGGATTCCCGGCCTCTCCCATTCCTCACCGATCGTGTGGGGTGACCGCGTGTTCGTCGCGACGGCAGTCGCGAAGGGCGAGGATGCGAGCCTCAAGATCGGACTCTACGGCGCGGGTGACTCCGCCGAGGACATGGTCGAGCACGCGTTCCAGCTCTGGTGCCTGCGCCTCGACGATGGCCGACCGATCTGGATGCGCACCGCCGTCACGTGCGTGCCCGAGTTCGCACGCCACACGAAGGCGACTCACGTCGACTCGACTCCGGTCACCGACGGTAAGCACGTCGTCGCGGTATTCGGGTCGCAAGGGATGTTCTGTTACTCGATCGACGGTGATCGGAAGTGGCACGTCGACCTCGGTGACCTCGACGTGGGACCGCACGACTCAATCGACCTGCACTGGGGTTACGCGAGCTCTCCGATCATCTGGGACGGCAAGGTCATCGTGCAGGCTGACGTGAAGAAGAACCCGCACCTCAGCGCGTACGACATCGCGACCGGCGAGGTCGTCTGGCGCGTCGAGCGCGATGACGTCACGACCTGGGCAACCCCGACCGTGTTGCCGTGCGACGGGAAAGAGCACCTCTTCGTCAACGGGTGCAAGCACCTCGGCGCATACCGACTCCAGGACGGTGCTGAGATCTGGCGCATGGCGGGCGGCGGTGGGCTGCCGGTGCCCGCGCCGATCGCGGCAGGCGAGCTCGTGCTGATGACGAGCAACCATCGCCCACTGAAGCCGGGCCACCCGCTCAAGCCGGTGTTCGCGTTCAAGCCATCGGCCAAGGGCCAGCTACCGGTGTCGCAACCCGACGCCCCAGGCGAACACGTCGCGTGGACCAAGAAGCGTGTCGGCAACTACATCCAAACCCCGATCGTCTATCGCGGACTCGTCTACCTCTGCGCCACCAACGGTGTCGTCACCGTGCTCGACGCGAAGACGGGCGAGCAATTCGGTCGTCACCGCCTCGGTCCGGGAGGGTTTTCCGCATCCGCGATCGCCGGCGACGGCAAGCTCTGGTTCACGGGCGAAGAGGGCGACGTCTACGTCGTCGAAGCAGGGAAAGATTGCAAGGTGATCGCGCAACAGAATGTCGGCGAGATCTGCATGGCAACCCCCGCGCTCGCAGCCGGGCGCCTTCTGTTTCGAACGCGCCATCACGTTCTCGCGCTCGGTCTCTGACGCCGTCATCTCTGATATCGTTCAGGTCTTCGACACAGGGGTGCCGAAGACGACGTAGGCATGGCGAGTTCCAGCGAGAGCAGAGGTCCGCAGTCGACGACGCGGGCACGTGGGGCACAGGAGCCCTCGCTGACAGACGGCTATCGACAGCTCGTCGAGATGTCGCTCGACCTACTCTGCATCGCGAGTACCAACGGGTACTTCAAGCAGGTCAATCCGGCCTTCTCCGAGATCTTGGGCTGGACCGAAGACGAGCTGCTCGAGCGGCCCTTCCTCGAGTTCGTGCACCCGGAAGATCGTGACGCCACGACGCTCGCGGTCGAGACGCTCGCCGGCGGTGGCAATGTCGTCGACTTCGTCAACCGGTACCGCACGAGTGAAGGCGCCCACCGATGGATCGAGTGGCGCGCGAGCGTCAACGAGGACGGGCTCATCTACGCCATCGGACGTGACGTCACCGACCGACGCCGCGCCGAGACCCTCATGCGAGAGACCCAAGGCGCTGCCCGGGTCGGCGGCTGGGAGCTCGACTTCCGCACGAACGATCTCTACTGGACGGACGAAACCTACCGCATCCACGAGGTCGAGCCGGAATCGTACAACCCGACCGTCGAGTCGGCGATCGGGTTTTACGCACCCCAGAGTCTGCCGGTCATCGCGCGCGCGGTGGAGCACGCGAAGGCAACCGGCGAAGGCTATGACATCGAACTGCAGCTGATCACCGCGAAGTCCCGCCTGGTCGACGTCCGTGCAGTGGGCAAGGTCGTCTTCGACGAGAACGGGCCAGCCCGCGCGTACGGGTCGTTCCAGGACATCACGGAACAGAAGCGCACCGAGCGTGAAGTGCAAGAAGCGCACGCACTCCTGCTCGCGGCGATCGAACAGTCACCCGCGGGCATTCTGATCGCGGACGCCCCCGAAGGACGGATCCGTATCGCGAACTCGGCGGCGCTCGGGATTCGCGGCGGCGAGCACCGTGTCCTCACGGACATTCCGATCGAGAACCACCCGGAGAATTGGCAGACGTTCCACGCGGACGGGTCGCCATGCGCTCCCGAAGATCTCCCACTATCTCGAGCGATCCTGTACGGCGAGACGACCAAGGACGTCGAAGTGGTCATTCGGCACGAAAACGGCGAGGACCGCTGGGTTCTCGGCAACGCTGCGCCGGTCCGGGACGGCGACGGCAACATCATCGCCGGCGTCGTCGTGTTCCCGGACATCACGGATCGCAAGCTCGCAGAACGCGAGCTCCGGCGACTCCAACTGATCACCGAAGCGACGTCGGACTTCATCGGTTCCTGTGATCCCGAGGGTCGCCCGATCTACATGAACCGTGCGATGCGCGCCGCGTACGGAATCGGCCCGGAGGATCGTCTTCCGTGGGAGTCGATCTCCGAGCTGCACCCGCCAGCCCAGTTCCAAGTCATCCGGGACGAGGCGCTCGAAACCGCCAAGCGCGGAGGCATCTGGTCTGGAGAGTCGGCCATCCTCGCGTCCGGCACCCGTGAAGTCTCGGTGTCCCAGGTCATCATGGGACACTGCAACGACCACGGGGAGATCGAGTTCTTCTCGACGATCATGCGGGATCAGACCGAGCACAATGAACTGCAGGCGAAGCTCCTGCACTCGCAGAAGCTCGAGGGCATCGGCCGCCTCGCCGGCGGCATCGCACACGACTTCAACAACCTGCTGACGATCATCCTCGGCAACGTCGACATGCTAACGTCGAACCCGGAGGTCGCATCGCAGTCGGCCGAGGCCATTCGCCAAGCGAGTGAGCAGGCCGCGCGCCTGACCGGTCAGCTCTTGGCATTCGCGCGCAAACAGGTCGCGACGCCACGCGTGATCAACCTCAATGAAGAGATCGAGAAGTTCGGCGATCTACTTCGCCGTCTGATCGGCGAGGACATCCGCTTGGTGATCGACGCTCCGCTGAAGCCGAGCCCGATCAAGATCGACCCCGGGCATCTCGAGCAGATCGTCATGAACCTCGCGGTCAACGCGCGCGACGCCATGGAGTCCGGCGGGAAGCTCGAGATCCGCATTCGTCGCACGCATCTCGAGCACGACGAAGCTGCGACCGAAGACGTGTCACCAGCCGGCGACTACGTCGAACTCGCCGTGTCCGACTCCGGCTGCGGCATACCCGATGCAACCTTGGAGCATGTCTTCGAGCCGTTCTTCACGACGAAGGAACACGGGAAGGGCACGGGCCTCGGACTCTCGACCGTGCACGGCGTCGTCCAGCAGAATGGTGGTCGCATCGACATCGAGACCGAGGTCGGCCAAGGCACGACCTTCCTGGTCTACCTGCCGCTCGCGGAAGCCGGGGAGGACGCACAACCCGAACGAGGCGAGGGCCCGGAGTCACGCGGCGGCGAAACGCTGCTGCTGGTCGAGGACGAAAAGATGGTCCGCGACGTGGCTGCGCAGATGCTGACCCGCTTGGGATACCACGTGCTCGTCGCCGCCGACGGGCGTGAGGCCGTGACCCTCGCAAAGGAGCACGGCGCGGAGATCGACGGCCTGGTCACGGACGTGGTGCTGCCCAACGAGACGGGCCGCGACATCGCCGAGAAGCTGCTCGAGATTCACCGCGACCTCAAGGTGCTCTACGTCTCGGGCTACACCCCGGACCGCGTCGACCTGATCGGCGCGACGCACGGCGAGAACTTCCTGCAGAAGCCCTACCCGCTCAGCGCGCTCGCAGCGGCGATTCGCCGCATGCTGAGCTCGTAGCCCGTCACGGCCCGATTTCGAGAATTCCTCTGTCGGGTGCAGGCCCTGGATTGCGACCTGGAGGTCGAACCCAATCCGCAAGAGGCACTGCAATGAACTTCCCGACCCGCCTGCTCGTCACTCTCACTTCGCTCCTCGCGGCCACGGCCTGCCAGAAGAGCTCGAGCGAAGGCCCCGCCAACGCGATCCCTTCGGAGATCAGCGCGCCTGACGTCCTCGAGTTCTGCTGCGATTCCGAGGGGAATCCTCCAGGGAAGATCGGCGTGATCGAAATCCACGTGATCCGCCCGCAAGGCGACATCGAGGAAGGCAGCCTCCAGGGGAAGCTGGTCTACGACGAGGCGATGGTGCCGGCGCCCGCCCGACTCTCCGTCCCGAGCGGCCAGATCCTCCAGGAGGGATATCACAGGGTCGACGTGATCCTCGACAGCTGTGACGTCGAGGAGATGACCGTGAGCGTTCGGCTCGACCTCACGGTCAACATCAAGGGCTTCGGCGGAATCGACTCGACGAACAGCAAGACCGTCGTGATCCGCAAGGTGTGCTCCGGGCCAGAGAATCCCGAGACCTCGACCGCAGACCCGGAAGCGATGTTCCGCCTGATCGTGGGTGACACCACAGGCACCGTTCCGGTCTACAGCTTCGACGCGCCGACAGGCGAACCGACCGACTCGACCTTCGACGAGGTCGCACCCCAAGTCCCGATCGAAAACTACACGGAGACCGTCGGTTTCGGCTGGGCAGTCGCGGACCTCGATCAGACTCGGCTGGATGCCGCATTCGGCACCGGGACAGCCCTCTACCCCGTCGGCGACGGGCCTCACGGACGCGGCGTGCCGGCGGAGCTCCCGACCGTCATGCAGCCCGGCCCCTACCTGTTCGCCTGGCAGATCGTCGACGGCTCGATCCCGCTCGAACATCCCGACCGGCAGTTCCAGTTCGCGTTCGTCCTCGACGAAGACAACGACTCGTCGAACAACTTCCACGCCCAAGCTCCGCTGTCCGGAGACTTCTTCGACGACACCGACCTGTGGTTCGACGGCAGGTGCGAAGCCAATGGCCGGTGGCGCCTGCACGTCAAGCTGGCCCGCTACGGCAACATCATGGATCGACACAGCGCGGCTCGCTGCATCATCCAGAACAACGTGCAGATGTTCGTGATCCCCGTCGAGGAGATCGACGCGGACGGTGACCAAGAGGTCGGCGCGCGATTCACGACGTTCACGAGTGGTCCGGAGATGGGACAGAACGGCACGTTCTGGAGCGGCGACGTGACGCCGATCGTCGGCGAACCGCTGATCGACATCCCGTTCCACGAAGCGATCTGAGCGCACCTTGCCAGCGCGACCGCTCACGCCGTCCGGGATCGCGAGTCCGCGCCCCTGAGTCAACTCGCCGTTGGCAACGGGGGTTCTCACAGGCACGAGTGCTCCCACCGCCGGACCCCGGTTCGCCATGCTGAGGCCTACCTCGTCTCGAACCCGCGATGTCCTCCGATCCCAACTGACCTGGCGCAGCTTCTGGAACGGTCCGAGGGGACCCCGCGGACCGATTTCGGCCGCATGGTCGGTCGAAGGTTGGCCGACGGTCTACCTGATCGACGCGAAGGGTGTGATCCGCTACCGCTGCATGGCACGACGCTCGACCGCGCGATCGAAGAGCTGGTTGCGGAGGCCACGGCGTCGGACAAGTAGACCGACTTCCCAGCGCGCCCTCCGAGAAGCCGTAGAATCGGCGGGAAACCCGGGAGGCCTGTTCCCCCATGAGTATGCAACCCGACCAGATTCGCGACTCGCTGCGTAGTCAGCCGTTCTTCCCATTCGTCGTGCACCTGGCCGACGGCAGGCACTTCCTCGTCCCGCATCCCGACTTCGCGATGCTCAGCAAGTCGGGCCGCACGCTCTACGTCGTCGATGACGGCGAGATCCCGCACCGGATCGACACGCTGATGGTGACGTCGGTGTCGGGGACCGCGCCGCGGGATTCGTGAGCCGCGGGGACACTCATCTGCAACGCAGTCTGTAGTGGCGAAGGTCGCATCGCCCTGAGGTCGTAGCCGTGGCGCGCCGCCGAATCCTGAGATCACCCGGAACTCGTGTCGAGGTGGGCTGCATCTTCTTGTTGGTCCTGACAGGGGTGGCGTTCGCGGCACTTCGCACCGTGTTTCCACCGATGCCGAAGCCACCCTCGGACGAAGAAGTCACGGCGATGCTGCGTGAACACCGAGTCGAACTCGAACGCTTCGCACACGACATGGTCATCCGCCAAATTCCGCCATCCTCGGTACGCACGTTGGCACCGAAGAGTCTGCGACGAGCTTTCTCGGCGATCCACGTTGGCAGGGCACAAGAGCTGCGGTTCTACGCGTTCCGCTGGGCGACCTGGCACTTCTCCCGTTCCAAGGGGATCTTGTATCGGGCCGGGGATCGCTGGCGCCCTCGGAACTCCCGACACGAATCAGGGTCGAGGGCTCGATACGAGAAGCTCACCGAGAATTGGTACCTGTTCGACAGAGTCCACCAGGACTAGAGCACGGCATGCGTCGTCGGCGGCGCAGCGCTACGACTGCCGATAGTAGCTCGCCGGATCCGTCCGCCGCTCGTGCGGCACCCAGTACGAATCCCCACTCGGCTTCTTCAACCGCAGCGCGTCCCGCCCGATCACCCGCAGCCCGAACCCGAGCGGCGTCATGATCACGAAGTAGATCGTGCCGAGCAGCAGGTTCGAGACCACGAGACCGATC
The DNA here is from genome assembly GCA_028281765.1 of Planctomycetota bacterium. Taxonomy (GTDB): domain Bacteria; phylum Planctomycetota; class UBA1135; order UBA1135; family UBA2386; genus JANQJF01. The sequence continues at coordinate 195,130 of JANQJF010000087.1, read as the reverse complement.
GGCATCGCGACCAGCGTGACGAGCAGGTAGAGCGGGTAGACCTTGAACGGCGACAGCATCGCCATCAGGCCGCCGTAGCCGCCGAGGATCTTGAACACCCAACCGAGCGTCGGCAGGTCCCACCAGTAGCGGCAGAAGAAGCCGAGCAGGCCGAACGCGAAGAACGACGCCCAGCCGAACTGCAGCAGCTCGTTGCGATTCGGGTGCCAGCTCGGGGCGATCATGCGTCACCCCCCTTCTCCCCGCCGCGCTTCTTGCCGATCACGATGTAGAAGCCGCCCTCGCGCGAGCCCGAGATGATCATCTTGAGCTGCGAGATCGCGCGGTCGAACGCGGTGCCCGGATCGTTCTGCGCGAACAGGTCCTCGTCGTCCGCGAACGCTTCCCACGGGCGGTACTTCGGCACGCCGTTGACGAAGTCGAAGCCGTTGTCGTCGAACCACTCGAGCACCTCACCCATCGTGTGCTTCGACTCGTGCGGATGGCGGTACTGGTCCTCGAACCACGCCTTCTGCTTCTCCTTGCTCATCTTCGTGCCGCGGAGGTACGAGTCGATCCACTTGGCGCGGCCGCCGGTCATGCGGAAGAGCACGCGGCGGAAGTCGAGGAGCAGGCGGCCCCACGTGTTGTAGAGACCGATGACGATATGGCCGCCGGGCTTCACGAGGCGCGCGATCGAGTCGAACCCGCCGCGCGGGTCGCTCGTGTGGTGCAGCACGCCGTTGCACAGCACGACGTCGAACTGCTCGTGCTGCAGCGCCGGACGGAACAGATTCTGCTGGATGAAGCGCACGCGGTCGAGACCCTGCTCGCGCCGGAACTTCTCGGCGAGGCGCAGCGAGTTCATGCAGAGGTCGGCACCGATAACGGTGCGGCAGCCGACCGCGAGGAAGTTCGACAGCTGACCCGTGCCGCAACCCACCTCGAGGATGCGCGCGTTGTAGGGCAGCTGGTCGCCGAGCAGGCGGCCGTATTTGCCGCGGCGCGACTTGTCGATCAGCGAGCGAACGTTGTCGTGGTCGTCGTAGTTCGGGAACGGCGTCTCTTCGTAGAACGCCTTGACCGAGTCGGTCACGTCGCCGTCGGACTTCTCGTGCGACGCGAACAACTGCCAGATGCCGTCGTCGTTCTCGTACCGCGCGCCACAGTTCGAACAGACCGCGCGCTTCCCGTCTTGTTCGAGCGACCCGCCACACGCCGGGCACTTCCAGAGCGTCTCGAGCGCAACGTCCCGCACGTGCCCGTTGTCTCGGGCCCGCGTGTTCTCGACCGTAGACAGCTGATCACGCTTGAGCACGATCGCCTTGTCGAGCACGAGCGCATCGAGGTGCGACGCCATGAACGTATGGATCGCTTCCTCGGGCTTGTTGACGATCGGCTCCCAACCCAGATTGAAGCTCGTGTTCACGATCACGGCCGAGCCGGTCTTCTCATGGAAGCGCGACATCAGCTGGTGCAAGCGGGGGTTGCTCGTGCCGTCGACGGTCTGCACGCGCGCCGAGAAGTCGACGTGCGTCGCGGCCGGGATGTCCGAGCGTATTACCCTGAGGCGATCGAACCCCTTCGCGCTCTGCTCGTCCGCCGACAGCGCCTTGCGGCGCTCTTCCTTCACCGGACCGACGAGCAGCATGTAGGGACTCTTCTGCTCGCCGATGTCGAAGTACTCGTCGGTCTTGTCGGCGAGCACGCACGGCGCGAACGGCCGGAACGACTCGCGGAACTTGACCTTCGTGTTCATCGTGGTTTGCATCCGCGGGTCGCGGGCGTCCCCGATGATGCTGCGGCACCCGAGGGCGCGCGGGCCGTACTCCATCCGGCCCTGGAACCATCCGATGCACTGCCCTTCCTCGAGCAGGCTTGCGACGCGTTCGACGAGCGCATCCTCCTCGAAGACTTCGTAGGTCGCGTTCTGCGCGTCGAGGGCATGGCGGATCTCGTCCATGCCGTACTCGGGGCCGAGCAGCGAGCCGTACTGCGCGTCGGGCTGCGCGGGGTCGCGCTGTTTCCCGAGCAGCTTGTGCCAGATCAGCTTCGCGACGCCGAGAGCGCCGCCAGCATCACCGGACGCGGGCTGGATCCAGATGTTCTCGAACGGTCCCTCGCGCGCGATGCGGCCGTTGGCGACGCAGTTCAGCGCGACGCCACCGGCCATGCACAGGTTCTTCGAGCCCGTCGTCGCGTGCAGGTGATTGGCGATCTTGAGCACGACTTCCTCGGTGACCTTTTGCACCGAAGCCGCGAGATCCATGTGCCGCTGCTCGAGCGGATCGTCGATGTGCTTCGGCGGCGCCCCGAACAGCTGGTGAAACTTCTCGGTCGTCATGGTCAGACCGGCGCCGTAGTTGAAGTACGCCATGTCCATCCAGAACGAGCCGTCGTCCTTGACGTCGATCAGGTGTTCGAAGATCAGATCCGCGAAGCGTGGTTCGCCGTACGGCGCGAGCCCCATGACCTTGTACTCGTCGCCGTTGACCTTGAAGCCGAGGTAGCCGGTGAACGCGCTGTAGAGCATCCCGAGCGAGTGCGGGAAGCGGATCTCCTGACTGATCTCGACGTTGTTGCCCTTGCCGTGTGCGAGCGTCGACGTCGCCCACTCGCCGACCCCGTCCATCGTCAGGATCGCGGCCTCCTCGAACGGCGACGGGAAGAACGCGCTCGCCGCGTGCGACTCGTGGTGCTCGCAGAAGACGTAGTTGTGCTTCCTGAGGCCAAGCTCCTTGTCGATCACCTTGTGCAGGCGCGTCTTCTTGCCGAGCCACAGCGGCAAGGCTCGCTTGAACGACTTGTAGCCCTTCGGCGCAAACGCGAGATACGACTCGAGCAGCCGCTCGAACTTGGTCCACGGCTTCTCGTAGTAGCCGATGTAGTCGACGTCGTGGATCGTGATCCCGGCCTGCTCGAGGCAGTATTCGATCGACTGCTTCGGGAACGCGTCGTCGTGTTTGATCCTGCTGAACCGCTCCTCCTGCACCGCGGCCACGACTTCGCCGTCTCGCAACAAGACGGCAGCGCTGTCGTGGTAGAAGGCGGAGATTCCGAGGATGTGCATGGGTGGGCGTGAGCGGAAGGGCGGTAGGGCGCGAGATGATAGCGACGGGCCAGCCGAAGCATCGGGGTTCTATCGATATTGTCGCGCATGCGGCCCCGCGTTGTGATCGAGCTCCCGATACGACCGGGATTGCGCCGCCTTGCCGTGCACACAGTGCGCGAAGCCGTTCTCCGCACAGGTTCCCGCGGTGCTCCTGGTGCCAGCAAGCAGGCGTCTGCTACCGACCCCGCGGCTGCCCGACGAACTGCGCCGCAGCCAGTTCGGCAACGCGTCGCGATCCCGCTTCCGTGAAGTGGCAGTCGTCGAAGAAGTAGCGACGGTCTCCGTCCATGGATGTCAGGTCGACGCATTCCACGCCTTCCGAACGGCATGTCTCTCGTAGCGCGTCGTTGAACATGCGCATGCCTTCGACCAGGCGCGGCACGCTCAGGCGCCGACCGTCCGCGAGCGTTCCCAGCCAGAGCAGGCGGTCGAGCTCGTCTTCGAGGTCCACGCGCCACAGCATGGGCTGCGTCATGAACACTGGCCGCACATCGCACGAGCGGCATCGCTCGATCATGGTCTTCAGATTGGTCCGGTACTCTTCAAGGGACGAGTCGAGCGGTGGCAACACATCGCACTCCGCACGCGCCAGGCGCTCTTTACGGCGCTGCACGTAGTAGCTGCCGTCCCGAGTTTCCTCTCGGTGACGCCTCTTCTCCTTCCGCACCTGGTGCCAGTTATGGAGGACCCGATAGATGTTGGACCTCTCGTAGAGCGGCTTCGTCTGCGGCGGCGCGAGAATCGGACGTTCTTGCAAGGCCCGCATGAAGTCATTGATCCCTACGAGCACCACGAGGCAGTCCACTTGCGAAAGAAGCGACGCGTCATCGAGGAAACGGACGTGATGCCAACTGCCGTAACCGCTCTTGCCGACGTCTCCCACCCAGAGCTCGCTCGAGTTCGCGGCTCCATCCATGATCAAACGCGGCCACGTTTCCTCGTCGTCGAGGAACAGATTGGCTGTAGTACTCCCACCGATGCACAGCGTCTTGTAGCAGTCGTCCGTCGGCAGCTCGGCACCACGCATCCCGAGGGAGTTGGTGGTGTAGAAGGCTGTCCCCTCGAGCCCCGGCATCACGTCCGGAGACGGCTCGAACTCGTAGCGGATGTTCGGCGCGTGCCGGTGGAACAGCAGCTGCCCGCCGAGCAGGCGACCAGTCACCCACTCCGCAGCGAGCCAGGCCCCGGACATCGCCACGACGAGCAAGACCAGAACGGGCGCGCGTTGTGCGATGCGAGTGCGCCCTCGTGCCGTGCACACCGCGAGGACCGTCGCGACGAAAGCCACAGCAGCAACACTGCAAAGGACGTCAGGAATGCTCGACGAAGTCTGCCAGCCGGATGCCCAGACGAGGATGAGATCCACGAGAATCACGACCGGAATCCATCCGATCGCGAGCGCCCCAAGAAGGACTCGGCCAAAGTGCGGGGGCCGATGGAGATCCGATGTCACCGCGGATGGACCTGCGCAAGAACCAGAATGCAATCCATGGGGACCATCATCGCTCGCACGGCTCGGAATTCGAGGGATTGGGCCCATGACACGAGCTGCCGGCGCTACGGCTCCAACGCCGAGAAGTCGGCGCATGTGGAGCCGTTCGCGCAACCCGTTGGAAACGGGGCGCTTTCATTGGCAGTGAAGTCCTTGAAGAACTCCGCCGAGAGTCGGACGCCCTGAATTGCTGCGAGGTCGGCAAACGTGATCACGAACCGACGCGTTCTGGTCGCGAAGTTTGTTTCGCGGGGGCCCGTCGCTGACCGCGGCTGGAGCCGAAGCCGCCCCTCGCGAGAAAACCGCTCGCCGCTGGCGAATCTTCGTCACAGATCACCCGCGACAGGAAGGATGGAGGTGCGATGCCTCCATCCGCCTCTGATCCACCGCAGCCACCGGACCTGTCCGCGGAACTACTTGCCGAGTACGACTGGATTCGGCGGCTCGCGGCTCGAATGCTCGGCCAGGGGTCGGCGAACGACGACGACGTCGACGACCTGACGCAGACCGTCGTCGCGGCGGCGCTCGACCAGCAACCCGCGGTGCAGCCCACGCGCGGGATCCGCAACTGGATCTCGATGGTCACGAAGCGGCAGGCATCGCGGTTTCGCCAGCGGGCGCACCGTCGCGGTGAAGCCGAGACAGTTGCGCATTCGATGCGTCCGCCCGAGCAATCAGAACCATCGGAGATCGTCGAGCGGCTGCAACTGCACAAGCGCCTGACAAACTACGTGCTCGAGTTACCCGAGCCGTACCGGTCGCTGATCGTCGCGCGTTTCCTCGAAGAGCGATCGATCCACGAGATCGCGAACGCTCGAGGCGCCAAGCAGGCAACGGTGCGGCAACAGCTCCACCGAGCAGTCGCCAAGCTACGCGCGCGTTTCGAACGAGAAGAGGGGCGGGACGGGCGCGCGCGACTCGCGCTGTTGTGTGGCGGGCCCGCCGCTCCTGCTTCGACCACCGCTCTCGTACCGACCGCTCTAGCCGCCATGACGACGACAACCAAGACCACTCTCGCGCTCTGCGGTACCGCGCTCGCGCTCGTCATACTCATCGTGACCGTCGACCCGGGCGGTCGGGGCGACCCGACGAGCGACCCCGCAGCGTCTCCAGACGTCGCGACGGCCGAGCTCGATTCCCGAACGTCCCGACCAGGCGAGACCGCGCCCGAGACGACGGTCGACCGGCAGGCGGTCGATCCGCAGGCCGAGCCCGCTCCCCTGACGCTGCGCGTGCAGGACGTCGCCGCAGCCGCGGTTGTGGACGCGACGGTGGCGGTCGTGCCGAACACGCGACCACTCGGACTCGACGAGGTGGCGATCGGCACGACCGACGCGGACGGTCGCTGCGATCTCGGTGTTCTCGCCGAGCCGACCGAACGCACGTGGCACCTGTTGGTCACCGCACCGGGTCGCATCGTGTCGTGGCGGGAGCTCGCTCCTCCCGCCAGCGGCGGCGTCGTGACCGTCACGCTCCCCGACGCGGGTCGGATCGAAGGCATCGTCGAACCCATCGGAAGCCCCGACGCACTCGGCGCGGAACACGGCGCGCGGCCGGCGATGCTGTTCCTCAGCGGTGACGGCGAGAATCCGTTCACCGGGCTTCCGAGCTCGCTGCAGCAACGACTGCGGTCGACCGGTCTGAACTGGCGACAACACGCGACCGCACACGTGGACCCGAACACCGGGCGCTTCTCGTTCGTCGGGCTGCCGGATGGCGACGCGAGCTACACCGTCGGACTACCGTTCGGTGAGCCGTTCCTGGTGCATCCGACCGCGACGCGCCCCGGCAAGCCTTCGCGCGAAGAAGTTCGGCTGCCCGTGAACACACTCGACGCGGTGATCGCCGTCGTGCCGGTCCCCGCGGTGCGCGGACGCGTCGTACTGTCCGATGGTGAGCCCGCTTCGTTCGCCGAGGTGTCGACGCGGGCGTGGCTCGTCGATGACGACGGCCCGCAGTCGTTCGCCACGGCCGACGCGGAAGGAAGGTTCTGCTCCCGACTGAGCATCGACGCCATCCCGATGCACCGTTGGCTCGACGCGGCGGAGCAACCGCGTGTCGTGCGCGTCGACTTCATGGGAGTCAGCCATCCAGCAGCGGTCTCGAAACCGCGGATGCGCTACTCGTTCCCGACGAACACGCGCTGGGCCGACGTCGGCGACATCGTCCTCGAGCGACTCGACGAGCTTCCCGTCTTGGTGACGTCGCCTGGAGGTGACCCCGTCGTCAGCGCCGTGCTCGCGGGAGCCAAGCACTCGCCGCCGACCGGAACCGACGGCCGCACGACGGTGTTCGTCCGAGACGTCGATCGTCGCGCGTTCCGCATCGGCGCGGCCGGATGGATGGTCGACGAGTACCGATCGACCGGCGGCTCCGGCACGCCCGACGATCCACTGCGATTCGCATTGGCGCCGGAGAACCGCATCGCCGTCGACTTCGAGTCCGAGCACCTCGATCCGAGCGAAGTCTCCCTCGAGATCGACGCGCCGAAGGAACTCTTCCACGGCACGGGAGAGCGGATCGCGATCATGCCTACGCGGTTGCACCGGCACGCAGGATCGGGCCGCTTCTCGAGCGGCGACAACCGCAAGCACTCCACGCGGAGTACGCGCAAGGCGCGCTTCGACGACAACGGCACGTTCGCGATAGCGTCGTTGATCCCGAACCAGAGTGTCACGTTCACGGTCCTCGACAAGGGCGGTCGCGTCCTGGCCGAGGCCGAAGTGACGACGCCGGCGCTCGGAGAGACGCTCGCGGTGGACCTCCGTCCGACCGTCCCGCTCTGCCGCATCGATGCGAAGATCCTGACCGCGAACGGTGAGCCCGCGCCCAAGGTCCACGTCACGGTCGGCGGAGAACACCGGCGCGGCTCATCAATCCATACGCCACGCGGCCGCACCAACGCCGCGGGTCGCGTTCGCTTCCGCTTGCGCGCGACCGGCGACACTGTTCCGTTTCGAATCGAAGCCGCCGATCACGCGGTATCGACGCACGAGATTCGACTCGTCGAAGGCGGGACGACCCCCGTGTTCCACCTCGAGCGGGGCTACCACGTAATCGCCAAGGTCGTCGATGAGTCCGGCGCGCGCATCGACGCCGAGGTCGGGGTCTACGATCGCAACGTCGGTGCGAGGATCGAGCGACTGCCGAACGGCGACACCCGCGTCGAACGCCTGCCGGGCCAGGAAGTCGAACTCGTGACGAGCTACGGATGCCGGAACTTCCGCAAGCGCGTGACCCCGAAGGCGTCGAAAACCACCGTGACGATCGAGGTTCCGCCGGCATTGTCGATTCCGATCCGAGTCGCGCCGCACGTCGCACAGGACACGGTGCTGACGCTGAGCGTGCGCACGGCCGATGGCCGGGCGCGGTCGTACTCGCAGGTCCACTACGTCGACGGCTTGTGGCAACCGTCGACACTCGCGATCTACCCGGGGTCGTACCGTGTCCGCTGCGGGGCGTACGCCGGCGATGACGACTGGGAGACGACTTGGACGATCACCGAGGGCGACGCCAAGCCGCGATGGTTGATGCAGTGACGCGACACCGCTACTTCCCCTCACCCCCATCCGGCAACTCCACCTGACTCGTCGTGCGCAGGAACGCCATCAGATCCAAGACCTCCGCGTCCGTGAGCGTGCTCAGCAGCCCCGGTGGCATGATCGACACCGGAGCGACGTCGCGCGACCGGATCTCGGACTTCGGCACGACGACGGCTTCTTCAGAGCCGACAACGCGCAGCGTCACCTGGCGTTCGTCTTCGGTCGCGAGGTTGCCGGCCCACGTGCGTCCGTCGCGCGTCGTGATCAGAACCAGCTCGTAGCCCTCTTGAATCTCCTCGCTCGGGGCGAGGATGTTGCTGAGGATGTAGTCGAGATCCGCGCGGTTCGAACCGGTGATGTCGGGACCGATGTCGGCGCCCTCTCCGTACATGCGATGGCACGCCGCACACGCACGGCCGAAGACAGCGCGGCCCCGTCGCGGATCGGCGCGCGCGACCGCGTCGTCGGTCAGCAGCGCGCGGTACTTCCGAAACGCCGCAGCCTGATCGTCCTCGAGCTGGTCGACGGGCCCCCACACGTCGACGAAGCCCGCACCGACGACACGCCGCAGTTGGCGAGCCACGTACGCCGGGACGTCGCGTTTGGGCACCGCGCCGTCGCGGATCGCATCCGTCAGGCGCCGGCCGTAGCCTGGGCGGGCAGCCAGCGTCTGCACGACGGTCAGGCGGTCGGCCTCGCTCCACTGTGCGTACCGCGACAACAACAGGTCCACGAGTTCCGCGTCGTCGTAGGCCGCAACCGCGCGAATCGCCTCAGCGCGCAACGCGGCGTCATCGAGAAGGCCCGGCAGCTTGCCGCGCAGTTCGGCATCACGCGCGTTCGCCAGCACGCGTACCGCCCGAGTCCGATCGACGGGTGCAGCCCCACGATCCTCGATCGTCGCGAGCAGCTGCCGCACCGCGGTCCGGTCGCCGAAGCGCTGCGCGATTTCCGCGACCAGTGGCCCGACGGCCGTGTCGTCGAGGAGCGCCGCGTGCGCCGAAGCCCAGTTCTCCGGCGGCCGCGGGTCTTTGCGCGCAGCCAGCTCGTCGCACAGTCCAGTGAGCAAGTCGCGACGTGCACGGGACGGTTGCGCGATCACACCCACCAGGGCCTCGACGCGCTCGGCAGCTGTCAGACGACGCGCGACCTTCTTCGCGATCCCCGGCAGCTCGCTCTCGACCGCCAACTCCAACGCGCGCGCCGGATCCCCGGGCACACATGGTTCGATGCCGAACCACACCATCTTCGGGATGTTGTGATCGTCCGCATCCCCGCCTCGCGCGACGAGCGCTCGTGCGATCGGCCAGCGCGCGGCGTGGTCGATGCGCTGTAGCGCCGCGGCCAGGTAGAGCCGCACCACCGGGGAAGGATCCTCGCGAGCCAGCTCCGCGAAGCGTGCCAGAACCGCGCGCGGCGCCTCGTCCTCGCACAGTAGCTGGATCGCCCACGCACGCACGTGAGGATCGCGATCACCGAGCGACTCTGCCAGCAGCGACTCGGTCGCGCCACCGGTGACGTGCAACGCCCACAGCGCACGAAGCCGCCAGTCGGCGTTCGAGTCGGTCTCGAACATCTGTCGCAACGCGGCGTGCGTCTCACCACCCAGAACGCCGGCCGCGGCGCGGCCCTGCAGGATCACACGCGCTCGCCGCGCGTGCCAGGCGCTCGCGCTGCGCTGCAACTGCACCAACTCCGCATCGCCGAGCGCGGCGAGATCACCGTAGCGCCCTGGCCAGTCGTTCGAATTCGAGTGTGTCGGGGCGATTCGGAAGATCCGACCAGTGTCCTTGTTGAGCACGGACGTGCCGCAGATGTCCGCGTCGTGCCAGTCGAGCACGAACAGATCTCCACCAGGGCCGATCTCGACACTGAAGCCGATCCACTGCGCGTTGTTCGCATGCAGGAAGTCCGAACCGTGGTGCGCCACGAAACTCGACCCGACCGGCTCGAGCACGTCCGCGAGCACCGCGTGCTCGTGCATGTTCGCCATGAACAGCTGCCCGTGATACTCGCGCGGGAACGCATCCGACAGGTACACGCGCGCACCGCCGTGGGCCGACCGGTGCGTGTGGTCGACGATCGTCTTCAGGTCGTCGTAGACGTACGGATTGAAGTGCCGTCCACCCTGCCGATGGTAGATCCCACCGGGCACGATGTGCCACAGATGCGGGATCACGCACGCCGTGATGAACAGCTGTCCCTTCGCGTCGTAGTCGATGCCCCACGGATTGCTGAAGCCGTGCGCGACGACCTCAAAGCGGTCCTTGGTCGGGTGGTACCGCCACACGCCGCCGTTGATCGGAGTGCCCTCCCCGCGCAGCGGCAGATCTTTGGGGAATGCTCTCTTCGCTCGCGGTAGCCGACCGTCTCCAGCCGGCTTGCCGACCAACGATGGCGTCGCGAAACCCTGGCAGCCGTAGAGCCATCCGTCGGGCCCCCAGTGCAGACTGTTGAGAGTCTCGTGTCGGTCGCGGATCCCCCAGCCGGTCAGCCGCACTTCGATCGCGTCGCGATCCGCGACGTCGTCACCATCCGCGTCCGGCACGAACAACAGGTTCGGCGGCGCGCCGAGCCAGAGCCCGCCCATGCCGACAGCAACAGCGGTGGGAAACGGCACGCCGGTCAAGAACACCTTGCGCGTGTCGGCGACGCCATCCCGGTCGGTGTCCTCCAGGATCAGGATGCGGCTGTCGCCCGAGTTGGCGAAGCCCTTGCCGCGCGATTCGTAGTCGCGGTTCTCGGCGATCCACATCCGCCCACGGTCGTCCCAGCAGAACGCCATCGGCTGCGTGAGCATCGGCTCCGACGCCCACGCGTTGACCTCGAATCCCGGAGTGACTGTCATCGCGTCGACGGCTTCGCGCGGCGACAAGAACTTCGCACGCTTCCCTTCCTCACGCGCGATGCCCCAAAGGCTCCAGGTGTAGTCGCGGCCCGTGTACTCCTTCCACGCCTCGGTGATCCCCAGGCTGTCGAACGCGCCGGTGTAGACGACGAACCGGTGCCGAATCGTCGCGGTCTCGCCCTGCGGGATCGTCCAGTCGCCGGTTCGCGCACGCACGGGACCGACACCGAGCTGGCCGTCCACGCGCCATCGCTGCGGGAACCCCGCGTTCTCGTGGTGATCGAAGATGGCAATATGGCCGTGATCCTCGCGACCGTCGATCGCCATACCGACGTCGATCCAGGGCGCCGGCTGTCCTTCGGCGGCCGCATCGATCTGCCGCGCGGCGTTGGTCACGGCGCCGGCGATGCCGGGCTTCCAAGGCATGCGCAGGAACAGCCCGCCGTAGTCGTACTTGCCGATCGTGACGTCGACGTTGGCCGTGCCCCTCCAGACGAGGTCGAGAACGAACCGACCGTCCCGTTCTCGCATCGACCACTCCTGCGCCTCTCGCAGAACGGACTCGCCCGCCTCGTCGAGCATGTCGTACTCGGTACGCCACGCGATGGATTCTCCGTCCGCGGTCTTCACCTCGGACGCCCGGCGACGCCAATAACCCGCACCGGGATTGTGGAAGTAGTCGCGGCCGTTGAGCCGCGTGAAGCCGAAGTACAGTCCGGTCTGATGCCGGTGGTGATCCGGGCTGCTCTGGGTCAAGACTCCGTCGCCGTCCGGTGCGACGATCGGATGCAAGAACGGTCGGAAGCCCGGCTCGGCCTCTTGCGTGAGGATCGGTTCGGCAGAGTCGGCGCGGTACACGCGAATCGAACCAGTCGACGCGTCCTGCCGGGCCCGGAACTCCGGCGGACGCTGCGCGTGGGCCGGCGCCGCCACCAGGAGGCAACACGTGAGAGCGAATCGCAGGAGCGCGGTGGTGTGCGTCATGGCGTTACCTAGGAACCCGGAATGGGCGTCACCCTGCGAGCGTGGACTGACCTCGCCGAGTGGCTCGAGCGCCGGTCTGGTCACGGCGATCGGGGCTCATGCCACGCCGCAGAATACCAGACGACTACCCATGGGCACCCAGGCGGCCGCAACACGTTGCGTGACGGAGTTCGCGGCAACCGTCACCTCCGGCCTCGCGGCGCACACCAGCCTGGGCGCGGATCGGGAGCGACGATACGCCGCCGCTGTAGTGCACTACTTCGCCGCTGCGAACGCCGCGCGAATCGTCTCGACCCGCGCACGGTTCGCCCCCATGTCCGAGTACCCGACCCGCGACGCCGACCGCACGTGGATGACCTGCGCACCCTCGTCGACCAGGAACTCCACGTCGTCGACGAAGCGCAGCCACGCCGTCGCGCACTCGGCATGCAGGTAGCCGCCCTCGTCGCGAATCACCGTGGTCCCGGGCAGCGACGACAGCACCTTGCGAAGGCGGTCGAGCGCTTCGCCAGCGTTTCCTTCGAACGCGAGCGGGTCCACGTAGGCGCTTTCGCGCGGATCTTGCGAGCAGACGCAGTTCGGTGAGTTCGGACACGGCCGGAGCTTCCCTGCGACGAGACCCAGGCCGTCGGGGCGAATCCAACTCGAACCGACGAGGATCAACAGGCCTACGACTGCCAGCAGCGGCAGGCTCCAGAGCAATCGGCGGACTCGTGGCGGAATCGGCATCGTCCGTCAGTCGCGGGAGTGGATCGAGCTGAGCATGCGGAGAGCTTCGCGTAGCCGAACCGAATGGATGCACGAGACTCGCCGCACCTACGCCCAATCCCCTTGTCACCGGGCTCCCCATGCCCTGTCATACGGAGATGCTGACCAGACGCGCCCCCCACGCTCTCGCCATTCTCCCCCTGTTGCTGAGCACGGCAACGGCTCAACGCGAACGCCCGGTGTGGATGAAGCCCCTCGTCGAGAAGTTCGATGACAACAAGGATGGTCGCGTCGACGGCCGCGAACGCGCGAAAGCGCTCGAGTGGATTCGCGAGGAGATGGAGAAGAACCCGCCGCGTCAGCGGCGCCGTCGCGGCGAGGAGAAGAAGCCCTGGTGCGAGCCGAGAAACATCGACCGCTCGTCGGTCGAGCACCACAAGGGCAAGTCACTGTTCGACACCGACGTCGTGCACACGATGTTCCTCGACTTCCCGCAGGAGGAATGGGACGAGGAGATGAAGATCCTGTGGCGCACCAAGATCTGCACGCCAGCGACCCTGACCGTGAAGGGGAAGAAGCTCAAGAAGGTCGGCGTGCGGTTCCGCGGCACGTCTTCGTTCTTCTCGGTCCTGGACCGCCCGAAGAAGTCTCTCTCCCTGACGCTCGACTGGCGTCACAAGGGCCAGGAACTCGAGGACGGACTTCGATCGTTCAATCTGCTCAGCGCGCATGCCGACCCGTCGTTCATGCGTACCGTGCTGTTCTCGAAGTTGGCATCGCAGTACGTGAAGGCCGGCAAAGCGGGCTTCGTGCACCTCGTGATCAACGGCGAGAGCTGGGGCCTCTACATCCTCGAACAATCGTTGAACAAGGAGTTCACCGATGCGGAATTCGGCACTCGTAAGGGCGCCCGCTGGAAGATCAATCCGAACTTCGACGGGGAAGCGGCCCTCGAGTATCGCGGCAAGGAGATCGAGGACTACGAGGACCAATACCTGCTCAAGTCGGCGACGAAGAAGTCGAAGGCATGGAAGCGATTGATCAAGCTGTGCAAGCTGCTCAACCGCGGCGCGCGCGGCGAAATCGAGCGTGAGCTGCCCAAGCTACTCGACATCGACCACACGCTGATGTGGCTCGCGGTCGACAACGTGCTGATGGACGGCGACGGCTACCACTACCGGGGCAGCGACTACGCGCTCTACCTCCATCCGGACGGACGCTTCTACCCGCTGTTCCGGGACAACAACGAGGCGTTCTCGTATGGCGGTGGCCCAGGCGGCTTCGGTCGCAACGAGGACTATGACTACGACGCCGAGAAAGAGAGGAACAAGCTCGGCCTCGAGCCGCTCGCGCTCGCGGACGAGCCGCGCGCAGCTCTCTGCCATGCCATGTTCCACATCCCGAAGTGGCGCTGGCAATACCTCGAGAACTGCTACAAGGTCGCGGACGAAGCGCTCGACTGGGAGGAGAAGGTCGGCCCCATGGTCGAGAAGTGGCGCGCGATGATCGAGCCGATCGTCAAGCTCGACGACAAGGCGCTCTACGGGCACGAAGAGTTCGTCAAGGCGCTCGATCAGGGCACGGAGCGGAAGCCGGGCTTGAAGAAGTTCTTCGACGAGCGCCGCAAGTTCCTGATGGAGTGCGACGAGCTGCGGTGGATGCGTCCGCGGAAGCCGTATCCGGAGAAGAAGCCGGACGACAAGAAGCCGGCTGGCGAGAAACCGGCGAACCCGAAGACGACCGACGCCGGCGCGTCGGACAACTGAGCCGCCGCGCGCGCTGGACTCCGCGTTTGCGCCCCTACGAACATCCCTGCCGCCCGCCGCTCTGGGCTCGCGGCGGCCACCTGCAGACCGTTCTCGGTCACCTGATTCCGACGCCGGCGCCGAAGCTCGTCGCGGGGGTCGACGGCGTGACGGCGCACGACGTCCCGCTCGACGACGGGGACCGATTACGGGTGTTCGTTCGACCCGGTCGCACGGACGTCGTGGTCCATCTGTTCCACGGACTGTCGGGCGACGCGAACGTCGACTACATGAGAATCGCCGCGGAAGCCGCGGTAGCGCTCGGTCATGGAGTCATCTCCGTCAATCATCGCGGCTGCGGCGACGGGCGCGGCATGGCGACGGGGATCTACCACTCCGGACGCGACCGGGACGTGTCGAACGTCACCGCGTGGGCACGCCGGCGCCACCCGTCATACCGCCACATCGCGGTCGGCATCTCACTCTCGGGAAACGCGCTACTCCTGCTCGCCGGCAAGCGCGAACTCCCGGGCCCCGACGCGTTGATCGCGATCAACCCGCCCGTCGACCTCGCGAAATGTGCGGTTCGCATCACGCAGGGCTTCAACCGGGTCTACGACCGGCGCTTCGTGCGTCGCTGCACGGAACAACTCGCAGAGCGAAAGCACGACGGACTCCTGGCGAACGACTTCGCGATCGAACGCGTCGCGAACATTCGAGAGTTCGACGAGCGCTATACGGCACCGCTCGGCGGCTTCGCCAACGCGACCGAGTATTACGAAGTCTGCTCCGCACGACCCTGGCTGTCCGGGGTACGGACGCCGGCGGTGATCCTGACCTCGACGGACGATCCGTTCGTCTCGGCGAGCGACGTCATCGACACCGATCGTTCGGACGCGATTCACCTCCACGTCGAACGGCACGGCGGACACGCCGCATACCTCGAGGCGGGCGGTGTCGGCCGACCCGGCCGCTGGCTCGGCGGCGCGCTGCAGCACTACCTCTCGCAGCTCTGACTACAGCAGGTCGTCGAGCTGCCCCTCGCGGAGCTGCTCGACGTGGCGCGCGAGCTTCGGCAAGACCCGCCGGAATCGCATCCGCGCCGCGTCCTCGGCGATCCCGAGTTCGGTTCCGATCTCGGCGAACGAGCATCCTCGCCATTCCCGCATCTGCACGATCGCGCGCTCTTCCGCAGGCAGCAGCTCGATCGCGAGCCGGATCCAGTCCTTGGCCTGATTGCGATCCGCGGCGGCGCTCGGCCGCGTGACGGATTGCGCGGGCGGATCGAGGGCCAGGATCGAGTCCGTCGGCACCGGACGCTCGCGCGCGACATCACGCTTGCCGGTGCGCAACCGCGCCGCCTCGTCACGCAGCACGTTTTCGGTGATGCGCGCGATCAGCGCACGGAACTGCCCCCGGCTGGTCATCAGGAAGCGCGGCCCGTATTCGAGCACGCGCACCATCGCGGACTGCACGTAATCGTCGACGTCACCCTTGGCACGGAGCAGGTCGCCCAGCCGGAGCTCGACCTGCCGGCGGACCCAACCCAGATCACGTTCGATCAGGTTGTCCAGCGCAACGCGGTCCCCGCCATGCCAGCGCTGCAGCAGGACGAGAGTCTCGGAGGGTTCGGCGTCCATGGATTGCGAGCAGCTTATCGGAACCTCGGGCACGCAAAACGAAGATGTGGCCGCATCGCCGACGGCCTTCTCGGCGAAGCACTCACAGCCGATTCCGTCCACTCATGGCCATCTTCTTCGAAGTCCTGCGCGTCACGTCCATCGCGACGTTCTTGTTCTACGGTTTCGCGTGCGTGTTCGCCGGGTCGATGACCGAAGAGTTCGAACGCTTCGGTCTGTCCCGATTCCGCGTGCTGGTCGGAGTTCTCGAAATTCTCGGCGCGATCGGCTTGCTGGCGACCTATTGGTGGACGGCACTTCTGCTGCCGTCCGCCGGCGGACTCTGTCTGCTGATGGTGCTCGGGGTCGGGACCCGAGTGCGGGTGCATGACTCGTTCCTCGAAACGCTACCCGCTCTCGCCTTGTGCATCTTCACCGGCGTGTTGTGTTACGCGGGTCCGGGAGCTCTTTGACGAGTTTCAGCCGAGCGGAACGGCGACGAGCACGCACAGCAAGAAGAGGGTGAGCGACGGGTAGGTCTTCTTCAGCGTGTCGCGGACCTTCACGTGCATCATGACCGCGCCGAGCATCAACGCGCCGAGGCCCACGGATCCGATGAGGGTGAGGGTCGGGACCCAAACGCCGGCGAGAAGGCAAATCGCGAACGAGATCTTCAGCGCACCTACGAGATACATGAACCAGCCGGGAAGACCGTAGACCGCGAACTCTTCCAGCATCGTCTTCGCGTCGCCGCCGCGATAGTCCGTGGCTCTTCCGGCGCGCAGCAGCCAGACGTTGAGGATCACGAGGGCGACGAGGACTTGAACGACAAGGATCAAGGGAGTCATGAAGGGCTCTCAGGCGCTGCCGAGACGGCGGCGGGCCCGCCGACTCTGTTCCTGCCCTGTTTCGCGAGGAGGCGAGCTGCGGATGCACGTGAAGGGGCAATTTGGCACCGCATACGCGCGCCCCGATCACTCGACACGACGGGCCGGTCGCACCCCAACGTCCTCTCGCGCCATGTCGGGGTCGGGGTAGTTCCGCGACGCGACGCGGATCTGGAACAGCATCGTCTTCCAGGAGCCGCCTCGGACGATACGACGATCGATCCGTCCTTCGAGTCGCGCTCCGGTCCCCGACTCGAGAGGCTTGTCGTACATCTCGACTGGACACGCCACCCATTCGTACACGTTGCCGAGCACGTCGTGCAGACCGAAGGGGTTCGCCCGGCGACCGAAGATCGGCCGCATCCATTCCGAGCCGTCGTCGAGCTCCCATTCCCAGGCACCCGGCTTCTCGCGGTAGCCGCGACTCGACAGGAAAGTCCGGTCGGCGAAGTTCGCGACACCGACGAGTTCGCTCGGATCGTCGCCGGTCCAGTAGACCGAGGTCGTGCCTCCGCGCGCCGCGTACTCCCATTGCGCCTCCGTCGGCAGGCACAAGCCGAGCTGCCGCAACGTGCGATCCGCCTGCGTCCACGTGATCGAGTCGACGGGCTGATCGAGTCCGAGCGTGCGGTCCTCCCAGAAGATCCCCGCCGAGTAGCGCGACGGGTTCCAGCCGACGAGGCGCGCGAGCTGGCCTTGACCAAGCTCGTGCTTCGCGAGGAAGAACGGCTCCAGCTCGACCGTCGCGAACGGCTGTTCGTCGTCCGACGCCCCGTGGTCCAGGAACGGACCGGACTCGCCCGTGTCGTCCGTGGGGCGCATGGCGCCCATGCGGCACGATCCACCGGGGACGAGGACGAACACGATGCCGGTCTCCGCGTCACACGCGAGACGCCCGGACTCATCGCGAGCCGGCACCGTACCACTGCGCGGATGCGCGAACTCCTGAAGCCCGCTCTCGGGGTCCGGACCGATCGGCACGAGACCGACCTGCGGCGCGAGTTCCAGCCCCCCGTAGCTGTCCGATTCACGGATCGCGCGCGCCGTCTCCCGCCATGCGTCGGCGTGCTTGTCGAGCGTGTCGGCTCGTGCCGTGCCCAAGTACTCGACCCATCGCTCCGTGACAGCAACATGGCCGGACTGCTCGTCGCCGAATTCCTCGAGAAGCTCGATCGACGTGCGCAGCGCGTCGTGATTGCGCCTATCCGCGGGCTCGGCGAAACGCCAGGTGCGTCGCTCACTGACTTCTTCGCGCAGTCTTGCGATGCGCTCGTGCTCGATATCGGTCCGAATCAACTCGTCCAAGACAGCGGCCTGCGGGTGCGTGCTCCGGTCGTACTCACGCTCTTCGTCGGTGTACGGCAACGCGCGCTCGCTCAGCAGCGCGTACTCACGGCGATACTGCGGCAGCCTCGCGACCGGCTCGCGCGCCGCCCGAACCCACTCGCGTAGATCCTCGGCGTGTTCCTCACGAAACGCGGGCAACCGCTGCAGCTCCTCCTTCATGATCTCGACGAATCGCGTGTCGGAGAGCCACTGCAGTTCTTGGTTGCGCTGCTCGAGGCGGCGGTTCTGCACGCTCGTGTAGATCGCCGTGCCGAGACCGACCACGACCAGCGTCGCGACGAGGGTCGACACGAGCGGGTTGCGCCGCGTTGAGCGCACGAGTCGTGCGATCGATCCGACGCGGCGAGCGCGCACGGGTCGACCGTCCAGGTACGCGCGAAGGTCCTGCGCCAAGTCCGAAGGGCTCTGGTAGCGATCGATCGGCCGTTTCTCGATCGCCTTTTGCACGATCGCGCTGAGGTCGCCCGACACCTGGGGAGACACCGAGCTCGCGGCCGGCGGATCGATCCGCTGCAGCCGGTCCAAGATCTCGTTCGTCGTCGCGCCGTCGAACGCACGTCGTCCAGTCAACAGCTCGTACAGCGTTGCGCCGAGACCGAACACGTCCGCGCGGCCGTCGACCGCTGCCGCGCCACCCATCGACTGCTCGGGCGCCGCGTATTGCGGCGTGCCGGCGAAACCGCCGGTAACCGTCAGCCCCGGCTGGTTGTCTTCGCGCGCGAGCCCGAAATCGGTCAGCACGGCGCGACCATCGGGCCGCAGAAGGATGTTCGAAGGCTTCACGTCACGATGGATGACACCGAGATCGTGCGCGTGCTGGAGCGCCTCGGCGACCTGCAGCGCGATCTCCGCGCACACCTCGGTGTGTCGCGTCTCGGTCGGAATCGTCACGGAGTCGTCGCCGGAAATCTCGCGCACGGCGGTCGCCACCGAATCTCCGCGCAGCTCCGGAACGGCTCCGAGCTCGCGAATCACCCGGTCGAGCGGCGCGCCTTCGACGTACTCCATCGCGAAGAAGTGCGTGTCGCCCTCGTTCCCGACGGTGTGGATGTCGACGAGCCCGGGATGGTCGAGTCGCGACGCGGTCTTCGCTTCGCGTTGGAACCGCGCGATCGCGGCCGGCTGCAGGGTGAGATGAGCCGGCAACACTTTGAGCGCGACCCGACGCGCGAGCGAGACCTGCCGAGCCTCGTAGACGACCCCCATGCCGCCGCGGCCGATCTCCCGCACGATCCTGAAGTCGCCGAGTCGGTCCTCTTCGGCCGCGCCGTCGTCGGGCTGCTCGTCTTCGAGCATCGGCTCGAGCAGATCGCGCAGCTCCTCGTTCGACGCCAAGAACTCGGCCTCGCCGGACGGATCTTCCGCGGTACGCCACTCGAGGAATGCTTCGAGTGCGCGTTCGAGTCGCGGCCGATCGTCCGACGTGGTCATCGGCATCACCTTACCCCGAGTCGCGCCGCGACGAACTTGCGGGTTCGGTCGTCGGTCTCGGTTCGCATGAGCTCCTCGAGAGCTGCCCGGCCCGAAGGATAGGCTTCGAGACTGTCCGCGAGGTAGCGAGCAAGCGCGCCGCGAGCACGCGTGTCGGTCTCGCGCGCGAGTCGATCAGCGACGACGCGACTGACGTCCTCACGGCGTGCAAACGCAGATCGAAGGCTGTCGGCGAGCGACGCGCGAACTTCGGCGTCCGGCTCGTCCCGCAGACTCCTGGTCATCCACGGAACGTCGCGCTCGTCGCCGACCCGCGCCATCGCCTTCGCGGCGGCGGCGCGAACGCGAGCGGAGGGCGACTCGAACGCCTCGCCGACAACGCCGCGCATGCTGGGCCGGCCGCTGTTCGCAACCGCTTGCAGCGAGACGCAGCGCGATGCCGGATCGGTCGCCCCGCGAACGGCGTCGACCAGGCGTGCTTCGAGTTCGGCATCGGGACCACGGGCCGCGATCCGGCCGAGCGACAGAAGCGCGGTGTTCGAGCGATCGATGGAGGCACCGTCGCCGCGACTAGCGTGCAGCTCCCACAGCGCCGACACCGTTTCGGCGACGGGTTCCGCCACGCCACCGAGCGACACCAACGCCCGGAGTCGATGCATCGGCGCGCCATCGATCTGGTTCGCGACCTCGGCCAGGACTTCCTGGCACGTCGCGTTCCCCGCGAGCTCGAGCGCGTGCAGCATCGTGGCACCCGCGCGGTCGCCGCGCAGCGCGAGCTCGCCGGGGATCGCGCGCGCCAGCTCGGGGCATTCCCGCAGCAGATCTCGGAGCGCGTGCATCCGGGCGTTGGCCGGTCCTTCGATCTCGTCGAGCTCCGCACAGAGTGACCGCAGCGTGCCGAGGTCCGCGTCGGTCACGACGCGCGACGCCGCGACCGGAGCTTCGACCGGACGCTCGGCGCGTTCCCAGGCGACGCACACGCCACCGACCTCGACGCGCGACAGCGACGCGCGCAGCACCGACGTCACCATCGTGCGACCGCCGCGCGTCACTTCGACTGACTCCTCGAGCTCCAGGGACTCGAGCCAGCTTCCGGAGTCCGCGAGAACGGCTTCGCCACGTGAGGCCAACACCGACGTCTCCGGGTCGGAGTAGCCGGTCTTGCGCTTCGTGATCGAGCGACCGCCCCACGAGTAGTCGGCTGCGAACTCTCCCGCGGCGTGCGACTCGCGCGTCGTCCAACGACGCCCGGCATCCTCCGGCACGACGATCTGGAAGGTCCGCACGACCTCGGCGGCCATCGCGGCGTGCGTCGGTTCGAGCGCGCCAAGGACCTCGACCGAGCGGATCGAACCGTCGACCCCCATGACGACCTCGAGCGCACGGTCGGTGAGCGCCGCGCTCGCGGCGTCGTCCACCGCACCTTGGAGCGACACGCGCACGTCACTCAATGCAGCCCGCATCCACACACGCTCGACTTCGACGGCATCGATTCGCGTGTGCAACACGCCGTGCGTGCGTTGAGTCATCGAGGCCGTGCCATCGTCGAGCGCGACCTCGGAGGTCATCTCGAACGCGAACGATCGCTGGTCTCCCACCGAGAATCGCATCGCGACGGCCATCGGCATCGACGTGACCGTTGGATCGACTTCGTTCGCACCGTCTCGCGACCACAGAAGAACACTCAACGCCACGACGAGCACGAGGCCCACGACGGCGAACAAGGGACGTCGAATATCGTTCATCGTTCGATCTCCGGACCTACGGCCGACTCAGAGCGTCACGTCCGCGAACTGCGTGTTCGCGAACAGCGAGTCCGTCTTCGTGAACGGCTTGAACTTGACGAGCGTCTTCTCCTTCCGATGCGTCGTCACACCGCAGGGCACGCTGCCGAGGATCGTCTTGCACAGCTTCACGCCGGGGTAGTTGACGAACAGATAGATGCGCCCGTTCGGGCCGGTCAGCTCGTTCGTCAGCTCCATCGCCACGGGTCCGCGGAGGCGAGTGCCGCCGTCGATCAGCTCGAAGTCTGCGGACACGTTCGCCGTCAGCTCCTCGCGAATCAGCGTGATGTCGCCACGCACGCCACCGCTCGCGACACCGAGCTGAATCTCCGCTTGCGCATACGCATCCGCTTCGGCGAACGGACCGGTCGCGAGATCGAGCTCCGACGTCGACAGCCGCAGGTTGGTCGAGTATCCGATCGTGCCGCTCGCGCCGGCGGTGAGCTGAACGGGCACCGGCCCGACCCAAACGAGCGACTGCGCTTCCTTCGTCCGACGCACGCTCCACTCGTTCTCGTAGAGGTAGGTCGGCGACGTCTCGACCTCGGAGAAGAGCGTCTCACCGAGAGAGCGCACCTCGAGCTGGAACCGGGACTTCGTCGTGTCCTGCGGGGTCGATTGACCGTAGGCCTCGAGTTCGAACAGCTCGAAGCGCTCGCCGAACAGCATCACCGGCACCGCCGCGTCGACCGACGCGATCGCGCCACGGGTGTCGATCGACGCCGTGCCTTCGAGATCGACTGCGACGCCGAAGACGCCGTTCGACCAGGTCTTCTCGAAGTCTTCTTCGAACACGATCGCTCCGTTCGTCGAGCCATCGACGGACGCGACGAAACGAACCGTCGCCTCGATGACGTTGTCTTCGCGGTCGCTGAAGCGCGAGGAGCCCGGCTCCCATTCGTCGATGCCGGCGAAATCGTTGGTGCGCACCTGCAGAGTCGCGCTGTCCGCGCCGGTCATCTCCAGACGATCGAGCAGCTCGGTGCGCAGCGCGTTCGGGATGCGGAAGTCGAGGTGGATCGTGTTCGGAATCCCAGGTGTGACCTCGTCGAGGTCGAACCGCGTCCGGAATTCCGACTGCTCCCGATGCCAGATCTCGAGGTCGTGCGAGGTGCCGTCGACGTCGAGGCGCGCGGTGATGTCGACGTTCGAGACGACGTCGCGGCCGCTCGTGCTCATCTCGAGCGTCGCGCCGAACGCATGGTTCGGCACGTCGACGGTCGTGCCGATCTGGTAGAGGACCTCGTCGTCGCCGAGCACGACGACTTCGGCATCGGGCGTCAGGGACTCGAGCACGAGGTCCGCGGCCGCGAGCCGGTCCCGACGGATCTCGATCAAAGTGTCCGGCGCGCCCGCCCCGGGCAGGTTGTCGGTCTCGTCAGTCTCGAAGATCTCGTCGAGCGGATCCATCTGTGCAACCACGTAGTAGCTGCCGGCCGGCTCGATCGTGTCCGGGATCACGAACGTCGCGCGCTGCGCGGAATCTCCGATCGGAAGCGTCTCAAATCGCGAGCTCCCGATCAGGTGCTGGCGAGGCTCCTCGACGCCCCCGTCGACGTCCTCGCGCAGCAGCGCGTAGTAGTCGACGTTGACGTTCGGGATCTCGGCGGTCGACTGGACCGCAATTTCGATCATCACCTCGTGCGCGGCGTTGGGCTCGGCGGACAGAACCCGCATGTCCACGACACGGAGGTTGCCGACCGGCTGCGGCGGCGCCGAGGTCGGCGTGCCGCCGCCTCCACCGCCGCCACACGCGGCGAGAACGGTCAGAGGGAGGATGGACAGAAGGGAAGACTTGGAAGTGAAACTCACGGCTTGCTCTCGATGAAGTGGGCCCGCGATCGGGCGATTCACCGGTGCAAGCCGGAGGGCGAACCCCGACCGAACAGGGTTCTTCGAAAAAAGGTCCGGCGTCCCCTGGATGGCCCCAATCCGCCGGTGTCATGGGGCTCCCAGTCCCCGTACGGTCTCCGAGCGCCGTATCCCGACCCCTCCAATGTCCACCTCCACCACCCGTAAGAGTCAGGTCGCCTGGATCGCCCTCGCACAGGTGCTGGCGATGACGCTCTGGTTCTCGGCAACCGCGGTCCTTCCGGCGCTCGAGAAGCAGTGGAGTCTCGGCTCAGCCGGCTCGGCGTGGCTCACGGCGAGCGTGCAGCTCGGATTCGTCGTCGGCGCGCTCACGTTCGCCTACTTCAACGTGCCGGACCGCGTCTCCCCGCGCCGACTCTCGGCGATCTGCGCGGCGCTCGGCGCAACGGCCAACCTCATGGTCGTGGTGATCGCGGACACGGTCGCACCCGCGATGGTGCTGCGGTTCGTCACGGGCTTCGCGCTCGCGGGTGTCTACCCGCCGGCGATGAAGCTCCTCGTCGCGCACGTCCCGAGCGCGAGCCGCGGACTCGCAATCGGAATTCTCGTGGGCGCACTCACTCTCGGAAGCGCGACGCCGCACCTGCTGGCGACGACTACGAGCGAACTGTCCGCGACCTTCGTCCTGTCGACGGCGAGCGCGTTCGGCGCACTGGCGGCACTGATTCTCTGGCTCTTGGTCGACGACGGCGAAGCGACCCCGTCCGCTCCGTTCGACCCGCGCCAGCTCCTGTTGGTGTTCCGCAACCGAGGCGTGCGCCTCGCGAGCTTCGGATACTTCGGGCACATGTGGGAGCTCTACGCGATGTGGACGTGGCTCGCCACGTTCGTCGCGAGCGGCACCGCGGGAGGAGAGCCCCAGGCTCGCGTGGTCGCATTCGCCGGCATCGGTGTCGCCGGCGCACTCGGTTCGGTGCTCGGCGGCGCGGTCGCGGATCGCGTCGGCCGCACTCGGCTCACGATCGTCGCAATGGCGATCTCGGGGACGTGCTGCGCGGCGAGTCCCTTGTTCTTCGATCTGCCGGTGATCGTCGTCGTCGCGTTCGTGGTCGTCTGGGGCGCGAGCGCCGTCGCGGACTCCGCGCAGTTCTCGGCCGCCGTCACCGAGCTCGCGGACCCAACGTACCTCGGCACCGCCTTGACCTTGCAGACGAGCATCGGCTTCGCGCTGACGATGGTGCCGATCTGGGGGCTTCCGTACCTCGCCGCAGAGGTCGGCTGGCGCTGGGCGTTCGTCGCGCTGGCGCCCGGACCGTTCTTGGGGTGCATCGCGATGGCGAGGCTGAGATCGTCGGACGTCGCCCAGGCCTTGGCCGGCGGGCGACGATGATTCGGTCAAGACTGCGGGTTCGGTGAGATTCCGTTGGAGGAGGCGAGGTCTCGGTGATCCAGTCGTAGGCGAACCATGAACAGTGCCACCGACACGACCGGATCTCGGATCCGCATTCTTCTTCACCTCGCCTTGCTCACCGTGTTCGCGAGTTGCGCCGGTGTTTCTGGAGGCACCGAGACACGTGAGATCGACTACGAATCCAACGGCGTCTCGCTGAAGGGCTTCCTTGCGCTCCCGAGCGACACCACGACGCCGCGCCCGGGCGTCTTGGTCGTCCACGAATGGTGGGGTCACAACGACTACGTGCGCGGCCGCGCTCAGCAGCTCGCCGACGCCGGCTACGTCGCGCTCGCGCTCGACATGTATGGCTCGGGACAAGTGGCGACGCATCCGGAAGACGCCCAGGAGTTCATGCAAGAAGTCATGGGCAACGCGGACGTCATGGAGGCGCGTTTTCGTGCAGCGCTCAAAGTGCTGCATTCCGCGGAAAGCTGCGACCCGGAACGCACCGCCGCGATCGGCTACTGCATGGGTGGTGGCATCGTCCTGCGCATGGCGCGCGCGACCGACACGCTCGACGCCGTGGCGAGCTTCCACGGCTCGCTCGGTGCCGCGCTCGACGCGGGAGATGACGGCGGGACGCAGCACTACCTGATCGCCCACGGCGGCTCGGATCCGTTCGTGTCGAACGACGTCGCGACGCAACTCGAATCGCAACTGACCGCAATGCCGGCCACGAAAAGCGTGAAGCTGTGCATCTACCCGGACGCGAAGCACGGGTTCACGAACCCCGCAGCGACCGCCAAAGGCGAGGAGTTCGGTCTACCGCTCGCCTACGACTCGGAGGCGGACAGCGGCAGCTGGGCCGAGCTCGTCCGCATGCTCGGCGAGGCGTTCGAGTAGTCATTCGTGCGCTGAGCCCCCGGGAGGGGACACCCCCCGATCGCGTTCGCGTGCTATAACGACAGCTCGCGCTTCAGAAAGGGGACCTCTCATGCGCACGATTCTCATCTCGACTCTCGTCGCGACGACGCTGCACGGCGTCGCCGACGCCCAATACGACGCTCCCACCAACGAGCTGTTGGGAGTGGGGGCGGCGTCCGGCTTCGGCTGGCGCACCGCGCGTGCGCGCGACCTGAACGGCGACGGTGTGCCGGACATCCTGGTGTCCGCACGTCGCTTCGGCAACAACATGCCCGACGTGCACTTCGTGTCGGGCAGCACGTTCACGATCTTCGGCTCGATCGTCACGCCGATCGGCGGACTGCCCGGATTCGGCGACGCGATCGACGGGCTCGGCGACATCGACGGTGACTCGTTCGGTGACGTCGTCATCGGCGCGAACGATCGCGCCATCATCTACTCGGGATCCAGCGGCGCGCCGCTGTTCACGTTCGTCGACGCATCGCCGGGCGACCGGCGTGGTTCGTCCGTCGCCGGGATCGGTGACGTCAATGGTGATTCCGTGCCCGACTTCTTGGTCGGCTCCGCCGCCGACGACGACAACGGGCTCGACGCGGGATCGGCGACGATCTATTCGGGTTCCGACGGCGCCGTGCTCTACCGCGTCGACGGTGACAACGCCGGCGACGAGCTCGGAAGCCGCGCGACCGCGCTCGGGGACGTGACCGGAGACTCGGTGCCGGACTTCGCGTTGTCCGCGCCGCTGGCGAACGGACCCGGGGGTGTCGCTACCGGCTTGGTGCGGATCTTCTCCGGCGTCGACGGCAGCGTCGTCCACACGGTCTACGGCCCGCAGGCCGGTGACCGGCTCGGCGGCTCGCTCGATCGTGCTGGCGACGTCGACGGCGACGGCACGGAAGACGTCGTCGCCGGACTGCCGGGCCGAGATGTCGGTGCGGGCACGGTCGGCGCCGTCATCGTCGTATCCGGTGCCGACGGCAGCGTGCTGCACACGATCGTCGGCGACGAGATCGACGCCGAGTTCGGCGCGGACGTCGCGGGTATCGGCGATGCTGACGGCGACGGACTCTCCGAGTTCGCGGCGAGCGCACCGAACGCGACGTTCGGCGGGTTCTCGGGCGGTGCGGTCTACGTGTTCCGCGGCTCGACCGGAGAACTCTACTCGGAGCTCGTCGACGACCCGGGCGACGTGGATGACTTCGGCCTCTCGATCTGCGGCCCTGGCGACCTCGACGGCAACGGTGCCGGCGACATCGTCGTCGGCCAGCCGGAAACGGACTTCTCGCCTCCCGGCGGGCTCCCGGGAGACCTGTACCTCTACGACATGAAGGGGCCCCGGCGAATCGTCCTGCAAGACTTCTCGGATCCGCGCGAGGGGGTCGACGGCGAAGGAATCGGCGACATCGACGGCGATGGTCGCGACGACTTCTTGATCGGGTTCGGGATCCCCGGCGAGCTGATCCCTCTGGTCGAAGTGCGCTCGGGTGCGGACGGCTCGATCCTCCGCAGCTGGTTCCACGAAGAAGTCTGGGACATCGCCGCCGCCGGAGACTGCAACGCGGATGGCATACCCGACGTCGTCGTCGGGCTGGTCGAGGATCCGTGGGTCGCGCGCGACAGCTACGTGAGGATCTATTCCGGCGCCGACGGCAGCACGCTGGTCGACGTGCCGGTCGACGCCGCCGAGGTCCGGGTCGCGGCAGGGGGTGACACGAACGCCGACGGCTATGACGACGTCATCATGCGTTCGCAGGACCCTGTCCTCGGCACGCAGTTCAGCGCCGTATCCGTGCTCTCGGGTCGCGACGGCGCGGTGCTCCACTCGCTCTCCGGCCTCCCGCTTTCGAGTTCGGTCGGAGGCGTCAGCATCGACGGCGCCGGCGATTTCAACGCGGACGGCTGGGACGACTTCATGTGGGGCTGGCCCGGCACGGCCGAAGTGCGCTCAGGCCGCGATGGCTCGGTTCTCCTGAGCACCGGCGGCCTCGACTACGGCAGACGCGTGCGCGGCATCGGCGACGCTGACGGTGACGGGTTCGCGGACGTAATCGTCTGGGGAGCGACGACTCGAGTCTTCTCCGGAGCCACACAGGCGATTCTGCACGACTTGCCGCGTATCTGGGAGAGGCACGTCGGCGCCCTCGGCGACCTGGACGGCGACGGCTCCGCCGACTTCCTCGCCGGCGTGGACGACGACGACGCCGTGAACGTCATCTCCGGTGCGACGGGGGATGTGCTGAGCAGTTGGAGCACATGGCAGGGTTCCGCCTTCACGACGCTCCGCGCGTCGGAGCCGGCGCTGGATGCGAACGGGGACGGCTTCCCGGACGTGCTCGCGTTCGAACGAGACCGAGTGTATGTGACGGACCTCGGCTATCGCGGATCTCCGCCGCGCGTTCGGACTCGCGGCGCGGGCTGCGCAGGCGGGAACGACCGCACGCCGCGCATTGGCACGCGCATCGCGCCGCTGGTCGGACAGACGATGTCGATCACGCTGCGCGGCGGCGCGCCGAACTCCCCTGGTGCCTGGATCTTCCTCGGCACCCCGACCGACCTGCCGCTTGCCGTGCTCGGCCTGCCGTGCTCACTGCTCGTCAACCCGTTCACGCCGGTGACCACGGGGACCGACGCGTTCGGCATGGCGAGCCTCGACCTGACGTTCGCCAACGCCGGACTCGCGGGGTTCGAGCTGGAAGCCCAGTGGGTCGTGCCGGATCCGAGCGCGCCGTACACGCTGTCGGTAACTCTGAGCAACGCCGTCAACATCGTGATCGCGGCACCCTAGTGGGGTGTCGTCGCAGCGCCTTGCGAGCGAATCGACTGACGCGGCTACTTCCACTACGGACTTCAGACGAGGGACACTAACGTCACGAACGGTATCCTGACGGCGATGCTCCGAACCCTCTGCCTCCCATGCACGCTCCTCGTAAGCTGCAGCGCGCCGTCACTCCCGTCCAGCCCCGAGATGGACCTCGCGCGTGACTACATCACCGCGATGACGTCGACCGACTGGGACAGCATGGCGCCGTTTCTCGCGGACGACGTCGCCTACCAAGACCTGACAATGGAGTTCTTCGAGCGCCCGCCGATCGACCTGCGCGGGCGCGACGCGGTGGTCGGCTTCTTCAAGGAAGGCGGCGAAGCGTCGGGCACCGACGAGGTGCGCACGACGATCCGCGACGCGTTCCAAGCCGGACCGGCCCTGTTCTTGGACACCGAGACCTTCGTGCGCGCGAGCGGCGAGTACTGGGGCATCAACCAGCCGTTCATGGAAGTGACGCTGCGCCAGGTCATGGTGCTGCGCATCAAGGACGGCAAGATCACGCACCACTACGACGTGGTCGACTTCGGGACGGCCATGCAGCACGTCGAGGAGATGCAGCGCCGCTACCCCCTCGACGGCTGAACTCGACACCGATTGCGTGACGCGCTGGACCGCGAACTCCCCTACACTTCGGCGGCATATGCGTACCACTCCCGCCATGGGTTGCCTGCTCCTCGTACTCGCCGGATGCGCGGCGCACGACGAGCCCGCGACGGAACAACAGACTGCACCGGCGATCGAAGACGTCACCGTCGACGCGGCCGCCGAAATGCTCGGAGGCGAGAACGTCGTCGTCCTCGACATCCGCACGCCGGGCGAGTTCGAGCGCGACCGCCTCCCGGGCGCGATCCTCGTCGACTACAAGTCGGAAGACTTCGAGACCAAGCTCGCCGAGCTCGACCGCGGCAAGACCTACGTCATGTATTGAGGCTCGGGTGGCCGGAGCAGCCGTGCGCTGCCGACCTTCGAGAAGCTCGGCTTCGAGAGCATCAAGCACCTCAAGGCGGGGATCTCCGGCTGGCGCGAAGCCGGCAAGCCGACCGAGAAGTAGCCGCGTCGTGCGCGACTCAGATCGCGCCGACGGTCAACCGCACGCCGTTTGTCGTCGCCAGTCCGCTGACGGCGTCGACGACGGCGCCCTGTGCGAACAGGAAGATGCCGATCAGGTCGACCGACGTCGCGGGGATCGCGACGTCGAGTTGCGAAGCGCCACCCTGGAGCGGCACGGCCGCGATCTCGGCACCCGAGCGCAGCACGCAGCCCGGGGCACCGATCACGTCCAGCGAGAGGCCCGGAACAGTGACGCCGAGCAAGATCGCGCTCCCGATCGGTGACGATGGCACGCTACTCAGCACCATCGACATCGTCATGCCGAACACCGGACGATTCACGTCGAGCGTCAGAGGCTGCGCGCCGCAGCCGGCGCCGAACGACACGGAGCTCGCGACGCCGATCACCACGAGCTCTTGCGCCGTGAACGGCTCGACCATGTAGACCGACTGCTTGCCTTCGAGGAAGGCCAACCCGTGCGTGTCGCCGGCTGGCCAAGCGAACGAAGTCGTCATCAGCGGT
The DNA here is from genome assembly GCA_028281765.1 of Planctomycetota bacterium. Lineage (GTDB taxonomy): Bacteria > Planctomycetota > UBA1135 > UBA1135 > UBA2386 > JANQJF01. Next base: position 165,127 of record JANQJF010000087.1, on the reverse strand, counting down.
TGGAACGCGGCGTCGTAGGTGCGCAGCTCGTCCGTCGCCTCGTCGTGAACCCAGTAGGTGTCGTGCACCACGTCCCAAGTGATCCCGGTGATCCCGGCCGTGCCCTGCAGCACAACCGAACCGAGCGGGCTGCCGATTGGACCGTCGAGGAACTCGAACTCGTATACCGTGTCCACATCCGTGACGAAGATCGTCCCCGTGGCGAAGTTGTAGGCGATCCCGGTCGGATTCGGAGTCGGGACCGGGAACGACTGCAGGTGGTTGCCCGCGAGGTCGTAGACGTCGACCTCGCCGTTGCCACCTCCGCTGATCGGACTGTCGACGACGAACACCGCCGTTCCGCCATCGGTCGCGACGCCGTTGACCAGACCCTGCGTCGCCGTAGCAGGCGCGGTGTCGACGAGGTTGCCGTTCGGGGTCAGGTAGCCGACCCAGCTGCTGCCCGCGAAGTCCGTGCTGCAGAAGATCAGCAGCCCCTGCAGATTCGTCCCTATCGACATCGGGAAACCGGGGCCTGGGAACGACACGCCAGTCTGGGCGTCCACGGGAACCGACAGGGCAAGGAAGGCAGCGAAGAGGGGTCGGAGCATGGCGATTCGGTCCGCGGGAACGCGATCCAGGAGCGCTTCGGCAGCAGCGGGCGAGTGGATGCGTTCGGTCGCGATTCTACGCGGACGGGCGAGGATCGGCCGCTCAGCCCATGACGTGCACGACGAGCTGCCCCGCGAGGGTCGCGAGGACCGTGGCCACGGCGTAGGCGGCCGCGTAGGAGATCGCCGCCTCGCTGCTGTCCGTCACGCGCCGCACCGCGTGCAGCGCGGCGGTCGACGTCATGCCCCCGCACACGCTGCCCCAGGCGTCGATCGGGCGGAGCTTCAGCGTCCGCCGCCCGATGAACAGCGCCCCGAGCACCGAGAGCTTCATGACGATCGCGCCCGCGATCAGCACCTTCCACGGTGCGTGGGCGATCCCACCGACGAGGCTGGCTCCCGAGTGCAGACCGATGTCTGTCACGAACAGGAGGATGCCGAGGTCGCGCACCAGCTGCTGCGCTTCTTGCGGCACCTGCGTCCGCAGGCGACCAATGTGACCGAGACGGCTCAGCACGAGCCCGACGATCAGCAGCCCACCCGCCATGCCGAGCCGAAGGTCGACATCCCCGAGCGACAGCTCGACGCGGCCGAGCAGGAGGCCGAGGAGAATGCCGCCCGAATACACTGCGATGTCGGTCTCGCGATTCGACGACTCCATGTGGCCGAGCATGTCGGCGACGGCCCGCAAATCGCGACGACGACCGACCACCTCGACGATGTCGTTGCGCCGTAGCACGACGTCCGCACCGGGCTCGATCAGGACGTTGCCACGCTCGATGCGCGTGACGACGCAGCGACGCGCGCTGATCTTGAGCTCCGCGAGGCTCTTGCCCGCGGCGCGTGCGCGCACGCGAACGCGCCGTGGACGCGGCATGTTGTTGTGGAAGCTGCGGTTCACTTCCGGCCCGACGACCTTCTGGAACTCGCGCAGTTCGTCGACGCGCCCCGTCACGACCAGGAAGTCGCCGATCTCGAGCTTCGCGTCGGCAGTCGCGACGACCATCTCGTCGTTGCGATGGATCCGCGAGACGACGCAGCCGGTCCGTCGCGCGAGGTCGAGTTCGCGCAGCGTTTGCTCCGCCACTTCCGCGTCCGCAACCTCGAACGTGCGCGTTACCTCGGGTGAGTCGCTCTCGTGGTCGACGTGCCACTGCCGGCGATGCCGCGAAAGCCGCTGCTCTGCCGCGTCGGCGTCCTGCTCGAGGTCGTCGGAGAACAATCCGGGCAGCGTCTGCACCATCAGCACGAGGCCGAGCAGGCCGACCGGATACGTCAGCGCGAACGAAATCGAAAGGTCCGCGCGTTCTGCCGTGATCTCCGAAGCCGCGCCGAGCGTCGAGGCGCTCGTCAGAGATCCCGCGAGAATCCCCGCGACTGTCGCACCGTCGAAGCCGAACGCCCACCCGACGATCAGCGCGGTCGCCACCGCGATCGCGCACACCGAGCTGCCGACGAGGACGAAGCGCCACCCGCTCCGGTCGCGGAAGCTCGTGAAGAAGCGCGGCCCGGCCTCGAAGCCGACGGAGTAGATGAACAGCGCGAGTCCGAAGTTGCCGAGCAGCGACGCGTCCCGCTGCGCGGTGGCCGATCCGACGCCGAGATAGCCGAGCCAGATCGCGACGAACATCGTCGCGGCGGCCGGTCCGAGGCCGACCCGTCGCCACGAGAGGCGGCCGACGGTGTATCCGATCGAGATGACGAGCATCCACGCGACGAGCGGCGCCCGATTGAGATACTCGATCACGGATTCCACGGTCGCGACGCTACTGCCGATCCGGTCTCCCGGCAACGAAACGAGATCGACCCTGGCGCGACGCCCGAACGCGTCCCATCTCCGGTCCCGCCGAGGGCATGATGGCCCCTCGACCGCCCCATGAACCAGCACGCCCGCGTCATCCGAACCACCCTCCTCGTCGCCGCGATCTCCGCCGCGTCTTGGACCGGATATGCGCTGCAGCTCGCGGAAGACCCGAATCGCACGCTGAGCTTCCTGGTCACGGCGACCTCGATCTTCGTGGGTCTGCCCGTCGCGATGGCGGTCGCGATCTGGCTCGCTTGGACGGTCGGGTGCGCAATTCTCGCGCCGATCGCAGTCGGCGACCGCCTGCTGCGTCACGAGCCAACGGGGTTTCGCGACCTCGCCGCGGAGGGCTACCGCATCGGGACCGGGATCGTGCCCGGCTACATCGACGCGCTGCGGCGCGTCCGGCAGCCCGTGATCTGGGGATTCGTGCTCGGCTCGGTCTCCGCGGTCGCGATTCTCGCGTTCTGGCTGCACCGCGACGCCGCGACCTGAACCGGAACCGGCGCTGCCAAGGCGAAACGCCGCGACGGCCCGGATTTGCCAGGGGACCGTTTGGTTGCAGCGCCGCGAAAGCCTATTTCGTGCGGATGCTTTGAGCTCTCAATTCGCCCCGGAGGATCGCGGTCGTGGTCCTCGCCGCCGCCATCGGCTTCGCCCTGCAATCGCTCGCGGGCTATCCGAGCGCGACGCTGATCGGTGCGATCGCCGGCGTCGTGATCGCGCCGCTCGTGCCCGCGAAAGGGGCATGCGGAATCAGGCCTTCGAGCCGCCCCGAGACACAGTGACGGCCTGAGCGGGTTCTGCCCACACGAATGGGATATCGTGTGGGAATGTCTGCCCCCGAGTCCTCCGCCACCGCGGATGCGGTGCTGGTCGCCTTTCTGCAGCAGTACCTCGCGGACCTGGCAGAGGGCCGGAAGGTGCCGCTCGAGGGCTACCAACGGCAGTATCCAGGCTTCGAAGAGCAGATCGCCGCGGAGCACGCGCGGCTGAGCCAGGACGATCCGTGCGAAGACGACACCGCTGGCCGTTTCGCCGACGGCGAAGAAATCGGCCGCGGCGGCATGGGCGTGGTGCGCCGCATCTTCGACGAGACGCTGCGGCGCCAGCTCGCGGTCAAATTGCTCCGCCGCTCGATCGACGACGACGCGATGCGCAGCCGCTTCACGGAAGAAGCGCGCATCACGGGGCAACTCTCCCATCCGGGCGTCGTGCCGGTGCACGAGTTCGGGGCCGAAGACGACGGCCGCCCGTTCTTCACGATGCCGCTGATTCGCGGACGCAGCTTCAGCGACATCATCGTCGCCGTGCATTCCGACGACGCGGAATGGACGCTACCACGCGCGCTTTCGGTGCTCCTGCGCGTGTGCGAGACGATCGCGTATGCGCACGACAAGGGCGTGATCCATCGCGACCTCAAGCCCAGCAACGTCATGGTCGGTGAATTCGGCGAGGCCTACGTCATGGACTGGGGCCTCGCGCGCACGATGCGTTCGAGCGAGGGCGCGGATCCCGTCGCGAACGCCGCCGTGTCATCGGAACGCGCGGAAATCGCGGAACGAGATCCGTCCTCCCCACTGCTGACCGCCGATGGACAGGTCGTCGGCACTCCGGCCTACATGGCACCCGAGCAGGCGCGCGGCGGACCGATCGACGAACGCACCGACGTCTTCGCGATCGGCGCGATGCTCTACCACCTGCTCGCGGGCTCGCGCCCGTACGCGCAGATGACGACTTCGCAGCAGGTGCTCGACGCGGTGCTCGAGGGACCACCGGAGTCACTCACGGAGCGGGCACCACGAGCCGCCGCCGAGCTGCTGGCGATCGTAGGCCGCGCGATGCAGCGAGACCCAGGGCGGCGGTACCAGAAGGTCGACGAGCTCGCGGCCGACCTACGCGCGTTCCTAGAAGTGCGCGTCGTGCGCGCGTACGAAACCGGCGCCTGGGCCGAGCTTCGCAAGTGGGTGCGACGCAACCGCCTCGCCTCGGCGGCGAGCGTCGCCGCCGTGATCGCGCTCGTGCTCGGACTCGTGTTCAGCCGCATCGAGAAGGCGCGCGCCGACGCGAGCTTCGCGTTGGCGTTCGATGCGGCGGCAGAACTCGGCGACGTCGGCTACCACGATCTTCGCGACGCGAGCCAGATGGACTCGACGCGACGCCGGGTTCTCGAACGTGCGCAGCGCTTCAACCGGGCGTTCCTGGAGCTGCGGGGAGACGACCCGGCCGTGCGCCAACGCGTCGCCACCGCGCACCACCGGCTCTGCGACATCCAGCGCTATCTCGGGGACTACGACAACGCTGTCGCATCGGGAGAACGCGCGCTGTCGATGAGTCAGCAGCTCGTCGGCGCGTCGCCGGAGGACCGCTCGCTGCAGATGCAATTGATTCGCGTCCGCCTCACCTACGGCGACGCGCTCGTCGCCGCGGGACGTCACGACGATTCCCTCGTACAGTTCGAAACGGCACGCGACGCGGCGAAGGCTCTCGACGATGCCGCACCGTCGAACGACGCCAAGAAACTGCTCGTGAACGCACTCGGCGACGTCGCGTCCTACTCCGACCGCGCTGGCAACTTCGCCGCCGCGTTGCCGATCCGTCAAAGGGTCATCCAGATCCAGAACGAATTCGAACCCGCGAACGAGGCGGAGACAGTCGACCACGCGATGTCCCACGAAAACCTCGGCCTCACGCTGCTACAGCTGCGTGAGGCTCAGGCCGCGCTCGAACCCCTCGCAGTCGCGCGAGACATGCTCGAGCCGCTCGTGACTGGTGGCGCGGGTCGCCGAGCACGATTCCGTCTCGCGGGGACACTTCGCAAGGTCGCCCTCGCGAAGAGCAGCCTCGGAGACCGAGATGGTGCTCTCGAGATCTACGGAGACGTCACCGAGCGCATGCGCACTCTGGTCGCGCAGTTCCCAGACGTGCCGGCATACCACGCCGAGCTCGGCGGCACGCTTCTGCTGCGAGGCTACAACACCCGCTTCTCCGGCGATCCGGAGGCGGCGTTCGGGATGTTCAACGAGGCGCTCGACGTGCACCTGGCTCACGAGCTCGTCCGTGAGAACGCGCGGTGGAAGCAGTACTCGCAAGGCGGCTACATCATGCTCGCGGGCTGCGCGATCGATCTCGGACGGATCGACGAAGCCGTCAAGGCTACCGAACGCGCGGTCGCGTCACCGGACACGACCGCGAGCGCGTGGTACTCGGCGTCGGGGCAGATGGCGACGTGCGCGGCCCGGACCGATCCGGAATCCGCGCAGCACGAGACACGATGCAAGCGCGCTGTCGCGATGATCAAGAACGCGATCGACGGCGGGTTCAAGAACCTCGACGCGTTCCAGGAGAACGCCTACGCCGTGCTGTTCGAGCGCGCGGACTTCCAGGCGTTGTTCGACGAGTAGCGCCGAGAACCGCGCGTTCGGCGCGTCGCTACTGGATGACCACCTTCGCGCGCTCGGACAGGGATACGCCGACATTCGGCCCGGTCTGCCACGGCGAAGAGGGATCGACCACGGCCCACTGCATGTAGACCTCGAATCCCGAGAGCGGCGGAAGGTTCATCGGCAACACCATCGACCCTTGCGCGTTCAGCGGGAGCGGGCCCGCAGCGAACGCCGGATCGAGGTACAACCAGCAATCGGTCCCGGTGGAAACCTTCAGCTCCAGCGGCGCGAAGCCGAGCAGCAGCGCGGCCATCGCTGTCGGCGGACCGTTGAACACCGCAGGATTCAGCATGGTTCCGCTTGTGGTCGAGCCAGTGTAGCCGATGACCGGCGGACCCGCTTGCCCGCCGCAGCCATCGCCATTGGTCGACCATCCGGTCGACTGCGTCGACGATCCATTGCCGTGGTTGAGCACGAGCCGGATCGAGCTGATCCGATCGTTGAAGTCGTTGCCGACGTAAGGCTCGTCGTAGTCCTCCGGGTACTCGAGGTAGTCGCCACGCTGTCGGCTGTCCTTGTAGAAGTACCAGATCCCGTCGTCGTTCTCGCCACTCACACGCAGCGACGAGATCTCGTCATTCCATCGATCACCGAGATAGTCGATGTCGAACTGCGTGATGCCATTGGCGTTCTCCTTCTTGCGACGGAGCCAGAACTTGAGGTTCTCTCCGCCGTGGTCATCGTGCTCGTAGAGCTCGATGATCGCGTTGCTCTCGTCATTGTCGATGCGGAACTGCAAGGATCGGATGCGATCACTCCAACCGTAGTCGCCCAAGTCGTCGACGTCTCCGCACAGGTCACCGCGATGATCGCACGAACCGTCGGTGTCGTAGTGAGTGCAGTCGTACAAGTCCCAGCAGCCGTAGGAGTCGCCCGAGCCGCTTTCGCCACCCAGCGAAGAGATGCGCTCCTCCCAGTACTGATCCATTTCGTACCAGCCGAACTTGAAGCTCGCCGAGCCGTCACCGCGGGGGAGGATCTCGATGATCAGGTTGGCGCCGCCGTACTGCGAGTCCCAGAACAGCTCGACTCTGTGCCAACCGGGTTCCTGCGCGTGAAGACCCGCAGCCATTGCCGTGGTGGCTGCGAGGGAGAGAAGTGTTTTCTTCATGTTCGTGTCCTTCGACGTGTGTGGAAGCACGCGCATAAAGCCCGCCGTCACACGACTCGGGACACGAATCGCTCACCAACCGCGCACGAATGACAACGTGACTTCGAAGAAGTCATTGTCCGAACTCTGCCCGAACAGGTTCGTGCCCAAACCCAGGTAGCCGCGCGTCTCGAGTCCGATCGACATGTTTGACTCGATGTTGACCGGCACCTGCACGCCGAACTGCAGCCAGCCTCCGACCGACGAGTCGTGATCGCCGGACTTGGTTCCGCGACTCACGTAGACATCCGAATCCGCGTACGTCAGCGCAACGCCACCACCGACGTAGACCCTGGGGTCGCCCGGGGCCGCGGGCAGGTAGTACTTCAGACCCAGGTACGGGTCGATCGACGTCGAGCTGATCCGGGTCGACTGCTGAGAGCAGAAGATGAAACAGCTCCGTCCCTCGTCGATCTCCTTGTCGGCGACGCCACCGCCCAAGCCGACCGTGATCGCGACCGGCCATCCCTCGGGACGATGGTCGAACTCGAGACCGAGCGCGAGCTGATCGTCGAGAGGTTCGAACTGCGGCGCGACCATCTTGCGATAGCCGAGTTTCACTGCGGCGTTCGTCCGGGGGTGATCGGGGACGGCGCACCCCACCGCGACGAGCAGCCAGGGGAGCATCACCCAGTGCGGACGGGCACTACGCATTCGAACTCCAGGGAGGCGGCACCATGCCGCCGCCGTTGCAAATGCCAGCCGTGGCGCGATCGGGACGGCGAACCGCAGGAGAATCGCCCTTCGCGGGCGTTCTCGGGCGCGGTTCCGTACGATCCGGGTGTGCGTGCGATGGTGCTCGAGAAGCCGGGAGCCGATCTCGCCTTGCGCGAGGTCGAACTGCGCTCGCCCGGGTCGGGCGAATTGCGGCTCGACGTGCGCGCGTGCGGCGTGTGCCGAACCGATCTGCACGTCGTCGACGGGGATCTCACCGAGCCGAAGCTGCCCCTGATCCTCGGCCACGAAGTCGTTGGGACCGTGCGCGAGATCGGCAGCGGCGTCGAAGGATTCACCATCGGAGATCGCGTGGGCGTCCCGTGGCTCGGCAGCACCTGCGGACGTTGCCGGCACTGCTCGAGCGAACGCGAGAACCTCTGCGACGACGCCGGTTTCACGGGCTACACGATCGATGGCGGCTACGCCGAAGGCTGCGTCGCGGACGCGAGCGTCTGCCTCCGGCTGCCAGACCGGTACGGAGACGTCGAGGTCGCGCCGCTGCTCTGCGCGGGCTTGATCGGGTATCGCTCGTATCGGATGGCCGGCGACGCCCGACGCATCGGCTTCTACGGGTTCGGGGCCGCCGCGCACATCCTCGCGCAGATCGCGGCCCAACAAGGACGCGAGGTCTACGCGTTCACACGACCGGGAGACACGGCGGCGCAGGACTTCGCGCGACGCCTCGGTGCGGTCTGGGCCGGCGACTCCGACGCAAGCCCACCGGAGAAGCTCGACGCCGCCATCCTGTTCGCTCCGGTCGGTGACCTTGTGCCGCAGTCGCTGCGCGCGGTCGACAAGGGCGGAGTCGTCGTCTGCGCCGGGATCCACATGTCGAACATCCCTGCGTTTCCGTACGGAATCCTGTGGGAAGAACGCGTCGTCCGATCGGTCGCGAACCTGACACGGCGCGACGGCGAGGAGTTCTTCGCGGTCGCTGCGGACGTCCCGATCGAGACAAGCGTCGAGGCGTTCGCACTCGCGGACGCCAACGAGGCCCTACGACGACTGCGAGACGGCGCCATCGAGGGCGCTGCCGTGTTGGTGCCGGACCCGTAGGTGCTCTCTCGCCACTCTCGCCGCTCTCGCCGCGAGCTTCGTGCGGGAAACGTCATGTACGAAATACATGACACTATGTACGAAATAGTGTACACTAGGATTCCGTACCCCATATCCGGAGACCCACGATGTTCTGGCTCTATCTCGGTGCCGCCGTGCTGCTCGGTGGCCTGACTCTGGCAATCGCGCATCACTTGCTTCGCGGCGGCACCGACGTCGAAGCCGGCGGCCTGACCACGCTGCAGAAGCGCGCCTGGATCGGCATCGCGGCCGGCGTCGCGGCCGCCATGGGACTCATCGCCGTCTTCCTCGTGCGCGGGCTCGAGCTGTACGACGAGCACCCGGCGACCCGGCTCCTCGTGTACTCGCTGATCGGTTGCGGCGTCGCGATTCATTCGTTCGTCGTCCCCCGCACCTGGCGTGGCGAACCCCGGAGCTGGGCCGACGAACGGGACCTACGCGTGTTCGAGCGGGCACCGGCGGTGCAGGGGGTTGCGGTGCTTCTCGCGTTGGCCATCTGGACCATCTTGCTCACCGAGTGGTTCCAGTCGTCGGGCTCGATCCCGATCGTCTTCCCGTCCCTGATCTTCTTGTCGACGTTCTTCGTGCACCTCGTCTCGGTGTCCTTCGGAATCCTGATCGGCTACCGCCGCAGTCTGCGCGAGGCTTGGGAGTGAAGCGGGCCAAACCGAAGGTCCGCAACACGATTCGCGAGCTGCGGCTCGCGGCCGATGGGATGACCCAGCAAGCGCTTGCCGAGCGCGTTGGATGCACTCGTCAGACGATCCTGCTGCTCGAGCAGGAGCGCTACACACCCTCGCTCGTGCTCGCGATGCGCATCGCACGCACGTTCGACAAGAGGGTCGATCAGGTGTTCCAGATCGACGGGGATTGACGTCACCACGACTCGAAGTCGAAATCGCCGAGCGATGGCCGCAGGTCGGCCAGTCGCTGCGCCGTGTTCGACTTCCGGTCGATCCGATCGGCGCAGCGACTCCCGACGAAGACCGAAAGAACGGCCGAAGGCACTCTCGATCGCGTAGTGGACGTGCGGCCCCGGGTCTCCGGGATTCAGCTACAACATCGAGCCAATGCACCTCCTCGCTCCTTCTTGCGCACTCCTCGCCTGCGCAATGCCACTGTCTTTCGTAATGCCACTGTCTTTCGTAATGCCACTGTCTGCGCAGCAGGTCGTCGCTCCCGATGGTCTGCAGCGATGGCACCGCGTCGCACTTCTCGTCACGGGCCCCGACGTCTCCGAGAACGACACGCTCAACCCGTTCCTCGACTACCGCATGCAGGTGACGTTCACGCACGCGGCATCCGGGACGGTCTACGAGGTACCGGGTCACTTCGCCGCGGACGGGCAGGCTGCCGAAACGCCCGCGGATTCGGGTGACCAATGGCGCGCGTGGTTGAGCCCGGATCACGTCGGCACGTGGCAGTGGTCGGTCTCGTTCCGAACCGGCAGCGAAGTCGCACTCTCTCTCGATCCAGCCGCAGGCACTGCCGTCGTACCGTTCGACGGGCTCAGCGGCAGCTTCGACGTTCTCGAGACGGACAAGACCGGCCGCGATCACCGCGCCCGCGGCAGGCTTGCGTACGTCGATGCGCATCACCTGCGCTACGCCGACGGCACGTGGTTCCTCAAGGCCGGCGCCGACTCGCCCGAGAACCTCCTCGCGTACGACGACATCGACAACACCCCGAACATCGGCAACCGCCGCAAGAGCTGGTCACCACACGCTGCCGACTGGCAGCCCGGGGATCCGTCGTGGCAGGACGGCAAAGGAACGGAGCTGATCGGCGCGCTCAACTACCTCGCGTCGATGGGTCTCAACGCGTTCTCGTTCCTGACGTACAACCACAACGGCGACGACAAGAACGTCTATCCGCACGTGGACCCGAACGTCCGCACGCGCATGGACTGCTCGAAGCTGGACCAGTGGGAGGTCGTGTTCGCGCACGGCGATCGACTGGGGCTCTACCTGCACTTCAAGACGCAGGAACAGGAGAACGACCAAGACATGGACGGGGGCGCACTCGGCACGGAGCGGAAGCTCTACTACCGCGAGCTCGTATCGCGATTCGGCCACCACTTCGCGCTGAACTGGAACCTAGGCGAAGAGAACACGAATACGACCGCGCAACGCATCGCGTTCGCGCAGTACATCCACGACCTCGACCCGTACGACCATCCGATCGTCGTGCACACGTTCCCGAACGCGCAGAACAGCGTCTACGGGCCGCTCCTCGGCAACCAGTCCGTGCTCGCAGGTCCCAGCATCCAGACCGGTGCGAACAACGTGTTCGCCAGCACTCTGAACTGGGTCCAGCAGTCCGCCGCCTCCGGGCGGCCCTGGGTGTGTGCGAACGACGAACAGGGCAACGCGCAAACCGGGATCAAGCCGGACGCCGACGACCCGACGCACGACGACGTGCGTGCCAGCGTTCTCTGGGGCAACATCCTCGCGGGCGGCGCAGGAATCGAGTGTTACTTCGGCTACGCGTTCGCGCACTCCGATCTGACGTGTGAGGACTTTCGGAGCCGCGACGTGTGGTGGCAGCAGTGCGCGCACGCGCTCGACTTCTTCCGTGAGACTCGAACTCCGTTCTGGAGCATGAGCAACTCCGACGCTCTCACCGGTGACGGCCACTGCCTCGCAGGCTCGGAGCACTTCGTCGTGTATCTCGAGAACGGTGGCAGCACGACGCTCGACCTGTCCGGCGTCACCGGCACGTTCGACGTGCGCTGGTTCGATCCGCGCAACGGCGGCGCGCTGCAGAGCGGAAACGTCGCGCAGGTCTCAGGTGGTGGCACGCAATCGCTCGGGACTCCGCCGAACGCGACGAATGCAGACTGGGTCGTGCTCGTGAGGCCGGACACGTTTCTAAGCGCATCGGTCGAAGACTTCGGCACCGGCTGCACCGGCACGAACGGGGAACCGACGATCCAGGCGATCGGGCAGCCGGTCCTCGGCAACACCGGATTCGGCATCCGCGTCGCGAGCGCACTCGCGGGCGCCTCGACCACGCTCCAGATCGGGTTCCTGCAGAGCTCGGTCCCGATTGGCGGAGGGTGCACGCTGCTCGTCGACACCCTGGCGAGCGTTCCGGCGGTCACGGACGCCGGCGGCGGGAGCGCGTGGACCATCGCGATGCCGACCAGTGCGGCGTTCTTGGGAAGCCAGGTCGAGTTCCAAGCGATCGTCGCGGATCCGCAAGGCGCGTTTCTCGGCCTCGCCGCGCTGACCGGCGGAGTCGAGGCGATCGTCGGACTCTGATCGACTCCCTCGCAGCGCTGTGACAGCGACGCGGGCTAAGATAGGGAGCGCCCCCTTTTCGAGGTCCCATGACTCAGCGCTCCCTCCTCGCTCTCTGCGGGCTCCTCGCGACCAGCCTCGCGATCAGTCCCACGCTCGAAGCCCAGAAGACCAAAAAGCTCGCGCAGCTCCCCGACCCGGACGGCAAGTCGGCGAACATGCGCAAGAAGGTCAAGGTGTTCATCCTCCTCGGCCAGTCGAACATGCTCGGCTTCGGCAAAGTCGGACCGGAGGACAAGAACGGTTCGCTGCAGCACGCGGTGAAGAATGAGGAACTCTATCCGTTCCTCGTCGACGACGACGGCAACTGGACCGAACGCAAGGACGTGCGCAACGTGCGCGTCATGGTCGGTCGCGGCGGCGGCATGCGCGTGTTCAACAACGAATGGATGACGATCAAGGGCGGCAAGATCGGACCCGAGATCGGAATCGGTCACCACCTGGGCAATCACTTCGACGAACCGGTCCTCATCCTCAAGAGCTGCATCGGGAACCGCAGCCTCGGCTGGGACCTCCTCCCTCCGGGCAGCAAGCGCTACGAACACGGCGGGCGCATCTACGCGGGCTACAAGGACTCTCCCGACTCGTGGAAGAAGGGCGAGAAGCCGAAGAAGATCGGCTGGTATGCCGGCAAGCAGTACGACGACGACATCGCCAACGCGAAGAAGGTGCTCGACGACCTGAAGAAGTACTACCCGAAGGCGAAGGGCTACGAAGTCGCCGGGTTCTTCTGGTGGCAGGGCGCGAAGGACTGCGGCAACGCCGCCCACTCCGAGAAGTATGAAGAGAACCTCGTCCGCCTGATCCAGCAGCTCCGCAAGGACTTCAAGGCGCCGAAGGCGAAGTTCGTCTGCGCCACCCTTGGCCACGTGAAGAAGAACTCCGGCGGAAACGAGGGCAAGGTCCTCAAGGCGCAGCTCGCCGTCGCGAAGAAAAAGAAGTTCAAGGGCACCGTCGCGTCGGTGTACTCGCATCCGCACTGCCACGGCGGTAGCGCGAACGGACACTACGGCGGCAACGCGAAGACCTACATGGACGTCGGCCTCGCGATGGGCGAAGCCATGGTCAAGCTGCTGAAGAAGCGCAAGTAGCCCGCGTCGACGGGCTACTTCAGATAACGCTTGCGGATCGTCGCGCGCGAAGCCGGATCCTCGACCCACTGCTCGGCGTAGCCGCAGTCGCAACACACGATGAGCCGTGCCGATACCGCGCGGAACATGCCGATCTGGATCCACCCGCCACTCGACCGATCATTCGGCACGGACGCGACGGACTTGGACGAGCACTTGGGGCACTGTTTCGTGTTCTTCATGACGGTGTTGCGCGGGATCTCCGCTTCGGAGTGGCGTTCCTTTCGACCCGACTCCTATTCCTACCCTCAGAACTTCGCAGAGAATCGAGTTTCGCGCGTGGGGTGACCCGCCCCGCTGACAATCCGCATCGAATGGATCTCCCACGCCTCGTCCACAGGTTTCGCGGGCCCCTGATCGGCTTCTTCGCTGCTCAGGGCGCGGACCCCCGTGAGGCACGCGAACTCGCGCAGGACGCGCTCGCCGAGGCGTTTCTAGCCCGAGACCGGTTCCGCGGCGATCCCGACGACTTGAACGCCCAGGGGGCGTGGCTGCGCGGCATCGCGAAGAATCTGTCACGGGTGTCCTTTCGGGATCGCGCCAAGCAGCCGCGCGAGCTTCCGTTCGACGAGGTCGTCGACAGCTCGGATCGAGACCCCGCGGCGGTCGCCCTGATGACCGAACGGCGATCCCGCGTGCTGCTCGCGATCGACGAACTCCGCCCCGCGTGGCGCGCAGTCCTCTACATGCACTACATCGAAGGGAGCGGCCTCGCCGAGGTCGGCGCCCTGATCGGGCTCAGCGATCGGGCGGTCGAGGGACGACTGCGTCGCGCACGAGCAGAACTGAAGCGCATCCTCGAATCCTGGGAGGTGCAGCCATGAGCGGACGACGCGAACACCCCGAATTCGATGACGAGCTGGGCGTGCGCATCGCCGACGCGACCGAGGCCTACGCGCCAGACCCCGACGACTTCCTGCGCGAAGTCGAGCAGCGTACCGAGCGTCGGGAGAGCTCCCGCGTCATCCCCACGTTCGTGCGCCGAGCCGCCGCACTGCTGCCGCCGGTGTTGCTACCCCTCAGCCTGGCGCGCACCGGTGCGGCCGCGACCGCCACCGCGGCCAAGGGTGGATCGTGGAAGTTCCTTCCGGGCGTCCTCGCGATGCCGGCCGTGATCGCGGTCATGATCTTCGCGACGTTCTTCGTCAGCCTGCGCGCCGCGGTCGTGCGCGGTGAGCAGCGCGACGAGGCGCGCTCGGCTCGGCATGCCGTGGCGCAGTGGTGGCGGCGCAACATGGTTCTGATCATCGTCGTGATGCTCGTGGTGGCCTTCACCGTCACGATCACGCCTACGGATGGACTCCTGCTGATCTTCGGCATCTCGATGCTCGGGTTCGTCGGCATCGTGAACGCGCTCGCGCGTGAGGGATTTGCGACGCGCCGAGAGCTCGGGCTCCGGATGTCGGCATTCCTGTTCTTCTTGTCCCCGTACTCGATCTCAGCCGCGATGAGCAGTCAGGACTGGATGACCACGGCCACGGGCTCGGGTCTGCTCGGGCTGATCGCAGTCATCTCCGGTGCGGTGGTCTGCAGCGGGCTCGCTGTGGGTTTCCGAGATTTCGGCAGCAAGATCCGCGTCGGCTTCGCGATCACGGCCGTGGTGATCCTCGGCAGCATGCACACGCTGGGCGTACAGCCCCTGAGCAAGGTCATGGCCGATCGCGGGTACGCGATCCGATTCGTCGAGGAGTGGGACGAGCTCGATGGACACGCCCGATGGGAACACTTCATCGGCATGGTGGAACAGCTCCGCAACGACGGGCAAACGCCGCCGCAGCTGGACGCAGCGCAGGCTCGGTTTCACGCCTACCTCGACGGACTCTACGCGAGCGACACGGAGCTGAACTCGCTCTACGCGACCGAGCTCGAACTCGTGGGATTCCTTCGAGACGAGGACCGACAGCGATTCCGCAGCGACTACTGGGAACGCCACGGCGTCGCCGCCGAGACATCAATCGTCAGCCCACGCCACGCCCTGCTCAACGTTTCGACGCACTCTCGTTTCGAACCCTACGACGACGCCACCCGAGCGCGAGTCGCGCGGCGCGTGCTGGACGGCTTGCGGCACGAGGACATCGGCCACGATCCGGAGAAGCTGCTCGCACGAGCAGCCCTTCTGGATCTCGTCGGCGACGCGGACGATCACGCAGCGCTGCAGACGTTCGCGCATCGCAAACTCCGCGAACTCTGGAGCGGATACGAGGGCGCGGACCGCGCGGCGTTCTTCTCGAGCCCGGATCTCATCGAGCGCGACGCCGCCGGAACTCCGATCGAACAGCGCCTCAGCTTCATCTGGCTCAGCACGACCTCGCAGGCAGTCCAACTGATGGCCCGGTACGGCGTGCCCGAGGGGGTCGACCTCCACGCGCTCGACGCCTACCTCACGGACATGTCGCTCTACTACTCGTATCGTCGCTTCGACAGCAACGCCGCATTGGCCGCCGCCGCCCACTCGAGACTGCACGCGCTGGCCGAATGGACACCGCGCCCCGAGCCGAATCACCCCCTGCTCTGGTGGATCTACCGCCAGCGGTTGCTGATCGGTGGAATCCTGCTCGCGCTGTTCTGTGTCGTCGTGACCGCGCGCGCACCAGAGGCGACGGAGAACCCCGCGGCGGGAACCGCGTAGCCTCATCGCGACATGTTCCCGGACAAGACCTGCTGGCACGAAGCCGGCCACGCGCTCGCAGCCCATCTGCTCGGCGGCGAGGTGCGCCTCGTGACCCTCGAATCCGAACTCGACGACCATGAGGGCCACGTCGAGATCGGTTGGCCGGGCGCGCTGCCGGTTCGAGACCGCACGCGCGCGTCGGCGCTGACGGCGCTCGCGGGCCCGATCGCCGAGCTCGTGCTGGGCGATGACGTCGACGAGATCGACCCCGAGGTTCTGGCGAGCTGGCACCACGACTGGCGCGAGTTCGAGTCATGCCTCGACCGACTCACCCAGGATCCGCAGGAGCGCGCCGCACTGCAGACCGAGCTTCTCAGAGAACTGCACGCAACGTTCGCCGACCCGGAAACCCATGAGCAGCTCGCGCGGATTGCCGACATGCTGTCGGCGCACGGCACGCTCGACGACGTGCTCTTCCTCGACGCGATCGGGAGCGGCGCGTAGTTATTCCGGCGCCAGCGCTTGCTGCAGCTTGGACGCGAGCTCCTCGCGCAAGAACGGCTTCGGCAGACAGTGCACCGCGCCCGACGAGTCCCCGCGATGGGAGGACAGCTCGCTCGCGTAGCCGGACATGAACACGCACCGAACGTCCGGGTGCATCTCACGAATCCGCTCGGCGAGCTTGAGCCCGTTCATGCCGGGCATCACGACGTCTGTCATCAGCAGCTGCAGGCTGCCGGGTGGACACTTCGCATGCTCGAGCGCCTCGGTCGGTCCGCATGCCGCCAGCACTTGGTAGCCGAGGCTCTCGAGGAGCTTCTTGCCGAGGCGGAGCAGCGCCGGCTCGTCGTCGACGAGCAGCACGGTGCCACCGCCGAGCTGCAGCCGCGGCTGCATGTCCGGGGCCTTCGGTCGACTCGGCTCCGCATCGGCTCTCGGCAGGTAGAGCGAGAGGCTCGCCCCTTCGCCGAGTTCACTCGAAACCGTGACGAAACCGCCGTTCTGACGCGCGATGCCGTACACGGTCGACAACCCGAGACCCGTACCCCCGGTCTTCGACGTGAAGAACGGTTCGAAGATGTTCGGCAGCAAATCGGCGTCGATGCCGCGTCCGTCATCGACGACCGACAGCCGGACGTACTCCCCGGGCTTGGCATCCGTGACGTTCTGGCAGAACGCCTCGTCGATTCGCACCGCATCGGTCTCGATCGTCACGGTGCCGGAGCCGGAGATCGCGTCGTTCGCGTTGACGCAGAGGTTGGTGACGACCTGGTCCAATTGGCTCGGGTCCAAACGCACGGGCCAGACGTCCGCGGCCGGTCGCCAGTCCAAGCTCACACGCTCTCCGACCAGTCGACGCAGCATCGACAGCATCGCCTCGATCGATTCGTTCAGATCGAGAGTCTTCGGAGACACCGTCTGTCGTCGCGCGAACGCGAGCAGCTGACGGGTCAGGTCCGCGGATCGCGTCGCGGCATCGACGACTTCTCGCACCCGGTCGCGCGCGAACTTCGACAGCCCCTCTTCGTCCAGACACAGCTGCGCCGAGCCGAGGATGACGGTGAGCATGTTGTTGAAGTCGTGCGCGACGCCCCCGGCGAGTCGCCCGACCGCGTCCATGTTCTGCGCATCGCGCAGCATGTCCTCCAGCCGCTGCTGCTCGACCTCGGACCGTTTGCGCTCGGAGACATCTCGAATCACCGCGAAGACGCGATCGCGCCCGCCGATCGTTCCCGCGCGCACCGCCACTTCGGCAGTCACCGTCACACCATTCGGCCGGCGGATCTGCCACTCGAAGAACTGCGCCTGGCCCTCGCTCACGCGGCGCACGCGGTCCCTGAACTCGTCCGCGGCCACCTCGCCTCGGAGGCAACCGTCGGGCCACGACTTCATCACCTTTTCGAGCGGCAATCCGAGCAGGTCCGTGACTCGCGCGTTGGCGTCGAGCAGGCCACCCTCGGTGTCGAACACGAGCATCGCGTCGCTCGCGGCATCGAAGATCGTGCGGTACTTCTGTTCACTCGCCTCGAGGGCCCGACGCGCTTCGTGGGACCGCAGAACAGCACCGAGGAGCCAGCGCGCCAGGACGCGCGTCAGCCATGCCGAGGCACCGAGCAAGGTGAGCAGCAGCAGCGGATCGGTCGGGTTCAGGCTCGCGCTGAACTTGTTGTAGATCCAGCCGCGTGACTCGGCGAACGCCGTAAGGCCGACGCCGACCAATGAGGTCACGGCGAAGAACGCGTACGCCCGCCCGGCCATCAGCAGCCCGGCCACGAGGTAGTAGATGGGGAAGAGCGCGATCCCCAGATCGTGGATGCCGTCGCCCGTCGAAATCGCGAAGAGGCTCAGTCCCAACAAGAAACAGTTGGTCAGCAGCAGCGCGACTCCAGGCCGTCGCGCCGCGAGCCAGAGCGCGACACCCCAAACGGCGAGACTGCACGACGCGAGCAGGCACGTGCGAGGGTTGTCCAGCAGCAGCGGGGAGTACGCGACAACGAGTACCGCAGTCCCGACGATGAGGACGTGGAGCAGTCGGCTGAGCACGCGCACCGCCTCGCCTGCCCCTTCCACCAACCATGCCGGATCGAACAGCCACAGAGCGTTCGCTCGCGCGGTCGGTCGGGCGTCCGATTCGGCGTGCGACCCCGTTCCGGTCTCGCTGCTGAGGGTCGCCATGGGCTAGGGAAGCACGTCTGTCACAGATGGATCACGCCCTTGCGAGCATGGGAAGCTCCCCAACCGCCAATGTAGTGGGTTCGTTCGCCCGGATCCAGGTTCGGCGGCCTCCCATGCCGGTGCGCGGACTCTCGCGCCGCAGCTATACTCCCGCGACTCGTGACCACCCCACCGCCCAAACGCTCGAAGCTCAAGCGGGCCATCCTCTGGCTCGTCGGGATCGCAGTATTCATCGAACTGCTGCTCCAGATCGCGGCCTACGTCGCATGGACCCAGCGTCGCTCCGGCGAGACCCGGTCCGAGGGCGACGGCCCGGTCGTGCTGTGCGTCGGCGACTCGATGAGCTACGGCCTCGGCTCGACCCAGGGCGGTTCCTACCCCGCGCAGCTCGAGAAGAAGCTCCGCGAGCGCTCCGGTAGGGACTGGGTCGTCGTCAACGGCGCGTACCCCGGGCGCAACTCGCACGACGTCCTCGGCCTGTTGCCGGACCAGCTCGCGCGATTCGCACCGGACTACGTCATGGTGCTCGTCGGGACGAACGACCAGTGGGCCCGCCCCGGCGAACTCACCCAGGCGAACGCGGAGTCCTTCCCGATCGTCTGGCGCACGAAACGCATGATCGACATCCTGCTCGTCGGTCGACTCGCCGAGCACGGCGAGGAGGGCTTCGTCGGGATCTGGAACAAGGACGGTAGCGAAGTCCACTTCCAACCGACCGGTCGCATGCTCTACGCCAACGCGGAGCTCCGTTGGGAGACCCGCGACGGCAAGCTGATCGTCGTGCTGCCGAGCCAGGAAGAAGTCGAAGTCGAGTGGCGACTCGATGACGACAAGCTGTGCCTGCGCAGCAAGATCTGGGAAGAAGAGCAGGTGCTCGCACCAGGACCGGTGACCGATCTCTCGGCGCTGCAGCGCGGCCAGCGCGAACTCGGCGCACAGCAGTACGACGCGGCGATCACCGAGTTGACGGCCGCACTCGAAGAGCCGAGCGCCATCGGACCCGCCTCCGAGGGACTGATCCGGGCGCACCTCGCGAAGCGAGACGAAGCCTCTGCACGCGCACGCCTCGGCACACTGCGAACCGCCTATCGCGACGCACCCGATCAGGCGAAGGGCGAAGCCCTCGCGCATTCGCTGCTGATGCTCGACGAGATCGACGAGTCGGTCGAAGTCGCCGCCGCGGTCTCCCGCGCGTTCCCCGAGAACGTCCGCGCTTGGGAGGTCTTGATCCGGCACGGCTTGCCGAACGGCAAGGCCGACATCCTCGTGGCGGCGATCGACGACACGGTGCCGAAGCTGCCGAAGGGATCGCTCCGCGCGGACCTTCTGCTGCAGCGCGCGCTCACGCGCAAGGACGCCGGAGACAGTCAGGACTTCGTGCGCAACCTGATCCAGTCGTGGCGGTCGGGCACGCTCGACGAGCACGTCGTCAATCACGTGCATCTCGCCAAGGCCGCGATCGACAACGCCACGGTCGACGCCATGCTCGGAGAACTCGGCGCGGACGACGGCGAGTCGAAGCGCTTCCGCGATCTCGTCGCGCGCGGACGCGCCGGCGGAGGCGTGGCGAACGTCGTCGCCAAGCATCTCGACACCATCATCGAAACGTGCCGGGCGAGCGGCGCCGAGCCGATCCTCCTCGACTACCCCTTCCGAGACCTCGACCACGAGAAGCTCGTCGACGGTGTCGCGACGGCCAAGAAGGCGCGTCGCGTCGCCCTCCGCCCGCGATTCGACGAACTCCTCGAAACCATGGGCCGAGACGAGCTCTTCATCCGCGACGACGTGCACTGCAATGACCGCGGATACGGCGTGATGGCCGATCTCGTGGCCGAGGCACTCTTGCAATAATTCCGGCGGACCGGAATGGTGACGGGGACCGGCGGCTCGGCTATCCATGGTCCGGGCCGCGTTTCGAGCTAGGATCCCCCGACCCCTCTCCCATGAAGATCCACCACGCAATTGCATTCGTGCCCGCCGTGGCGCTGCTGCTCGGGATTACGGCCTGCGATGGCAGCTCCGGCGGCGGAACCACCGGCGAGGCCGCGACCGAAGGCACCGTCGTCGTCACCGTGCAGACCAGCGGAACGCCGGTCGACAACGAGTATCTGGTCACCATCGGCGACTCGACGGAGCCGATCGGACCGAACGGGTCTCTGACGTTCAACAACGTGCCCGTCGGCCTGACGAAGGTCGGCCTCGGCGGTCTGGACTCGGACTGCGCCGTCCAGGGCGAGAACCCGGTCAACGTCCGGCTCGAGGGCGGCACCGTAGAGGTGAAGTTCGACGTGTCGTGCGTAGCGACGACGGGCACGGTCGAGGTGACCACCGTCACAAACGGTGACGTCGACCCCGACGAAGACGGCTACACGGTCGAACTCGACGGTCGCCTGCGTGCGATCGGCGCGAACGAGACGATCCTCTTCAGCGGCGTCGATCCCGGCACCTACACCGTCGCGGTCGACGATCTCGCGGGCAACTGCACCCTCGATGCCTCGACAACACTGGATGTGTCCGTCGTCGCCGGCGAAACGGCGTCGCTCGAAATCACGGTCAACTGCGTCCCGAAGGGCGACATCGAGGTCACGTTCGAGTCCGTCGGGAACGGCGACCCGGACAACGATGGCTACGTGCTTCAGCTCCCGGACGCAACGATCGCCGTCAACACCGACGAGACGATCACGTCGCCTCGCTTCGTGGCCGGCGACGTGGAGCTGACGCTGACCGACCTCGCGCGACGCTGCACGGTCGAAGGCGACAACCCGCGGACGATCACCGTCGAGTCCGGAGTCACCGCGATGACGACGTTCACCGTCGCGTGCAACTCGTCGCAGCTCTGGGTACCGTTCGACGGCACGCTGCTCGACAACGGCGCGCAACCGCAACCCCACGACGCGACCGTCGTAGGTGACGCCACCTTCGGCACCGAGACGCCCAACGCGTCGGGTCTCTCGATGGCGTTCGACGGCGCTGGCGATTCCGTCACGTTCGGAAACGCCGAGGAGCTGAACGTCAGCAGCTCGGCCTATACGGTCGCGATGTGGATGCGCCCGTCCGCCGTGATGGGCACGCAGGTCATCTGGGCCAAGGCGTCTCAGGGTGAGATCCCCGGCGTCACGACTCCCGCCCTGTACCTCGAGGGGGACGAACTTCGATTCGGACTGTTCGGCGGCGCGCCGCAGACGATCAGCGCGGGGATCGTCGCGAACACGTGGTATCACGTCGGCGTCACGCACGACGGCGCCACGGCCTATCAGCCCTACCTCACGGGGATCCCGACGGCCGCCGCGAATCTCGCCGCGGCCAACGAAGGTGACAACGGCGAAGCCGCGTGGACGTTCTCGGTCGGTTCGAGCACGGGCTGGCCGACGGGTGACTTCGCCGGCCAGATCGACGACGTCGTGTTCTTCGCGCGCGAGCTCACAGCGCCGGAGATGGCGCAACTGCGCTCCGACGGTCCGGCGCGGCTGTAGCGAATCCGAGCGGCCCGGCCCCCCGGCCGATCGTCGCTTGCATGAAATTCAGCCGCTCCTAGAGTGGTTCGCCCCCAACCTCTCCGCGCGGCCCCCTCTCGCGCTCACGGGTGTAACCACCATGGAAATCGTTGTTTGCATCAAGCGTGTTGCGGCGACCGACTCGGTGATCAAGGTCGGCGGCGATGGCAAGTCGATCGACACCGGCGGCGTCGAGTTCGACATCAACCCGTATGACGAGTTCGCCGTCGAAGAGGCGATCAAGACCAAGGAAACGGTCGGCGCCGGATCGGTGACCGTGGTCACGCTCGGCAGCGAGGACTCGCAGAAGGAACTGCGCACGTGCCTCGCGATGGGCGCGGACAAGGCGGTCCTGATCAAGCCGGGCGACCTCGAGCTCGACGCGGCGAACACCGCCAAGATCGTCGCGGAATACGTGAAGTCGATTCCGCACGACCTGGTCTTCTGCGGCAAGCAAGCGGTCGACAGCGACGACAGCCAGTTCCCGGCACGGCTCTCGCAGCTGCTGGGGATGGCCTGTGTGACCGAGGTGCAAACCCTCGAATTCGCCGACGGCGCGTTCACCGCAGCCCGCGACATCGAAGGCGCACGCGAAGTCGTGCACTGCCCGACGCCGGCGGTGATCTCGACCAACAAGGGACTCAACACGCCGCGTCGCCCGAACCTCAAGGGCATCATGGCCGCGAAGAAGAAGCCGCTCGAGATGATCGACGCCGCGGCGATCGAGCCCGCGACGCGCGTCGCGGAGCTGACGCTGCCGCCGGCGCGCCCCGAAGGCAAGATCCTCGACAACGTCGACGACCTCGTCGCCGCCCTCAAGAACGACGCCAAGGTCCTGTAGGAGCACACCATGTCCACGATTGCAGTCATCGCCGAAGCGCGTGCGGGCCAGCTCAAGAAGGTCTCCCTCGAGGCCGTCGGCGCCGCCAAGGAACTCGCGGAGACGGCCGGCGGCGGCACCGTCGTCGCCCTCGTCGCCGGGAACGGACTGGACTCCGCCAAGCAGGGACTCGCCGCGAGCGGCGCCGACAAGGTCATCGCGATCGAGTCTGGCGACCTCGAGAACTACAGCGGCAGCGCGTACTGCGAAGCGATCGCGACCGAGCTCGCGAAGCTCGCGCCGGCTGCCGTCCTCGCGCCCGCGAGCGCAATGGGTCGCGACCTCGCGCCGCGCATCGCCGCGAAGCTCGACACCGGACTCGTCAGCGACGTCACGGCGCTGCACTTCGAGGACGGCAAGTTCGGCGCGACCAAGCCTGTGTTCGCGGGCAAGGCGTACAAGAAGAGCATGTTCGACGCATCGCCGTTCATGGCGACCTTGCGCCCGAACAACTGGGAGCCGACGAGCGGCGATGGCGCCGAAGTCAGCGACGCCCCGGCTTCGATCTCGGCGGACACGCTCCGCGCGATCGTCAAGGAGATCGTCGCCGGCGCCTCGGACCGCATCCCGCTCCAGGAAGCCAAGGTCGTCGTCTCCGGTGGCCGCGGCCTCAAGGGGCCCGAGAACTTCCACCTCGTCGAAGACCTCGCGGCGGCGTTCGGACCGGGCGTGGCCGCGGTCGGCGCCTCACGCGCTGTCGTCGACGCGGGCTGGCGCGAGCACCGCGAGCAGGTCGGCCAGACCGGCAAGGTCGTCGCACCGACGCTCTACATCGCGGTCGGAATCAGCGGTGCCATCCAGCACCTCGCCGGCATGAGCACGTCGCGCTTCATCGTCGCAATCAACAAGGACGAGAACGCGCCGATCTTCAAGGTCGCAGACTACGGCATCGTCGCCGACGCGTTCGAAGTCGTCCCGGCGCTCACCGAGGCGATCAAGGCCGCCGTCGCGCACTGACAGGTCCGTTTCGCCGCCCGAGGCGGGTCGATACAAAGGCTCGACATCCGCGCCGCTCGATGCGGCGCGGTTTCGCGTACCCTGCGCCCCGAAAATTCCGATGGAGACATCCATGAACACGCTCGCGGGCACCACCGCCCTCTCACTGGCCCTGCTCTGCACGACGGCCTCTGCCCAGATCCGCTGGGAAGCGAGCCTCGACGCCGCACTCGAGGACGCCAAAGAACTGAAGACGGTCGTCATGGTCGCGCTGAACATGCCGGGAGAACCGGCGAGCGACGAACTCGAAGCCGAGCACTACAAGGACAAGGTGATCCGTGAGCTGAGCAAGCACTCGGTGAACCTGATCTATCACGTCGGACCCACCGGCTCCTCGAACCCCGACGAGCGACGGGTTCGCGAGAGCTTCCTCGGCGCGACGGCCGGCGATCCGGTCGCGGTGCCCCACCACCTCTTCCTCGATCCACGCGAGGAGGGTGGCAAGCTGATCAGCTCGGTCGCCTACAAGCTGACGAAGGGGCAGCTCGAGTGGATCTGGGTCGACGCGATCCAGAAGGTGAACCCGGAGTTCGAGTGGGAGCTCAGTGATCGCGCTCGCGCGCCGGAAGGAATGCGGGTCAACGGTGCCGAAGGCGGCACCGGCGACATGCCGCCGAGCGAGGAGGAACTGAAGTCCGCGCTCAAGGAGATCAAGAAGAACGGTGGCGGTCGCGGGGGCCGTGGGCGCGGCGCCAACTGGATGCGCACGCTTGAGCTTTTCAACGTGATCGTCCGCAGCCCCGAGAAGCCCGCACTCAAGTACGCCGAGACGAGCCTACGCGCGATCGGCGGAGGCTTCCTGCGCAGTGCCCTGCGCACCATTGGCGACAAGTCCCCGGAGATCTGGTGGACGATCGCATCGCCCTATCTCGAGAGTCGCTCGCGCTCGACCCGCGAAGAAGCCGCACGCGCGCTCGAGAAGCTCGCGGCGCCGAAGTCGCTGTCGCCACTCAAGAAGGCCTGGAAGTCCGAAAGCGACGACAAGGTGCGCGGCCGGATGCTGCGCGCCCTGGCTTCGGCCGGGCCAACCGACAAGACGGTCACGAAGACCCTTGGCAAGGTGCTGCAGAAGGACAAGTCTCCGGACGTGCGCGCGCAGGCCGCGGCCGCGGTAAGCGTCCTCGAGAACCCCGAGGTCGTCCGCAAGCACCTCGAGACCGCACTCGAAGACGAGCACGCGAAGGTGCGCACGGCCGCCGCCTACGCAATCGCGTCACGTCGCGACAAGGACCTCGCGGCGATCCTTCAAAAGAAGGCCGCGAACGAGCGCGACGCGGAGGCGAAGGAATGGATGCAGAAGGCGATCGAAGTCGTCGAGGGCGGCGAACTGCGCGCGTTCCGCGCGTTCGTCAAGGACGTTCTCGGCGACCGCACGCAGACCGCGGAGCAGAACCTCCGCGACATGTGGAACCGCCGCAATCGCGACAACGACGGCGAGGAGGACGGAGAGGGTGACACGGACAAAGACGGCGGCGGTCGCCGGCGGCGCGGCCGCTGACCCGGCAAGGCGTACACGAAAACGGGCGGTGACCGAGGTCACCGCCCGTCTTGCTGTACGGACGCGGCGAACCGCGACGTGAATCAGCCGCCCATCATGTCGTCATCATCGTCGTCGTCGTCGTCATCGTCGTCGTCGTCATCATCGTCGTCGTCATCGCCGAGTTCGAAGTCGTCGAAGTCCGCCGGCTCCGAGCTCTCGAACGTGCCGTCGCCGTTCTCGTCGAGCTCGAGGACGACTTCGTCCTCCGCCGCCACGCGCAGACGAGCCGCCGAGTTGGCGCCGCGCACGGTGAGCTCACCCGCGGTGACCTTCTCTTCGTCCGTCGCTTCGTCGTAGACGATCGTGATCGGGACGGTGGTCTCGTAGGTGATCGTGCCGATGCCTTCGACCGACAGCGTGCCGCTGCTCGAGAATTCGGTCGTGAAGCCGCTCTCGGTGGTGGTCACCTTGACGCGGAACTCGGAACCTTCGAGGAGCGAGGTCTCCGAGCTCGTGAGGCTCGCACCGATGATGTAGACGTACTCGATGAGCGCTTCGCTGAACATCAGCGACTCGCTCGTGTTGCCGTTCAGCGTGAGCGTCTCGCCGTCTTCTTCGAGGGTCAGCGACTCGTACATCGTGGCCAAACGGAGGTTGAAGGAGTCTTCACTCTCTTCCAGCAGCTCGATGCCTTCGACGACCTTGCCGTTCAGGGTCGTGCCCTGGAACTTGCAGCCGTTGATCATGTAGGTGAAACGGTCACCGGTCGAATCCTCGAAGTTGTCGTCGGCGTCGTCCCAGATCACGACCTCGTCACCGCCGTCGGGGCACGAGAACGTGTCTTCGAACGTCTGGTTGCGGATGTCGCTCGGGACGTAGCGCATCAGACGCTTGAAGGTGTAGCCGCCGAAGTCGAAGACGGCGTCGCCCGAGTCGGCGACGAGGTTCGCGGCGTCCGACTGGGCCCGCGAGTTGCCGTTCTTCGCGCTGACGGTCGTCAGGCCTTGGGTGGAGCTGACCGCGGCCGTGATGAGCGACTTGGCGTTCGCGCTGTTGACGGAACCGGTGCCGGTTCCCGGCGTGGGCGTCGTCGTGCCGCCGTCGCTGCTGCTGCCGCCGCAGCCCACAAGCGCAACCGAAGTCACGAGAAGAGAGGGAATGAATCGCACGGTGATGTCTCCTAAAGATCCTGAGAAGGTGATTCCCCGCAGGATAGCGCGGCCTCTTCACCGGGGTAGAGGAGTTTTCCCCAGCACTTTACCGCGAACCGAATAGAGCAGTGCCGACCCGGACGAGTGTCGAGCCCGACGCGATCGCGTCGTCGAGATCCCCACTCATCCCGAAGCTGAGCACGTCGAGCGGGAGCCCGAGCTGCGCGCGCAGCCGATCGCGCAGTTCCGCGACGCGCTCGAACACCGGTCGCGCCTCACCGTGCAGCGGCCCCATCGCCATCAAACCGCGCAGCCGAATCGCCGGGCATTCCGCGGCGATCTCGGTCGCGACGCGCTCCGCGTCGTCGAGTGTCACGCCGTGCTTGTTCTCTTCGCCCGTCGCTTCGATCTGGAGCAACGCATCGAGTTGCGCGCCGCGCGAATCGAGGACCCGCTCGAGCGCACGCGCGAGCTTCGGACGATCGAGGCTGTGCAACAGGCGCAATCCCGGCACGTCGATCAGCGCGCCGACCTTGTTCGTCTGAACGCTGCCGATCATGTGCCACTCCACGCCCTCGACCTGCCCGGCCTTCTGCGCGAGCTCTTGGACGCGACTCTCGCCGAACATCCGCTGCGGTGTCTCCAACGCCTCCTGAATGGCCTCGACCGACTTGGTCTTGCTGACCGCCAACAGCGTGACGTCTGTGGGTTCGCGGCCGTGCACGCGGCAGGACTCCGCGATCTCGGCCAGCACGGCGTCGCGTCGGTCGGCAAACGTCATCACCAGTGCGCGGTCATCGTGCCGGGGAAGAGCGAGCGGCCGCGCTCGACGTAGCGCTCGCGCCCCTCGAACTGGAAGCCGGACATCAACGCGTCCCACGCTTCGTAGTCACGACACCGCGCGACCCAATCGACGAGGGCCGCCGCGATACGTCCGTCTCCGGCGTGGTAGTCCCCGAGCTCACGGCAGAGCCGGCGCATGAACTCCGACGTCTCCGTGGTGAACGCCGCGCCATCGTCCTCGGGATCGACGCCGGCACGCACGCACAGATCGACGCGCTTGGTCGAGGCGATCGAAGCCATCGACTCCCCGAGCATGATGTTGTCGATCGCGATCGTGATGTCCATGCGTCCCGCCTCAGTGACGGAAGTGGCGCCGACCCGTGAAGACCATCGCGACGTTCGCCGCGTCCGCGGCCGCAATGACTTCCTCGTCACGCTTGCTGCCACCCGGCTGGATGACGGCGGTCACACCCGCCTGGATGGCCGCCTCGATCCCGTCAGCGAACGGGAAGAACGCATCGGACGCGAGCACGGCGCCACGCGCGTCGTCACCCGCCTTCTCGACAGCGATCTTGGCGGCGTCGACCCGGCTCATCTGACCGGCACCGACGCCGACCGTCGCACACACCGACCCGTCGCCAACGGGGCGAGCGAGGACGATCGCGTTGCTCTTGACGTGCTTGCAGACGTTCCAGGCAAACGCCATTGCACGCAGCTCCGCGTCGGACGGCTGGCGCGCGGTCTTGGGCTCGAGCTCCGGAAGCGGCGCCCGACCGTCGGCCGACTGGACGAGTAGACCGCCGGAGATCGGACGCAGCGCGAGACCGTGAGTCTCCGCGTCGGGCGTGCCGCGCATCGCGAGGACGCGCACGTTCTTGCCCCACTTCGCTTCGCCGAGAATCGCGAGCGCGTCTGCCGGCACCTCCGGCGCGACGATCGCCTCGACGAACACGCCGTGGTCGACCATCTCGCGCGCGCACTCCGAGTCGAGCGGGCGGTTGAGGGCGACGATCCCG
Organism: Planctomycetota bacterium; assembly: GCA_028281765.1. Classification (GTDB taxonomy): domain Bacteria; phylum Planctomycetota; class UBA1135; order UBA1135; family UBA2386; genus JANQJF01. The sequence continues at coordinate 136,824 of JANQJF010000087.1, read as the reverse complement.
CCGAACGCACTGAGCGAGTCGGCGTCGAGCGCGGCGCGGAACGCGGCCTTCGCGTCACCGGCGATCGCCGTGCCGCACGGGTTGTTGTGCTTGACGATTACGCACGCGGGGTCGTCGAACTCCAGCACGAGCCCGAGGGCCGCATCGAGGTCGGCGAGGTTGTTGTAGGAGAGCTCCTTGCCCGAGAGCTGCTCCGCCTTGGCGAGGCTCGGCCCCTTCACCTCGGGGTTCGAGTAGACCGCGGCGTCCTGGTGCGGGTTCTCGCCGTAGCGCAGGTCCGCGATCTTCTCGAACGCGAACGCCAGGCTCTGACCGAATCGCGACGCGCGCTCCGCGGCGGCACGCTCGGCGTCGAACCAGCCCGCGACGGCGACGTCGTACGCGGCGGTGTGCGCATAGGCCTTGCCCGCCAGCTCGCGACGCTTCTCCTCCGAGACGCCGTCACCGCCCCCGAGCTCGGCCAGCACGGCCGCGTAATCGGTCGGATCGACGACCACGGTGACACGCTCGTGGTTCTTCGCGGCCGCTCGGATCATCGAGGGGCCGCCGATGTCGATGTTTTCGACGATCTCTTCGCGGGTCGCGCCGGGCTTCTGCACGGTCTCACGGAAGCGGTAGAGGTTCACCGCGACGACGTCGATCGACTCGATCCCGTGTTCCTTCATCGCGCCCGCGTCGGACGAGTTGCCCGCGCGCGAGAGGATGCCGCCGTGGATCTTGGGGTGCAGCGTCTTGACGCGCCCATCCATGATCTCCGGGAAGCCCGTGTAGTCCGCGACCTCGGTCGCCGCGATCCCCGCGTCGCGAATCGCACGGTAGGTGCCGCCGGTCGACAGCACCGTGAAGCCGGCCTCGACGAGACCGTTCGCGAACTCGACGACGCCACTCTTGTCGGTGACGGAGATCAACGCGAAGCGCGTCAGTCCTTGCATTTCACGCCCTTGAGGTAGGCCTCGATGAACTTGTCGAGCTCACCACCCAACACCGCCTGCACGTTGGAAGTTTCGACACCCGTGCGCAGGTCTTTGACCATCTGATAGGGATGCAGCACGTAGCTACGGATCTGGTTACCCCAGCTGACCGACCCACGCTCGCCGTAGAACTTCGCGAGCTCCGCCTCCCGCTTGGCTTCTTCCAGCTGGTAGAGCTTGGCCTTCAGGGTCTTCATCGCCTGCGCCTTGTTCTTGTGCTGGCTGCGCTGGTTCTGGCAGCTGACGACGATGCCGGTCGGAAGGTGCGTGATGCGAATCGCGGAGTCGGTCTTGTTGACGTGCTGACCGCCCGCGCCGCTCGCGCGGAACGTGTCGACCCGCAGGTCCTTGTCGAGAATCTCGACATCGAGATCGTCATCGAGCTCGGGCACGACTTCGACCGACGCGAACGACGTCTGCCGCCGCGCGTTGCCGTCGAACGGCGAGATGCGCACGAGTCGATGCACGCCCTGCTCGGCGCGGAGGTTGCCGTAGGCGTAGGGCCCGGCCACCTGAACGGTCGCGACGCGGATGCCCGCCTCTTCGCCCGTCTGGTAGTCCATCTCCTCGACCTCGAAGTCGCGGTCTTCCGCCCACTTCACGTACATCTTGAGCAGCATCTCGGCCCAGTCCGAAGCATCGATGCCACCGGCGCCCGGGACGATCGTCAAGATCGCGTTGCTCTGGTCGTGCTCGCCGCCGAGCATGACCTGGAACTCGAGCTTGTCGAGCGTCTGACCGACCTCGGCGAGCGTACGATCCAGGTCCTCGCGGACGGCGTCGTAGTCTTCGCCACCGAGCTCGATCAGCACGCCGGCGTCGTCACAGAGCGCCGCCGCCTTCTCGATCGGATCGACGACCGCGCCGATCTTGCGCTTCTCGCCCACCAGCTTCTGTGCGGCCTCCTGGTTGTCCCAGAAGCCCGGCTGGCTCATCTCGTTCTCGATGTTATGGAGCTCACGGTGTTTGACGTCGAAGTCAAAGACTCACCTTGAGCTGGTTCACGCGGAGTTCGGCTTGCTGCAGCGCCTTGATGTTGTCGGACAGGCTCATGCCGTGAAACTAGCCGGCCCGGTGGGCGCGGCGAAAGTTTTTTTGCAGGCGAGCGAGAGCCGAACCGGACCATGCCAGCGGCGGCCGACGAACCCGGTCCGGAGCCCGTCGAATCCGGTGGGCTCACGTCGAGACGAGATCTTCCGAGCATGGACGGGAACGAACACCGGAGCCGCGACGGGCTTGAATTAGCCGACTTCGATCCTTTGCCTGCTGTCCCGTCGCGGCTCCATTTATCTGTTCCCGTACACGACACCGCCGGAGCGCACAGCGCCCCGGCGGTGTTCGTTTGTCAACGCTTCGATCAGTTCAGGAAGAACGTCGACTTGACCGGCGACGAGAAGACCGTCGTGAAGCCCGTGTCGATCGTGACGCACTGCATGAAGAGCGTCTGGGCGATCAGCGTGCCCGGCAGGATGTCGATCTCGAGGCTGCCGGCTCCGGTGACCGGATCGACCGTGCCCGACGCGATCTGGAACGCACTCGCCAGGAAGTCGATGCCGAGGACCGGCACCGTCGTCGGGTTGTTCAGCGAGCCGAACAGCGCGTAGAAGTAGCCCGGTTGGTGGGCGTAGGCGACCGGCCAGTCCGCGAGGACCGGGCTGTGGAACTGCGGGATGTCGAGCGAGGCGTCCGTCGCCGGCGTGAAGCCGACGGGCACGAGGTTGCTACCGGCGCTGCCGATGACCCAGCAGAAGTTCGGGTTGAGGTTCGGCGGAAGCACCGTATCGATCGTGATCAAACCGTCGTTGACGATCGTGAACTCGCTCGGATCGAGCTCGAAGCCGATGAAGCGGACTTCCGTGACCGTTGAGAGGCCAGTGCCGGTGATCTGCGCGGAGCCGTTGAGGACCTCGATGACGTTCGGCGTGATCGCGGAGATGACCGGCGGCGGGCCGCCACCGTCGTCGAGGCAGGTCCGGGTGTTCTTGTAAGCGACGATCGTGTTGATGACGCTCTGCGAGAACACGCTGATGTTGCCGGAGCAGCCGCCCAGGCCGGCACACATGATGTTGCAGCCGCCGCCCGAGCAGTGGCCCGAGCTCCAGTTGTGGCCGAGCTCGTGGGTGCAGACCGCCGTGCGGAACGTGCTGCTCTGCAGCGTCGCCATGTCGCTGATGCCGTAGCCCAGGTTGTTGCAGATACCGCTCAGGAACGCGACACCGAGGGTGCTGCCCTGGAAGTTCCGGCCACTGAACAGGTGGTTGACGTCGCGGACGACCCCGGAGTGGACCGACAGGCCACGGTTGCGGAACTGGTCGAGCAGCGCACCCGCGTTGGTCGTCGTGAACGGATCCGAACCCGAGGTGAACAGCTCGAGGATGTTGACGTCGTACTGGATCTCCGTGTCCCGGTCGTAGATGAAGTCGACCGAGTTCATGATCCCGGTCATGACGTTCTGGATCGTCGTCGTGTTGTTGCCGTACTGCTGGCAGAACGGCGCATCCGCGGTGATTGCGATCTCGGCGATCTTGACCATGTCCGTGCCGGTCGTCTGCGGGGAGCCAGCCTGGAAGATGTTGGTCGGGTTGTCCGTGACGCCGCACGTGCCTTGGTGGGTGAAGTTCGACGAGTCGTAGACGATGTGCTCGGTGACCGGCGCGTTCGCGTTGACCTCGTTCACCGGATCGATGCCCCACGCGGGCGTGTCGGGCGTGAACCAGATCATCGCGCGCAGGCCGCCGTCGAAGAAGGAGGCGGTGACGGCACTCTCCGGACGACCGACGAGGGTGCCTCGGTAGGTGACGCTCGGCGCCGCCGGGATCTGCCGGGTCCGGCCGCTGTCGTCCGTCACGAGGACTCGCAGGTTCGGCGAGCGGACGTCGAACGGGGCGAGGTCGAGCGTTTCCATCTGGCCGTTGATCCAGACGTGGAACTGCAGGCTCGCGGCACCCGCCACGGGCGCGAGGTTCTGTGTCGTGGCATCGCTGACAGCGAACGCGTCGAGCAGCTCGGGCGACGACGGGGGAGGTGCAAAGCTCGGCACTTGCGCCGAGAGGCCGCTACCGAGCAAGGCAGCGAGGGCCAGGGTGGATAGAGTGTGGGATTGGAACATCTTGTGGGACTCGACTTCGGGGAAGCCGTAGGTCGGAGGGAGGCAGGTTGAGCGGCCTGCCATGATCGGGACTGCATTGACAGCCCACAAGGTCCCTGGGGCATTTCCCAGATATCATCGGCGGAACGCGGCGGGGTCGGACAAGGCCGCCGGGGATCCAAGATCCCGGCTCCCGCCATCGCGTCGACACTTCCGCGACGTCGTTACGGCCGACCGATCGTGACCGTATGGATCCCGCCAGAGCGAACGCTCCGGCGGGTCGAGTCCGGCTCAGTTCAGGAAGAACGTCGCGTCGACCGGCGAATCGAACAGCGTCGTGAAGCCGTTGTCGATCGTCACGAGCTGCATGTAGATCGTCTGCGCACCCAGGGTGCCGGGCAGGACATCGATCTCGAGACTGCCGAAGCCGAGCACCGGATCGAGCGTGCCGGCGCTGATCTGGAACGCGCCGACGAGGAAGTCGATCCCGAGCACGGGAACGGTCGCCGGATTGTTGAGCGAACCGAAGATCGCGTAGAGGTAGCCGGGCTGGTGCGCGTAGTCGATCGGCCAATCCCCGGAAGTCGCCGGGCTGTGGAACGTCGGCACCTCGATCGAAGCATTCGTCGCCGGGATGAACGTCACCGGCAGGAGGTTGCTCGAACCACCTTGGCCGACGGCCCAGACGAAGTTGGGGAAGAAATTCAGCGGCGTCGGAGCTTCGAACGTGATCAGGTTGTCGTTCGGGATCAGGAACTCGCCGGGATCGAGCTGGAAGCCGATGAAACGGAGCTCGGTGACCGTCGTCAGGTTCGTGCCCGTGAGCTGAATCGTCTGACCCGACATCACCTCGAGCACGTTCGGCGTCACGCTGGACAGGACCGGCGGAGGACCACCGGCGTTGTCGAGGCAGTTGATCGTGTTCTTGAACGCGACGATCTGTGAGATCGCCGTCGCGTCGAACGCGGTGATGTTGCCCGTGCAGCCACCGAGACCGTCACACATGATCTGGCAGCCACCGCCGCCACTGCAGTGCTGGGCGTGCCAGTTGTGCCCCATTTCGTGCGACACGAGCCCGGCACGCGAAGTCTGGTTCTGCACGCTGATCATATCGCTGACGCCGTAGGCGGCGTTCGTGCATACCGTGCCGGTCGTGAATCCGTCGAATGCGCAACCCAGGGTAGAGCCCGTGAAATTTCGGCCACTGAACAGGTGGTTGATGTCACGCTCCACGCCACCGTGCGTACTCAACGCGTAGCTCGTGAACTGGTCGAGCAAGTTCGGCTGGAAGTCATCGCACGCCAGGTTGGTCGTGAACGGGTCGGAGCCGATGAACATCTGCACGATGTTGACGTCGTAGGTCACCTCGACGTCGCGGTCGTAGATCACGTCAACGGCGTTCATGACGCCGAGGATGGTGTTCTGGATCGTCGTCGTGTTGTTGCCGTAGATCTGTGAGAACGGTGCGTCGCAGACGATCATCGCCTGCGCTTCCTCCAGCACGTCGATACCGGACGGCACGCCCGGGATCGGTTGCCACCCGGCACCCGCAGACACCCCGCACGTGCCCTGCGTCGTGACGTCGGCAGAGCAGTAGACCAGGTGCTGATCGGCGGGCGCCCCCGGCACGACTTGCGACAGGGGATCCACCCCCCAGGCAGGCAAGTCTCGGTCGAACCAGATGGTCGCGCGAAGACTGCCACCGAAGTACGAAGCGGCGACGACGCTGCCGGAACGACCGAGCAAGGTCCCCCGGTAGGTCGTGGTCGGACCGGACGGCACGACGATCGTCCCGTTCGCGTCGGTTGCGAGCGCCGTGTAAGTCGGCGAACGCATGTCGTGCTGAGTGAGGTCGAGGATCTCGGCCTCGCCGTCGATCCAGACGATGAACTGCATCGACGTCGGCGTCACGAGTTCCGGCGAGAGTTGCTGCACCGTGCCTGCACTCAGTCCGTACGCGGCGAGCACTTCGGGCGTCGCCGGTGGCGGTGTGTAGCCGGCGACGACTTGGGCGTGGGCTCCGGATCCGAACAGAACGGCAGCCAGAGAGAGTGTGAAGAACGTGTGGGATCGAGTCATGGCGGAGTGCGACCCGGGGTCGACACTAGGAAACGGGAGCAAGCTGAGCGATCGGCCATGATAGTCCGAATCGCGGCCACTGTGGCCCGGTGCATTTCCCGGATGGGCCTTTCGCCGCGTTTCGGCTACCGCTGCAAACCGATCGGCTGCTGCGCGATGCCGTCGGCGGCCATCAGCGCCTCGATCGAATCGGGGTCCGCGGGAAGCGACGCGGACAGATTGCGGCACCCGTCAGCGGTCACCAGGATCGTGTCCTCGATGCGACAGCCCATGCCTTCGTCGGTGAGGTAGGCGCCTGGCTCCACGGTGATCACCATTCCGGGCTTCAGGACGTCGCCGCCCATGTCGTGCACCGCGAGTCCGACATGGTGGCAGGGGCCGTGGATCGACGTGTAGCCGCGCTCGGACAGGAGCTTCGAACTCATGCGACCGAGTTGCGCGAGGCTCGCGCCCGGCCGCACCTCCGCGATGAGAGCCTTCTGCACTTCGTGCACGTCCTGCACGAGCTTGCGCTGCACAGCCGTGAACTTGCCGTTGGCCGGGAACGTGCGCGTCACGTCGGTCGCGTACCCACGCACGGTCGGGCCGTAGTCCATGACGATCAGGTCCCCGTCCACGAGCTTCCGGCTGTTCTCGTTGTAGTGCAGAACGCAGCCGTTCGGACCCGCGCCGACGATCGCGGCATACGCGTCGGGACCCGCGCCGAGCCGCGAGAACACGTAGCGCGCGCACGCGGCGAGCTGATACTCGTACATCCCCACGCGCGAGCTCTTCATCGCCTCGGCGATGCCGTGCACCGCGGCATCGGTCGCCGCCGCGATGTGCTCGATCTCGGTGACGTCTTTGACGCCGCGCATCGCGTTCACGTGATGCGAGATGTCACCGACGCGGACGCCATCGAACATCGACTCGAGTCGCTCGCGCATCGCCTCGTGCCGCGCGGGGCGCCGATCGAGGAAGTCACGCTTCTGGCGCCGCACGGCGCCGGACGCGGAGTTCGAGGTCGCGGTTCGATTCGGCGACGGCGAGAGCAGCGTCCAGATCTTCGGCAGCTCCTCTCCGTCCTCGACTTCCATGAGCTCGCGCAGCGTCCGCTTCAGCGTGCGCTCGCTCTTCGCCTGGTCGAACTTCAGCGCCTTGGCCGTCTTCGCCCCCGGCACGTGTCGCGCGCCTTCCCACGTCGCGGTGAAGCGGCTGAACGGCGGAACGAACAGCCACTGCTCACCGGTCTCCGGGAACAGCATCATCGCGCAATCGGGATCGGTGACGCCTGTCAGGTAGTAGAACTCGTGGTCCTGATAGAACTGCGCCATGTCGGCCGTCGACGCGCCGCGCAGCAGGACGATGCCGCTACCGAGCCTCTCCATGAGTTCCGCGCGCCGCGCGGCGAAGACCTCGGGAACCGGCCGCTTCGGCTCGGGCTCCTGGGCGGGAAGCGTCGCAGCAATCGCGACAGCGAGAATCCGGAGGAGGGTCGATCGCACGGCAACAGTATGCCGCTACACCTCGACCGACGCTCGCTCCCCGGTCTTCTGCGGCACGGCACGCGGCACTTCGACGATCGGCTCTCTCGCCTCGGGATCGGCGACCGCGGCGTGCGAAATCGCGAACTGGCGCGCCGCCAAGAGCGTCGCGACGAGGATCACCGCACCCCAGAGCATGGAGAGCTGCCCGAACAAAAGGCCGAGCCACAGGTTCTGCTCGACCTCGAGGAATCGCGCCGTCAGGCCGCCGAGCAGGTGCGCACCCGCGGTCCACGCGGCCGTCAACAGACCGACCGTGAGCGCGACTCGCAGTGGTTGACGCACCGACTTGCCGATCGCGATGCCCCAAGCGAGGATCGCCGACCGCCGGTTGTGCAACGCGAGACGGGCCATCGCGACCTTGCTCGCGAACACGAGACACAAGAACGCGAACCCCGCCGCGAGCGAACCGACCCACGCGAGATGTGCCCACCGCACCGGCAGCCAGTCGAACACGAACGGGGATCCGGGATCGACGCCGTACGCGAGTTCGCCGAGCCAGTAGCGCGCGGCATCGATACCCCACCCGAGCAGCAGCGCAGCCATGATCCCGACGCCCAGCACGCGAAGGTTGCGCAGGAAGAGCCGACCGGACTCCCCGAGAAACTCGCTGAGCGTACCACGCGTGCTGCGCACGCCGACGATCGACAGCACGCCGCCGGCCAAGAACACGGAAGCCAACAGCACGAAGAGGGTCGCGCCGAGCAGCGGCAGCGTGCCGTGCTGGCGAGCGAAGTCTGCATCGAGAGCCTGGTCGAGCAGGAAGCCGGCGCCGGGGTGCTGCGACAGCGCCGCGTCGTATTCCTCGAATCTCGGCAGGACGACGACGAGCGCCGGCACGAGGATCAGGAGCCACACGAACAGCACGACTCGCGGGCTGAGCAGCGCCGTCGTGATCGCGGAGAAGACATCTCGGATTGCTGCCATGGCTACCCCGCGATCCCGGTGAAGGTCAATTGGTTCTGCGTCTGCAGGAGCGCACGCAACGCGCGATAGAACGCCGGCGCTCGATCGACATCGGGCCGCCACGCGTTGTTCAGCAGGTTCGAGTCGATCAGGTAGGCGCCGCACGGACCGAATGCCGCTTCGTGAGCCGCGGGATCGACCGGGGGGTCGACCCAGACCTCGATCAGGTCACCCCACGACTCCTCGCGGTCGTCGAAGCGGAACCGCTTCCACGGGTACTCCTCCGAAGCCGCGAACGTTCGATACACCGGTTCGGCGCGTCCCCGGAAGCGGAACCGGACCTGCACGTCGCCACGCATGCCGCCGTAGCGCTGCACGGTGACGGTTTTGACCGGACCGCGGCCGTCGCGCGGCACGACGTCGCGCACGCCGTAGTCGAACTCGGCCTCGGCTTCGATCGCGAGCCGGAAGAACTCGGCGGGACCGGCACCGCACTCCTCGCCGAGCAGCGCGACGAAGTCCGCCGTCGTCGGGTGGCCGAATCGCGACCGTGCGAAATACTTCCGCATGAACGTCCACCACGCGTCCCGGCCCACCATCGCTTCCATCGTCCGCAGCAGGGTCGCAGGTCGCTGATGGCTGTTCGCGACGTAGCTCGCATGACTCGCGAACTCCCAGCCGGCGCGGACCATCGCGTCGGGATTGTCGACGTCGAGCCAGCGACGTCGATCGTGGAAGCGGCCGCTGAAACTCGCTTCGCGACACGCGGTCGCCGTCGGCTGCGTCGCGAGGAATTCGAGGAGCACCGACTGCGGAACGACCGTGCCCTCGAACGACAGCGCATCGAACACGGAGTCGATTCGATCCGGGACCCAGTCGCGCACCGGCAACGTGCCGTAGCCGAGCACGCCCTCGACCGGGTCCACCGCGAACGAGGCGCCGGCGACGGTGACGAGCCCCAGCTCGGTGGTCCGAACCGGACGCATCGTGTCGTGATAGCGCAGCCACTGCGCGCGGCCGGCGGTGTAGGTCGTGATGCCCTCGTCGAGCCACGACTCCTCGAGTTCGTTCGATGCGACCAGGCCGTAAAAGTACTGGTGGCCGAACTCGTGGACCGTCACGCCTTCGGGCTGCGGCTTGCGCGGGTGCGGCCAGAGCGACGTGCCGCACGTGATCAACGTCGGGTACTCCATGCCGCCGCCGAGTCGACGCCCGTCCATGTCCCGAGCGGGATCCACGAGCGTGATCGCGTCGTACGGATACGGACCGAACCGCAGACCGTAGAACTCGAGCGCGCACTGGATGGCCGAGATGTGCCGATCGACCTGCTCGACGGTGTCATGCTCGGGATTGAGCATCAGCCGGATCCGGGTCTCCTTGTCGATGTCGAACGTCTCGACCGGGACGCCCATTCGCTTCGCCACGGCACGGGCGACCGGGTCGTGCTTCGCTTCGATCGGCCCGAACGTGTGCTCGTGCACCACGAAGTCGTCGCCGGCCACGAATGCGAAGTCGTGGACGTCGTCCTGCCGAAACCGCCACGTCGTGAGCCCATCCTGATCCCGCTGCTCGATCGGACGCCCGCCGGTCGCGCCGATGACGAATCGCGACGGCGTGGTGATCCGCACGTCGTACTGCGAGTAGTCGGCGAAGAATTCGGTGCTGCGGTGGAACTGATGGCACGTCCACCTCGACTCGCCACCGTTCACGTCTTCGAGCACGCCGAGCTTGGGATACCACTGCATGCAGAAGAAGCCATCGTCCGGCACCCACCCGGTTCTGCAATACGCCTTCGGCAGGCGACTCACGAACGTCGTCTCGAGCGTGATCGACTCGCCCGGCGCGACCGGGCTCGGCAGCTGCGCGACGACGACCGTCGCGTCACGCGGGTTGTCGTCGTCGGGCTGCACCGGAGTCGGATTCAAGTGAATCGCGCCGGCGCCAGTTTCGAGCTGCAGCGAGAGCAGCTGACAGCTACCGAACTCGTCGGCGCGCCACTGTTCGCGGAACGCCGCATCCGACTCCTTCATGAACGTGGAGTCGAGATCGCGAAACGCATTGAGGTAGAGATGGATCCAAAGCTCGCTCGTCGCGCCCCGTGTGGTGTTGCGCCACGTGATGCGCTGACGACCCGAGACGCTCTTCGCGACGGGCCGCAGCTCGACCTCCATCTCGTAGATGCTGACGCTCGGACTCGCGTCCGTCGCGTTCTGTGCGGTCACCGCACCCGCGAGTGCGAGGAGCGCCACGCATGTGCGCGGCGGGCGGCTTGCGCCGCCGAGCCGTTTCGAACCCATCCCGCCACTCTACGCGGATCAGGCCTCGGTTTCTTCGCTCGCGACCGCGCCGCGGCGGCGCAGGGCTTCGGCGGCCGCGTAGGCCTTGAGCTTGTTGTAGAGCGTCTTGGTATCGATCCCGAGCACCTTGGCGGCTCGGGTCTTGTTGCCGTTCGTCGACGACAGAACGCGCAGGATGTGGCGCTTCTCGACCTCTGCGAGCGAAGTCTGCAGGATCTGACCCGCAGGGTCCGCTTCGGCGATCAGATTCTTGACTGCGTTCGAGTCTTCACAGACGACGACGTCGTAATTGCCGCCTTCGAGTTTGCCACGGAACTCGTCCGCGGACTGACACGTCGTAACGATGCATCCCCATTCCGCGGTGGCCGCGACGAGACCCGTTGCCTTCTCGTCGCGTGGCGAGAACACCAGCAGTTTCTTCCCAATCGACATTTCCTGTTCCTCTTGCACGTGGCCAAGGTCGATCTCCCCGCCGGGCGCTCGCAGGAAAAATCTACCCGGGCCGAACAACACGACCTTCCGGTGAGGAATCCGCTCCGTCGCATTCTCATGAGACAGCGCTGGGGCAAGCTCTCCGGAACAACAGGAGATTCTCCACGGTATCGGTAGTTTCTGCCATCCCCTCCCGTCGGCTTCGGACGGTTTGGCGTATTCACCCTAGGGGGTTTTCGAGCGTGGACTCGAGGAGATTTGCCAGCGTTCGAGACGCGAATCGCAGCCGGCGCGCCATCTCGAGGAGGCGCGGCACGAGCCAGGGTCGCAACGTCACGTGGCGCACGATCGCGCCGCGTCGAACGCCGCCGTCCGCGTCGCGGAACGATTCGAAGTCCAGGGGCAGCGCCTCGTCAGCGGCATCGCTGATGACGCGCAGCATCGCGTAGGGAACCGACAGCTCGCCTGCAACTCGTCCGATCGCCGCCGTCTCGAGATCGACGGTCGCAGCGTCGCCGACACGAAACTCGTCGCGTGCACGCGCTTTTTCCGACGGCCCACGCAGAATGCGCACGTGGGACAATGCGTCCACAGGCGTCGCGCAAAGCCCAGAGGGCACGATCGGCGCGGGCGCCTCGCCTGCCTCGTCGAGGACTCGACGCGCCACGACCGCGTCCCCGACCGCGAGGCCGGTCGTGAGACCACCCGCGACCCCGACGACCAGGACCCGACTCGGGCTCACGGCCTCGATCGCGCGTCGAGCGCTCGCGGACGCCCGCACCGCGCCCTCGCCGACGCATTCGATCACGACGCCGGCACGCCCACCGAACCGCCCTCGAATTCCCCGGAGCTCCTCGGGCATCGCCGCGACGATCAGAGTGCTCATCGCACGTATCCGTTCGCTTCGAACCAATCGATCGCGCGCTGCATCGCGCCCTCGACAGGCGACTGCGGCATGCCGAGCTCCCGCACGGCACGGCTCGCGTCGAAGAACATCCGCTGCCTGGACATTCGCACCGCATCGATCGGGACGGCCGGCTCGCTGTGCGTGAGTCGCGCCCACGTCGTGCTGCAGAACGCGACCGTCATCGGAATCCAGTGCGGCAGCCGCAGTCGCGGAGCGCGTCGACCCGTGAGTTCCGCGAGAGTCTCCAGGATCTCCCGCAGCGTCATGTTGCGATTCCCGAGCACGTAGCGCTCGCCGATCTCGCCGCGCTCCGCGGCCAGGACGTGTCCGTGCGCGACGTCGACGACGTCGACGAGATTGAGACCCGTGTCGACGTACGCGGGCATCTTCCCGCGGAGGAAGTCGACGATGATCTTGCCGGTCGCGGTGGGCTTGATGTCGCGTTCGCCGATCGGAGCCGACGGATTGACGATCACGACCGGCTGCCCGCGCTGCGCGGCCTCGAGCGCGACCTGCTCGGCGGCGTGCTTGCTGCGCTTGTAGTGCCCTTTCGCCGGCACCGGCCCGAGCGCACCGACGGTGCTCGTGTAGACGACCCGCTCGACGCCGTGACGGGCCGCGGCCTCGAGCACGTGCCGCGTCCCGCCGACGTTGCTCGCGTACATCGCGTCCGGATCCGGAACGTAGAGCCGGTAGTCCGCGCCACAGTGATAGACGACGTCGCAGCCGTCCACGGCGCGCGCAACGGCTTCCGCATCGCGAAGATCCGCGACCGCGAGTTCGACGTCGAGGCCGTCGAGCAGATCGCGCGGGCTCTCGTCGCGCACCATGCACCGCACCGACTCGGACCGCTCGAGCAACACCCGCACGAGGTGATTGCCGACGAAGCCCGTCGCGCCGGTGACGAGCGCGCGGGTCACCCGAACAGGTTCCAGGCCGCGAGGCGGGCCATGTCCCACGGCCGCTTCCCGAGATCCTTGACGACCGAGGCCTCGAATCCGGAGTGCATCGCGCAGTTCTGGCACTTGGGATCCGTACGCGACTCCCAGTAGGACCAGTCGGTGCCGTTCCAGAACTCGTCCCACGACTGCGTGAACTTCTCACCGATCAGGTAGCACGGCCGCTTCCACCCGCGCGGCGTGTAGGTGACCGTGCTCCACGGCGAACACTTGTAGTCGCGCTTGCCGGCGGCGAACTCGAGGAACATCGGCGTCGACGCGAGGCGATAGCGCTTCTGGAACTCGAGGATCCGGCTGAACTTGTTCTGGATCTCGTCACGCGTCAGGAAGATGTCGCGCTCGACCGACTCGTAGGAGTAGCCCGGCGACAGCAACATGCCGTCGACGCCAAGCTCCTTCACGTGCGCGCAGAGCTCCTCGACCTCTTCGACGTCGGTCTCCTTGAAGACCGTAGTGTTCGTCATCACGTGGTACCCGCGGGCCTTGCTCTCGCGAATCATCTCGCAGGCCTTGTCGAACACGCCTTCGCGGGCGCAGACCATGTCATGCGTGTCGCGCATGCCGTCGAGGTGCACGTTGATCGTAAGGCGGCGATGCGGATGGACGACGTCGAAGACGTTCTTGTCGAGCAGGAGCGCGTTCGTGCACAGATAGATGTGTCGCTTGCGCTCGATGATGCCGGTGACGAGCTGCTCGAGCTCGGGATAGATCGTCGGCTCACCACCGCAGATCGAGACAACGGGCGCGCGCGACAGATCGGCGGCTTCGAAGCACTTCTCGAGCGGAAGCCGATCCTCGAGCTTGCCCGTGTGCCGCTCGGTCGAGCAGCCGACGCACGCCAGGTTGCACGTGTAGAGCGGCTCGAGCATCAGCACGAACGGGTAGCGCTTGTTGCCCTGCCAGGCGTTGCGCACCTGGTGACGGATCATGTCCGTCGTGATGTGCAGCGGGAACCTCACGACGCCGCCTCACTCGCGGACCGTCGCAGCCGCTTGCCGCCATCCGCGTAGTGCCCGAGGGCAAGCAGCGGGAAATAGACCGAGTAGAGGTGGTAGCGCAGGTAGAAGACGCAGGGGAAGCCGGTACCGGTCCAGTACTCGTCCTTCCAAGAACCGTCCGGGAGCTGCTCGCGCACGAGGTAGGCGACACCGTCGCGCACCGACGGCGAGAAGGTCTCCCCGAGCGCCATCAGGCCCATTAGCGCCCAGGCGGTCTGGGACGCCGTGCTCGGTCCACGCCCCTTCTGCGTCGGATCCTCGTAACTCTCGGGGAGCTCACCCCAGCCGCCGTCGTCGTTCTGACACTTGGCCAGCCACTCGGCGGCGCGACGCCCCCACGGTGCACCGGGATCTTCGCCGATCACGCTCAGCGCCCAGGCCGCGAGCCACGTGCCGTAGAGGTAGTTGCAGCCCCAGCGACCGAACCAAGAACCGTCGCTCTCCTGCTCCGACAGCAGGAAGTCGATCGCCTTCCGCGCCGCGGGATGCATCCGGTCGTAGCCGAGACACGCCAACTTCTCGAGCCCGCGCGCCGTCAGATCCGCCGTGCTCGGATCGAGCATCGCGTTGTGATCTGCAAACGGCATGCGCGTCAGGATCGGCTTGTCGCAGCCGCGATCGAAGGCGCCCCAGCCACCGTCCTTGTTCTGCATCGTGAGGTGCCACTGATGCGCCTCGTCGATCGCCTGCCGGAAGCGCGCGGCGTCGTCCGCCGGGTAGATCAGCTTCTGCAGAGCGATGATCGTCTGCGCGGTGGTGTCGAGGTCGGGATAGAACGGGTTCGCGTACTCGAAGTACCAGCCGGGCACCGCGACGTCCTGGTTCTTGACGCGCCAGTCACCGTCGCCGTGACCACGACGATCGAGCAGCCACCGCGCGGCGCGCAGCAGCGTCGGATGGTCGGCCTTGACCCCCGACTCGACGAGCGCGTTGGTCGCGAGCGCGGTGTCCCAGACCGGCGACATGCACGGCTGCACGCGCAGGAGATCGTCTTCTTCGATCTCGAGTTTCTCGAGTTCACGCACCTGCTGCTGCACGGTCGGGTGGTCGAAGCCGTAGCCGAGCGCGCGCAGCGCGAAGATGCAGTTGACGATCGGCGGAAAGATCGCGCCGAGGCCGTCGCTCTCCTGCAACCGTTCGAGAATCCACTGTTCAGCACGCTCGAGCGCCTTCTTGCGCGACAGGATCGACGGCAGCTTCTCGAGCCCCTTGCCGACACCGAGGAACAGGCTCGTCCACAGCGACGCGTTGGGCGACTTCCACGTCGGGTTGATCAGCTCGGAGATGTTCGCGTATTCGGGCACTTCGCAGCGCGGCTTCAGCGCGCTGACGATGCTCAGCGGCACGATGATCGCGCGCGACCACGACGACATCTCGTAGAGGTTGAGATAGAACCAGCGCGGCAGCAGGATGATCTCCGGCGGCACGGACGGACACTTCGCCCAGTCGTACTGACCGAAGATCGCGAGGTAGATCTGCGTGAACGAGTTGCACGCATCGAGACCGCCGAGCGCGAGGATCGCGCGGCGCGCGCGCTCCATGTGCGGATCGTCCGCCGAGTCGCCGACGAGCTTGAGGATGAAGTAGGCCTTGGCCGAAGCGCTGATGTCCGGCGACCCGCCGGGGTAGAGCGCCCACCCGCCGGTGGGCAGCTGTTTGTCGCGGATGTAGTTGGCCGCCTTGCGCACCTTCGGGTCGTCGGTGCGACCGATGAAGTGCATCGCGAGCACATACTCCGACTCGAGGATGGTGTCGCCTTCGAGCTCGCCGACCCAGTGGCCGTCGTCCTTCTGGATAGAGAAGAGGTACTGCTGCGCCGCCTCGATGGCTCGCTGCGCATCCGATGGGCTGAAGCCCGGGCCGGCCAGATGGTCAGCGGCCCCCGTCAACGGTGATTCCTCATGCGCGGCATCAACTGAGAGTCTGCGACACAAAGCGGGAAGGATCCACCCCGTAGCCAGTCCCGAAACTCACCTGTCGTCGCTCGAAATCCGGTCACGATTTCGGTTACCGCACGGTTTCGCCCGTGCCATGCCCATGCCGACGCCGCACGCGCATGCCGTTCACATCAGGCCGCCGTCGACCGCGAGCACTTGGCCCGTGACGAAACTGGCCGCAGGGGACGCCAAGAACAGGGCCGCCTGCGCGACCTCCTCCGGCTTGCCGAGACGACCGAGGCACGCGGTCTTCTCGAGGAGTTCGCGGCGGTCGGGTGCGAGCTGCTCGATGGCCGGAGATTCGATCGCACCCGGCGCGAGCGCGTTGACGCGGATTCCGTAGCGACCGGCCTCGCGCGCGAGCACGCGGGTGAAGCCACACACACCGCTCTTGGCCGCGGCGTACGCGGACTGACCCTCGAGGCCGCGGTAGGCGCTCGCCGAAGCGATGTTGATGATCGATCCACCCTTGCGACTGATCCGCGCGCGCATGAAGCAGTGCGTGACCGGATACAGCGAGCCGAGGTTGACGTCGAGCACCTGCTGCCAGCTCGCCGGCTCGACGAACGCGAACAGCTGATCGCGATTGCCGCCGGCGTTGTTGATCAGACACTCGATCTGCGGGTGCTCCTTGAGGAAAGCCCGCGCCTTGTCCTGCGCCGCCGCGAGATCGGTGAGGTCGGCGCCGAACGTGGCGCCGCACTCCGGACCGCCGATCCGTTCGAGAAGCTCGGCCGCACGCCCCGCATCTTCGTGGTAGTGGATCCCGACGAACCAGCCGGCCTCCGCGAACTCGCGCACGAGCGAGCTGCCGAGCTCACCGGTCGCGCCCGTGATCAAAACGCCCTTCACTGCACTCGCCTCAGGCCCACGCGCTCGGGACGCGCACTGTCGACCGCGGGCTCGAACGGAATGCCGAGCTCTTCGCGGTAGATGTCGTGCAGCCGCTCGAAGCACCTGTCCCACGCGAACTCTCGCACGACGCGCTCCCGAGCCGAGGAGTACCGGGCCGGGCCAGCGAGGACATCGTCGATTTTGGCGGCGAAGTCGCTCGCGTCGCCGGGCTCGGCGAGCAAGCCGATGTCCGGCGTGACAACGCCGAGCGGTCCACCGCGCGCCGCCGCGACGACGGGGACACCGCTCGCCGCGGCCTCGAGATACGACAGCCCGAACGCCTCGTTGGGGCTCGGGTTCACGAACACGTCGGCCGTGGCGTAGAGCTCGGCCAGGCGCGGTCCGTAGCGCTGGGCGCCGAGGAAGCGGACGCGCGCGTTGTCGCGGCTGCGCTTCTCCAGGCGCTTGCGCATCGGGCCGTCGCCGACGACATGAAGCTCCGGCTCGCCTTCGAGCATCTCGAACGCGTCGAACAGCACGTCGAGATCCTTCTCCGGGCTGAGGCGCCCGACGTAGATCACGACCGGCCACGCTGGGCGCGGCACGTTCATCGGCCGGAACAGTTCGGGATTCACGCCGAGCGGAACGTAATCGAGGCGGTCGAAGCCACGGTCTTCGAGCCGGCGGAACACGTCTGGCGACGTCACGACCATCCGATCGCACTTCGCGACGCAGTGACGGAGGTAGCGCCACGCCCCGGCTTCGATCGCGCCAGACACCATGCGACCGAGACCCGCCGTCCCAGAACGCGCGATGAACGTCGGCAGATGCACGTGATACATGCCGACGATCGGCACCGGGGCATCGCGCAGCGCGCGCGCAGCAGTGCGGCCGAGGAAGTACGCGCAGTCCGCTTCGACGATCGTCGGCTTCACTTCGCGCAGGATGCGACGCACTGCGCGAAGACGGAACAACACGCGGTGCTCCGGGTTCCACGGCAAGCGCGGGCTCTTGATCCGGTGCACGGTCGCCCCGTGCAGGTCGAAGCGATCGTCACGCGCACCAGGCACGACAATCGTGTGCTCGACGTCGTCGCGCGCGCCGAAGTAGCGCGCCTTCTCCTCGAGGTAGGTGTTGACGCCTCCGCCACTCCCATGATCGATGTAGAGCGTCGTGAGGTCGCAGAGACGAATCACTGCGTCTGCACCTTCTGGGCGCTCGCGCCGAGCGCGCGGTAGCTGAGCTCGCCGCCCTGCTCGACGACGACGACCTTGTTCGCATCGACGTTCTCGAACGTCTGGACGTCCCCGTTGGGCCAACGCACTTCGAGCCGGTCGACGTGCTTCGCGTCGCCGAGACCGAAATGTGCCTCGGGCGGCGGGCTCGCGAGATAGCCCGAGCCAGTGTGGATTTCGCGCAGCTGCGTCCGCTCGCCGGTGTGCACGCGCACGTGCGCGCCGACACCACGCTTGTTGTCGGACTTGCCGCGAAGCTGCACCGCGACCCACGAGCGACGCGCGCCAAACTCGTTCTGCAGGTAGACGGCCGGCTGCGCGTTGTTGAACACGAACATGTCGACGTCGCCGTCGCGATCGAAGTCCGCCGGCACGAAGCCGCGCGCGTCGTAGATGCTCATCGCGCCGGACACGAAGCCGACGCGGGTGAAGCGGTGACCGTCGTTGCGGTAGAGCTCGTTTCCTTCGTTGCCACTCAGCGAGCGCTCGCCGAGCTCGAAGACCTTGTGATCGTGGGCGTATTCGAACCAGTTTCGACCGAAACTGCGGAAGAACTCGCCTCAACAGTCATCCGGGTCTTTGCCCGTGATGAAGCCGTTCGGGCAGTAGATGTCGAGATCGCCGTCGTTGTCGTAGTCGAAGAAGTTGGCGCCCCACGCCCAGCCGTTGCGCTCGACACCGGACGTCGAGGCAATCTGTTCGAACGTGCCGTCGCCGGCGTTCTGGAACAGGCTGTTTCCACGCGTCATCTTGCGCATCTCGTCCTTGACGAAACCACGCAGGAAGAAGAGATCCGCGACGAACGGCAGCGGGAAGGTCGGCGCCTCGAACACCCAGCGGGCCGACGAGTGCATGTTCGCGACGTAGATGTCGAGGTCCCCGTCGTTGTCGTGGTCGCCGAACGCCGAGCTCATGCCAAAGCCCTGATCGCCGACGCCGGCTTCTTCGGAGACCTCCGTGAAGCGGAAGTCGCCGTCGTTGCGAATCAGGTGGTTGTCGCCGAAGTCATTGACGAGGTAGAGATCCGGATCCCCGTCGTTGTCGTAGTCCCCGAACGAAGCCGCGAGGCCCCAGCCCGGCGGCGTCAACTCGGGGATGTCGAGCTCGGTGAATCCGGCCGCGCCGTCGTTGCGCAAAACCAGACTCGCGACGCCATCTTCGGCGTTGTAGAGCGGATAGGCCCAAGCGGTGTCGTCCCAGCTGCCGTACCGCACGACGTAGATGTCGAGATCCCCGTCGCCGTCCATGTCGGCAAACGCCGCAGACTCGGCCTGCTTGGTCTCGAAGTCGGCGAGCAGATGCGACGCGTCCTCGAAGCGCGCGTCGCCGGTATTCCGCAGCAGCACGAACGGCAGCTTGACCCGGGTCAGGAAGATGTCGAGCTTGCCGTCGTTGTCGTAATCGACGAGATACGCGCCGCGCACCTTGCCGATCGACTTGCCGATCGCGCTCGAAGTGACGTCCTCGAACGAACCGTCACCGCGGTTGCGGAACACGCGCGTGTGCTCGCCGTCACCGACCAAGAGGTCGGGGTAGCCGTCGTCGTCGATGTCGCCGGCACTCGCGCCCGAACCCGAGAAGTTTCCCGGGATAACCGGCGTGTTGTCGCCGACCTTCGCGTGGGCGACGTGCGTGAAGCCGAGGCCGACCTCGGCCGCGCGATCGACGAAGTGCCGCTGTTGGCCTTCGATCTCGCGGCGCTCGAGCACTTCGTGCGAGCGGATCCGCAGCTCGCCGTCCCGGTCCTCGAGCAGCATCTTGTGCCAGGACTCCTCGTGGTGCCGCATGCCGTCCGCGCCGTACGCGAACAGGTTGAACCACGCATCGATCTCGTAGCCTCCGTCCGCCTCACGGAAGTCGTCGAGGACGAACTTGGCCTTCTTCACCTTCTCGAAGCGACCGAGCTCCTGCTCGAGCAGCGCCGCGAAGTCCGCACGGCTACCCGTGCCCCACGACCGCGTGACTTGCACGCCACCCGACAGGCTCGCTTCTTGGAACGAACGGTGGACCGGATCGGCGATGGTGAAGTCTTCACTGTAGTGCTCGATGATCTCCGCCGGCGACCGGTGCTTGTACCCGTCCGCCAGCTCGTGGAGAAACTCGACGACTTCGTCACGCGGCCCTGGGCCGCTGGAGCAGCCGAAGACCGGGATCAGGAGCAGCAGCGCTGCGCGTTTGATGAGTTCCGGGGTCATGCTCGCCGAATGCTAGCCGGCTCGCGCTGGGTGGACGAGCCCGGATTCGATGATGCCCCCCGCATCGACCGCGCTTGACCCGCCAAATCGGCCTCAGTAGAAGGTCCGGCACCGTCTCCGCGGCATGACCCGCGCGACGCTGCCACACGAGCACCGCCACACGAGCACCGCCACACGAGCACCGAATGAGAAGGTCGATCTGTTTCCTCGCCGTGACCTTCGCGGCGAGCTGTGCTTCTTGGGACCACACCCGCACCCACCTCGTGGATCCCGTCAACGCGCTGGTCCATTCGGCGTACCCGAAGGCCTTCCGCGCGCTAGACGCTGCGGCGTACGCCGACCTCCACGCGGAGGCCGCGCGCGCGACGGCGCGGACCGAGGCGGACTCGATGTTCGCAGAGTGGACTTCGATCGAACGCGCGTACTGCGTCATCCACTCGGTGACCCCGACGGATGACGACCACATCACCGCGGATTGTACGCTGCGTCTCGACGGCGTGCGCGCGACCTCGTCGAAGTGCACGACGTTCCAACGGCAGCGCATCGACTGCCGGTTCCACGGCGACGCGTGGGAGATCACGTCGATCGACTCGGACCCCGCGGACATCTACGCGACCGCGGGCACGCGCTTCGTCGACGAGACGAGTGAACGCGGGATCGCGTTCGTGCAGGCGTCATGCGGCGTCGAGGATCGCTGCGGCGTCGTGCGGGCGTACCTGCCGGGCTCGGGCCTGGGGATCGGCGACGTCGACCATGACGGTTTCGACGACGCGGTGCTCGTCGGCGGCCGTGACATCAAGCTGTTCTTGAATCGCGGAGGACGTTTCGAGGACGCGACCGAAGCGCGCGGCTTCGGCCCGGTCGAGCAGGGCGAGGCGCGCTACGCGATCATCGTCGACATCGACAACGACGGCGATCGTGACGTGTTCGTCGGCATGCTCGATCACGACAACATCCTGTTCCGGAATCGCGGGGATGCACACTTCGATCGAGTCGGCGCGAGCGAGCTCGGCATCACGCCGTCCCGCGAGTCGACCGGCGCCTGCTTCGCGGACTTCGACGGCGACGGCACTCTCGACATCTACGTCGCGAACGGCGCCAACCTGCTGCAAAAGGATCCGGAGCCGGTCTACAACGCGTGGAACGGCACGGCGAACCAGCTCTTCGTGCAGGACGCGAACGGTCGGTTCCGCGAAGTGACGGAGAAGGCCGGCGTCGGCGACACGGGTTGGGCGCTCGCGTGCACCGCGAGCGACTACGACAGCGACGGTGACGTCGACCTGTTCGTCGCGAACGACTTCGGTCAGGACCGCCTCTACCGCAACGACGGCCACGGCCGCTTCGAGGAGATCTCCGAGGACGTCGGCATCGTCTATCGCGGATCGAGCATGGGCGCGACGTTCGGCGATGCGGATGGCGACGGCGACCTCGACGTATTCGTCGCTGGTATGGCGTCGAACTCGCGTTGGATCGTCGATCAGGCGGGATACCCCGCACCGGCGCCGTGGCCCGTCAGCTGGCTCTTCCGCCCGCACGTGCTCGCGATCGTCAAAGAGATGTTCCACGGCAACCGCTTCTACGCGAACCTCGGCAACGGCGAGTTCCAAGAGGTCTCGATGCCGACCGGCACGGCCAACTCCGGCTGGGCGTGGGGTGGAGTGTTCTTCGACTACGACAACGACAGCCACCTCGACCTCTACGTCCTCAACGGACTGATCTCCGGAGAAGTGAAGGACGACCTTTGAATGGACTTCGTCTCGAACGTAGGTCTGCGTTCGCAAGTGCAAGTCAACGAAGCCGGTAGCTGGGTCGAGCTCGGCAACAACTCGCTCAACGGCTACGAGAGCAATGTCCTCTACCGCAACCTCGGTCGCGCCAAGACGGTCAACGCGAGCATGTTCGACTTCGCCGACGTCGGCTACATCGCCGGCGCCGACTGCATTGAAGACGGCCGCGCTGCCGTCTACACGGACATCGAAGGCGACGGCGACCTCGACCTCTTCGTGCAGAGCTTCGGCCGCCCGACGCGCCTGCTCGTCAACGAGGGCGAAAAGACCGGCAACTGGCTCCACGTGAAGCTGCACGGCACCGAGAGCAACAAGGACGGGATCGGCGCACGCATCGTCGCGACGATCGGCGAACGTCGCATCGTGCGCGAGATCTCGACGACGTCGGGCTATCTCGCCGGCCAGTCGCTGTGGGCGTTCTTCGGACTCGGCGACGCCAAGCGCGTCGACCAGCTCGAAGTGTTCTGGCCGTCGGGCCAGCGCACCGTGCTCGCGGACGTCGACGCGAACCGCAGACTCGACGTCCGCGAGGGTGACGTGAGCGCGACGGCGAAGCGCTGAGCAGGGTTCACGCAACCGACGCGACCCGCGCTGCCGAGGGTTGCAAGGGGTTCACCGACGGTCGGGGTCCGGTAGCGCCTGGTCGCATTCGGTCACATGTGGAACGCCGGGATTCCGGTCGGTCACGTGCGGTGTTCCCAGCCATGAACGAGTAGGGCAAAAAGCCCGGCATCCCGCGCTGCCCCCCGTGAGATTGAACTCGGAATGCGGCCTCAGCCAAGATCAGGCGGGCCGTTGGATTCTGTTCGACCACCCAATCCGCGAATTTCACTTGGTAGATGGCCTCTTTGTGAATCAATTCGGCGATTCTTGGGGCCAATCGAACAGAATCCAAGCATTGTTCTTGGAAACGTGCCGTAACGAAGAACAATTCAGGGCGTGAACGAGTCCGAATTCGACGAAGAGTCCCCAGGACAGCTGGTGCCAACTGCGGAGGAAGGGTTACGCGCCTTCCTGCCAGATCCACTGCCAGACGGCCTCGACCTGCCGGCTCGCGTCACGCGACGAGTCGGTTCAGCCTACCGTCGGATCGGGGAGCTGGTGGAGGGCATCCGAACGCTGCCCGCAGCTGATCTGCTGATCAAGCCGATCCGGAAGCGCGAAGCCGTGCTGTCGAGCAGGATCGAGGGAACGGAGACGACTCTCGAAGAGGCGTTCTTCGATGATGCCACGGGACTCGAACCCACGGACATCGACGACGATCGACTCGAGATCCGAAACTACGAGCGTGCGCTCCAACACGGAATCGACGCACTGCGAAACGGGCAACCTCTCTCAACCTACCTGCTCCGCTCCCTGCACAAGACCCTGCTGTCAGGCGGTGTGCGCGGGGAAGGGAAATACCCGGGCGAACTCAGGACCGACCAAGTCTACCTGGGCAACAAGGCCGGTGGGATCAAGCGAGCGCGGTTCGTGCCCCCCCCGCCTTTGCATGTCGAGCCCTGCCTGGAACGAATGCGGGGCTACTTGGATACGAAGGACACTGCGGACGACGACCCGCTGGTTCGGGTTGCGCTCGCGCACTATCAGTTCGAAACGATCCACCCGTTCAATGATGGGAACGGGAGAGTGGGACGCCTGCTCATCGCGTTGCAGCTTGTCCATGAGGGCGTGATGAGGGAGCCCTGGCTCTTCGTGTCGAGTGCGCTCGAGGCTCGCCGAGACGAGTACTACGATCACCTTCTGCTCGTAAGTCAGAAGGGCACGTTCACGGAGTGGGTCGAATTCTTCCTTGACGCAGTCATCGATGCAGCCAGCGATACCGTTGCTCGTGTTCATCGACTTCGTGACCTCCAGGAGGGTTTCGCCAATCGACTAAAGGACCTGCGGACGCAGCTCCCGTTGAGGCTCGCGAACTCCCTATTCTCGTTCCCCTTCGTGACAGCAGAACTCGCGGGCGAACTACTGGCAGATCCAGGAGCTGATCCAGTGCCGCCGCCGACGGCTCAAGCACAGATCAAGACACTCCAGCGGCGCGGGATCCTACAAGAGTTCACGAGCATCAGAATGCGACCGGGCCCCGGCAGAGCGGCGAAGGTATACCGATCCAAGGAGATCCTCGATGCCCTCGCGGTTGACTGATCGATCATGGAGTTGACCGTCTACTGGATCACGTTGACCAGCTTCCCGTCCGTACCGAACTGATAGACGTGCCACACCGGCACGAACATGATCTCGGCGTAGCGGTAGCTCCACTTGTTACTCTTGAGGATGCGATCCCGTTCGAGCGCATGCGTCGGCACGGTGTCGTCGATGTGGCTCGGATAGCCGATTCCGAGCAGCACCTCTTCCTTCGTCGAGCCGATCGGAGCGATGCCCTGGTCGAGCTGCTCCTTCAGCGACGGGTCGATCCCACTCATGTCCGGTGCCGTACGCGCGAAGTGCTTGTCGATGAACCGCGTCAGCGCGTCGGGATGCGTCGCGAAGTCGGCGTCTCGTGGCACCATGCGGCACGGGATGTCGTCGATGCGCAGGTCGATCTGGCGCGACGAATACATGTCGATCGCGACCTTGCTCCCCGCCGGGAAGATGTCGGTGAACTTCAGGTAGTTCGACGGATAGACGACCTTCACGTCGCCGGATTGCTCACCGCGGATCGAGTGTGCGGTGAAGTATTCGCCCTCGAGCTTCTCGTGGTGCACCGGCACCGGCGGGGCCGCGCAGGAGAGCATGAAGAGCGGGAGGGTCAGCAGGCAGACGATCTTCTTCATCCGGATATCGAAGCCTGGCCCGACCATGAACGAGAACTCAAAAGTCGCGATTCGCGAGCGCTTCCACGTCCTCGACGTGCACGCGGATCCGAATCTCGCGGGCTTCGTCCGCGAACGTGACGACTCCGGGAACGAACAGCTCCCCGACGCGACGGTAATCCTCGTAGAGGAAGTTGCCTGCGAACTCCGGCGCAGACACGTGTCCGTGCGTCACCTCGAGCGTCGCCGGATCCATGGTCCAGGTCACCTGCGCGCCGCTCCGCAACGCCGTCTCGATCACGATTGGCTGGCTTTCGAGCCGTCGGAGCGCGATCGTCGCGCCGAGCGAACCCGGCAAACAGAACGCTTCGCGCCCCCAGAAGAATCCGCCGAATTCCGGATGCCGGCCCGCGAAGTCCGCCGTCGCGCCAGACTCGACGATCGGCTCCTCGCCGTCTTCGGCGCGGAGCTCCATGTCGTAGGTCTCGGGAGTGAACACGAGATCGAACACGTGCTCGACCGTGATGATCAGATCCTTGAACGCGTGGACCTCCATTGAGCCGTCGGGATCGAACACCGCGACGGCGTCGAAGGTGCCGCTGTTCTCCGGGTCGGAGTACTCGATGACGAGCTCGGCGTGGAGCGGCGCGGCGCTGGTCGTTCGCTCGCGCAAGACGCGCTCTACGTCGTCGTCACTCAGCGGACCGAGATCGACGAACGGACTGCTCGCGCACCCGGTGAGGGCCAGCGTGCCGAAGAACAGCACAGGCGCTCTCACCGCATGCCCCCGACGACGAGCTCGCCGCCGGCGGCCTCTTCGCCATCGACGGAGGCGGACACTTCGAACGAAGCCGCCGACCCGAGCTTGCGGATCAGCTTCGACTCGAGCGTGATGCACTCCTCGGGCCGGACCAAGCGGCGAAAGCGCACCCGCTTGACCTCCGCGAGGTAGCCCATCGCGGTCGCGCTGCCCGGCGGAATCAGCACGATGCCGGACAGCTGCGCGAGCGCCTCGATCAGGATCACACCCGGCACGATCGGATCGCCCGGCAAGTGGCCGTCGAACACCGGGTGCTCCGGCGCGAAAGTCATGCGACCTTCGGCCGAGACGGCGTACTCCGCGTGCACGACCTTCTCGACGAAGCGGAACGGGGGCTTCTGCGGCAGCGCCTGGATGTAGTTCAAGCCGGGTTCTCCGCGACGATCGACGCGATCGAATAGGTGGGGTAGACCGCGGTGACGCGGTCGAAGTCGGGGGCGACCGTGACCGTCTCGAACCCCGCTTCGCGCAGGATCGCGTCCCATCGCGCAGGCGAGAAGAAGCCGCGGAACTCGTCGGTCAGCTGGAACACGAACTCGATCGGGACGGCCCGGTTCTCGCGCGCGCGAACGGCCTCGCCGAGCACGAGCGCACCGCCCAGCTTCAGAGTCGACCGTAGCGCGCGCGCCGCAGCCACCGGATCGGCGACGGCGTGCAGGACGTTGACGGCGTACACGAGATCGAACATGCCGTTCTCGACGCCTTGGTCGGCGACCGGTTCATCGAGATCCAGGCGACCGAACTCGAACGGAACGCCGTCGAACTCGCGCGCGAGCCGCATCTTCCCCTTCGCCATGAAGAACGGCACCTTCTCGGTGAAGCGGTACTCGGCGACGCGATCGCGCACGACCTCGAGCAGGGCCGCCGCGGCACTGCCGAAGCCGCCGCCGACTTCGAGCACTCGTATGCCGGATGCCGCGACCGCGTTCGAGGCCGCCCACGCGGCGAGCCGATTCGTCGCCGCATAGGAGACGTTGCCGTTGTCGAAGTATCGCTCCCACAGCGGCAAGGCATCGCGGCTCGTCAGCACGGCACTGCCATCGATCTCACCGCGCAAGAATTCGGGGTAGGCGCGCGCAGCCAGCTCGATCAGGTCGAACGTCGGTCCGAGACCGTCGCGCGCGCCGTCGATCGCGGCCCGCAGCGCATCCGCATCCCAACGAGGCTTCAAGCCGCGAAGCCCGGCGACAGTGAGCCGATCGAGCAACCAGTTCCATTCCGGCTGCCGCTTTGGAGCAACTTCACCACTCGACACTTCCAGGGCGATGCGCACGCAGTGATCGTCGATCACCGCGTTCATCAACTCGTCCGCGAAGAACAGATCCTCCGCCCACGCGGCGTCCGGCAGCTCCCGCAGCGGAGTCGTGTCGAGCTCGTCGTACGGCACCGAGGTGCGGAACGGCGAGCCGGAGGTCACGCCAAGCCGCCCTTTTCGACGACGTAGTCGGTCAACGTCGAGACGTTGACGAGCACCTGCTGCGCTTCGGTCTCGCTCGCCACGACTACACCGAACTCCTGTTCGATCGCCGCCACCAGTTCGATCGCGTCGACCGAATCCAGACCCAGCCCGTCCTGGAAGAACGGGGTGTCGTCGGCGATCTCGCTCGGGTCCATACGCAGGCGCAGCTGCTTGACGAGCATCTCCTTGACTGCGAGCCGCTGGCTGTCGGTCACCATCACGCGTCCTCCGAGGTCACGACCGTCATCGAGCCGACACCGGCGAAACGCGAGTCGGTGTGCACGAAGCTCTGTCGCGAACCGGCTTCGCTCGATTCGAGCCAGCGCTGCACCGCCAACATCGACGGCGCTGCGAGATCGCGATGATCTTCGGGCACGCCGGGCAAGAACTCGGCACTCGGGATCGCCGCCTCGGGAGCGCGATCGGAGACGTCGCAGCTTTCGATGCGGGTCGCGGTCATTCTCTCAGCATGAGCGGCTTCCAGACACCAGGCAACAGCCAATGTGAAGGCACCCGCGTCCGTTACCGACAACGCACCGACCACGACCCGCTCGAGCCGGCCAGTGACGATCAGGTCGTGCGCGTGCGCGACGGCACGGAACCCGGACAGTCCTCGCATCGTTACGGTGGCCTGGTACTGCTCTAGGCCAAACGTGACGCCCGCCATCGCGGCCATCGACGACGGCAGCGAAAACAGGAAGTCGGTCGCGCGCGCCGCACCCGGGCCACGCGTGACGTCGCGCGCAAAGCGGGTCGACGGCTCGATCGGTGCGTCGTCGACGCCAATGACCTGGCCACCACGCACGATTTCGCCGCTGCCGCGGGTCCACCAACCGGCAGATTCGGTCGCGCGCCCGATCGCCTCGATCAGCACGCCCGCATCGTTCCACATCGCGCGGCGCGGATTCCAACGCCCCGGAAACTGATCCTCGAGCCCCTCCGGAAACTCCGTCGCGACCCCGGCACCGCGGATGACGACTTCGGTCACACGTCCTCCGGGACCGTGTCGATCAGAGTCGCGCCGTTCTGACCACCGAAGCCGACCGTCAACGCGAGCACGCAACCGGGACCGCGCGCGAGCTGCATCGTCGCGTGCGCGACGCCGAACACCCCGGATGCCGCCAGAACGTGTCCGACCGAGTGTTCCCACGTGAGGAACTCGGCCGCGCTGTCGGCGAACAGCTCCGCGCGCACGTTGTCGTACATCTCGGTGTACTTGGGAGACGCGCCGGCGGTCAGGCTGACGTGGGTCACGTCGGCGATCGAACAGTCCGCGTCGTCCAAGCAGGCGCGCACCGCGTCGATCATGCCGCGACCGGACTCGTCGGGAGCCGTGAGATGCGAGGCATCCGCACAGAACGCTTGCCCCCGAATCTGACCGACCGGACGGACACCGCGCGCACGCGCGGTAGCGATCGGTTCGACGACGAGGAAGCACGCCGCCTCTCCGAGCACGAGGCTGTCGCCGTCCTGAAAACCCGCGAGCGCGCCGAGCGCGCAGAACCCCGACTGCATGAAGCGGCTCAGGGTATCGACGCCACCGCACACGACCACGGACGCACGCTCGCGTCGCACGTCGGCAATCGCGGCTTCGAGCGCGTAAAGCGACGACGCGCACGTCGCGGAGAAGCTCGACGCGACAGCGGACAGTCCGTGCCGTTCCGCGAGTCCCTCGGTCAACTCGTGTGGCCCGGCCGGCATGTCGCCGCCGTTCTCGACGGCCAACTCAAGCGCTTCGATGCCGGGCAACGCGGAGCCGATGCTGAGCCCCCACGAACGATCGCGTGGACACTTCGCCTGATCGAGCGCTTCGTCGAGCGCCGGAGCACATGCGAGATGCGCACGGCGCAGTCGTTCGTCCGGCGCGACAACCGCGGGGTCGAACGCGCCGCCGTGCTTCATCGGCAGATCCGCGACGATCGCCGGCGCAAGCTCGCGAACGCGCACATCGCCGGCGTCGAGGGCCCGCTGGAGCGCGGCGACTCCGGCACCGGCGGCGCTCGTGATCCCGATTCCCGTGATGCCGATCGCGTCAGTCCGCATCGACCCGATCGACGAGGATTGCCGAAAACGCCCCGCGCGCAGTCGCGGCAGCGACGAGCGTGCGCCCCGCCGCGACGCCCCGTGCGACGGCCCAGGCCGAGGACATCGCGAAGCCGGACCCCGACGTGTCTTCGATCGTCGGCGCTCCGACCAGCTCGTCGAAGCGCGACGCGTGGCCCGCGCCCGCGTCGATCGCTTCGCACAGCAGCTTGTGTTCGATCGAGTCGACGCTGACCCCGGCGCGCTCCACGACTTGGCTGACCGCGGCTTCGAGCGCACGCTCGCCACGCGCGTGGCCGGTGCCGAGGATGCGCGCGATCGGCGCGCTACCGCGCGCGTTCGCCGTGGATTCGAGTTCGACCGCCAGCAAGACCGCGCCTTCGGCGAACGGCGCGCCGTCGCGCAGCAGACCGGACTGATCGAGCGACGCGTGGACGAGATCGCTGTACTGCTCGGCACCGCCCGCGAGGATCACGCGATCCGAACCGAGCTCGACGCGCTTCGCCGCGCGCGCGATCGCTTCGAGTCCGACCGCCTCGCCGCCGACGAACGTGATGTTGCTGCCGCGCAGGCCGAACAGCTGACCGACGTGACCGGTCGCTGCGTTGAAGACACTCTGGGTGAAGAGCAGCGCGCTCGCGCCAGTGACGCCTCTCCGTCGAAGCGCTTCGTGATACTCGAGGTGGTAACTGCTACATCCGAAGCTCGTGCCGAGCGCGAGCCCGGTGTCCTGCCGCAACCCTTCGTCTTCGATGCCCGCGTCCTCGAGACATTGGGACGCAGCGACCGTCACGAAACGGGTGTGTTCCGAGACCTTGCGGAGCGCACGCGGATGCAGTGCGTCCTCGGCCGTGGAGCGCGTCGCGACGATCAACGCGGGCTCCGGAACGGGCACGCCTTCCCGCGGACGCGGCTCTTCTCCCGACGGCTCGTGAACGAGTAGCGCCGGCACACCGCGACCAATGGACGTCGGCGTCGCGACGCCGATGCCGGTGATGCACGCGCGATCGGTCACGGCTCGCACCTACCGAACAGGAGCGACGCGTTGGCTCCGCCGAAGCCGAACGAATTCGACATCGCGTGGCGGACCGGTCGTTCTACGGCGACCGACGCGAACTGCACCCCGTCGAACTCGAGACCCTCGTCCACGCCGAGCGTCGGTGGCACGACCTGCGTCTGCAGCACGCGGATCGACACGACCGCCTCGACCGCACCGGCCGCGCCGAGCGTGTGGCCGACCGCAGGCTTGACCGCGTGCAGCGGAATGTCGGCGAGGCGATCGCCGAACACCGACCGGAGCGCATGGAACTCGGACGCGTCGTTCGAGGGCGTCGCCGTCGCGTGGAGGTTCACGTAGTCGACCACTTCGGGACCGACCCCCCCGGCCCGCAGAGCACGCTGCATCGCGAGCGCCGCGCCGAGGCCCTCGGGATGCGGCTGCGTCAGGCTGTGGGCGTCCGCGGATTCACCGCTGCCGAGCAGGCGCGCGAGCGGCTTTCGGCCCGCGGCGCGCGCATCGGCCTCGCGTTCGATCAGGAGCGCCGCGAACCCGTCGCCGAGCTTCATGCCCTGACGCTCGGCACCGAACGGGCGCAGCGCTTCGGGCGACAGAAGGTTCAGCGAGTGGAACCCCGCGAACGTGTGCAGCTCGAGCGTGTCCCCACCGGCCGCGATCACGAGATCGGCTTCGCCGCTCAGCAGGAGTTCCCGCGCAAGCACGATCGAACTCGCGCCGGCCGCACACGCGTTCGACACCAGCGCCGCCTCGCCGCGCACGTCGAACGCATCCGCGAGCTCGTCCAGCATCGGCTCGATGTCGTAGCTGCGGAGCTCCCTGTAGTCGGCCGCCGCCGGACCGTCCTGCAAGAACGCGTTCCAGAACGGCTCACTCGACGCACTCGCCGCAAGCGACGATCCGACCGCGAGCGCGGTGCGCGCCGGATCCAGCGCGCGTCCGGCGTCGATACCCGCCGACGCGAACGCCTCGGCGATCGTCTCGCGGTAGTGGGCGGTCGCGCGGGTCCGCCCATCCGCGAACGACGACGCGTCGAGCCCGGCCGGCAGCGGCGATACGCCGCCGTCGTGCACCCGCGCGTCGGCCACGTCGAAGCATTCGATCTTCTCGAAGCCACACCGCCCCTCGACGAGCGCCTGCCAGTTCGTCTCGACGTCACGGCCGAGACAGGTCGACAGACCGAGACCGGTCACGACGAGTGCGTCGTCGGATCGGGTCACGGGAGTCTGGCCAGGCGTCGGGTCATGAAGCGCCGGCCATGATTGGGAGGCGGGGGGTGCGCTTCAAGGGGGAGCGGGGTTAGTCCGCCCGGATGCGCCGCCGCGTACGTGCGGCGCGTCCCCGCTCCGACCTCACCGCCCGCCGAACACCACCTCGAGCGAGTTCGAGGTCGTCAGACCGAGCACGTTCGCGAGCGGGTCGATCGCCAACACCTGGTGATACGCGGTCATCCCGACCAGGCTCGACCCACTCGGGATCGACAGAGTCGTCGACGCCGTGCCGCCTCCGCTCGTCGTCAACGCGATCTGTTGGTCGATGCTGTTGAAGATGAAGCAGCCAGGCGCCTGCAGCGGCGCGAGGTCGAGCGGGAGCGGCGCCCCGCCCCAGGTCACGCCCGAGAAGCCGATGCTGACCAGCGCCGGAACGCTCGCGCGCGCATTGAGCAGATCGAGGGTGTAGGACGATCCCGCATCCGGGGAACCGCTGGCCGTCAGCCGCGGCGCGAACTGGTCGAAGTCGCCGACGAGGCCCATCACCGCGCCGATGCCGGGCGAGATCGTGCCCATGGTGGCAGTCGGGCTCGTGCCGACGAGGAGACTCGCGGCCGGGTTTCCTGGGTTGTTCACCGCGTCGAGCGGGTACATCAGGTTGCTGCCCTGCGAGGTGTCGTAGACCCGCATGTCGAACATCATCCCGCCGAAGTCGGGGAACGACGAGATCGCTTGGTCGAGCGGGATGACGACTTCGAAGTCGAACGAGTTCGAGCCCGGCGCGGCTACCGGAGGCAGCACGACGCGCCGCCGCTGGAACACGTTGACGACGTGCGCCTGACGGTTGTTCGCGAACATCGGACTCAGGGCGGTCTGGTCGGCCTGCGTCGGTCCGAGGTCGAACTCGAGATCAACCCACTCGGTCCCGGTCTGCGGCGCTCCGGCTTCGTCGTAGCGGAACGAGATCCCCCGGATGTTGGTCGCCGCGAAGATCCACTGATTGAAGACCTGCTGCACGCGGTGCGGAGCGCCGCCGAAGATCTGGTTGGTCGACGAGGACTGGTAGCTGCTCTCGGCCGATGGCGGCAGTGCGGGAAAGCCGGAAGTCGGCGGTTGGACGTTCGAAGGCGCGGACGCGCACGCGCTGCCGAATTCACGAATCGTGCCGGGAACGACCGCATCCGGAGCGATCGCTCCGGCGAGGCCGAACGGCTGCGAGACCGTGCCGGGTTCGATCGACTCGAGCGACACGTAGATCTGCGCGCTGCCCGTGGCCGCGGCCCGGAAACGCACGCGCTCGTTCGCATTCAGCGGAGATGTCGAATCGCCGAGCATCTGGCCGTTCTGCCAGACGCTGAGGTCGAGGTTCGCCCACGTGTTGTTCGCGGCGATCTGACGCGACCAACTGAGCGCGACCGCGTAGGTCTCGCCGGCGGTCACGTTCATCGAGAACGTCTGCGTCTGCTCGAGCGACGTGATCGTGCCGGACTGGAGCAGGCCTCCTCCCTGCGCGAGCGCGATCAAGCGGTCGTCGCGGGAAAAGCCGAAGCCCCGCATCGACTCGCTGACGACCTGGGTCACGTCTTCCGCGGTCGCGAGGATTGCGGCGCGCGTCTCTTCGGCGGTCGCACCGGTCGCGACCGAACGGAACAGCGCCGCGGCGCCCGCGACCTGCGGAGCTGCGTGCGACGAACCGTTCGAAACCGTGTTGATCGCTTCGTTGTCGGTGAAGGGCGTCGTCACGTCGACGCCGCAACCGAGCATCTGCGGATACGTGCGACCGTCGGGCAGCGGGCCTGTCACGCCCCAGCTCGGAGGCACGTGCGAGTCGTCGAGCACACCACCGACCGAGAGGATGTTCACTGCACCGTGGCGCGAGAAGTCGGAGAGGTTCGTGCCGGCCGACGTCGTGACGATCATGTCACCGATGAACGCGGCCGTGTCCATCGCCTGCTGCTCCGGGAAGTCCGCGAAGAACGTGCCCCCGTAGGACATGTTGCCGACCTCGATGTCATAGGCGACGCGATCCGCGAGCACCTGCTGCCAGGCACCCACCATCGTCGTCAACTCCGTGAGTCCCTGCGTGGTGATGCTGATCGCGTAACCGATGCAGTCCGCCTCCGGCGCGTGGCCATCGTCGGCCGGCGGCGACGGGTTCCACTTGCCGCCGATCGCGATCGACGCGACCCGGGTGCCATGGTCGAACGTCATGTCGACCGGCATCGTGCCGATCTGCACGGTCCGTAGGCGCGAGCCGAAGAGGCCGCTGCCGGTCGGCGTCGAGAGATCGCCGTTGGGATAGAACACCGCGTGCGGCCGACCCGTGCCGCCCATGTTCTCGTCGAAACTCGAGTCGACGATCGCGACGCCGACGCCGGCGCCCCGGATGCCCTGCGCATTGACCGCATCCGAGTTGTGGTTGTCCGCGTTGGTCGACTGAACCAGCGGTAGCGGCAACGACATCGGCTCGCGCGTCTCGCTCTTGTAGATCTTGCGCACCCCGGGCATCGCGCGGAGCTGGTCGATGCGATTGCCGGGCACCTCGACGGCGCAGCCATTGATGATCCAGTAGTGCTGGAGCACCTTGCCGCCGAGCGCGCGCACCTCTTCGGCGAACGCACTTTGGTCGGCTTCAGCGCTGGCCTGGAATCCTTCGACGATCGCTTCTGCCTCGGCGGCCGAGCGATCCGCGAGGATCGCTTCGCGCAGCGGTAGGAGATCGAAGGAACGCTGTTCGAAGGTGACGATATGACGAGTTGCCTCACCGGCGTCGGGCGACGTCTGGGCAGTCACCGCCGCGCAGGAGAGGGCAAGGGAGGCAAAGAGTAAGGGTCGCATTTCCGTTCTCGGGTCGAGGGTTCAGAGATGGACAGGCGGCGCGGGTCGGAGCAAAGAACGGGCCATGCCGTGGAAAGCGCTCTGGCGTCGCCGAGTGGGGCGAGTGCTACGGAGACGTAACAAGAACCACGGTAACAGGACCGGGCAGACTTCGTCGATCAGCCGGGTTCCGGGCCGGCGGAAGGCTACCGGCGGTCGCGGGTCAGCGCGAACAGCGCCGGCAGCAGGACGACGGACGCAAACAAGCAACAACCGATCCCGACGAACGAGAGCACGCCGACGGATGCGAGGCCGCGGTTCGCCGACAGCCCGAGACTGCCGAACGTCACCATCGTCGTCACGGACGTGAGGAGCACCCCGGTCCCGGTCGCCTGCAGCACGTCGCGGATCGACCGCCGCCGTCCGGCGAGGGCATGGCCGACGATGTGGATGCCGTCATCGATGCCGAGCGCGAGCACCATCGGGATGACGCCGAGGTTCATGAGGTTGAGTCGCTGCCCGCTCAATGCGAACACGGCCGCGACCCAGATCGCGCCGAACGCGGCCGGACACAACACCAGCCCGATCGTTTTCGGCTGGCGGAATCGCACGACCAACACGAGCAGGACGGCGAGCACGGTCAGCAAGGATACGTTCGCGAAGCTCTCCGCCACCGTATCCGCAGCCTCGATCGCCGTCGGATGGAGTCCGGTCGGATCGGCGGCGACCCCGGCTCGATCCAACGCGGCGACAACCCGCGCGAGCACGGACTCGCGCACCTCCGCATCCCAGAGCTCGCGCTGCGGCTGCACGACGACGAGTCCGGTCACCCCGCGCACGAACCGGTCGACCGTCTCGGCCAACCCACAATCCCGCAGGCTCGCCGGAGTCATGAGGTCGCGGTGGCCGACGGCCGCCTCGTATCCATCGAGATACGCGCCGTACTCGTCGGTGTCGAAACCGACGTCGTCGAGCACCGACGCCAGCGTCGAGCGCAGTTCGGCCGGGGACTTCCCGGCGAGCACCGCGAGCGTCTGCCGCTGGCGCGCGGCGGTCGGCACGACGTCCGCCACCGACAGCACGCTCAGCAGAGTCCCGTCTTCGACCAACGGCTCGAGGGAGAGTTCGATGCGAGCAGACGCTTCGACGAGCGCGGCTTCGTCGGCTTCACGGATCAACAGGAGCAACGGCTCGAACGAACCGCCGAATACCTCCGCGAGACGCTTCTGCACGGCGAGCGGCTCCGAGTCCACGGCGTGCAAGTTGCGCAAGTCGTCCTCGAAGCGCGGGGGTCGCGCGATCAGCACCACGATCGCGGCGAGCGTCGCGCCACCCACGACCCACAGGAGCGGCTTCGGGCGTTCGGCCATTCGCGCCGCGGCGGACATCATGCGAAACGACATCGGATCGTCACCCGGCGCTCCGTGATGCAGCATCGGTAGCAAGATCGGCGTCAGCATCACGAACGGGCTGACCAGGCACGCGACGAGTCCGAGGGTCGTCAGCAATCCCATATCGCGCAGAAAGCCGGCATCCGAGGTCAGGAACGCGAGAAACGCCGCGATCGACGTCAGCGCCGCGAGCGCGAGCCTGCCACGCGTGTCGCGGAAGCTGCGCAGCAACGAACCGGCCGGTCCATGGCCCGACGCACGCGCCCGCATCGCGGCCGTCGTCACGTGGATCGTGAAGTCGATGCCGAGCCCGATCAGGATGCCGGCGCACGCGAACGACAGCGCCGACACCGTGCCGCGCACCCACGCGAACGCACCGAGTCCGAGCGTCGCGCCCCACAGGGTCGGCAGGCACAGCAGCGCGACCCGACCGAGCCGCATGCGCAGCCCGATCGACAGCAGCGCGATCGCGAGCACGATCGACGCCGAGAGACTGAAGATCAGGTCGTTGCGGATGACGCGCTGGCTCTCGTCGTTGAAGTAGACGCCACCGGTGCCGCGGATCGTGATGCCCGCTGCGGACCGACTGGCGAGCGCGAGGTCACTCGCCGCCCGGATCGACGTCAGCAAGCGCTCGTTCGCGACGCTGCCGCCGTCGCCGGTTCGCCCCTGGACGATCGCGAGCAGCGCCCGCCCGTCCGTCGAGACGAAGTAGGGCGTGCCTTCCGCGAATTGGTAGCCGCCCCGCAGCGACACGAACCGGGACGCGAGGAGCTTCTGAAGAGCGAGCGGATCTCGCGCCGCCATGTCGTCCTGCTCGCCGAAGCCCGGCAGCGACAGCAGCTCGAGCTGCTGCTCGACGCGTTCACGCATGCCGTCCTCGGTCAGCAGGCTCGCGACCGACTCCGGATCGTCAGCCAACAGCAGCCCGAACGGGAACAGCATCCGCAGCGTGTCATCGCGGCTCGACGCCGGCGGCCCGAAGACGACGCTCTCACAGGACGGAACTTCCGACAGTTCGGCCGCGAGCCGCTGCGCGCATTCGATGAGATCCGCGCCGCGCTGCGGCTCGTCGGCCTCGAACAGCAGGTACGCTCGCTCGCGCCAGCCGAACACTTCGGAAAGCTCGGCGTATGCCCGCGCCGCGCGACTGCCGAGCATCGACTCGACGTTGGGGTCGAGCTCCATGCGCACGAGCCCCCACACGGCGACACCGAGCGCAGCGACGACCGCGACGAACACCGCGCGCGGCCTCCGCAGCGGTAGCGCGACGGCGCGATCGAGGGAGCGCTCCAGTCGGGACTTCACGACGCGCACCTTACGCGGCGAGGCACTGGCGGCATAATTCGTTGCATGCGCTTCATGATCCGCGTCGCGTGCCTCGGCCTGGCCATCGTAGGCCCGACGACGGCCCAGACGTCGCGCCCCCAGACCCAGCCGACCCAGGCCCAGCCGACCCAGGCCTCACCGTCCGCGGAGGTGAAGAACCTGCTGGCCGAGTGGTCGAAGAGCCTCGGCGACGTGCGCACGCTGCGCGTTCGCTTCGAGCAGGTCAAGCATCTACGGGTCCTGCGCAAGCCCCGCGTCAGCAGCGGCGAAGTGCTTCTCGTCGGCAAGCAGCTGCTGATGCGTGTGCAGAACAAGAAGGGTCAGGTC
Organism: Planctomycetota bacterium; assembly: GCA_028281765.1. Lineage (GTDB taxonomy): Bacteria > Planctomycetota > UBA1135 > UBA1135 > UBA2386 > JANQJF01. The sequence continues at coordinate 99,514 of JANQJF010000087.1, read as the reverse complement.
GAGACCGAGCTGGCGGTGCAGGAGGGGAACGTGCGCATCCACTACCCACGCCTGAAGAAGCTCGAGGTCTATCCCCGTGACGACTCGACCAAGCGCAAGCCACCGTTCCCCATGATGGTCGAAGACGTTGAGGAGCTACCCCGCGACTACGAGCTCCGGGTGGAGCGGGAAGGCGCGACCAAGATTCTCGTGATGAAGCCGCGCGATACGAAGTCACGCTTCACCGAGGTGCGCGCGCGCTTCGAAGACGGACGCATGCAGGGCCTCGAGCAGAAGAGCAAACGCGGCGACCGCGTCGTTCTCACGATTCGTGAGTTCACGAAGAACGTGAAGCTCACGCCATCCGACGTGAAGCTCGTCGTGCCGCAAGGCACGAAGACCGTGCACATCGGCGAGAAGCCGCAGCCGAACAAGCCGAAGCCGCACAGGTCGAAGAAGTAGTGTCGCTGACTCAGCGGGGATCTTCGCGCTGCGCCTCGCGCACCGAAACGCTACCGCGATCCGCGCGCAGCTTCAGCTCGGGCCCGCCGTCGCGCACCGTGCCGACGACCTTCATGCCGCGCTTGCCGACCTTCTCCTTCTCGAGCGGATACCGCATTTCGACCTCACCTACCGCCGTCTCGGCGTCGAGCTCGAAGCTCGCGCCCACCGGAACGTTGCACTGCAGCGAACCCGCCTTGGTGTGGATCGAAACTCCCGACGCGCCGATCTCGTCCAGGTAGACGAGGAAGTCGCCGTGCGGTGTCGAGAGGTCGGCGCCGCCCCGATGCGCGATGACGGTATGGTGGCCAGCACCCGTGAACGTCTTGACGTCGCCGGTGCAGCGCTCGAGTCGAATCTCCCCCGCGTCCGTGTGCAGGTCGACCTCGCCCTTCCAGTCTCGGACGCCGAGTGGACCGCGCCCGCTGCGGACGACGAGATCGACGTTCGGAGGGACCTTCATCGCGAGTTTCATGACTAGCGCGGCGCCGGGATCGCGCTCGGCCAATTCGGCGGGCACCTTCGGACCGCGGATGTCGAGCACGCCGTCCTTGGTCTCGGCTCGCAGCTCCATCGCGATCGGCTCCAGGAGGCCGAGGTCGCCGGACGAAGTCGTGCCCTTGCGGGTCGCCGCCTCCCACTCGATGCCGCTCCCGGTCGCGGGTTCGACCGAGACCGAGCCCTTCTCGAGCGTCACGTGCACTGCATGGATGCCGTCCGGGATCGCGATCGACCCGTCGGCACGGCCGTCTTGCACGTTGGGTGCGCAGGCCCCGAGCAGAGCGGTAAGGATGAGGTATGTTGCGGGCGAATTCGGCATCGTGGATCCGACATAGCGTATGAAGCGCCTCGTGCCAAACCGAGACGACAGACAATGCTCATGAGAACGATGATCGCCGTCCTGGCGACGGCCGCGGTCGCGCTCGGCGCCGCGCAAACCTTCGACGAGGGAATGAACGTGGCCAAGACGATCGACTACCAAGCACCGCAAGACCCGCAGGGCATCCGGACCGCGACGTTCGCGGTCGGTTGATTCTGGGGCCCTGACTCCCGGTTCGGGGGTATCGACGGTGTCCTGCGCACGCGTGTCGGCTACGCCGGCGGCAAGCGTCCCGATCCCACCTATCGCCGCATCGGCGACCACACCGAGGTCTTCCAGGTCGACTACGACCCAAAGGTGACCTCGTTCGAGAAGCTGCTCGACGTGTTCTGGGAAGAGCACAACCCGTGCGGCCCGGCCTGGTCGACGCAGTACAAGGCGATCCTGTTCTACAACGACGACGCCGAGAAGAAGATCGCCGAGGCCTCCGCCCAGAAGGTCAGCAAGAAGAAGCGCCGTCCGGTGACGACCGAACTCAAGAAGCTGGAGCGGTTCTACTTCGCCGAGGACTACCACCAGAAGTACTCGCTGCGGCGCAACCGCGCGCTCTACGAAAACATCCGCACGATGTTCGACTCGGAGCGGGCGTTCTCGGAGTCGACCGTCGCGACCAAGGTCAACGCCTACCTCGACGGTCACATCGGCTACTCGACTCTGCAGAAGGAGCTCGGGAAGATCGGGCTGAAGGCGATCGGAGCGCGCGGTCTCGACCGCGTCGAACTCGCGAAGCCGACGGAGAAGGGCGGCGGCGAGAAGGCGCAGAAGCCGGCGTCGCGCCCGACCTCGCGGCCTGTGACGAAGACCCACTGAGGCGGCGGCGAACGTCCGGGGCCATGGGCCGTTCGACACATCGCGGTAGCCCGGCCCCGAACCGCGAATCCTGCCAAACTGCATCCCGATCGCGGATAAGGTCGATACAGCGCCTGATGCAACGCTGTCCCGAGTGCTGGTCCACGATCGAAACGACGGGACCGGACTGCCCGCAGTGCGGGGCGCGAATCACCGCGGCGTCGCGGCCACGGCCGTGGATCCTCGCCAGCGCGGCGGTCGGCATCGCGATCGCCATCGGCGCGGTGTGGTGGTTCTCGGGTCCCACAGATCCCGCCCCGACTGCCGAAGACGTCGCCGCCACGGAAGCCACGAACGACCCCACGCCCCCGGCCCCGCAGACGGAATCGACTGCGCGCGAGGCGCTTCATCACTGGGAGCTCAGTCGCGAAGTCGACGAAGCCCGCGTCGACGCGCTGGTCGTCGAATCGAAGGATCCGGAGCGCGCGCTGCTGTTCGTGCCCCTGTCGAGCATTCCCCGCACCGGCAGCATGCAGCGACTCGATGAGCCGCTGGACGTCGACGTCGTCCACGCCGACCCGATCCACGGCTACGCGCTACTGATCGCCGCACGCCCCGAGGGCATCGAGCCCGTCCAGCTCGCGAGCTCCGCCGGCGTGCCGGTCGGCTCGGTTCTCGAGCCGGTCACGCGCCACGGCGAGCGGCTCGAGCCCGTCCGCCTCGCCGCGCGGGAACTCGACGGCACGCTGATCGTCGATCCGGAGCTGCCGCGGGGCAGCGCGCTCCTCGACAACGATGGACGCGCGATCGGGCTGATGATCGACGACCTGCGCGCGCTTCCCGTCGACCAGGCGATGCTCTGGCTCGACCACCGCGTCGGCCGCCCACTCGCCGAGGTGCAGGCCGAGCTGCGATCCGGCGACCCGCGCTGGCTGCTGGCCGAGATCGACGCAGTCCTCAACGGTGAGGCGCCGACAGTCGCGGAGCTGACGAAGGTGCTGGGACTCGCGAACCGTGCCGCGTCGCTTGCCCGCGACCGCGCGACGATCGAGGCCGCCCACGAACGGACGAAAGTCGCGCTTCGCGCCAAGCTGCGCGCGGAAGCTCGCAATGACGACCACACCGCCGCGATCGCGACCGCGCGCGGCGCGCTCGCGCTGTTCCCGAGCCATCACGGGATCGCCGGCGACCTTGTCCAGCTTCTGTCGGTCCACGGCGACCCGTTCGAAGCCGCGGGACGGTTCGAGCAGCTGCGCGTCGCGTCGCCGCAGGAAGCCGAGGCCGCGGGAGAAGTGCTCGCGGACGCGCTGCTCCGCGAGAGCCGCCGCCTCGCGCGGGCCGGCCGCACGGCGGACGCACGCCGCGCGCTGCTTCGCGGCCTGAGCCTGTTCCCCGAGCACGCCGGCCTTCGCGACGCCCACGCGCGGAGTCAGGCCGGCGAAGTCGTGATTCCGATCGATTCCCGCTCGGGCTCGATCGACACGATGGCCGACGTCAGCGGCGAGCTCGTCTCGTTCGTCGTCGACACCGGGGCGACACTGACGACGATCCCGACGGCGGTCGCCAGCCGCCTCGGCCTCCGCAGCGCGTCAAACCCCCGCATCACGGTCCAGACGGCCAACGGGCCGGTGCAGGGTGAGCGAATCGTGCTCCCCTGGGTCCAGGTCGGCACGATCCGGCTGGCCCGCGTGGACGCGGTCGTGATCGACCTGCCGGGCCATCTGGGCAACCGCGGCCTCCTCGGCATGAGCGCGCTCGGCCAACTCGACGTCTCGATCGCGGGTGGCCAAATGACCCTGCGCCCGAAGTCCAGATAGCTAAAACGCCCTAACCATCGATCTTCAGGATCTTTGTGACGATTCACCGCATTCGCGGAGGAGTTTTTGGGTCGCGTCGACCGTCTTCGCGGCCGACTCTGCCCACTCACGTCCCGAGATGACAGGAACCTCCGCATCCCAGCCCGACGCACTCGACCTCGTCGCGTTCAACCGCGCGATGGCCGAGCACGCCGACGGCCTGAAGAGCTACGCCGCCCGGATGCTCGACGACACCCTGCTCGCCGAGGACGTGGCGCAGGACTCGTTCCTCGCGCTCTACCGGCACCTGAGTCAGGTCCCCGCCTCGGCCTACCGCCCGTGGCTCTACCGCGTGTGCCGCAACCTCTGCCTCGACCATTTGCGCCGGCGGAAGTTCAAGCTTCGCCTCTTCCGCGACATCGAGCGCGATGACGACCGCCCGCACACGCCCGCGGACGAATTCGGCGAACGGCCCGACCAGGTCGCCGAGTCCCGCGAAACCCAGATCGCGATCGAAGACGCGATCTCGAAGCTCCCGACCAAATTCCGCGAGGCCTTCCTGCTCTGTGAGATGCAGGGGCTGAGCTACGAAGACGCCGCCTCGATTCTGGGGTGCCCTGTCAAAACCGTCTCCACGCGCCTGTTCCGTGCAAGACAGCGCTTCCGCGCCGCAGTCGCAGATCAGATCCAAGTGTGAGCACGCGATGAACTGTTCCGGATTTCAATTCTTGATGTCGTTGAATCTCGATGGCCGCCTTTCGAGCGCGCGCCGCGAGATGCTCCTGGACCACCTCGCCGAGTGCGGCGACTGTGCACGGCTCGCCGAGGAGATGCGCGAAGCGCAGCACCTCGCGCTGAGCCTGCCCAAAGAACGCAACTCGAACGACTTCCAGGAGACGCTGTGGGAGCGCATCCAGTCCGGGGAAGGCACGCCGGACGGCGCGTTCTACGAACCGGTGCCGTGGTCGCAGCGACTGCGCTACATCGCGTCCGGCGCCGCCGCCGCCGCGCTGTTCCTCGTCGTCCTGAACTGGGCCTCGCCGCAGTCCGACGTGATCGACTCACCGACGATCGACAACGTCGCGAGCGCGCCGGCCGCGACCGACGGCAAGCCCGTCGAGACCGAAGTCGAGACCGCCGACACGACCATTGCCGACGCCGAAGCTCACATGGCTTGGGTGCCGAGCGTGCAGGAGCCGCTCGTCCAACTCGTCGACGACAACACGTTCAACGCGACCAACGTCGCGCAGATCGCGCAGAAGTCCGCGCTGACGACGCTCAGCGATCTGCAGACCATCGCCCCGCGACTGCAGGCCAAGCTGACGCCGCGCACGACCCCGTCGACCGACGAGCTCGCGGTCGTCGAGCGCTACGTGCGCAAGCTCGATCGCTCCGTGTTCTTGATGCGCAAGCTCGCGGACGAGGAGTTCATCAACCTCCCGGGCGAGTTCCGCAACGAGCTGCGCCTCGCCGAACGCGGCGTCCAGCTCTACCAGCGCGCCTCGCAGCCGCACGAGCTCAACGTCGCACTCGAGCACCTCGCCGAGCTCAACACCGACAACATCAACCGCAGCTTCCACGTCGTGTGTTGCGACAAGGTCCCGCAGTTCCAGCTCTGGTTCGCGGACCAAGTCATGAGCGACCCCGAGGTCGGCTGCGTATTCTTCGGCGTCAAGTTCGAGACCCGCGAAGAAGTCGGCGAGCCCGTGAAGCTCAACCCGTTCGACAACGCCGGTCTGGTCGACCCGACGCAGCTGTTCAATCGACTCCAGCTGCAGCTCCGCGCCCGACGCGCGCCCGCGGCGGCGAGCGACAACCGCTGATCGGAGCTTGTTCGCGGGGCCCCGCCCCGCGTGCTTTCTGAGGATCTGGGACGGGTCCCGACGCCGCGTCGGCTACAACCGCGGCATGTCGACGACCCTACCCGAAGACAGCCCGCTCCTGCAGATCGCCCGTGTCGCCCACCAAGGCGACGCGAAAACGCTGCGCCAGCTCCTGGCCGACGGCGCCGACCCGAACGGGTATTGGACCGCCGAGATGGCCCTCGCGCGGCACGACGAGATGAACTCCGAGATCGGGAACCTCGACATTCCCTTCGCGGACGACTTCAGCGAAGAGCTCGATGCGATCGACCGCGAGGAACGGGAGCGCGTCGCGCGTGCGCCGGCATCCTTCGACCTACCGCTGTTCGAAGCGGCCGAGTCCGGCAGCCTCGAGTGTATCGAAGCCCTGCTCGAAGCCGGCGCGAATCTGCGAGCCCTCGACAACTCCGAGCGCACCGCGATGTTCTACGCGCGTGACGCGGAGACGATTCGGTTCCTGCTCGACCGCGGCCTCGACCTGTCGGCGCAGGATCAGTTCGGCTGGACCCCGCTGACCGACGCCGTCCACGACGGGATCGAGTCGCTGCCGCGCATTCGCGCCCTCATCGAAGCCGGCGCCGACGTCAACGCGACCCACGATCGGGGCTTCACGGTCTTCATGAGCGCGGCCGGATCGATGGAGCGCCACGTCGCGATCCTGCGCACACTCGTCGACGCCGGAGCCGATCCACACGCGGTCTCGGAGCTCGGCTTCAACGCGCTTCACGCCGCGGTCGACGTCAGCGGCGAAGCCAACGAGATCTCTTCGATCGACGCGGTGCTCCACTATCTGAACGAGCTCCAACTCGAGATCGAAGCGAAGAACTCACGGGGTCAGACGCCGCTCGCGCTCGCCGTCATGGAAGGCACCGCGGACGAAGTCGCGAAGCTGCTCGAACTCGGCGCTGATCCGAACGTCTCGGCGCGCGGGTTCGTGTGCGGAGATGACGACGAGGACGTCGCGTGTGACACCGTCGAGACACCGCTCCTCATGCTCGCGATCACGAACGGCGTCGACAGCGCGAAAAAGGTCGAATCACTCCTGATGGCCGGCGCGAAGACCGACGTGCGAGACGCGGATGGACACTCGCCCCTGGAGATCGCCGAACAAACACTCCAAGAGCTGAGCGAGGACGAGCCCGACGAGTTCACCGAGGAGTGGATCGAGGACGCGAAACGCTGCATCGAGCTGCTGTCGCTGTAGGATTCGTCGCTCCCGAATCCCCCTGAGGCAGGAGCCCCCCGTGCTCGCATTCGTCCTCGCACTGTGCGGCGTCGTGCCGCAAGACGTGCCCCAACGAATCCAATCGCTCTGCGCGAAGTCCGACGGCATCGCGCGCTCTTCGGCACTCGGTGAATCACGCGGCGGCCGCACGATCCATGCGATCGAACTGTCGGCCGGCGGCGACCCGGCCGGCCGGCGTGGCGTTCTGATCCTCGCCGGCGCCGACGGCCGCCGACCAATCGACACCGAACTCGCGCTGTTCCAGTGCGAGAAGCTCATCGCCGACTACGCGGCGGGTGAAGCGACGACACGCGCCCTGCTCGACACGGGCGTCGTCTACGTCGTGCCGCAGCTCAACCCCGATGGCGCCGCGCTCGGCCGACACGGCAACGCGGCCGAGCTCGACCTCGATCGCGACGGCAAGCACGACGAGGACCCGCCGACCGACGTCAACGGCGACGGCGTGGTCACGTGGATGCGCTGGAAGGACGACGACGGCGCGTGGCTGCTCGACGAGAAGGATCCGCGACTCGTCCACGAGGCGGACACCGACGACGACGAACGTGGCGCCTACTCCTACACGCTCGAGTCGAAGGACGCCGACGGTGATGATGCGCGCGGCGAGGACGACGCGCACGGTGTCTGGATCGACCGCACCTTCCCCCACCGCCATGACGAGTTCGACCGTCGCACCGGCATGTTCCCGACGCACGAGCCGGAGACCAAAGCACTCGCGGACTTCGTCTACGCCCGACGCAACATCGTCATGGCGTTCGTCTGGGGTCGCGACGACAACTTGCTCGAAACTCCGAAGGTCGGAAAGCCCAAAGCCCGCGTGCAGAACGACGGCATCCTCGAGGGCGACAAGAAGCTCTTCGAGCGCGCCGGCAAGGCGTACCGCGAGGCGACCGGCCGCGAGGGTAATAAGCGGGATCGCATGGACGGCAGCCCGTGGGGCTGGCTCTATCTGCAACTCGGCGTTCCGGCGTTCGCCAGCGACGTGTGGCGCTCACCGAAGCTCGAAAAAGAGGACAGCAAGGACGACCTCCTGTTGGAGCGCCGTAGACTCGTGGCTTGCGAAGCCGCCGGACGAGGGTGGGTCGACTGGAAGACCTTCGAACACCCGGAACTCGGCCCGGTCGAAATCGGCGGGTTCGTCGACGAAGACGAAACTGCGCTGCTGCCTGTCGACAAGCGTGACGAGCTGTTCGCGGCGCACCACGCGTTCGTGCTCGACGCGGCAACCTGGCACCCCCGCTGCCACATCGCCGAGCTCTCGAGCAAGCACGTCGCCGGCGGCGCGTTCGAGATCGAGGCCGTGATCGAGAACGACGGCACTCTGCCGGCGTTGACCGCGACGGGTTCTCGCTGCCGCCGCTTCGCCGAACCACGCCTCGTGCTCGAGCACGGCGACGCGGCGATCGCGGCCGGCCGTCAGCGTCACCGCGTGCGCAACCTCGGCCCGAACGGCGAGCGACAGAGCTTCCGCTGGATCGTGGTCGGCGAAGCCGGCACGACCGTGACCCTGCGCCTCCGCAACGACCCGGTCGGCGGTGATTCGAAGGAGGTGACGCTGTGAAGACCCTCACCCTGAAGACTCTCGCGACGACCCTCTGCCTCGCACTCGCGGGCACACTGTCCGCGCAGGGCGCGAAGGACTACCGCCTCGACCTGCAGTGGAACCGGCTCTACGACTACGACGAACTCGTCGAGATCGCGCAGCGCCTGCAGCGCACCTGGCCGAACATGCTGTCGCTCGCGAGCATCGGCAAGAGCTACGAGGGGCGCGACATGTGGATGTTGACGCTCAACAACCCGGCGACTGGCACGCACCGCACGAAGCCGGCGTTCTACACGGACGCGAACATCCACGGCAACGAAGTGCAGGGCGCCGAAGTCAACCTCTACCTCGTGTGGTACCTCTGCGAGCACTACGGCAAGGTGCCCAAGATCACCGAGCTCGTAGACCGCGTCGCGTTCTACGTGCTGCCGACGGTCAACGCCGACGGTCGTGCCGCCTGGTTCCGTGAGGCCAATACGAGCTCTTCGCAGCGCGCGCCGCGCAAGCCGAAGGACGACGACCTCGACGGCCTCTTCGACGAGGATCCGTCCGACGATCTCGACGGAGACGGCCACATCACGCGCATGCGCAAGAAGGTCGAGCCCGGCACCGGTCGCTACAAGGAACACGAGGACTATCCCGGCCTCATGGTCCGCGACGACGAGGGCGACTACGTCATGCTCGGCTCGGAGGGCATCGACAACGACGGTGACGGCCGCATCAACGAAGACGGCATCGGCTACTACGACATGAACCGGAATTGGCCGAGCAGCTGGAACCCCAACCACCTGCAGGGCGGCGCCGGCGAGTACCCGCTGTCACACCCCGAGACGCGCTGCATCGCGGACTTCATCCTCGACCACCCGAACATCGCGGGCGTGCAGGCGTTCCACAACGCCGGTGGCATGATCCTCCGCGGCCCCGGCCTCAAGGAGTACGGCAGCTACCCGCGTCGCGACCGTCAGGTCTACGACCAGCTCGGTGAGGAAGGCGAGTTCATGCTCCCCTTCTACCGCTACATGATCATCCACAAGGACCTCTACTCGGTCGCGGGCGGCTTCGTGAACTGGACGGCGGAAGGTCTCGGCATCTTCTCGTTCACGAACGAGCTCTGGGCACGCAACCGCATGCGTCAGAGCGCCGAGTCGATGGACAACGTCGCGCGCCGCAAGTGGGACGACCTGATGACGTTCGGGGACAACTACGTCCCGTGGAAGGAATACGACCATCCGTTCTACGGCAAGATCGAGATCGGCGGCGCGAAGAAGATGACCGGCCGCGTGCCGCCCACGTGGCTCATGGAGGAAGGCGTGCACCGCAACGCGGCGTTCGTCGCCTACCACGCCGGCGAGATGCCGGACGTCGAGCTCGTCGAACTCGAGATCCGAGACGCGCCGGGCGGCCTGCACTACGTGGACATCAAGGCGCGCAACAAGAAGCTGATCCCGTCACGCTCGGCGATCGCGGAGCAAAACAAGATCGGTCGCCCTGACCGCCTCGAGTTCGTCAGCGACGGCGTGACGGTCATCGCGGGCGGCCGCCCGACGGACCGCTGGCGCCCCGAACGCATGACCCTGCAGGAGAAGAACCCGCGGGTCATGCTGTCGGACGCGGGCGTGCCGAGTCGCGGCGACTGGCACGTGCGGTGGCTGGTATCCGGGAGCGGCGACTTTGAGATTCGCTACGTCGCCGAGAAGGCGACGAACCGAAGTACCCGCGGCACGGTCGAGTGACTACTCGGCGCTGAACACGTAGGCGTCCGAGGAGAAGTCCACGGAGCCGTTCTTCTGCAAGAACGGACAGCGCTTGCAGTAGTCCTCGAGATCGCCCGTGAACAGGCCGCGTCGCAGCTTCTGGTAACCCGGTCCGTTCCACAGCTCGAAGAAGTCCTGCTGGAACGCGTTGCCGAAGATCGGGCGGCTCGGCGAGCAGCACGGGGAGACTTCACCATCGAGCCCGACGAACGAGCGGCGCCAAGCCATGTCGCAGTAGTACTTGCCTTCCCACTTCTCGGGATAGCCGCTCGACACGTGGACGGACGGAGTCTCCTTGTTCACCTCGACCTTGGGCGGCTTCACGCCGTTCACCGCGAGTGAGTCGGGGAAATGCGCGGACAGGCCGAGCTCGGATGCGCGAATGCGCGCGCGATCGAGCTCGCGGTTGGTTCGCGCGGGATCATTGAGCGGCGACTCGTTCTGCACTCGCTCGTTTGCGGCGATCACGAAGCCCGCCGTGACGTGGTCCACGTCGTGCTCTGCCGCGATCTCGATGATCTCGGCGAGTTCGACGACGTTGCATTCCAGCAGCGTGACGCTGAAGCCGAGGAGCACGTCCTTTCGCAGCCCCATCTCACGACGGATCCGCGAGAAGTTCTTCAGGTTCTCCATGACCTGCTCGAACTTCGCACCGGTGCGCACGTAGTCGAACGTTTGCTTCGTCGCGCCGTCGAACGAGATCGTCAAGCTCTCGAGCAGCGGCATCATCTTGGCGACCTTGTCGCCGCGCAGCAGCATGCCGTTCGTGTAGAGCTTCAGCTTGCACTCGTACTTCGCGATCTCATCGAGGAACTCGTCGAAGTAGGTCAGCGCCAACGGCTCACCGCTCATCGTCGGGTTGATCGTGCGCACGTGCGGGAACACGCTCTTCGCGATATCACGGAACTGCGTGATCGGGATCTCGAACTTCTTGCGGCCGGCATCGCGCAAGTCGTCGCGCAGCATCTCGTAGCCGCACATGAAGCAGTGCAGATTGCACGTGCCCGTGAACTCGAACACGAAGTCGATCGGCCAGGCGTCGACGACGCCCGACCCTACGCGTTCTGCCTCGAGGACTCGCGCTTCGTTGGCGCGCTTCAGCTGCTCGAATTCGGAGGGGGCCATGCCGAGAGTCTACCCCGAACGGAAGCGGGACTGGCGCCATGACACGATCGACCGCATTAACAAGCGCCTGGATTCGACACGTGCACGACCGCGAATCCGCCGCCCTGCGGATCCGCCAGGCAGCTGAACTCACCGATCGGGATCGACGTCGGTGGCACGTGCACCGCACCGCCCGTCGCTGCGGCCATCTCCGACGTGGCCTTGACATCGTCCACGTGGAAATAGATCAGCCAGTGAGCCGGGACCCCGTCGAACTTGGGCCCGTCCATCGGCATGAACCCACCGGCGTCCGTGTCGCCGCTCTTTGCGATCATGTACTCGACACCATCCATCGGCATCGGCGCGAACTTCCACCCGAACAGCTCGCCGTAGAAGCGTTGGGCCGTGGCGCTGTCGCGCGTCATCAGCTCGTTCCAGCTGAGACTCCCCGGCTCCTGCACGAGCACTCCTGGCGAACTCTCAGCGGTCGACTCCCACACGGCGACCGCGCCACCTTCGGGGTCGAGCATGAAGCAGAGCTTGCCGTGCCCTTCCACGTCCATCGTCGGCACGGTGATTGTCGCGCCGAGTTCACGCGCCTTCGCCTCCGTCGCGGCGCAGTCCGCCGTCGCGACGTAGCTGTTCCAGACCGGCGGAATACCCTGGGCCATCATGTCTTCGTGCATCTGACCGATGCCACCGACGCAGTCCTCGCCTTTCATCAGAAAGGCGTAGGGCGGCCGATCCCCGGACGTCGGCATCTCCATCGCCTGCCATCCGAACAGCGGTCCATACCACTCCACGGCAGCTTTCATGTCGTGAGCCGTGAGATCCAACCAGCAGAACTCACCGGGCGAAAAGTCGTTGCGAACGGGCATTCGAAGGGCGCTCCTGAGATCGAGGGGAGCGAGCCACGGTAGCCGCTGCTCCGCGAATGTGCACGGTGCGAACCCCCCGAGTACACTTGTAGCCAGCCGTCCATGCCGTCGCCGCCCCGCCGATTGCCGCTTCGTAGGCGCCTCTTGTTCTGCGCCGTGATCGGCGTCGTTCTGTACGCGTGTGTCGAACTCTTGTCCTTTGTGGGGTACGGACTCGTCACCGGAACGAGCTTCTCGTTCTCGACCGTCCGAGCGCAGCAGGAGGCGATCACCGGCTCGGGAGAGGGTGCGGCGACTGCGAAAATCGCTCGCGTCGGCGCGGTCATCCATCCGTACCTCGGCTACGTGCACGTGCCCTGGCGCAGGGACACACGAGACCATGGCTTCGGCAACCCAGACGGTCCGATACGAAAGCGCACGCCCGACTCACTGATCGTCGGGGTTACGGGTGGGTCGGTCGCCCAACTCATGCTGGTGGACGCAGCCTCGGTGCTGGAATCCGAACTCCAGTCGCACCCGGCGTTCGCGAATCGACGTGTCGAAGTCGTGCAGCTCGCGCTGGGAGGCTACAAGCAACCGCAACAGCTGTTGACGCTTAACTACCTGGAGTCGATCGGCGGTGAATTCGACGTCATCGTCAACCTCGATGGGTTCAACGAAGTCCGCTCGGTCGCCGGCAAGGCACTCGAAGGAATCTCGCTATCGTTCCCGAGCTTCTGGAGCACGCTCTCCGCGGAGATCGACGACCCCGAATCCCGGCGCGCGCTCGGCAAGATCACGTTTCTCGAGTCTTTGCGCGCCGACGTCGCCGCTGCGTTCTCCGGCTTGCCGGTTCCGTCCGTAACCCTCGGTCTCGTTTGGAAAGCGACCGACAACTGGCTTCAGCTCACGGCGGCGGAATCCGCGCGAGAGCTCGAGGTCGCCGCCGCCAATGCCGAGAAGCCGTTCTCCGTCACGGGCCCTGCGAACGAATACGACACGGAGGACGATCAGTACGACTACATCGCAGCGCTGTGGCAGCGAGCGTCGCTACGGATGAACCGGATCTGCCGCGGCAGCGGCACTCGATACTTCCACTTCCTGCAGCCGAACCAGTACGTCCCCGGCTCCAAACCGCTGAGTGACGAGGAACGCGCGAACGCGTATCTCGAAACCCAGTCCTTGGTCCGAGCCGTCAGAGTCGGGTACCCAAAGTTGGTGCAGCAGTCCACCAGCCTGCGCGAGGCGGGCATCCGCTTCCACGACCTCCGAATGCTCTTCGCGGATGCCCGCGACACGCTGTACTCCGATTCCTGCTGCCACTTCAATCGAGAGGGGAGCGAGCGCCTCGCCCGACACATCGCTCGGGTCATTCTCGACGACGCCATAGCCGATCCGTACGCCAGCAGCCCTGCGGGCAACCGCGGTCCACTCGATTCGATCGCCAGTGATCGTCTGGAGGTGGTGCTGAGTCGCCCGCTGGAAATCGCGGCCCTCTCCGTGAAGGGGCACTACCGGGATGGCTCGGAGCACCCGATCGCGAACGAAGCGGTGCGCTTCGACTCGACGAACCAAGACTCTGTGCGAATCATGCCGCACGGCCGAGTCCAGGCGCTGCGCGCCGGCACGAGCAGGGTCACCGCGAACTACGCGGGCCTCGAACTCACGTACCGTGTCCGAGTCCGCTTCGACGAGATCACGACGTTCGGCGCGGGATCTCCCGGCAAGGGCGGCGTCGCCCCCAAGCTGCGAGCGTCCTTGGACGGCCGCAAGGCGAGCCTCGTCGTCTCGGACGCGCTCGGGGGAGCTCGCGGCACGGTGCTGATCTGGATCGCACCGGCGCAGATTTTCTACTGCGGTCTGTCGATTTACGTCCCTGCCGACGTCGCGCTGACCGCACCGTTCGTCACGGATGCGAACACTTTGACCGCGACGCTCGACTTCCCGCTCCCGGATTCGGTAGCGGGCCACACGCTCTACTGCCAGGCGCTCGTTCGCGACCCCGCCGGCTCGTGCAACTGGAGCGTCACCAACGGCGTCGCGATCACGAAGTAGCGACCGTCAGCCGCCGAAGTAGTTGCACACCGAGTTGCTCAGTCGCACCCCGGTCGCGTCCCAATACACCGCCTGCATGAACAACGTGAAGCCGTTGAACACCGGATCGTTGGGCACGGGTAGCGTGATCGTGTGCGAACCCGGCAACGGCATCGATCCCGCAAAGGCAAAGAACGACTGCGCCGGATCGAGCAAGAAACGACCCCATGGGCCTTCGACCAACCCGCGCTGGAACGAGCCGAAAACAGTGTAGGAGGCAGACCCTTGATCCTCGAGGGTGATGATCATGCTCCCACCGATCTGAGTGTCGACGAGGTCGAGGCCATTTGGTAGCGAGACCGCGCCCAGGAGATCCCGCAGGTTCGCGCGTAGGCCGATCCCCTGGTTCGGCTGGATCGGCGTCCCGTACTGCCGGAACAAGTCACGCAGCTCGGACGGCGACAGCGTCCCGCCCTGCTGCTCGAGAATCGCGCCGAGCAGTGCGACGGACACACCGGTGATGATCGCGCTCGCCGACGACGTGCCGCCGAACGTCGAGGTGTACCGCTGCCACTGGTCCGGATTGAAAGTATCGCCGTAGCCGGTCGTCATCACGTTGAAGCCCCACGAGTTGACATCGACGATACTTCCCCAGTTGGAGAACGACGCGCGCACGGGGGAGGCTCCCGCCGTCGCACCGATGACGACCGCACCGCAGTCCCGAATCGAACGGTCGAACATCGACTGCCACTGCGGCAGGTCCAGATTGGTCGAGCCGTTGCCCGCCGCTTCGATGACGTGGTAGCCCGCCATCGTCGCGTTGAGGATTGCGTCGAAGTTCTGCTGCACCCACTCGACCGGGACGTAGGTGCCCTGGGCCAGCGTCTGCTGCTCGAGCAAAATCACGCTGCCTGGAGGTAGCTGGGCGGCGGCTTGGTTGATCGCGTTCGCAACCGAACCGAGCGCACCGAAGCACGCGACCGACGCTTGGTCCGCGAGCCCGGTGATTCCGTACGAGTTCCAGTCACCGGAGATCAGGCCGACGACCGCTGTGCCATGGTCTTCGAACAGAGCCGAAGGAGCCCAGAGCACGCTCTGCGTCAGGCGCGAGATGTCCTCGTGATCGACCGTCCAGCCGTACTCGACGTCGCCGTACGCGATGCCTTCTCCGCGGCCTCCGGGAATCACGCGCGACGCCGCGTAGTCGACACCGATCGGCGCCGGGCTGTGGTGCACCTGATTGCCAGTGTAGTCCGGAGTCGGCGGCGCGAGGTCGTTCGAGGGCACCGTGGACGACTGCGCACTCGGCTTGGGGTATGCGACCTCGACGACTTCGAGTTCGTTCAACCTGCCGCACAGTTCCCAGTCGGACGTCGGCTCGAACCGCACGACGTAGTAGTTGTTGAGATCGGGTGGCGCCACCGCTCCCTGCGGCAGCCGAGCGACGATCGCGTCCCGATCCGCATCGATGGCCGCAGCCGGCCGTTCGAACAGCCGGCTCAGCTCGAACGAGCGGCACATCTCGTTGGCCTTCTCGAGACCGGGCGCTCCGACCCATCGCCCGTCGAGCAAGCGGACCCGCAGCCCTTCCCGAAACTTCACGACGACGGCGCCGAGCTCGGGATGGTCGACGTAGTCGACCGGGTTCTGCGGCACGTGAACGGAACGGGTTTGCGCTACGAGTTCGGCCCCCGAGAGGGCAGCGAGCGCGAGCATGGCACGGAACGGGATCATGGCGAATCTCCACGGAGGGGACAGAGAGGGCGCTCGTGCATAGGACCGATGCGAACGAGTGTAACGGACCATTCGACGCTGCCCGGCGCGATACACTGTCGCGATGCGCCCTGCGATCATCTCGCTCGTCCTCTTCACCCTCACCACGCTCGCGCACGCCCAAGAGACAGACTGGCGCTGGGTCGTCGGCAAGCTCTCGAACGCCAAGGCACAGCGGGAGTACCGCGCGTTCGCGCAGCGGATGTTCGACTACTACCAGAAGCGCAACGCAATGGTCGGCGAGCTCGTCGAGGAGGCGAAGTTCGACGCGTCCAAGCGCGATCGTGTCGTGTTCCTCGGGCCGTTCGAAGCGTTCGAACACCCCGACCGGATCGGAATTCCCGCGCTCGCGATTCGCGACGACGGCTCGCTGCGCCTCGGCAACATCACCCTCAACCGCGCACGCGTCGGCCTCTTCCTGCGCAACGCCGAGCAGACGCGTTTCCTCTACACCGGCATGACGCCGCAGGGATTCCGCGACATCTTCGGCGTACCGACCGGCCGACACGCCTGCACGATCACCGAGAATCGCAAGGCCAAGTTCCAGGGCGACTACCGCGGCGGACGCCTCCGATTTGCGGGCCAGCCCGGCGAGGGATTCTCGCTGCAGGAGCTCCCGAACGCGGAACGGATTCGCGCCGCCAAGCTGCCGAACGGTCTCGTCTCCGCGGCGCCCGTGTATGCGAACGACGGGACTCTCGCAGCCGGGTTCTCCCGCCGCATCGCGAGCCTGACCGAGAAGAACAACGTCCTCTTCGTCGGGGAGAGCCACTGGAACGTCGGCGTCAGCGAACTGTTCAACACCGTCCTTCGAGAGCTGCTCCGCACGCGAGACGTGCGCGCGGTGTTCCTCGAGCTCAACTACTCCTACTCCGCATTCTACGACCACTACGTCACGCTCGACGACAAGGCCGCGGCGACGTTCCTGAAGCACACGCTGCACCCACTCGTCAACGCTCGGACGACTCTGGAGACTCTCGACATCGTGCGTCGTCACAACCTGACCGGCGCGAAGCCACGCGTGCGCATGGCGTGTCTCGACCTCGAGTGGAGTCCGGGAGCCGTGATGCGACTCCTCGCGGACGCGAAGCGCGGACGGAAGTACCCGTTCGTCACCGACGACTACCTCGCCCACGTCGAAACCAACATGCGCGACACCGAGGGTCGCGGCGACTTTCACCCCCGGCGCCAGCGCGCGATCATCCGCAACATCACCGAATGGCACGGCGACCTGCTCGGTGAGGGCCTGGCCGTGTTCAAGGGCGGTGGCTTCCACGCGGTGAAGCGCGAGGTCGAGGGCGAGGACTTCGACCGCGATGCCGAGTATCTGCACAACACCCACCCCACGACGAAGGGCCAGGTCGCGACGATGTGGATCCAGGGCCTGGGCTACGGCTTCCGCGACGTCGCCGACGTCGATCTACGTGACCGCCTCGCGTCGGCCACCAACTACACCAACTTCGTCACGTCGTTCCAGAAGGGCGTCAAGTCGGGCACCGCCCGCACGGACGGCTTCTACCTCCTCGACGGCAAGCTCGGCCCCGTCGACGCCGCGCTCGCCCGCTCCGCCCTCGACCTCGACACGAACGCCGTCTGGATCGAGAAGCACGACCCGGTCAAGGTCCGCGACCGCCATCGCTGCACCGACTACGACTTGACGGCGGTCATCATTCGGGCGCAGCTGGAGCCCACGCGCCCGAGAAGACCAAAGTGAGCGAGATTCTCTTCGTGCTTCGTCATCCCGACGAAGACGAACCGTGGATGTTGCGCCGAGTCCGGCTCACCGCCGACGGTATCTTGGCTTGGTTCCAGAGCCATTGGGAGGCCGCAGTGCAGGCCTCGGACGTGGACGGCTGGGTTGCCGAACGATTCGGCGGTTCGGTCCACACGTTAGCGCAGCTCTTCGCGGCCGCTCGGTTGGCCGGCACACCTGCGCCGCACACACTCGAAGCACTCTCCGACCAGATCGCGGCGCTTTCGGACATCGTGTGGGTGCGTCACGACGAACACTCGCTTCGCGTTCTCACCGACGATGACGAGTCCGAGTACACGTTCGGTTTCTTCGACGCGGAGGTCTGCGCGATTCGCGCCGACCGACTCGCGCTCTTCACGTGGAGAACATCGGCCCTCCCCTCCACATTCCGTGATCGATCAACCTACCGCCCCAATCCGCCGGTCCACTCGCTGGTGATGGGGTCAACCGACTTGGGGCGATGCTTCGGCATATCGTTCCGTATCGACAACACGGGTTGGCTGAGTCAGTTGGGAACCGGCGACCACTCCGTCGTGGCTTTTGATGGCGTACGGCTTCCCGATCTCCCCGCGCTCCTACGATCGGCGGAATCGAGCGAATGGCCATCGGTGTGGCAGGTCTGCCGCGCGGCCACCGGGCCGGGAGACCGATCCGTACAGCCTGCGTTGGAAACCATCAGCAGACTCCCCACTCTGTTCCTCGACGAACCGCTGCCGCAAGCGCACGCAGCCGCCCACGAATCACTGATGGCCGCGCTCGACGACGAGGACACAGCGCCGCTACCGACGGTCGACCGCCTCTCTACCGCACAGCGCCTCCTCGACTCGGACGCAGGCCCCGCAATCCGCAGGATGGCAAACTCGGAATCGGTCGAACCGGAAGAGATCGCATACGAACTGGTCGACGACTGGCTGGAGAGCCCGCAACCGATCGAGGCAATCCTCAACACACTCGACCGACACGAGAACGTCGCCGAGCTGAGCGTCCCTGACCTGCAATCCCTGATCGACAGGGTCGCCGACCCACAACTGTCCGGGACTCCGCTCGGAGCGCCATGGAGCAAACTCGAGGGCTTCGCCGAGCGCGTCGACTCCGCGGCCCGAGCGATGGACGTTTCGAATGACGAGATCTCGAAGCGCGTCCGGCAGCAATGGGTGCTGCGCCTCGGTGGATGGTTCTACGAACGCGAAGATCGGGACTCACTTCCCGATCCGCTGATCGCTCGCGCAATCGAAGCACGCACGCGCGGCTACGACTATCACACGGCAGAGGAACACATACTCGCACATCCGAGTGCGACCGACCTGCTGCGTGGTCGAGACACCCCGCCGGAGCGCGTGCTGGATCTCGTGATCAGCACGTTCTGGATGAATCCGACGATGGCAGAAACGCTCGCCGGACGGGCACATCGGCAGCAGCGACTGAGCGCGCTGCACGCCAAGGTCCACGAGCGTGTAGCCGAGATGCCCGCCCTCGTCGCTCCCGAGAACCGCCCCGGGCACGTCGACATTGGTGAACACAATGCTTGCGCCGTGCTCCGCGACCGCGATCACGGGGTCGTCGTCTTGTTCGACGA
The DNA here is from genome assembly GCA_028281765.1 of Planctomycetota bacterium. Taxonomy (GTDB): domain Bacteria; phylum Planctomycetota; class UBA1135; order UBA1135; family UBA2386; genus JANQJF01. The sequence continues at coordinate 80,070 of JANQJF010000087.1, read as the reverse complement.
CCTGTGGGCCTCCGCAAACGAAGACTTGGCGCAGTCTCTACTCTGGTGGGGTCACGGTCCGGACCCGCTGGTCGAGTAGCCCCCTACTCACCCCACTCCGGCACCGGATCCATCCTCGGCGCCATCAACGCCAGCAACGCCATCGCCGTCGAGTACGACTTGCTCCGCGGGAAGATCCGGTCGTTCCAACCGCCATCCTCCTCGCGCGTCTTCCACAGCGTGTGCTGCATCTGGTCGCGCAGGCTCTCACGGTCCTCTTCCGGCAGCGCCTCGATCGCGAGTGCGGCGTAGGTATGCCCGTAGAAGAAGTAGTACGGCGCAATGCCATACTCCCCGACGTGCGTGCCCTGCTGGCTCTTCCGCTTCAGCAGCTCGCCCCAGTGCTCGAAGAACGCGTCGACCGCGACGCGCAGCTTCTTCGCGTCACTGCGGCCGCCACGCAACAGGCACAGCTCGGCGATCGCAGCCCGCGCGCACGCGCCGGGCATCTTCGTGCGGTTGCGCCGACGCCCGCCGTTCTTGCCGGAGTAGACGTACGCGCCTTCCTTCGTCCGTGCGTTCTCCAAACCATCGAGCGCGCGGTCGACCATGTCCTTGTCGACCTCGAAGCCCTGCGATCGCGCCTGGTAGAGAGCGAGCAGCGTCGAGCCGGTCATGAACGGGCTCGTCGAGTTGCCCGCGTAGTTCCAGCCGCCGCCGGCCTTGACCTCGTTGGTCGCGATGCAGTCGATCAAATGCGGGATCATCTCGCGCATCTCCTTTTGCAGCTTCTTCTCGACCGCGCCGCGGCGCAGCGCGAGGAGGAAGAAGTCGAGCGCGTAGGTGTGCGCCCAGCCGCGCACGTCGTAACCGCTCTTCGGTCCCGCCTCGAGCCGCTCGTTCTCGGTCAGCTCTTCGAGCATGAAGTCCGAGGCGCGCGCGACCGCCGACTTGCGCGTGTCGTCTTCGTCATAGCCCGGCGCCATGACGAGCGCGTTGCAGACGATCGCGGTGCCGCCGACGCGGTAGCCCGGCGGGATGATGCCACCGGTCCGATACACGCCTTCATAAGGCCACTCCTGCGCCGGCTTCTTCGACTTGCGCACTTTCGCGAGCCGCTTGCGCTGCTTGTCCTGCCACGCCTCGAGCTGGTCGTCCGGCAGGCGACCGACGCCGCTGTCGCGGACGTACTTCTCCTGGAACTCGATCAGCAATTCGACGCCGCGTTTGACGGCCGCGTCGACGGTGGGTCCACCCTGGTCTTCTTGGGCAGTGAGTGGCGAGAGCGCGCACGAAGTCGCGACGGCGATGGGCCAGAAGTAGCGCATTGGGGTCCTCCGATCGGGGACCGCAATTTCACTCGATTCGGCGACACGTCGCCAGGCTCACGCGCGCTTGGGCTTCTTCTTCGTCTTCGGATGGATGAAGAACGCGGTCACCGCGAGCACGACACCGATCACGACCAGCGTCCATGCACCGCGATCCGACTCGACGAGCACCTCATCGGGGACCTCGTTGAGCCACAGCGCCATCTTCGTCGTGTCGTCTTGGAACACGAAGGTCAGCTGACCGATTCCGCGCCACAGAAAGAACACGCTCTGCACCTGCTCGCGAGAATGGTGCGCGAGCGCGACCTGCGCGTGCAGGACGAGGCCGGCGCCGAGGAGCGCGCCTCCCAGGACGATGACCCACCAGCGGACGAGCGCAACCCACATGGTCGCAGTTGTATCAGCGGGTCTTCTTCGGCGGAGCCGGGATCCCCGGATCCGCCAGGTCGACCTTCAGCTTGCACAACCGACCATCGAATTCGACCTCGTAGCGCGGCGCGAGCGCCTTGACGAGATCCGACGCGGTCTGGATGTCGGACGACTTGACGGTCGCGATTACGTCACGCTTGCCGTCGACCTTCAGGTTCTTGGACGCGTAGTCGACATCGCCGGGAAGCGTGATCCGCAGCGCGATGTCGAGACCTCGGAGCTTCTTCTTCTGCGTCTCGAAGAACTGCTTCTGAACGGCCGTCGGCTGCAGCGCGATCTGCTTCGCCTTCTCGCGTCCGGCCTTCCACGCTTGGTGACCGCGCGGGTAGTAGACGAGACGAAGGCCACCCTTGTTGCGTCCCTGCAGCACGAACCATTCGCCGCCCGCGCCGAAGAGCGTGCTGGCCTCGAGCTGGCCGACGTTCGCGAACTTCGCCGTCACGTCGACGAGCTGCTTCGGGCCTTCGCGGTACGACTTGTGGTGCGTGACGACGAGGCCTTGGTCCGCGAGCTCCTTCTTGACCTTGGCGGCGTCGAACACGAGTAGCGGATCCGCGCGCGTGCCGCTGGCATCGAGCGCGCGCGCCGACGCGCGGATCGACTGCGCGATTCGGTCAGTGACTCCGAGATGCAACGTCTGCGTGCCCGAGCCGTCGGCCTCGAGGGTCACCCCGACTTCGAGCTCGATACAGCCCGCCATCAGGAGCAACAGGCCGACCGCGACTGTTGGAATCTTCCGCATATCCACCTGATCGGCCGTTGGCATCGGCCGGCTGAAGCAAACGCGCTTGCCCCGGCCCCGACCAGCTACTACGACCAGGCCCGTGTTCGAACATTGGCTGTGGATCCTTGCCGGGCTCGTAACCCTGATCGTCGGGGCGGAGCTGCTGGTTCGCGGCTCGGTCTGGATCGCGCTCACGCTGGGCATGAGCAAGATGATGGTCGGCCTGACCCTCGTCGCGTTCGGCACGTCCGCCCCGGAGCTCGTCGTCGGTCTCCAGTCGGCGCTCAGCGGCAGCCCGGGCATGGCCACGGGCACCGTGCTCGGCAGCAACATCGCGAACATCGGCCTGATCGTCGGCGCGTCGGCGCTGATCCAGCCGATCACGACCGCGCCACGCAGCGTGCGGTTCGAGCTGTGGTTCACGCTCAGCGCGGCCGTCCTCGTGCTGTTGCCACTGGTGCTCTCCGACGGCACGATCTCGCGGGTCTGGGGCTCGATCTATCTCGCGTTCATATTCGCGTTCACTTGGATCCTGATCCGGCGGCACCGCAAGTCGGCGCGGACGGTAGAGACCGACGAGCCGGATCCCGAGCGCGGCCCATTCGCGTTGATTCGACACGTCGTGTTCATCGCGATCGGCCTAGCCGGCCTGAAGTTCGGTGGTGAATGGCTCGTCGACGGGGCGTCGGGCGTCGCCAGCGAATTCGGCATGACGCCGGAGCTGATCGGCATGACGATCGTGGCAGTCGGCACGAGCCTGCCCGAACTCGCGACCGCGATCGTCGCGGCACGCAAGGGTCACCCCGATCTCGCGCTCGGCAACGTGCTCGGCAGCAACATCTTCAACGTCGGTATGGTGCTCGGCGCGACCGCGGTGGTTTGTCCGCTGCCGATGACGTGGGGCACGGAGGGAACGGCCGGTTTCGTGGGCCTGGGGATGGTCGCGTTCCTCGTGCTCGCGATGAAATCGGGGATCGGGGTTACGCGGCGCGAAGCCAGCGTGCTGCTGGTCGCCTATTTCGGCTACCTGACGGCCGCGGTGCTGCTCCGCTAGCGCCGAGAGCACACGCCGGTCTCCCGCCATGTCATCGGGGAATGCCGATCCCAGACGTCCGGACCTGACAGTCCAGACTCCGCTCCAGTAGGATGCGTGGATGCTCTCCCACGTCCTCCTCGCGGTTTGCTTCGTCGCCCAAGGCGCCGACAAGCAAGACAAGGCCAGCGACAAGAAACAGGCCCAGGCCGTCGATGCGGCCGTCGTCAAAACTCTCGACGACAAGGAAGTGCGCACCGTCCTCTCCGACTGGAAGAAGGCCTCGCGCGTCAAGAAGCCCAAGCTCCGACAGGAGATGGCGGCGGTCGAAGCCCTCGGCAAGGGTTCGCACGCCAAGCTCGTCAAGCCACTCGCTTCCGTCGTCAAGAAGGCGCGCCCGCTGAGCGTCAAGCGCGCGGCGGCAAAGGCTCTCGCGCATCAGCCGCCGAAGGAAGCGCGCGGCGCGATCCTCAAGCTGATCGCCGACCGCGCCGTGCAGCAAAAGCCGAACGTCACCGCGGACCTGATCACCGCGCTCGACAAGACCGGCTACGGCGACAAGGACTGGCGAACGCTCGAGAAGCTGTTCGCGATCAACTACACCGAAGCGCACCGGCCGAAGCAGAAGGCGATCATCGTCCTCGCGAAGAACCACTGCGAAATCCAGGCGATTCGCTTGCTGCTCGAGAACCTCGACGAGCCCGGACCGACCGACGTCAACGCCGCCGACAACCCGCCGGCCGAGTACTGGGAGAAGCGCTGGAAGGCGTGGCGGTCGTGGCGCGACGACGTCAAGGACGCGCTGTTCGAGATCACGGGCCAGCGCTTCAGCACCGCGCAGGAAGCGCGTTCTTGGATCGCGAAGAATCGCAACAAGCTCAAGAAGCGCGCCAAGGCCAAGAAGAACAAGAAGCCCAAGACGAGCAAGAAGCGTTGAGCATCGAGTCGCCACTGGAGCGCATCCGCGGTGACGCGCCGTGGCTACTCGACCCCGAGCTCGGAACGTGCGTCGTCGGCTCGAGCGCGCTCGCAGAAGCGTGCCGCCGTCGGGGCCTCGCGGCTCCCGACGTGCAAGATCTCGACCTCGCGTGGTCGTGCGATCTCGAGCGCGGAGAAGCGCTGCTGCAAGAGCACGGTGTGTTTCAGCAAACGACCGACGCGAACCGCGCGCGCGGCACAACCGCGTTTCGCCTCGGCGGCGAACGCATCGAGATCACGAGCTTCCGCGGGGAGCTGACGGACGGGCCGATGGCCGCACGCATCGAGTCCGACCTACACCGGCGCGACATGACCGTGGGTGCGATCGCGTGGTGGCTCGCCGAGGACCGCATCGTCGACCCGCTCGGCGGCTGTGACGACTGGACCGCGAAGCGCGTCGTCGCAGTCGGCGATCCGAGCGAACGCGTCCGCGAGCATCCGATCCGTTGGCTCCGCTACTACCGCAAGGCCGCGGGGTGGAGATTCGAACTCGACCGCGAGATCCGCAAGATCGACGCCGAATTCGACGTGCTGGACGCGATTCCGGCAGAAGCGATCGCGGCCGAGATCCGCGCGGCGCTCACCAGTTCGCCGTCGCCGGGTCGCTGGCTCCACGAGCTGTTCGAGATCGGCGTGCTGCAGCGCGTCGCGCCCGAGATCGCGACCCAGTTCGACGGCCGCCCCGCCGGACCGATCCGCTACCACCCCGAGGTCGGCCAGAGCCTGCACATGATCCTCGTGCTCGAGTGGGCGTTCGAACACACGCGCGACCTCGACCCCGCGGACGCGTACGCCGTGCGCTTCGCGGCGCTGTGCCACGACCTCGGCAAGGGGCTCACCGACCCTAGCGAATTCCCGTCCCATCGTGGCCACGAGGGCGCCGGCGTCGACGTCATCGGCGAGCTCTGCCGTCGCCTCCCCGGTCTCGCCGACTCGACGACCCGCTTGCTCGCCGCCAAGGTCTCGGCGCTGCACCTGACCGCGCGCCAGCTGCGGGAGCTGCGGCCGGGCACGCTCGCCCGGATGTACGAAGAGCACTTCCGCGGCAAGGCGATGCGACGCGACCTGTTCGCGCTCGCGGTCGCCGCCGACTCCGCGGGCCGGCTCGGCATGTCCGACGACGGCCTCGAGATCGCGGCGCGCGTGGAGGCGGATCTCGACTGGTTGTGCGAACGGTGCGAGAGCGTCGACGCGGGTGAGCTGCGACAGCGGCACTCGGATGTCGAGGAGTTCAAACGCGCGCTGCACGAGGCGCGCGCGCGCGAGCTCCGGAGCTCCTGAGCTACTACTTCAGCGGCACCTGCACGCGCGTGCGCTCACCGGTGACGATCTCCGCATCGACCCAAGGTCCGTACTCCTCACTCGCGTCCGGCCCCATCGCGCGCGCGCGCACGCGGTAGCTGCCCGGCGCGAGACCGTTGACGCGGATCGAGCCGTTCATCGCGTTCTCGCGCCGCGGCTCGCCGCCGTCGCCGACACGCTGCACCTCGAGCATCGCGAACATGACTCGGCTCTCCGCGGAGAAGCCGGTGACCTTGCCGCGCAAGAAGCCCGCGGCCTTCAGCGCGACCGGCGGCACCTCGGTCTCCGCCTGGTCACGCACGACGACCTCGGCGACGCGCTCGTCCTGGTGCGCCTTGTGGCGGATCACGATCGAATAGGTCCCCGGCGGAACGTCTTCGATCGTGGCGACGCCCTCTTCGTCGGTGAGAACCGTGCCCGGACCACCCGACTCCATCGTCAGCATCTGCCCGTCTTCGCCGGCATTGACGTCGAGCGTCATCATGACGAAACCGGCGCGCCGACGCGTCGGGCTACCGTCGTGGTCCGCACGGGACAGCGCGACGCTCGCACGCTCGAGCGCTTCTCCGCTCGCAACGTCGCTGACGACGACGCGCACGCTGCCGCCGGAGAGCACGAGGTCCTTCTCGACGTCGCGCTGACCGGGCGGAATGGTCACCGCGCTCTCGTGGCGAACGACCGCCATCCGACGGCCCCACGTCATCGTGTAGTCACCCGGCGCGACTTCTGCGATCGAGAAAGCCCCGTCCGCGTCCGTCGTGCCCGTCCGCCCCTGACCAAACCCGTGAACCGCGTCGGCGCCCGCGGGCTCGAGCTTCACGAGGACGCCCCGCGCCGGACCGTTCGCGTCCGTCACGCGCCCACGCACGGTCGCGAGGATCGGAAACACGAGTCGCGCCGCGACCGACTGACCCGCCAGGACCTCGAGCTCGACGGTCGAGTCCTCGAGTTCCGGCTCGTCGTCGGCGAGCTGCACGAACGTTCCCCCGTTGCCGATCTGCATCGCGGGGTTCTTGTGCACGAGCACGATGCTGTAGCTGCCGGGCAGCAATGGACCGATGCGCGCCTTGCCGGTGCCATCCGCGACGTGCCGCTCGCTCGGCGGCGTCTCGCCAACCGAACGGGGACCCCGCACCAAGAACGCGGCACCGGACTTCGGCGCGTCGTCGGCGTCGACGGTCAGGACGTCGATGAATCCACCGGCACGCATCGTGAGGTGGGCTTCGACCTCGCCGACGCGCGGCAGCACGATCTGCACGGGCTTGCCCGGCGCGTTGTCCTCGTGCTCGGCACGCACGACGACCGGACCCGCGGGTAAGCCCGCGATCGTCACCTTGCCGTCGCCGTCGGTCGTCCCCTCACCGAGCACGTCACTCGACGTCTCGATCGTCACCTCACGTTTGCCGTCGACCTCGCGCACTTCGCGACGCTCGTAGCGCACGTCCGTGCCGTCCGCAGCCGCGGCGCCCACGTGAGACACCCGAACGCGCGCATCCGCGACCGGTCGATTCTCCGAGTCGAGCACGGTCGCGACGATCGCGGCGCCGACCTCGGCGACGATGCGGATCTCGGAGGTCGGCTCACCCGCGCGCACGACGACGTCCGAATGCGTGACATCGCGGTGATTGGCGCCCTGGACGCGCAGCTGCACCGTGCCCGGCGCGACGTCGTCGATGAGGAAACGACCGTCCTTGCCACTCCTCCATGGACGTGCGTTCTGGATCACCATCTGCTCGAACGCGCCGTCGCGCACGACGGAGATCTCGCTGTCCGCGATCGGCTCGCCACTCGCGTCGACGACGATGCCCTTCACCGAGCCGTTGCGCGCGAGCTCGAAGCGCACGTCGCGGCTGCCGCTCGCGACCGACGCCGCGACGTGCGCGGTGTGCCCTTCCGCCCACGCGCGCACGCGCACCGTCTCGCCGCGCTCGATGCCGCCGAGTCGAAACACGCCGGCCGTGTCCGTGTGCACCGCCTCGGCGGTATTGATGCCGTCGACCTTCGTATTGGCGTCGAGGCGGCGCTCCCGATACGCGGCGACCTTGGCGCCTTCGATCGGCTGGCCCAGATCGTCGAGCACGACCCCCTCGATGCTCGCGCCGGCTTTCAAGCGCAGCACGACCTCGTCCGGAATCACGCCGCGCGCGACCGTGACGTCGACCGATACCGGCATGTGCTCGCCAGACGCGCTCGAGATCCGATGCCGCCCCGGACGCAGTCCGAACTGGAAGCGGCCGTCGACCGGAGTGGTTTCGAACCTGCCGGGTGCCAGCGCACCGAGAACGCGCACCTCGATCTTGACGCCTTCGACCGGTCGATCGAACTCGTCGACGGCGATCCCGCGAATCACGCACGCTTCGACGACGAGCATGTCGCCAAGGTCGACGGGCTTCCCAGAACTCGCGACCGTGAACTCCATCGTCTCGGTCATCTGGAAGAGCAGCTGCGCCTCGTCATCGAGAACGACGCGCCCCGTCTGGTCGGACTCGGGCACCGTCGCGAACCCGAAACGACCGTCGGCATCTGTCCGCGTGCTGAGCGCTTCGGGAAGGTCCCGCGCAACACCGGACTCGACCGCCGCGTAGTGGACGATCACGTCCGCCGCCGGCCGACCGGACTCGAAACGCAGCCGGCCGCGGATCGCGAACGAGTCCGCGGGCGCCGTGGCCACCGCGTTGCGCTCGGCCGCGGCGTCGGCTTCCGCGGCCTCGGCCGCTTCCGGATCGATCTCCTCGAGCTCCTGCTCGGCGAGTCCCGGGCCGAACCCGGGCGGATCTTCGTCAGGCGCGGAGATCAAGATCCCCACGATGAGTGCCCCCACCATCACGAGGAGGGAACACGTAAGCAGCAGATTCTTCCTGGCCATCGGATGCCTCGGACGCCGTTCGGTCGCCGGAAACTCCACGATATCCGGCGCGGATTCGCGGCCCAAGCCTCGGGCGATTCGTAAGCTGTCGCCACGATGCCATCTCTCGACTTCCACCGGCGACAGCGCAGCGCGCTGCTCGATTCGACTCGCAACCCGACTCTCCTGATGGCCGGCGGGTGGCTGTCCCGCAACTACCCGGCAAACCCCTTCGCGTTTCGCGCGGACAGCACGTTCCTCTACTTCTTCGACGCGCCGGAAGCGGATGCAGCCGCGCTTCTCGATCCCGACTCGCGCGAGGTCACGCTCTTCCTGCACGAGCGGACGGACGACGAAGCGCTGTGGCACGGGCCCGTCCCGAGCTTCGAGGAGATGAAGCAGCGCCACGGCGTCGACGCGGTGCTCGCGCTGAGTTCACTCGAGGACGCGGTCCAGAAGATCGCGAACGGGCGGCAAATCGACACGATCGCGGTCGCCGATCCGAAGGCCACGGCCCTCGCGGCCAAGATCACGGGTCACGACCTTGCATTCGCCGACGAATCTCGTTTCGGCCAGCCCGACCTGCTCGACGCGGTTGCGAAACTGCGCGCGCGGAAGGAGCCCGAAGAGGTCGACGAGATGCGGCGCACGGCCGCCGTCACCGACGAGGCTCACCGCGCCGCGATCATGCACACGAAACCCGGCGTGCACGAGCAGATGCTGACCGGCACGGTCGAGGGGACGTTTCTTCGTCACGGCTGCGTGCCGGCCTACAACACGATCTTGTCGATCCGCGGAGAAGTGCTCCACAACCACGCGCACGACAAGGTCGTGCAGGACGGCGACATCGTGCTCCTCGACGGCGGCGCCGAAGCCCAGTCGGGCTACTGCTCGGACGTGACGCGCTGCTGGCCGGTGAGCGGCAAGTTCTCGGGCGAAGGCGCGGACATCTACGACATCGTCCTGCAGGCCGAGATGGCGTCGATCGAACTCGTCCGCCCCGGCATGCGGTACCGCGACGTGCACATGGAATCGTGTCGGGTGATCGCGGACGGACTCTCATCCCTCGGCATCATGCGCGGCTCGGTCGACTCACTCGTCGAGTCCGGCGCGCACACGCTGTTCTTCCCGCACGGCGTCGGCCATCTGATCGGCATCGACGTCCACGACATGGAAGGCTTCGGCGACCGCGTCCACTACCCCGGCGGTCGCACGCGCAGCGATGACTTCGGCACCGCCTTCCTGCGCATGGACCGCGACCTCGAGTCGGGCAATACCTTCACCGTCGAGCCGGGCATCTACTTCGTGCCGGCGATCCTGCACAACGCCGAGTTCCGCGCGAAGTACGCCGAGCAGGTCGACTTCGACAAGTGCGAGGCCTATCTGCAGATGAACGACGGACGCGGCTTCGGCGGCATCCGTATCGAGGACGACGTCCTCGCGACCGAGGACGGATACGAGGTCTTGACCGCCGCCGTGCCGAAGCAGCGCGACGAGGTCGAGGCGCTCGTCGGCACCGCGTGAGCTAGCCGAATGGACAGCTAGCGCGGCGGGCTGGCCGGCACGAATCCGGCCTTGCTCCACCACCCTTTGTCGTTGCCGAGGTACTTGTCGTCCGGGTGGAGGTCTGACAGCTCACCCTCGAACGCGTCGGGCGCCGGCGCGTTGTCGGCGCCGTGGTATGCCGTGCGCTCGTTGCTCGACGCGTAGACTTCGCCACGCTCGTCGATGCAGTAGGCCAGCTTGCCGGTCTCTTCGAATTCGACCGGCCACGCGTAGCAGCGGAAGCCGGCGTCGGAGGAGGCACCATCGCGCGTCTCCCAGCCGTTCTCCCCGGGCAACCAGACCTGGAACATGTAGCCGTGGTACTGCGTGCGGCCGTCCTGCGGAGTGCGCTTGAAGCGGGCACGCACATTGCCGTTATCGGTGAACTCCACGTCGCCGCCACGCACTTTGCGAATGCCTAGCAACTCGTCGAAGAAGAGGTACTCGCCGGTGCCGTCGCCGTTCGAGTCGACCAGCTGCGTCAAGTGCGCGGAGCGTTGCGCTGCGAAGATGTCCCACAGCGCTTCGCATGCCTTCTCCTGGTTGCGCAGCACGCGAGTCTTCTCGCGGTAGCGGACGGGCTCGGTCCGCGATCCGAGGCCAGCGGCATCGCCACCGGAACCGCGGCGCGTGCCACCACTGTTGCCAGCCGGCGCCGAGAAGTGCACGAGGCGAGTGCTCTCCGGATTCGGGCGAGACGCCTTCTTGCTCGCCTGCGGCTTCGGCGCAGGAGTCGACTCCGCCGGATCGCCGCCGCAGCCGGCGAGGCACAGTCCCAAGGTCATGATCAGAGTTCTCATCACACTGATCAGGTCGGTATCACGGCAATCGCCGCTTGATCGCGGCGCCGGTACTCGCGATGCCGCCGCCGATTCGGAACCACCCGAAGATCCCGCTGCGGCACGGCCGATGTAGAGGGCGTGTACGATCGAACCGAGAGACCCCGCACGACGAGCGCCCCCGAGGAGGCTCAGTATCGCGGGAGTGGTGAAGCAGGACTTTCCCTCCTCGAAGTCCTGATCGCTGCGGCTGTCGTCATGCTCGGCTTCCTCGCCCTCGCGCAGACCGTCGTGACGACACACGCACTCAAGCGAACGTCCGACGAGCGCCGGGTCGTGCTCACCGCATTGCGCGCCGTCGGTGAAGAGGTGCGCTCCGTTGCGGACGAAGCCGCGGACACGCCCGAACAGTGGTCGCAGTCGATCGTCGATGCCGTCGCATCGGGTGGTCGACTCGGCACGAACTTCACGGTGCGTGGCCTGACACCGCAGGCTGGAGAAACCACCGTCGGCACGATCGAGATCGTCACGGACGAGCGCCGCACGGATGCGGACCTCGGCGTCGAGCTCGGCATGCCCTGCGACCTCAACGCCGACGGCACCGCGACCGACGCAAACGTCTCGTCTGACGCCTCACTCCTGCCCGTCGTCGTGACGCTGCGCTACACCGGCCTCGCCGGGAACCGTACGGTCCGACGCGGCTTCTTCCTGTCGAGGTTCTGAGATGCATCAGCTCCACGACCCGAGAGCAGGCGAACGCGGCATCTCCCTGGTCGAGATCTCGATCGCTGCGGCCCTGCTGACCATCGTCCTGTTCGTCGTCACGTCGAACTCGATCACCAGCGTCAGGGCGCTGCAGGGCATGGCCAACGTCGCCGCCAAGAACGCGCGCGTCGGCGACGTCCTGCACGGCATCGAGAAGCTCGCGCGCGGCGCGCTCGGTCATCGCCCGTCCGCTTGGCTGACCGACGACATCGGATCGACCAGCGTCGAGATTCCGAGTGACTCCGTGCGGGGTTTCCCGCCTAGGGGTCTCTTGCGACTCAATTCCGGCACGGCCGGCGCGGAGTACGTCGGCTACGGCCGTTCGATCAACACCACCGGATACATCGTCTTCGACGGGCTCGAGCGCGGGTTCCGGAACGACGGCAACGGCCGCGGACACGCGTCGGGTGGCACAATTCGCTGGGGCGCGTTCGGGGAAGTCCTGCAGGGCACGCCGGCACCCGGCACGTTCGACGGGACGACCGAGTCGCTGTCGGGCACCGTGTTCTTCCGCGGAGAAGCCACAGGCTTCGTCTACCAGCGGTCCTTCGTCTCTGGCGGCTCCCGCGTCCGCGGGGCCACCGTCGGCGGCACGAACTACACCGACGGGTGGTACGCGCTCTACTTCGAACCCGTCTCCGTCCTCGAAGAGGCGCAGCGCGGCGATCTCAATCGCGACGGCGACGTCGACGACACGTTCGACCTCGGTCGCCTACGCCGCATGGCTTGGGCACCGATCGGCGGAGGAACGCCGATCGTCGACGACATCGCCGCATCCCCGACCGCGATCGTGCAAGAGCGCGGCGCCTGGGGAACAGCCGACCTCGACGGCGACGGCGTGTCCGATCCGATGTTCTTGTGGCACGAGCGAGCGGCCAAGCTGCAGATCCAACTCATGCTTTGGGTCGGCAGAGACGGTCGCGCCAATCAGTTCACCAAAGCCGAGAGCGTGATCCGCCTCGAGCGATCACGATGAGGAGTCCATCATGAGGTGGAACAAAATGCCGAAGAGCGGCCTCCAGCTGCGCATGACGATGGTGTTCGTCACCATCGCTTCGCTGGCCGCCATCTTTCAGGTCTTTCTGATCAACCGAGCGATGATCGGCGTCGCGCGGAAGCTTCCCAATGACGGCGAAGCTCTGCTCGAGCACCTGCCGACTCTCTTCTCGACGAGCGTGATGTGGACCGGCCTGGTGCTGATCCCCGTGCTCCTTCTCGTCGGGATCCTGATGACGTTCCGCGTCGCGGGACCGGTGTTCCGAATCGAGCGCTACCTGAACGACGTCGCCGACGGCAAGGACGTCGGGCAATGCACGATCCGAGGCCGGGACGAACTGCACAGCCTGTGTGACGCGGTGAATCGCGCCGTCACGACGCTGCAGTCGCAGAACGCGGACTCGACCAAATCCGACAGTCGCCCGAACGTCGACGACGCACCCTCGCTCCACACCGAGAACGAGTCGGCCGTCGAAGAACCCGTGCACGGAAACTCCGGCTTCGCGATCATCACGGCACTGATCACGGTCGTCATCTTGTCGGCGACAATCATCGCGGCCGTCACGCAGTTCACGTCGCACTCGTCGCAGGTCGAGAAGCGCGGCGAGGACTACGAACTCGAGAGTGCAGTCGAAAGCGCGACCAACTTCGCGATGCACGAGCTGTGGTCGATGTATCGACGCACGGTCTCAGCCGGAACCTACGAAGACAGTGTCGACGGGTTTCAGCGCTACCTCGACTCAATCGGGGCAACGGACCAGTCCACGGCGACGACGCCGGTCGGCTACAACCTCGGCAGCCGCGTCGGTCTCGATTTCGATTCGGACGGCGACCTCGAGCTCGCGGGCGTCGACATCGAAGAGATCCAGCTGATGCGCCGCGATACCGCCGGTGGCACGGAGCTCGACTTGACGGTCAGCGTCGGGGGCCGCGACCGACGCGTTGCCAGCAACGCGGCAGGGTGGATGCGAACGATCGAAACGACGTTCGTCATCGAGCCCGAAACCTGGGGCGGTCTCAACTTCGTCCTGCTCGCGAACAACGTGAACTGCGCGCTCTGCCACACGACGATCGATTCGACGGATCGCGTGTACGCCCATGGGCCAGGACCGTTCGAACGCGTCAAAGTCGGCACGCTCGACCAGTTGATGATGCGGGGCAACGCACACTCACAGATCAACGGCACGCTGTACGCAGGCGGACCGGTCACCGACAAGAACGGTGTGCCGATCACGGACTGGTCGAGCAGCACGCTGCGCGGGGTCGAACTCGATGCCGACGGCAACGTGGTCGAAGACAGCAGTGGCGACCCCGTCTCCCGGCAGATGTCGCCGACCGACGGCTCGCTCGATCAGTACGGCAACCTCTACGAGGACTACAACTCGACGACGATGATCGACGGAGATCTGCCGTCATCGTTCCCGCCGCCGTTCCCGGACGACGGCGGTCTGGATCCGACGACGGATGCTGCAACCACGGCCGGCGCCGGCGATCGCGCCGTCGATTCAAACGAGTTCTACGCGGTCACGAAGGACTTCACCGGCACGCTGTCCGGTGGCCGGATCTACGTCGTCCCGCCGACCGATCAGATTCTGACCGACGCCGACCGCGGCGTCGCGGTGAGCGGCTCCAACGCGACGAGCCTGAGCTCGGTCACAGAGGGGCAAGTCTTTCTGACGGGCACGACATCCAACCCGATCCTGCTCAACGGCGACGTCGCGGTCGAGGGCAACCTCGTGATCCGCGGCTGGGTCAAGGGCAAGGGCACGATCTGGGTCAAGGACAACATCTGGGCCCCGACCGACATCGAATACCTCGACGGCACGTCGAGCGGCAATCGCACGTTCGGCCAAGCGTCGGACGGCACCGAGAACCTGCTCGTGCTGACCGCCGGCGGCAACATCATGCTCGGCGACGTGTATCAGCCGTACCGCGCCGGAACGTCGCGCGAGGGCGACAAGCCGCCGTTCACGCACATGGAGATGTCGACGTTCAACCGCGCCGAGTGGGTCAAGACCCAACCGCAGCTGCCGGGCTCGCGCACGATGTTCGACAACCCGCTGTACGAGCCCGGCTACGTCCCGCGCTACTACGCCGAGACCAGTGGCGAACCGGTCGGCATCTTCAACCGCGGAGGCGGCTGGTTCGACTCGGACGGTACGTGGCGCGGTGCGGAGCACCCGAACTCGTGGACGACATCGCTGATGACGTTCGCGGACCCGTCGGACACGAGTGATCCGCTGCTGTTCGACTCTTCGGGCAACCCGAAGGCACACGTCACCTACATGACCAGCGCGAACACCTGGATCAGCGACAGCCAGCTCGAGGCACTGATGGACGACTTCTACGCGAGTCGCCCGTCCGGCATGCTGAAGTACGACCTGTTCGCCTACACGAACAACGCGATCTTCGGCATCACGAGCTCGATGGTTCGCAACACGAACGCGCAGCTCCGCGTCAACGGCGGCGTCGTCGCGGCCGACGTCGGCCTGCTCGCCACGGCGGGCATCCAGCTGAACTACGACAGCCGGATCCTGAACGTGCTGCGTATCTCGGGCAACGAGCGCGCGGTCGTGCGTCGCACGTCGTCGTCGATCGTGCGCTGAGCGCGACGATTCAGCGCGGCAACGGCTGCTGCTCCAGCAGCACGAACAGCATGTTGTCGACGAAGTGTGGGTTCCGCGTGAGCCCGATGTGATCGTCCGACAAGAACGTCACGTTCTGCCACGGGATCGGGGTCCGCAGCCACGACTCGTAGTCGTTGCCGAAGCGTTCGTCGGCGATCGCGCTGTAGCGCGGCACCGTCATGTCCCCCGGCGCATACAGGTCGTCCCCGTCGAACTCGAGGTCGTACTTGCCGTCCGACTTCTTCTGCGCGCGCACGCGCGTCAGCGTCGGAATCGCGTCCGCCGCGAAGAGGTAGAGCTGCGACGGGCACGGCTTGCTCGGCACGGAGTCCATCGCCGCGTGGAATCGATTGGCGCGCTCGAGGCACCAAGTCGCGTAGCGTCGCGCGGTCGCGCGGCGCTGCTCCGAGCCGTCGAGATCGGGCAGAAGCCACCGGATCCAGCGCTCGGCGGACGGCGCGAACAAGCCCCAGCCGTTCGCTTCCCACACCGCGGGATCGCGGAAATCGAGATCCAGCGGCTGACCGTCTTCGTCGACGACGAGCTGATGCCGACGTCGCGGTAGGAGCTGATAAATCGACGGCATCGAACCGAGGATTGACGCGGCGTAGTGCGGCAGGATGAACGACGGCTGGAAACCCTCGTAGAGGTTCTTGAGCGCATCGATCGAACCGAAGTTCGGGGTCCCGACCATCACGAGTCGGTCGACCTCTTCGGCGCCGGCCCAGGTCACCTGGGGCACGCCGCTCTCGGGGAGGTCGGCGGTCCCGTAGCGCAGGAAGTAGCGCGCGACCAAGCCGCCCATCGAGTGCGCGACGATGTCGAAGCGGAATCCGTCGTCGAGCCACTTCTGTAGGCGATCCGCCTCCTCACCGTGATCTTCGCTGCGCAATCGCGCGATCTTCTGCGTCGCCTTCTCCTGGATCTCCGTGCGCTTGCTGCGGATGAACGCACCGAGACGGATCGCGTTCTCGACGTTGTCGCGGCGCCAGTCGTAGAAGAACGTGAAGCACGTGAAGTGATCGTCGGCGTACTCGGGACCGTCGTAGCCGCTGACGATTTCGTCCGTGTAGCCACCCGCACCGAGCGTGCGGATGATCTGCGCGTACACGTCGACCTGCAGCACCTGATAGAGAATGCTGAGCTCGAGCTTGCCGAGCGGACCGGTCGGATAGACCTCCGCCATCTCCGGGTCGTAGGACGTCGCCGACGCGGGCACGTCGTCGATCGGGACGGCGACCGCGTGCGCGCCTTCGGCAGTCGCGGGGTCGACACCATCCGACGTGAACGCACCCCACACGACCTTGCCAGTGCCCTTCTGCTGGAGACGCGCTCCGAGGATGCCGTGGATGACGATCACCGGGTTGCGGATCTCGTCGAGCGCGGCCTCGGCGTAGATGCTCGCGATCTCGGGGACCGCGAGGCGCGGTGAGCTGCACGCGACGGCGAGCAGCACGAGTCCGGACAGGGCGAGGGATCTCATCCCCCCACGACAACACAAGACGCGTGTGGGTGGGACAAGAATCGGCAAAGTCACCGCGCGATTCACGTGAGCTGCCGACGCGCCGGGCGCGGCGGCAGCTCGCCCTCAGTCCTGGTTGACCTTGAGCTTCCCGTTCTTGCGCTCGACGTTGTAGCGCTTGTTGCCGACCGGCACGCCCTGCAGCTTGAAGTCGGGCATGTCGTCGATGACCGGGTCGTTCTGGATCTCGCCGAAGCGGACCACGAAGCCGCCCGCGATGCGGAACACGTTGTCCATCAGGAACGAGTGCATCAGCAGATCGATGCCGCGGTAGCGCGACGGGCGGCCGGTGATCGGGTGGTAGTGCTCGCAGATGCGCGCGACTTCGATGCCCTCGAGCTCGCCCGAGACCATCGCGACCGTGCGCTTGAACAGCTCCTTGCACAGCCGCATCGCCGGCTTGTTGCTGCGCTCCGCGACGTACGCGAGCGACTCGAGGATCTGCGAGTTGATCATCGGCCAGCTGCGGCCGTTCCACGGAGTGTCGCGACGGGTGCCGCGCCACTTGCCTTCGGGATCGAAGTGCGGATCCGACATCGCGACGGACGGAACCGGATACTTGGTCCAGAACTCCTTCCGATCGGCGAGCGTCTTGAGCAGCTTCTCCTGCTGCGCCGGCGTCGGGATGTCCGTGCCGAGCGGGTAGAAGCCGACCGCGGCCTTCACGCCGGTGCGGCGGCGGGACTTCGGATCGAGATCCATGAAGATCGCGTTCTTCTCGTCCCACATCCGCTTGCGAATGATGTCGTGAATGACTTCCTTCGCCGCGTGGAAGCGGTTGGCCATCGCCTTCTCTTGCAGCTCCTCCGCGACCTGGTGCAGGAAGCTGACCAAGCGATAGCGGAAGACGCTCGCGTCGATGCCCTTGACCCGGAACTCCTCTTCGTGCGCCTCCGAGCGATCGGACTTGTCGTCGATCACCGTGAAGCGGCGCGAGAGCTCCTGACCCGACTCGATCTGATTGACGATGTCGGTCAGGCCGCTGCCTTCCGGGTCGCGGTTGTTGGCGAGCCACTTCGTGAAGCGCTGCATCTCCATGATGACCGCGCGCTTGGTCGCCTTGTCGGGGTGCGTCTCGTCGAATGCCTCGAAGCCGCGACCCCAGTCCGCGTGGAAGAACCCGCACTGCGTCAGCGACGTCATGTACAAGTTGCCCGGCACCATGCCGTTCTGGCGAACGTTGTCGAAGAAGCCCTTGAGGATGCCGCGACCGAGGTTGGCGTCCTGCAGCCAGCGCACCTCACGGAGCGCCGCCGCCGCCGCGAACGAGTTGGGCAAGTGGAACTGACCGTTGCCCTTCGTGATGTTCGGGCTGGAGATGTTGCCGACGCCGCTCGGGCAACGCAGCAGGTGGATCGCGCGCAGGCGGTCCTCGACGATCCGCTCGAGCTCCTTCCACTCGCACGTGAACTTCGGCGCCTTGTCGCGGAATGCGAGCCAGCCGCTCTCGTCCTTCGGATCCGGACGACGCGGGCGGTAGTTGATGCCCTTGCCCTTGAAGATCACGTTGGCCTCGAAGCGGTGCGTCTGCTTCGTGCCCGACTTGATCGCGTAGTGGCGGAACACGCCGAGGTAGACGTGCGAGTTCGGATGGATCGGACTCGGCTTCTCCATCGGGCGCTTCGCGCTCGGCGTCGGGAAGTCAGCGACGCCGTACCACGGCGTCTCCTCGTAGTCCGGCCGGTCGCTGCCGCCCTCGGCGAACACACCCTGCAGGCATCGCGCGCCCTTCGAGTCCGGGCTCCCGAACACGATCTCCGTCGGCACCGGCGGGCAGTCGTCCATCGACAGCTGACGACGGATGCGGAAGCTGTCGCCCTCGAGCGACGGGGGCTCGCCCTCGACGTCGGTCGTCGTCCACATGACGACAGTCACGTCGCGATCGTTCTTCGTCGTGTTCTCGAGCTCAATGTTGCAGACGAAGCGATCGTCCGTCGTCACGAAGCGCTGCTCGCGCATCTTGAGGCCGCGGACACCGCTGTATTCGCAGTGCAGCACGCCGTTCTTGACGTCCATCTTGCTGTTGTGGAAGTCGAGCAGGCAGCCGTCCTCGAGCACCGCGATGTTGTAGAGCCGCGGCAGCAGGACGTTCGAGATCAGGACTTCGTCGGCGAACCCGGGGTGGTGCTGATAGCGCGGGAACCGGGGTGCGTACAGGCAGAAACCGCCTCCTCCGAGTGCGATCTTGTGCCGCGAATTCATATGGCGCGTCCTAGGGATTTACGGTTGCGGGTATTCAGGCAAGATCCCGTACTGCTGCCGTAGGTGCTTCGAATGCAGGGCTTTAGGGTGTGCGGTCGAGACCGAGGTCAGTCGGCATAGCGCAATTCGAATACGGTCGAGCAAAATAAAAACGGCGATCCGAACCGCATCCTTGGCACGGAGGGGGCGACTGTCAAGGCTTTTACCGGGGGCACACCGACGCGCGACGACAGCGCGCGACGAGATCGCACTCGACGCGTAGGCTCGGCCGCATGCGCATGCTCGTCGCCCTGCTCCCGATCACACTCACGGCGTGCGGCTCCGTGTCCGGTTGGCCCACGTCGACACTCGAGGCGGAGGGTATCGACTCGACCCGCATCGATGCCGTCGTCGCCGACATCGAGGCCGGCGACTACGGGCGCGTCGACCACTTCTTGATGGTTCGCCACGGCAAGCTCGTCTGCGACCACCACTTCCCTCGGGACTACGCCGCGATGTCCGCTGCGCTCGACCCGAAGGACGAACCGTACGACTACGACCATCCCGGCTGGCATCCGTACTACCGCGGCACCGACCTCCACACGCTGCAGTCGGTCACGAAGTCGATCACGTCGATCTGCATCGGCATCGCGATCGACGAGGGCCTCATTCCGGACGGCGTGCAGACGCCCGCCATGTCGTTCTTCTCGGACTTCGAGCCGGATATGTCCGACCCGCGTCGGCAGGCGATGACGCTCGAGGACCTCCTCACGATGCGCAGCGGCATCGATTGGAACGAGTCGATCCCGTACACCGACGAGCGCAACTCGTGCGTCCAGCTCGAGCTCAGCGACGACTGGGTCCGCTTCGTCCTCGGCCATCCGATGCGCGAAGATCCGGGCACGAAGTTCGACTACAACTCCGGCGTCAGCGTGCTGCTCGGCAAGATCGTCCGCGTCGCGACGGGGCGACGCATCGACGACTACGCGCGGGAGAAGCTGTTCGAACCGCTCGGCATCCGCGACTCGTATTGGAAGGTCACGCCGTGTGGCGAGAACGACACCGAAGGCGGGCTCTACCTCTCCGCGCACGACCTCGCGAAGGTCGTGCAGCTCATGCTGCAGAAGGGCGAATGGAACGGCCGCCGCATCGTGTCCGAGCGATGGGTCGAGGCGTCGATCGGGCCACACACCGCCATCGATCCACAGCAACCCGACGGCGTCCAGTACGGCTACCAGTGGTGGGTCCCCGTCGTCCGCAACGGGGAGGTCCGACAGTTCCAGGGCAGCGGCTATGGCGGGCAGTATCCGATCGTCCTGCCGAAGCTCGACACCGTAATCGTGTTCAACGCGTGGAACACGAACGAGCAGCCGAAGAAGCCGCTGTGGAACGCGGTGCGCAACGAACTCGTGCCGGCGATTCGCTGACCGCCGGTCGAGCGCTCAACGGGACTCGGCCACAACAGGTCCGTCGTCGCGTCCTTGTCGGACCGACTCGAGTTCGAGCGCCGCAACGAGGCGCTCCGCCATGCCCGGGACGTCCCACTTGCGCGCATCATGCGTGTCGGTGAACCGCAGGTGACTCCGACCGAATCCGACCTTCGCGAGGCGAAGCCGGCGCCGGGCCGTGCCGTCCCAAATCGCACGGCCGGACTGCCGATCGTTCATCCGAAGGCGCAGAACGGCTCGCTCGAACACGCGCGCGGTGTCGACGGTGAAGTTCGGGTCGATATCGACGACTTGGTCCTCGATCGAGAGGCGTGCGTACACCAGCACGTCAGCTTCACTCGAATCTGCGGCGGGGGTCATCCCGTCACCGACCAGTTCGTTCTCGATCGACTTGCGCAGCGTTTCGAAAAGGTCAGTTCGCCCCAGCGGCTCGCCGTCCGAGTCCAACAGCAGCGGATCTGCACCCCACGCAAACGTCGTCGCCTGGAAGAGCTCGGTCGAGTCCGCATGGCGGACGTCTACTCGCGTTGCACCGCAGCTCGCGAGGAAGAAGAGCAGCGCGATCGCGAAAGCGCGCATCGGGAAGCCGATCTCGAGCGGAGTCTTCATGCGTCGGTCCTGTCAGCCGGAGGTCGAGGATGTCGACCTCTCATGCCCCCTCTTTGGGCCCTGACCGACCAGTCACCAATTCCCACAACGGAGGACGCCGAGCGTCGGTTCGATCGACGCTCGGCGGCAGCGCAAGGACCTAGTCCCACCCGCCGATCGTCAGCACCCGCCCGTTCGTCGTCGTCAGACCGAACGGATTCGCCCCCGGATCGACGACCGCGCCCTGCGTGATCAACTGGGACCCGAACGTCGACGGCGTGTCGGGCAGCTGCCACGTGAAGTGCGCGCCGCTGCCGGTCATGCTCGCGATCGTGCTGAGCGTGACCGCCGGAGTGCAGTAGAGGGAACACCCCGTCGCGCCGATCCCGGTCAGGTCGACCGAAGGGTTCTGGAAGCCGAGCATCAGGAACGACGTCGCTCCGCTCGGAGCACGCGTGATCTGCTGGTCGACGAACTGGCCGACGTCCGGCGTGCTGTTGACCTGCAGCGACACGATGCCGCCGGAGCCCATGCAGCCCTGGCCGATCCAGCTCGAAGTCCCGGGCACGTACTGCTTGCAGGACGGCAGGCCGAGGCTCGGGAACAGATCGTGGTTCGGCCACAGGGCCACCGAGTTCGCGAGGTCGCTGAGTTCGCCACCGTGGGTGCCGACCGATAGGCGCTTCTTGTCGCCGTTCGTGAAGAAGACGAACGACAGGCCGTCGTCACGACGCACGATCAGGCTCCGCGAGCCGAACAGTCGGCCGTTGTGACCCCGCAGCGCGACGCTGGAACCGCCGGCGTCGGTCGCGCTGCCGAGCGACCAGCCGCGCATCGTCGAGTTCGTGCCCGGTACCAGCGTCCACATCGCGTTGGTCTGCGTCGCGTCGAGGATCGGGTTCACGTCGAGATCGAACGAGGCGAGGATCTTCGCGTAGTCGGCCGCGGCCATCACCCAACCACCCTGCGCGTCACGGTTGGGAATCACCGCGCCGCCGTACTGGATCGGCACGAGCGGCTCGCTCGCGTTCACCGGGCTGTTCACGATGGACGGGTTGTAGGGGTGGTAGCGCACTTCTTCGGGCGTGATCTCGCTCTTCAGCGAACCGCCGAGGCGCGCGCGCCAGATGCCGAGCGGATTGAAGATGTCGCGCTGGACGACGTCGCGGTACGGCATGCCGCTGTTGCGGTTCTCGATGATCTGGCCGGCGATGTTGAAACCGAGGTTGCAGTAGTCGCTGTCGCTACCGGGGTAGTAGTCGACGAACACGTTCTGCGTGACGTAGTCGTAGGTGTTACGTTTCGTGACCGGCAGCGAGACGCCGAGGGTCGTCGCGATCGTCGGGTCGTACCAGTAGGTGTAGTCGGTCGTCCAGCCCGGGCGGTGCGTCAGCAGGTGGTCGATCGTGATCGCGTGCACCCAACCGTCGAGCGCGACGGTGCCTGGCATGAAGTCGGTCATCTTGTCGTTCATGTCGATGCCGGCGGTCGGGTCCCCGTAGTGCTGGTGCATCGAGATCGACGTGATCGGCTTCGAGCACGACGCGATGCGATAGACGTCCGTCGGTTCCGTCCGGCGGTAGTCGGGGTTCGCGAGCGTGAACGCGCGTGCGTAGACGAGTCGGCCGTCCTTGACGATCGCGAGGTTGGCCGAGCGGACCTCGGCTTCGTCCATGAAATCGTGCGCCCACTGGTCAAACGTCGCGAGCTCGGGCACGGCCTGGCCCGTGACCTGGAAGGCCTTCTGCGCCGGCAGGTCCGAGTACGCCCACACGGCGGCGTAGCGCGTGCCGAGACCGCTGCCCGACGCGTGCAGCGAGATCGGCATCATCCCCTGCTGCTCGTAGGTGGCGGACTGCGCGAGGTACGACCACACGGTCATGTCGTGGTGCATGACCCAGTAGCCGACGTCGTCGCTGCGCCACAGGGACGCGAAACGGTTGTCGTCGTTGAACGTCACCAGCGACGGACGCGCATGGCCTTCGACGTAGGCGTCGAAGTCGGCCTGCATGTCCGCGACCGACGTGCTGATTTCGACGCCCTGCCCGACGGTCTGCGGACCGAACGCCACGATGTAGCGCGTGTCTCCTCCCGTGCCGTAGATGTCCATCGCGGTGATGTGCAGGTCGTCGTCCCGCGCGTCGCGGTACTCGTCCCAGAACTCCGACTCGCTCAGCCCGTGGAACGTGCGGCAGTCGTCGTTGGTGAGCTCGTAGACGCCGGCGAAGCGGGGGTTCCCGAGCGAACCGGTCGCCGTCAGGATCGACGGCGTGTAGCCCTGCGGACACCACTCGTCGGCGAACGCCTGGTAGTCCACGCCGTTCAGGCCGTGGAACGCGACGTACGCCGGACCGGCACGCTGCACCCAGACCGCGGCATAGCGCGGGGCGGCCGTCGTGCCGTGGATCGACAGGGAGATCATCCGGTAGCCGAGACCGGAGAGATTGTCGGCCTGGGCCTGGTGGGCAGCTCCGTCGAGGCTGTGGTAGCTGACGGGCTGCGCGAGGGCGGGGGCGGCGAAGAGGGAAAGGGAAAGGAGGGCTGCGAAGCGGTTCATGCGGGGGGATCTCGCTGTGGATCAGTGACATCCCCAGGAGCGGGAACGGGGGTGGGAACCCTGTACGGGAAATCCGGGGTTTTTGGCGGGGCTGGTTTTCGGGCCCGGGCCCGGACCCGTTCACGTTCCGCGGGTCGGGACGCGGGTCTCGGGCTGACACCTGGGCCGTGAAACGAGTCCCGACCCGCGGAACGTGAATCCGCATAGCAGATCGCCGCTCCAGCTCCACTTGACGGCGGCAACGCGCCCGGGTCGGGCCCGAAAATGGCCTACCCCTCGCCCCTACTTCCCTGCCCCGTTGATCTTCTCCACCGCGTCCCCCGCAGCCTTCGCGATCTCGGCATCCCCATCCTGCATCAGCTTGATCAGGATCGG
This sequence comes from Planctomycetota bacterium, assembly GCA_028281765.1. Taxonomy (GTDB): domain Bacteria; phylum Planctomycetota; class UBA1135; order UBA1135; family UBA2386; genus JANQJF01. Next base: position 56,069 of record JANQJF010000087.1, on the reverse strand, counting down.
CAGCGTCTCCGCCACCCCGAGCGTCCCGAGCGAGCGGATCGCGACGAGCCGGATCTTCTTGTCCTTCTTGTCCAGCGCCTGATTGACCAACGCCTCCGCGGCGTTGTTCGCGCCGAGGCCGGCGCCGCGGAGCACGCGTTCCCAGCGAGTCTTCTCGTCGTGGTAATAGCGGATCGCGTCGAGCGCGTCCTTCGCGGACTTGCGCGTCTCCCACGAACGCAGGTAGTCGATCATGACCGGGACGAGACGCCGATCGAGCGTGTCCAGAGCGATCTCGCAGACCTTCTTGCGATTCGACTCCAGCGTGTCGTCCTTCATCTGCAGCGCGTAGTCGACACGCCGCTTCGGATCGAGGCTCACGACGGCGGCGAACGCGCGCTTGCGCACGAGAGCGCTCTCGTGACTCAGCAGTGGTTGCACCACGCCGACGACCGATTCGTCGTGCATGTCGTTGATGTAGTCGATGGCGTACCGCACGACGTGCGTGTCCGAGTCCTTCAAGCGCGGCGTGATGCGGTCGAGCATCTCCGGCGTCGGCTCGAACTGCTGTTCCAGCATCGCGGTCGAGATCCGGCGCACTTCCGCATCCTCATCGGTCAGGCCGGCCAGGATTCGCTCGCGCACGATCGGGGTCTTGGTCCAGTTGTAGGCTTCGCGCAGCACCTTGCGGCGCGACTCGGCAGGAGCTCGATCGATATGGGTCAAGAGAACCTCGACGATCGGCGCCTTCCTCGAACCGAACAGTCCACGGACGTCGCTCCAACCCTCCGCGGTGCATCGCGAGAGGTACACGTCCAACACCGCCGCCGCGGTCTCCACGTCGACCTTGCGGGCCGGACGTCCGCGCGACAGATGATGCGTCACGGTCGACTGCGAACTGGTTCCGAACCGTCCCGCGATGCGCGCGATCGCGTAACGCGCGCCGGGGTTCACTTCTCCTCCGCGCGGACAAAGCTTGCGCCAGACGTCCACGCAGTCCATGTCGCCGATCTTCACGAGGTGCTCGAGAACGGTCCCGCGGCGCAACTGATAGTCGTCGCCAGTTCGGGAAGCCCCGGCCAGCCGACGCAAGCCGGCACGCGTCGCCGGCGTATCCTTGTCCATGACCTGCTCGAGGATCATCTTGAAGACGTATTCCGAGCCGGCCTCGGTGCTCCAGAACGGCCCGGCCAAGTAGTCGCACAGCCACACGAGCGAGCGCTCCGTGTCCAGGCGGATCAGCTGCTGGGCAACCACCATCGCGAACTGGTCGCGGTGCCCTGCCGGGTTGTGCCCCTGTCCCGCGCTCTCGACCTTCTTCTCCGCGAGGGAGACGAAAAGGTCTCGAAGCGGCGGGAACAGCTCCGGAGTGGGCTCCGCGTCGAACTTGTGAAACAGAGACGAGTTCGAAAACCGCTCGACACGCGCGATGATTGCGGGCCAATCCTGCGACCGCGCGTGCTTGTGGTAGAAGCCGGTGAGATTCGCGTTGGTCCCGTAGCCGAGGTCGACGAGCTCGAGCGTCGCCGGGATCGAACTCGCGTCCCAACTGCTGGTGCACCTGCGGAAAAACTCGATGAGCAGACTCTGCGCCTTGTTCGGACGACCCTCGACCGGGCCGAGCGCCTTCGCGACGCGGAGGATCGACTGCTCGTGTTCGCGCGGCTGCACCGACTCGGGGAACATCCGGAACGTCTTGGGTGGCCCCTCGAGCGTCAACGCGTCGAGGAACAGCTCGCGCTCCTCGTGGCTCGTCGCCAGATGGAACACGTTCGACGCGACCTTGCCCGAGAAGTACTCACGGAAGTCGTCCGGCCGCTTGCGCATCAGCGCCATGAGCTTGCGTCGCAGCTCGATCGAATCGTCGCCGAGCAAGGAGAACCACTCGTCGAGCTTGCCCTGCGCGGCTTCGCGGATCTCGGCGTCCTCGTGCTCGGACAGCTCGAGGATCCGCACCTTCGAGAAGATCTCGTCGCCGGACTCGAGCACGTCGAGCAGCACCGATCGATCGGGATCGTTCGCGAACGGCATCATCGCCTTGGCGAGCGGACTGCCCCTGTGGATCTTCGGCGCACCGCGCAGCACCGCGCGCCGCTTGAGCGGCGAGTACGTCTCGTGCACTCGGCCGAGCCACGCCTCCACCTCCGGGCCGCCGATCTCACAGAGCGTCAGGACGCCCCGCGTCACGAACGCGAGGTCGACGTTCTCGGCGTCGACCCACTTCACGAGCGGCGGGACGACCGAGCGGCCGAGCCAAGTCAGCTCGTGAAACGACTCGTCGCCGAAGCGGAGCTTCGCGATGAGGCTGTGCACGTGCGGGTCGTGGAGACCCGTGCCGCCGTTCTGCCGGCGCTTGGCCTCGGCCGCGGCCGGTCCCTCCCCGGCGGCGGCCTTCGCGAGCGCGTCGCGCGCGCCGTCGGGCTGGCCGAGCTTGATCCGCGTGTTCGCGAGCTCGAGCCAGGCGCGCGTGCGGTCGGACTTGCTGGCCTTCGCCGACTCGGCGATCCCCGCGTAGAGCCGCGCCGCGGCCACGAAGTCGTTCTGCACTTCGGCCGCGAGTCGCGCTTGGGCGAACTGCTTCTCGACGTCCTTGGATCCCTGCGCGCAGATCCCGGTAGCGAGCGTGAGCGCTGCGAGCGCGCTTCGAAGAGTGAGTGTCATCGCTTTCATCTCCATGCAGGTATCGGACGACAAGCGCCGATCACAGCTGTCCGGAGTCGTTCAGAGACTTGTCAAGGAGTTGTCAACTCGGCGCGGAGCCGTCCAGAGAGAGCCGGTATCCGACGCCGTGCACCGTCAGCAGAAACCGGGGCTCCTTCGGGTTCGGCTCGAGCTTCTGCCGTAGGTTGAGCATGTGCGTGTCGACGGTGCGGGTGCCGACGAACTGGTCGGTGCCCCAGATCTCGTCGAGGAACGTCTCGCGCCGCACGACGGAGCCCTTGGCCTGGTAGAGCAAGAGCAGCATCGACGCCTCTTTCGGCGAGAGTCGGTGCGTGTCGGAGCCGTGTGCGATCTCGAAGACGCTCAGATCCACGGTCGCGTCGCCGACCGAGAACGTCTGCCCATCGGGCTGCGCGGCCTTCTGCGTCGTCTTGCCGTGCCGGCGCAGCAACACGCGCACGCGCGCGATCAGTTCGCGCATCCCGAACGGCTTGGTCACGTAGTCGTCCGCGCCGAGCTCGAGGCCGATGACCTTGTCGCTCTCGTCGCCACGCGCGGTCAGTAGCAGTACCGGCGTCTCGACTTTCTGCTCCCGCAGCTCGCGCAAGATCTCGAGCCCGCTGCGCCCCGGCAGCATCAGGTCGAGGATCACGAGATCGAAGTGACGACGGAACAACACGTCGTACGCCTCGTCCCCGTCGGCCGCTGTCGTCACGTCGTGCCCTTCGTCCCGAAACGTGTCCTCGAGCCCGACGCGGAGCGCACGGTCGTCTTCGACGATCAGCAAACGGGTCATGACACCTCCCCGACAAGCGGGACGCGGAAGCGAAACTCGACGCCGTCCCCATCGGGTTGGACGCAAGAGAGATCTCCACCGTGCGCGCGCACGATGCTTCGCGCCAAGTGTAGCCCGAGACCGACGCCGGGCACGCTGCCGTGCTGGTGCGCCGCACCGCGCTTGAAGCGATCGAACACCGCGTCGCGCTCCTCCGCCGGGATGCCCGGCCCGAAGTCGCGCACGTCCATCGCGAGCATGTCGTCGATCGTCGAGACGCGGACGACGACGCGCGCACCGTCCTTTGCGTACTTGCGCGCGTTCTCGAGCACGTTGAGAAGCGCCTGCACGATCGCACCTCGATCGACCTCCCCGGACACGCCGGCCAAATCGCCCTCGATCTCGACGACCATCCCGTCGCGCTGCGCGAGCGGCCGAAACACGTCGACGGCTTCGTGCACGATGTCTTCGATGTCTTGAGCGCGACGGTCGTACGACCGCTCCCCGCGCTCGATCCGGCCGAGGTCCAGGACGTTCTCGATCAGCACCGACAGGCGAGTCGCTTCGTCCGCGAGCATGCCGAAGTACTCGGTCTGCCGCTCGCTGTCGACGCGGCCCGTCTCCAGCCGTTCTGCGAGAAGGCGGATGGACGCGAGTGGCGTCTTGAGCTCGTGCGTGACCGACTGGAGAAACTCCGATCGCGCGCGGATCGCCGCAGTCTCCGCGCGCATGCCGCGGAACATCACGAACGAGCCGACGACGAAGCACAGCGTCAGCGCTCCGAGCAGCGTGCCGATCCCGAGCGGGCCGCTCCAGCCGGCATCGGGCGGAGCGGGCACGGCGAGCGAACACAGCTCGGCGACGATCGGTTCGCTGCCGCTGCGAACCTCATCGGAGAGCACGAGCTCGCCCGACCACGGCACCGGATCGAGGTGTCCCGCGTCCCGCACGGCGCGGATCAACCAGAGCGGATCGACGACGGCGCCCCGACCGCTGTCTTCACCTTCGGGAAACCAGAGCAGCAGCTCCCCGCCGGCCGGCATCACGACCGGGCGTTGCGCCGTCAGCAGGAGCGTGAGCCGCGCCGTCGCCGCTTCGAGAACGCGCCGTTTCGTCTCCAACGCGGCCGTGCGCGAAGCGATGTCGTCTCCGAGTCGCTCGAAACCCAACTCACGCAGTCGGTCGATCACGCCCACCGCGATCTCCGCATCGAGCTCGATCGCGCGATCGGCGGCCCATTCCGGCGGCGTGCGACCGGCCTCGGCGTTCAACAGCAACACCCCGGCGACGACCCGCCGGTACGTCTCCTCCGGCTCGGTCGCGAACTCGTCGAGCACCGCGGTGCGGGTCTCGGCGTCGTCGGCGCGGTGGGCGGCCCAGCCGCGCTGCAGCACAACCCAGGTCCGCTCCCGGGTTCCGAGCAGCGGAGACGTGAGCACGTCGACGAACGTCTCGTCCCCGGTATCTCGCGCGGCGATTCGATCCGCGAGCTCGCCGGGAAGATCGCGATCGGGCCACTCCGGCACCACGACCGATCGCGCGATCTCGTCCGGGATCACGCACTGCCGCGAGACGACCTCGAACTGCCGCGCATCCGGCACCAGCTCGAGCACGCGCGGCTGCCGGATCGCACGCCGCACCGCGTCCGCGGTCGCCACGGTCGCCGACCGCGCATCGAGCTGTGCACGCTGCTCCGCGTTCTGCAGGGCGTTCCACAAGCCGACGGTGCCGAGGGCGAGGAGGCCGGCACCGGAGGCCAGGACGACCAGAGTCAGGGTCTTGGCGCGTTTCGTGGCGATTCGGCGAGTGTAGGAGCGGTCTCGCCGAAGGTGTCAAGAAAGCGTCAAGGCGCCCTACGGCCCGACGAGCGCCGCTCCGGCATTCGACGACGTCAGCCCGAACGGGTTCGCACCGGGATCCGTCACGAAACCCTGCTCGTAGAACGTCAGCCCGAGCGCGTTCGCCGGCGGCAACACGTCGAAGGTCGCGACGCCACCAGTCGGACTCAGCATGACGGCGACCGCCTGCGTGTCGAACGTGCTGCAGCCCGGCATGCCGATGACGTCGAGCGGCAGCAGCTGACCGGAGAAGCTGATCACCATGAAGGCGTTGCTGCCCGCCGGGATGTTCGCGAGCTGCGCGGTGAAGGTCTGATTGACCTGCGGCACGGAGGCGGACGAAAGCGTCGGCACACCCGCGGATCCCGCGCAGCCCGTGCCAAACGACGTGAAGCTCGCCGGCGGCGTCTCACGCAGGCCGACGTCGTTCGCGTCCATGCGAAGTTGGAAGTTGCCGTTCGGGAGCGTGCTGAGCCCGGCGTCACCCGTGATGCCCGACACCTTGGACCACGTGCGGCCGAAGACCGTCACGCTCGGCACGACGTCGCGATAGACCTGCAGGAGCTGCTCGAACTGGGTGGCCGTGTAGCCGAGCGCCGGCTCGACCGCGACGTCGTAGAGGCACGCGACCTGCTCGTCCGTGAACGCCTCCGACCAGATCACCATGTCGTCGACGTCGCCGATGAAAGCCTGGAACTGCGGCGCATTCGCCGCGCGTCCCGCGACGAGAGGGCCGACGCCCGTGGCGACGACGCGCGTGCCCGAGTTCGTGTAGGCGAAGTCGCCGTCGACGAACAGGCGCACTCCACCGAGCGTCGTCGCGCCGACCGGCAGCACCGTCGTCATCATGTGCCACGCTCCGTCGTTGAGCGCGGGCCCCTGACCGATCGTACGACCACCACCGATACCGAGCTCGATCACGCCGGCATTCGTGCAGTCGATGTCCATGTCCCACTTCGAGCCGTTGCCGTTGATGCCGAACGTCATCGCCGTGTAGAGCCCCGACGTCTGCGTCGTCCGCGCCCAGATCGAGACCGTGCGCGGCTGCCCTCCGGACAGCGGCGTCGGACCGGCGGCCACTTCGTCGGCGCCGCCGGTCAGGTTCACGCCGGCGCCGAGGATGCCGGTGGTGAGGGAAGCGTTCGCCGCGGGCACGCCGTCGTTGGCGCTACCGGTAAAGCCGAGGTTGAGGAAGTCGCCGTTCGGCAGGACCTGGTCGAACTCGAGGCCGACGAGGTGGGTCTGCGCGCGAACCGCAGCGCTCGGAATCACGAGCGCGAGAAGCGATAGATGGATGAGGGACGTGTTCATGACGCGAGCCCCCTCATCGTAGCGCAGATCGTCGGGTCGCGTCGGCGATCGCCGAATCCCAACCCGAACGCGAACTACCTCAGAGCTTCTTCACCAGGTCGACGACCGTCTTGATCGTCGGAGCCAGGTTCGCCATGGCGACCGCTCCATCACTGGTCAGAACCTTCTCGAGCTTGAGCGCCTTGATGTCGTTCCAGGTGTCCCGGAGCTTGTCGAGCGTCGTCTTGTCGGAGACCTGGATACCGAGCCCCACGAGGCGCGTCTTGACGCCGGCCGCGTAGGTCTCTTGCTCGCGCAGTGTCCCAGCGAACGAATCGCTGGCCTTCTTGAACGCTTGATAGGCCGGCCACACGCCGACGGCGACTTTGAGCTGGGAACCCTTCAGGCGCTTCTCGAGCGGCTCGAGCCTCTTGACGAGCTTGTCGAGCTTCTTCCGCTGCTTGCTCAGGTAGACGTGATAGCGGTTGCGCTTGTTCTCCGGCTCCGTCGCCGAGATCTCGAAGCCGCAGATCTTCTCGAAGCCCTTGACGAGTTTCCCCTTCGCGGCTGCAGCGATGCGACTGCCCGAGTTGATCAATGCACCGAGGCCGCCGAAGTCGATCCCCATCACCTTGGTCTCGCCGGCATCCTTGACCTCGTCATAGATGCCTTGAACGGCGCCGTAGACGTTCTTGGCAGCTTCCTCGAAGTCGTCGATCGCGGTCTCGAGCTCCTTGCGAAGCTTCGGCTCGTTCTTGTTGTAGTCGTCGTAGACACCCTTGATCGACAGCGCCGTCGAAACCAGCGTGGCCCACGCTCTGACGTCGGCTCCCTGGGTGCACCACAGCCGCGCACCGGAAATGACGAACTTCGCGGTGCTCGTCGAGACCTTGACGAAGCTGCGCACCTTCCACTCCTGACGCTTCTTGTCGTCCTGCTTGTGGTTCTGGAGCCGCTTCTTGACCACCGAGTCGACGGCAGCCTTGATCTTCTTCTCATCCAGGATCGAGCGGATCTCGCCATCCACCTGGTCGACCAGCCGCTTCACGTCGTCGATCGTCCCGCCGGTGTGTGTCAGCACGTCCTTCTGCAGATCGTCGATGATCGCCTCGACCCGACTTCGATAGCTCTCCTGCAGGTCGTTCAAGTCCGCGACCAGGAGCTTCTGGAAGGACTTCGAAGGCTCGGACCCTTCGATCTTCGCGGCGACGTCGATGAAGTAGCCGCGACCGATGTCGAGCATGTCCGACAGAGGCTTGCTGAGATAGCCGCTCGACAGCACGCAGTACTTGCGCTGCTTCGGCACGATCGTCGTCGTCGAATCGCCCGAGCTCGACTTCTCGTTCTTCTCCGGCTTCGTGTTCTTGCCGATCACGAAGTCCTGTTCGTTGTGCCCCGCGAGCTTCTTGATCACGCCGGTACCCTTGCTCTTGATCCGGAAGACGAGGTTGCTCCCGACCCAGCCGAGCTTGCAGTACGCCTCGCTGAGCGCGCCGTCCTCGAGCTGCTTCTTCGCGAGCTGAGTCGCACGCTTGGCGTCCGGGAGCTTGGCGGGCTTCCCGTTGGCAAGGTTGTTGGCCAACTTGGCGAGCTGACTCCACTGCTGCAGCGTGATCTTCGGGACGTGCTTGTCGCCGCCGAACACGACTTCGGCCTTCTTCATCGTCTTGCCCATGCGAACCTCCTGGACTCGTGTGATTCGCCGCACACACACGCGTGTTCGACGTCACTCGACCTGCGCAGAGAGCTCGTGGAACCGCTCGCGAATTCGCGAAAATCTTCCGGAGCCCCTCAGACGTCGCCCAGGACGATCTCCAGCCCGCCGCTGAACGCCGCGAGGCCGGGGCCGAACGCGCCTCCGACATCCGCAATGGCCCACTGCCAGTAGAGCTCGACGCCGAGCAGCGTCGGGTCCGTCGACATCGCGATCGGCAGCGTCGCCGCGCCGTTCGCATCGGCCGAGAGCGCGACGCTGACGGTCGGCAGCCCGGGATAGAGCGTGCAGCCACCACCGATCGGCAGGTCACCGCGCGTGACGCTGAGCAGCATCGCGACCGGCGCATTCGCCAGGCAGTCGGTGAGATGCAGTGCGAACGGCGAGGTCCCGAGCACGGGTACACCCGTCGCCGAGATCGAAGGCACCACCCCACCGGTTCCGGCGCATCCCGTGCCGAAGTTCTCGACTCGATTCGGGTACACGACGCGCACGCCGAGCCCACCGGCAGGTTCGAACACGAGCTCGTATCGACCGCCGCTCAGCGACGTCAAACCTGCAGGACCGCCCAGTCCCGTCGCGCGTCGCCAGACACGACCACCAATCGTCACTTCCGACGCATCCTGCCGGTAGACCGTGAGCAGCTGCTCGAACTCGGTTGCGGCGTACGCGAGTGCCGTCTCGACCGCGACGTCGTGCAGGCTCTTCACCTGTGCGTCCGTCAGCGGCTCACGCCAGATCACGAGGTCGTCGACTTCTCCGTCGAAGGCCTGGAACCACGCCTGGTTCGCGCTGTGGCCGACGATCAGGTCACCGCCACCCGTGTTGATCGCACGCGTCCCGGAGTTCGTGTACGCAAACGCGCCGTCGACGAACAGGCGCACGCCACCGAGCGTCGTCGCGCCATCCGGCAGCACCGTCGTCAGCATGTGCCACTGCCCGTCGTTGAGCGCCGGCCCCTGACCGGTCGTGCGCCCGCCGCCGACCCCGAGCTCGATCACGCCGGCATTGTTGCAGTCGATGTCGAGGTCCCACTTCGAGCCGAGCCCGTTGTTGCCCATCGTGAGAACCGAACGGAGACCGGACGTCGACGACGTCTTCGCCCAGACGGACACGGTGCGCGCGGCGTTGCCGCCGATCGGCGACGGGCCGGCGACGACGCGGTCCTGAACGCCGTCGAGCGTGATCCCCAGGCCGAGCGCACCGGGCACCTGCGTCACGTTGCCCTCGGGCACACCGTCGTTCGAAAGCGTGGCCGCGTTGTCATAGACACCGCCCGTCAGCTGATCGAAGTCGATGTCGACGAGATACTCGGCCAGGCCGTCGCCGTTGTCGAACGTGCCGAACGGCGCGAGCGTGCCGTTCGCCTGGGTCACAATTGATCCCCCGCCGAGCGAGCGGGTCAGCGTCGCGTAGCCGACCGCTTGGAACCCCTGCACCCGGGTCGCGGGCGGAATATCGAAGTTCGCGCGCGGGCGATTGCTTCCGGTCTGCCACAAGCTGCCCGACGTCAGCTCGACGGGGATCTGCATCGACGTCATCTCGAGCCGGTCTTCGAAGACATCGACACGCAGATAGTTGATCGGGCTGTGGTTGCCGATCAGCGCGCCGTGCACGACCTGCGTGACGCCGCCGTAGCGCGAGAGCGTGATGTCGTGCACTTCGCCACAGAAGTAGGCGTCGACTTCGTGCTGCGACAGCGTCTGCCAAAACTGCGTGTTGAACTCGGTCGTGCCGTCAGCGTCGCGTAGGCCGAGGTTGGAGCTGTTGCGCACGCGCACCGGCCGCAACACCGGCATGTGCCCCTGCACGACGATCCAGTCGACGGTCGGGTCCGCGCGCCCCGCGGCGAGCACCTGATCGAGCCAGCTCAGCTGGTCGTCTGCGGCACCGGGCAGTCCGTCGTCGACGGTCGGCAGCACGCTGCCGTTCGGACCGAGCGCCGTCGCCGGATCGTCCTGACGGAACTCGTCGACGACGACCATCAGCAGGTTCTCCTGCTGAAACGCGTACGCCGTGTCTTCGTACACCGTGCCCACGGGTCTCTGCGCGTAGCGCGGCTGCCCGCTCGTCGCGCCAGCGGGCACCCGCGTGTGCCAGCGCGCGAACGCTTCTTTGTACGTCGGTACCATACGCGAGCGCAGCCCGCCGGCAGACCAGTTGTTGTCGCCGAGTTCGTGGTCGCCGACGACCGCGTGCACGTCGAGCGGCACGAGCGGACGACCCAACGCCTGCAGCGCCGCGGTGAGGTGCGTGTTGCGCTGCGGATCGAAGCGACCGAGCCAGATGTCGTAGTAGTAGTCTGCGGCACTCCAGAGCGCGGCCTCCACCTGCGGATCCGAACCGAGCGGACCGAACACGAGCCGCCCATCGGAACTCCGGTCCCAGTGCCCCATCACGAGGTCGCCCGCGACCGTGACGAACACGGGGTCCTCGCTCGCGAGCTGCCCGACGATCCAATCGACCGAGTCGTCGTAGTCGGCCGTGCAGCTGTCCCAGTTCGCGTCGAGCGCGAGGAAGCCCGGCGGCAGCGACGGGTTGTTCGGGAAGCTCGAGTCGGGATCGGCGAGCGAGCCGATGTCGTTGTTCTGGAAGTCCGGGATCGAGACGAAGGTCCACGGATCCTGCGCGACACAGAGCCCGGACAGAGTCAGGGCAATGGCGAGGAGCAACGAGATTCGCATGGGGCAACCGCGGATCGGAGGCATCAGAGCAGCGGGCCGAGGTTACCAGAGGCGAGCCCCTTCGACATCGAACGCCGTCTTGTAGACTCCACCGACCGTGAAGTCGCCCGCACTCCCTTTGTGTCTTCTGGCCGGGGTCGCCAGCTGCGCCTCGGCGCAACGCCTGCGACTACCCCCGCGTTCGAGCCAAGCCCTGACGGGAAGCCAACTCCTCCCGCACGTCCAGTCGCTGTCCGTGCAGGACCGCGAGGAGTTCCTGTGGGACGAGCTGACCGCCGGCAACGTGCCGAACTTCGCGCGCGACTTCGTCGAGATCTCGCTGACGCGGAACGACGCGCTCGGGCAACCTCGCAGCGTGACCTACTGGGTCGCCCCCGACTACGTCGCGATCGGCGCTGACATCGACTTCTTCCGCATGCCGATGACGCCCGCGCTCGGCCAGCACCTGTGCGAACTCGTCGACTGCACGATGCCGACGCGGCGCATGGTCGACGACATCTGGGCGCACGCGCCGGTGCAGCTCGCGCCGTTCCCGTTCAATCCGCAGCAGCATGACATCCTGTCGCCCGCGCTCTTCTACCAGCACCACCAACAGATCGAGCTGCAGCGCGCAGGGCAACCGCTCGGGCAGATCGTCGCGGGGATCAAGAAGGACGTCGTGATCACGGGACTGCTCGCGACCAATCCGAACCGCGTCGCGATCTACGGCTGGCACTACCAGAACGGCACGCCGATCCAGCCGCTGTCGACGGTGCACGTCGACTACTACGCCGACTACAGCCACGGCGTGCGCTTGGTCCGCAACGAAGTGCTCGTCGACGGGACGCCCACGACGGTGGCGGCCGTACTCGCAGATCCTGTCCTGCACCCGTTGCTCAGCGACGAGGGCGCGTTCACGTCGTCCGGCTACACCGTGCCGAACGCGCCGGAGTCGTTCCCGTACATCGACGCGTTCCCGGCGACGGGGGCGGCGCTGTCGACCTGGCGGCCGAAGTTCACACCGCCGGTCTTCGAGCCGTTCTCGATCCCGTCGCGCGGTGGCGACGGCTGGACGGTTCGTGTGTTCGACCCCGCCGGCGGAACGGACTCGATCCGGCTCGGCCGCGCGACGACTCGGGACGTTGCCGTGCAGGCCGACCTGTTCTGTGATTACCGCCCGCAGCTCGCGACGAACGGCTTCGAGCGCATCGGCGTGTTCGCGCGGGACAACGCGCAAGGCGCATTCGACGGGACGTTCACGCAGCAGGGCGCTTGCTACGCGCTCGCGTGGGATTCGCACGACGGGCGCGTGTGGTGCATGCGCGCGCAGGGCGGCACGCTGACCGACCTGCTGCCGAATCCGCTGTATCGCCCGTCGACGGCCTGGCGCCGCCTGCGACTCGAAGCACGCGGCAGCCAGCTGCGCTTCCTCATCGACGGCGAGCTGCTCCTCGAAACCAACGACTCGACGCATGCGACCGGCGAGTTCGGTATCGGTCACCACGAGTACTTCGCGTCGAACTCGAACATGCGCGGCGCGCGCGCCGACAACTGGTTCGCCGACGTGCCGGGCGCACTCAGCCTCGTACTCCGTCCCCACGCGGGCTCGCTCGAGTTCGACGTGCACCGCGGCGTGCCGGGTGACATCTACTTCAATCCGATCACACTCGCGCCGGGCGCGTTCCCGAACGGCTGGTTCTTCGGTCTCGACGCCTCGCTGACCGAACTCGGCTCGATCCTGTCCAGCGGCCACCCGGCGTTCTTGGGACTGTTCGACGGCACCGGCAGTGCGCGCCATTCGCTCGTCGGCGCGCCGCCGGGTCTGCCGGTCTACGGCGTTTCGATCGACGTGCTCGACCTGCTGCCGCCGGTCGCGAGCTCGCCACCGGTGGCGATTCCTTCGACGTTCTGACCGTACATGCCGAAGCCGGGCTCGAAGCCCGGCTCGGAGAGCGCGCGACGACGATCACTTCGTGAGGACGCCGTTCGCGAGCATCTCCTCGAGGCTCAGCAGGTGACCGTCACCGGTAGCGACACTCTTCAGGAAGTCGAGCACGCTCTGGTCGACCTAGTAGTCGTCGTAAGCACGACGGATGGCCGATACTCGAGAAGTGGTTTCGTGAACGGGCCGGGGTGATGTCCTCCGTGTGTCGACTCGTGCGGAATCCGCGGCCCGAACGCGGGGGAATTAACGCGATTTGCCGTAGATCACTCTGATATCGAAAGTTAGCGGTGCTGCGCCGCACGCCGGCGACGGATCGCGACCTCTGCGGACAGCCGCCGCAGGTGGTCCGGAGCCGCCGGAGCCGGTTCGCCGAACGCCCGCGTCGTCAGGACCTCGGCCGTCCACGGCGCCGTGACCGCACCTCGCGATCCGTGCGCGAGGCTCACCATCGTCGGCACGTCGCGGTCACCGCTCAGGGACCCGAGCGCCGGGATGCGGTCACTCGTCGTCCATCGCACGCCGACGAACCGTCGCTCGACGCGCGCACCGTCTAGAGCCTCCGCGAGCGCGCCCCGCGCACCGAAGTGCTCGAGCACGCGCGCGTCGTCGTCCGGGCGCGGCTCCGTCGACTCGTCGAGTCGGTCGTAGGTCGAGCCGAGCCAGGACAAGCCTTCCGCATCCGGCGGCGCGAGGTAGCCAGTCGTACACAGCACGGTCCGGAGCTTCGCGAGCGCGTCGCTCCCCGCGAGCGCGATCGCCTGCCCCCGCACGGGCGGCGTCGTCACGAGGTCACCCGCCAGCCTGCCGACGGTTCCGGTCGCGAAGACACGTAGATCCGGATCATTCGAAGGCGCGCCGGTGCGAACCTCGATGTTCGGATGCTCGAGGAGATCCCGCACCAGACCGCCGACGTCGAGCACGCCGGCGTCCGGGATCCAGACGGCGCCGTGCGGTGCGACCGGCAATCCGGAGAGATCGTGCGCGCGTTCGGCGTCGACCCATTCGACGAGATCGGACGTCGCGGGATTCTCCGTACGGCGTGCGTCGCGCGCGGCCGTGTCCTCGGACGCGACGAGCAGGGCGCCGCAGCGTCGGAATCGCGGACTCGCGAGCCACTCGAGCCAGGCGGTCGTGTAGCGGAACGCGTTGGCGACGATCTCCGCGTCCGGCACGGCGCCATGATCGGTGGCCCACAGCCGCGGGCGCACGACAGCAGCCGGGATTCCGGACGCGCCGGATGCGACGCCCACCGGGTCCACGACGGTGACGCACACGCCCCGCTCGGCGAACGCGTGCGCCACCGCGGCCCCGGCGATGCCGGCGCCCGACACCTGCACGGTCCCGGGCGCAACGACCGGCGCAGCGTCTGCCCCGCTGTTCGGCAGCGTTCCGCGCAGCATCTCACGCTTACCACCGAAGCCGTCGGCGCGCTCGACAGCGAAACCGCCATCCTCGAGAGCCCGCCGCACCGCGCCGGCCGCGGAATACGTCGCGAACGTGCCGCCGGGCCGCGTGCGGCGCGACACTTCTCGGAGAACGGACGGAGTCCACATCGCCGGGTTCTTCGCGGGCGCGAAGCCGTCGAGAAACCACGCGTCCGCCTCGAACGTCCACGCGCCGAGCACTGCCTCGACATCACCGCGCAACAAGCACAGCACGACGCGCCCACCGTCGAACTCGATGCGCGATCGCACCTCGCCGGCGAGCGCGGTCCGGAGCTGCGCCGCGCGCTCGTGGTGCGCATCCGCGAGCCGGGCGTGCACGCGAGCCAACGTCTCGGTGTCGAGCACGTCCTGCTCGATCGAGACGTACACGAGGCGACCGCCCGCTGGCGCGCGCCGCATGAACTCGTCGGCGGTGAGCAGGAAGTTCCGACCCGTCCCGAATCCGGTCTCCGCGACGACGAACGTGCCGTCTGCCTGCTCGAATCGCCGCGGCAGGTCGTTGCCGTTCAAGAAGACGTGGTGGGTCTCGCCGCTGCCGTCGCCAGCGAAGTAGACGTCGCCGTACCGCGCCGAGATCAGCCGACCGTCCGCGTCGAATTCAGCGGGATCGGTCATGCGTCCCCGGCCGATCGACCTTCAGAGACTCCCAGTTCTCGGCGCCGGCAACGCGCTCGAGTTCCACGGGACCGAGGAACGGTCCGAACCGCTCACCGGCGAACCCCGGATCGGACCAAGCCGTGCCGCGCAACCCCGCCGGCACCCGGACCGACTCGATCTCGTCGGCCCAGCTCGATCCCGCCTCCGCGTCCGCAACCGACTCGAGCTGCGAGTACTCGCCGACCTCGAGCCACAGCGAGTCCGCGGCGAAACCCGGCGACGCGTAGAGCGCGACCTCGTGCGCGGGCTGGACCGGCACGCCCGGGTTCGCCGCGATGATCGCGTGGATCAACTGTTCGCCGGGGAAGTCCATGACGACGGTCCCGATACGGCGCCGGCCTAGCTCGCGAACGAGTTCGAACACGCGTGGATTGATCCGAGCCGCGACGGCACGCGGCGGCTCGAGCAGCGCGCGCGCGTCGGTGTTGGCGGCGCTCGTGTGGTTGACGAACCAGGTCGAGCTCGCCCCATCGATCGCTGTCCGGAAGTGATCTTCGATCCTGTCGAGCTTCTGCCGGATCGAGATCTTCGCGAGGTTGAAGGCGTCCTGTCGCCGCGGAACCGACCAAGGAATCCCGTAAGTCTTGCCATCGCGTCCACGCTTGGGCGTGCGATCGAACAGCACGACCTTGCCGCGCACGGCCCCGAGCTTCGGCACCGCGGTCTTCGTGTAGAAACGCTCGGCCTCCGGACGGAGATACGAGTCGAGCGTCGCGGCGAACGATCTCGAGTTGCGTCCCCGTCCCTCGCACTTGACGACCATGACGACCGTCTCGGTCGGATTGTCTTCGAGGAAGTCGAGCACGACGTCGCGCACGTCCGCATCGAACGAGAGCTTTTGGTCGACCGGGCCGTGAAAGATCCGGAACGCATCCCGATCGTGCCGACAGCGGATGTCGACCCAACGGATCCCGGCTTCGAGCTGATCGCGCAGCGTCCACGACTGGCACTGCGCCATCCCGAGCCCACCGCCGTTGCGCGTGCCGGTGTCGTGCGTTCCGGGAATCGACACCTCGGAGAGGACTCGCGCATCGTCGAGGCAGGACATCCAACGACGGCCGAGCTCCCGGCTCCACTCCCGTGGTGCGTCCGTCCTCGAGTACCACGCGGTGTGCTGCGCGACGACGGGCGCAACAACGCAGAGCAGCAGGGCGGCGCGGGCCGCGATCGAGAACACACGAGTCATCGCGAACTCGCGCAGTGTAGTCCGCGGAGCCGGCGTCAGAAGTCGTAACTCACGCCGAGCAGGAATCCGACGTGGTTGTAGTCCCCGTCGAACGTCGCCCCGCTGGACGCCCCCTCCCCATCGAGATCGAAGCCGAGCGCCGTGAAGTAGCGCGCTTCTGCCGACAGCGAGATCCGATCCGTCAGTCCGTACTTCGCTCCGACCATCGCCTGCAGGCCGAGCGCGACGTCCGAGAAGCTGCGCTCCTGCTGGGTGTTCGGGAAGTCGATGTCGACGTCGATCTCTTCGACGAGACCGACACCGACGCCCACGTACGGCTGGAAGTCTTCGCCGGGACGAAAGTGGTAGCGGGCATTCGCCATGAGAGCAAGCGACGCGAAGTCACCGCTGCTCGCCCTGAGCGCGCCGGTATCGCGATTGATCAGAGAGTCGATGTCGTTCGACCGATACATCAGCTCGCCTTCGAACGACCAGTTCGGGGCGGCTCGATAGCCGATGGCGAGTCCACCGAGGAAGCCGGCGTCGTACTCCGCATCCCCGGCCACGTTCCCGCCTGTGCCACCCTGATCGAGGTCGCCATCGGCGAGGAGCCCGAGGCCGTACTGCGCGCGGACGTAGACGTTGCCCTTCGATGGGGCATCGGCGTGCACGGCTACGGCCGGCGCGGTGGAGCGGCGGGATTCGCCGGTCCCGAGGTCCAATCGCGTGGACGTGGCGCAGGCACCGAGGGCCAGAGAGGAGACGAGCAGCAGTGCGTTCTTGGAAGTCGAAAGCATGAGTTCAAACCGGTGTTTCGGAACGCACCGAGTTTCGCGCGCTGGCGCCGAAAGGGATGTGCAGGCTCCGTCGAGCCTTCGTCCACTTTCCGTCCACGCACGCGAGGCCCGCGCTACCGTTCTCGACGCGCCGCTCTACGATTCCGCGACACTTCCTCCCTCCAGCTGACGCGGACATGGCAGCGACGACGACCGTCTTCTCCGGCATCCAACCCACAGGCCAACTCCACCTCGGGAACTACATCGGCGCGATCCGCCAGTGGCTCGGTTCTCAGGACGAGTGCTTCAACATCCTGTGCGTCGTCGACCTGCACGCGATCACGGTCTACCAGGATCCCGACGAGCTGCGTCGTGTGTGCCGCGAAGCCGTCGGCATCTTGCTCGCAAGCGGGCTCGATCCCGACAAGTGTCTGATCTACATCCAGTCGCACGTTCCCGCGCACTCGGAACTCGCGTGGCTGCTGAACTGCGTGACGCCCGTCGGCTGGCTGCAGCGCATGACGCAGTACAAGGAGAAGTCGCAGACGCAGGACAGCGTGAGCACCGGCTTGCTCGACTACCCGGTCTTGCAGGCCGCGGACATCCTGCTGTTCGACACGGACCTCGTGCCGACCGGCGAAGACCAGCGCGCGCACATCGAACTCACGCGCGATATCGCTGGCCGCTTCAACATGCTCTACGGCGATACGTTCAAGCTGCCGAAGCCGGTGATCCCGAAGATCGGTGCGAAGATCATGGGCCTCGACGACCCGACGTCAAAGATGAGCAAGAGCATCATCAAAGAACGACCACACCACGGAATCGGCGTGCTCGACGACCCGAAGAAGATCCTCAAGTCGTTCAAGCGCGCGGTGACGGACAGCGGCTCAGACATCGAGTTCAGCGACGATCCCGAGAAGGCCGGCGTGAACAACCTGCTGACGGTCTATCAGGCGCTGACCGGCAAGTCGCAGGAAGACGTGCTCGCGAACTTCGCGGACGCGCGTGGATACGGCGATCTCAAAGGCGGCGTGGCCGAGGCTGTCATCGAGATCCTCGAGCCGATGCAGACGCGCTACAGGGAGATGATGGCCGACGGCAGCTACGTCGACGACGTGCTGCACACCTCGGCCGCGAAGGCACGTGAGCTGTGCAAGGACCGCCTCGCCGACGCGCGCGAGAAGCTCGGCTTCCTGGCCGATCGCACGAGCTGAGTCAGGCGAACTCGAGCCGCACGACGTGGCTGCGCGCGGTGCGCTCGAGCTCGAGCGTCCAGCCGAAGCGCGCGCACAGGTCCTCGACGATCGAGAGCCCGAACCCGTAGCTGTCGACCACCGTGGATTCGCCGGCGCCGGGCAGCGCGTTCTCGATCGACAGCGCGCGACCTCGGCACCGGATCCGGACGGCGTTGCCGCCTCCGCCGCCGTGTCGCACCGCGTTCTGCACGAGATTGCGCACGACGATCTCGGGCACGCGCGGTGGCGCGGTGACTTCACTCACCGACTCGGTGTGAACCTCGATGCCGAGCTCCTCTGGGGATCGGCGCTCCGCCTCGGCAATCGACTCGATCACGAGTCGCACCAGCCGTGCGACGTCGAACGACTCGAACTCGGGGTCGCCGCGTTCGCTGCGTGCGAGCCACAGGAACGCGACGACGAGATCTTCGATGTGCCCCGTAGCCGATTCGATGCGAGACAACAGCTCTCGCGTGCGCGCCGGATCGAACTCACGCTGCGCGTCGAGCAGCTCCAAGGCGCCTCGCACGACCGTGACCGGCGTGCGCAGCTCATGACTCGCATCCCGCGTGAAGCGGCGCTCACGATCGAGGGCCTGCGCCAGGTCCCGCCGTGCGCGATCGAAGCGCCGCGCGACGGCACCGATCTCGTCGTCGCCGAGCCGGGCGATCAACGGCTCGGCTTCTTCGGGCGTCGCCGTCGCACCGACGTCGTGCAACAAGCCGAGCGACCGTGCGACGCTTCGCGTGAGCGCGATACTCGCGCAGGTCCCGATCACGCACACGGCGAACCCGAGCGCGATGACCACCACGAACTCCCAATCGGCGCGACGCTCGTCGAAGGTCTCGAGTGCGCTGACGTCGTAGAGCAGGTAGTGCCGGCGCTCGCCGATTCGAAAGACGCCGACGAAGCAATCCGCGATCTTCTGGCCGTCTGCGTCCATCGGGACGTCGAGCCACTCGTGGACGCCTTCGGACGCATCGAGGAACCGCGCGCCGAGATGCGCGGGCAACGAACCCTGGTCGAACACCCGCATCCCGGTCGGCAGAATCGCATGTGCGACACGGTCGGAGGGCATCGCGCGGAGGCGCTCGATCTCGGCATGCATGATGCGGCCGAACACGCGGTCCTCAGCGTCGAACAGGAGTCGCGGCAGCACGACCAGATAGCTCGCGCCGACCACACCACCGAACAGCAAGAACGCGATCGTCAACCGCCGCTGGAGCGATCGCCGCAGGCGCGGCTGCACCGTTCCACTCAACGGTCGTCCGCCTGCGCTGCGAGTCGGTAGCCGATTCCGTGCACCGTGTGGATCAGCTTCGACTCCGGGTCCTCCCCGTCGATCGCGCGCCGCAAGCTCCACAGATGCGTGCGGACCACGCTCTCACTGATGCGATGCCCCTCCCACACGCGCGCCTCCAGATCCTCGCGACGCACGACGTTCGGCGACGCACGCATGAGCACCTCGAGAATGCGCAATCCGATCTTGTTGAGACGAATCGCGTGACCGCCGCGTCGCACTTCGCAGGTGCCAACGTCGAGATCGAGGTCGGCCACGGTGAGCGCATCCGGCTCCGGGTCGGATCCGGCATGCCGCCGGAGCAACGCCGCGACGCGCGCCTCGAGCTCGCGCAGCGCGAACGGCTTGACGAGGTAGTCGTCTGCGCCTGCGTCGAAGCCGCGGATTTTGTCGTCGAGCGTGTCCCTGGCCGTCAGCATGAGGATCGGTGGATCCATTCCGAGCTCGGACCGGACCCGTGCGCACACCTCGAGGCCGTCGAGCCGCGGCAGCGTCAGGTCGAGCACGATCAACCCGTACTCACCGCGCAACGCGGAACGCAGGCCCGTCTCGCCATCGACCGCCAGATCGACCTCGTAGTCCGACTCGAGGAACTCGACGATGTTGCGGGCGAGGTCCGCGCTGTCTTCGATCAGGAGCACCCGATGCATTGCGCGGATCTTCGCGCATCGGGGCGTAGGAGATGCGCACTGGACGAAAGTTGGACGCGGTCCCCGCGCGCGAGAAAGGGCCCGCGCATCGGCACGGACCTTTCTTCACACGCCTGGTCCCAACTAAGGCCGCGTCGTCCAGAGTTCGGCGAGGGCGTCGAGCGAGCCGGCACGCGAGATGTCGAGCGCAGCGTCGGCATCGAACCCACCGGCCGGATCGAAGCGCGGGGTGTCGAGCTCGCTGTCGATCTCCGCATCGCTCGGGTCAGCCTGCGAGCCATCGATGCTGCCGTCGATCTCGCGATCGATCGCACCCGCATCTTCGGGGCGGAAGCGACCGTTCTCGGCGTCGTCGGAATCCTCCGCGTCCACCTTCTGAAGCTCGAGTTCGTAGCTGCGCTCGAACAGCTGGGTCTCACCCGCGAACGTCACCTCGATGTACGTCTCGAGCATCATCATCGCGTTCGACGCGCTCGTCGTGCCGGCCTGGAACTTGACGCCTTGGGTCGTCGAGTCGCCGTTCACCTCGTTCTCCATGCGCTGCACGAGTGCGTAGGACGTCTCGTCTTTGTCGTTGACCTCGTTGACGAGGACCGGAGTCGTGATCGTCGCGTTCACGAACATGAAGGCCTCGACGAAGCTGTTTGCTTCCTGGCCGCCGTGAGAAACTAGGAGCCCGTCCTCGAACGCCATGCGCGCGCCGGGCTCGCCGTAGACGACCTCGAAGCGCAGGCCATCCTCGGCCTGCGGCTCGCCGACCTCCTTACGACTCGTGACGATCCACTCACCGTCCAGACGGCCGCCTTGGCCGAGCTGCGGACCCGCCGCCGCTTCCGGAGCCGGCGCGGCATCCGCGTCGTTGCCGCCACCGCCGCCGCCACCACAGGAGGTCAGGGTCAGCGTGAAAACGGTCGAGAGGGCGATCAAAGCGGTCTTGGCGGCGTTCATCGGGAAATGCTCCTGCGTTTGGAATCGAGTCGGTGGGCGACCCGTGGTCACGGGCCTGTCCGAGATGCCGAGGGCCAGCCCTTCACCGATCCGAAGTTTTCTTCCCGAAAAACCGCGCGCTGGGCCCAGCCGGGTCAGTCCGCCAACTCGTCGCGCAAGTAGGCAGCGACGTCCTGCAGGAATCGGTGCACGCTGGCCTCCGCGAGGCGATGCCCCATGACGGAGTCGATCGCGCCCCCCAAAGGCCCGAGCGGGGGGTCGTAGTGCCCCGCCAGCTCCAGCTGCGTCTCGTTCTCCGACAGACGGTACGCCGTCAGGCACGCGTGCATCAGCGGAAACAGGCGGGGCGAGTGGCTCGCGGTCCACTCGAGATCGATCGTCGTCATCGCCGGCGAAGACTCCTCGATCGATCGTTCCCGGACTTCGACGATGCGAATGTCGATGTCGGTCGCCAGCTCGACCCCAGCGATGTTCACGCGAAGCGCCGACGCGAGCGCGCCAGCACGATCCGCGGCCCCCTTCGTCGCCGCGCGGAACACCTCGAGCGCGTGCTTCGCCAACACGTCGCGGACTCGCTCATAGTCACGATCGACGTAGTCGTAGTAGCAGATTTCTCGCGTTCCGCTCATCGCTCAAAGAAGCGAGCAACTCGCGTGCCTCGCGGGCGGAGAAGCGCCGAAGTCCTTCGCAAGCGAAGGACTCTGTCGCCCGGGACCGAACTGTCGGGCCTCGACGACTCCTATCGATGAGATCGCGACTCCCGAAGATGAGAGCGCGCGCCGCGTTCACTCGATTTCGATCTCTTCCGGATTGGAGAGCAGCAGCGTGAGCGGAGTCGCACTCGTGAGCACGACCGACTGGAAGCTGAATCGCTGACCGATGCCGAGCGTCCCGGGCAGACCGAGCGTGATGAGGTCTTCGCCGTGCGCGTTCAGCGTGCCGGGCGGCAGCGACGTCGCAACGTTGACGTTGACGAAGCCGAACGGCGTGAAGATCCCGGGCTCGACGCGGGATCCGAACAGCGTGACGTAGGTCGCGCTCGGGGAACCGGTCACGCCGAGGTGCAGCGAGTGGCCACGCGGCGCCGGGTGAGGCGGCGCGAGACCGAAGCCACCACGGTTCGCGAAGCTGTCGACGCGCAGCGTCGCGTCGCAGTTCGGCGTCTGCACGAGCAACGGCAACGGCCCGTCCTGCCGGTAGAGGTGCACGAGGTCGTCGAGCTCGTCGATGCCCACCAGGTCGTTGTCCCCGTCTCGGTCGAAGTCGACGATGATCGCGCACGACGCGGCACCAGGAGTCGAACGCGTGAACGGCGACTGGAACACGCCGCTGCCGTTATTGCGGAACACGGTGTAGACCGACGCAGAGAAGCTCGACGTCACGAGCTCGAGGTCGCCATCGCCGTCGAGATCCCCGAGGTCGACCGCGAGAGGAAAGCTCCCGACGCTGTAGTTCGTCGGCGCGGACAGACCGCCCGCACCATCACCGAACACGATCGACGCGTTCGACGCGCCGGCATTGACGATCGCCGCGTCGACATTCCCGTCGCCGTTCACGTCACCGAGAGTGATCATCCAGCAGCCATTCGGCAGGTTGACGTAGGCCGACTGCGAGAATCCGCCAGCGCCGTTCGACAGCATCAGGGACAGACCTCCGTTGAAGTCGGCGACCCACAGGTCCAGCCAGCCATCGTCGTTCGCGTCGGCACAGGCGATGCCGCGCTCTCGACTCGCGCCGCCCGAGAACGTCACGGCCGGCGAGAACGAACCGGTCCCGTCGTTGAGGAACATCGCGAGGTTCGACGAGCCGTGATTGGCGCTGATGATGTCGACGTCGCCATCACCCTCGACGTCGAGCACGCAAACGCCGCGCGTGTTGTTGCCGCTCGGCATGACGGTCACCGGAAGGAAGCTCCCCGCCCCGTCGTTGAGGAACACCGCAACGGAGTCGCCTGCGATGTTGGCCGTTACGAAGTCGATCCAGCCGTCGCCGTTGAAGTCGGCGCCCTCGTTGGGGCTCGGCACCGAGCCGACCGGAAGATGATGCGCCTGCGGCAGACCGAAGCTCGTGCAGCCGTCGCCGTAGAGAATGCGCACGTCGTCCGAATCCTCGTTGGGAATCGTCAGGTCCGGCGTTCCGTCCCGGTCGATGTCACCCGCGTAGGCGCCGTACGAACGGATCCGAGGCTCGCCGGGAAAGCGTGTCGTGAACGTCTCGGTCGTCGTGAACGTGTACGAGCCCGGCGCGCATCGCGTCCAGAAGCCCCAGTTGTGTCCGCCCTGCAACGGCGAACCCGCGCTCGACTGGATAGCAGCCGACGCCATGACGGTCACGTACTCACCCGCGAAGAACGGGCGGTCCGGCGAGAACACGATCGTATGGTCCGCGTTCTCGACGGAGATCGACCCCGTCATGACGCCGCTCCAGCGACCGAACACCTGGAACGACGACGTGGAGACCGTCAGCGGATCGAGCGCCTGCACGAAGTCGAGCTCGATGCTCGGGTTGGTCGGCGCCGCGAGGACGTTGCGATCCGGTGTCACGGACGCGACGTCGAGCTGCGCGGCGACCGGCGAGAGGAGAGCGAAGAACGGGAGCGCGAGCCGAGGCATTCCTCGGATCCTATCAGTACGCAAAACGGCGCGAGACCCTCTCAAGCCTCGCGCCATACGATCGACCGTGGTCGACCGCGGACAACTCGACCGACCCCCCTCGGCCAGTCGAGCCGCAATCAGTTCTTCTTGACGGGCTTCGAAGTCTTCGACTTCCCGGACTTGCGAGCCGGCTTGCTCGACTTGCCCTTGGCGCGGCCCTTCGAGGGGAGCTTGCCCTGGATGCGCACGGAGCCCTTCTTGGCCTTCTTCGCGGAGTCGGTCGCCTTGCCGCGCACGGTCTTCTTTGAGGACACGGGCTTCTTCGACGGCACGGCCTTCGTCCGCTTCGTCGCCTTGACGCCGGCACTGCTCGCCTTCTTGCTCGCGTCGACGGCGCTCTTCTTCGCGGCCGTCGCCTTGCGCTTCGCGCCGGCGTTCACGGCTTTGACGTCGAGAGACGCCTTGCCCCGCTTCAGGCCCAGCGCCTTCAGGTTCTTCTTGACGGTCGCGGGACCGAGACCGGGAACCTTCAGAAGGTCATCTGTCGACTTCAGAGCGCCGTGCTTCTTGCGGTACGCCACGATCGCTTCGGCCTTCTTCGGACCGATGCCCTCGAGCGTCGCCGCGATCTCTTTCGCGGACGCCTTGTTGATGTCGAGCGGTTTCGTCTGCGCGACGCCGGCATTCGCGAACAGGCAGACAGCGATGAGGATGGAAAGGATGTGTCGCATGGCGAGGAAGGTAGGTGGCGGAGATCGCTCGGTCTCTCGGGGGAAACCCCGATCCGGAGCCTCCAAAACCCCGAGCGGTTCGCCGTCCGCATCCGGAGCGTGCGATACTGCGGTTGGCGACCAGGGACTCACTCGGAGGACCGCCCCCATGCTCTCGACCAGATGCGCGCTTGCGACGACGCTGCTCTCCCTCTCGCTCGCAGGACAACATCCCCTACTCGGGCCCGAGTCGACGAGCGCGAACACGGGGCTGGAGCGGCATCCGACGTGCGCGTTCGACCCGACGTCGGAAACCTACCTGATCGTTTGGATCGACATCGGCACGCCGTTCTCGGGCAGTGAGGTCCGCGCGCGGCGGACCGACGCCAGCGGCAACGCGATCGGTGCCGAGATCACGGTCGCTGCCGGTCCTTCCCTAGGCAGCATCTCGGCCCCGGCTGTCGGCCGCGTCGGCATGAGCACGTTCTTGGTCGCCTGGTCGGAATCCGGAGCCAGCACCAACACCGTCTCGTGCGCGTCGGTCGATGCCGCCACGGGTGCGGTCAGCTCGACCGTGCCGGTCTTCGTCGACCCCGCGGTCGTCGTGAGCGCACCGGACGTGAGCCACGCCGGCGGCGGCCCGGGCGGAACCGATTCGGTGGTCGTCTGGGACGAGTCCGCCGGCATCGCCGGCGCCAAGGTCTCCGTCGTCGGAAACACCCCAACTGTCGGTCCGCGTGTCTCTCTGGGGTCGAACCCGTCCGCGACTCGACCGCGCATCTCGATGGGCTCGAGCCCGTCCGGGGAGCGCGCACTCGTGTTCGACCGCATCGCCACCGGCGGCTCGCGCAACGTGCTCGTGCGCTTCCTCGACGCAGACCTTACCGGAACGAGCTCGAACATGTTCGTCGCGAGCAATCCGAGCCGCAACGAACTCGCGGTCGACGTCGACGGCGACGGCAGCACGTTCGCGATTCTTTTCGCACGAGAAGAGGTAGCCGGCACCGCGCCGAGCGATCTCTACGTTCGGCTGTTCACGCAGTCCGGAGGGACCTGGAGCGCGAGCACACCGGTCACGCCTGCCATCGCCGAGCCCGGCCAGCACGAATCGCTCGGTTCGATCGCCTGGCTCGGCACGAAGATCTTGGTCACCGGCGCCCGCTCTCCGTCGGGCCAACCGGACATCGATCTGTTCGGCAGAACCCTGGACAAGTTCGACGCATCCCCGTGCAGTGACGAGTTCTCGATCGCGACCGATTTCTCGGTGCTCTGGCAGTTCAGCAACGCGCGCGCGATCGACTGTCACTCCGACTACTCCGCCGGCGGATCCACCGACCGCGCGTGCATGACGTACCTGCCGGAAGCGACCACGGCGAGCGTCGTCGCGCGCTGGTTCGAGGCGAGCCAGGGCGGCCCCATCCAGATCGTCGGACCCGGATGCGGCCCCGGTGGCAACATCAGCGCGACGGGTCCCTCGGCCTTCGGCAACCGGGACTTCGGCGTGCAGGTCCAAGGAGTCGGCGGCAGCGTGGCCACGCTCAGCGTCGGCTCGCCGCAGACGCCTTTCCCCTGTGGGGCATGCGACATCCTCAGCGGCTTCGCGCAGATCCCGCTCACGCTCAACGGAGGAGCCGGGACGCTTCCGATCCCACTGCAGTGCGACCCCTCACTCGACGGGGTCGTCGTGGACATGCAGTGGATCTCGCTCTTCAACACACAGCCGGACTGCCCGATCGTCCCGTCTCTGTCGGTCTCGGATCGAATGCGCGTCGAAGTCGGCTACTGACGGGCTACTTCGCGGCCACCTTCTTGGCGAGCCGTTCGTTGTCGGGATGCTCCCGCGATCCGCGCGCCCACATCGCGGTCGCCTCGTCGGTTCGCCCCTGCTCCTGTGCCCACCGGGCCACGGATCCTCGGGCGTCGACGTTACGAAACTGCCGCCGGCAGCGACGACGCCGTCGTCGAGCCCCTGCCCGAATCGGTTTCGAGGCTCTCGACCGGGCGATCGTCAGACGACCGCGACGACGAACACCGCGACCTGCACCAACCAGGCCGCAAACTCGCGCATGAACTCGCTGTTGAATCGTCGCATCTTCCTGTCCTCGCGAGCGACCGCTGCGCTCCACGTTCGACTTCCTACGTAGGTAGGACGACAACGCTCTTTGGTTGCACCTGGTTGGCTCGGAATCCAAACTCTTACCGGCCAGCACTTTCGGGGGAAGGCAATCGGATTGCCGGAAGGCCTCATGCGCGCACGCTCATGGGCACCCAGGACCCTCGCGGCCGCATCCGTGCACCGAAACGTCTCCGGTCCAGGCCGGAGAGCTGGTCGCGGCGGCGTGCTCTCGGGCGTCGCGATGCCGGCGAACGGATACCCCCTCTCGATCGGCGGCCGAGATCGGCATGCCCACTCGATAAGCCTTGCTTATCCACCCAGACATTCTGATTCACGGCACCCGATCGCCGTGAACGTCGACGATGTGCCCAGCACTCAACGCGGGAACACATCACATGTCAGTAGTCTGGATCGTCTTGGCCGTCGCCGTGGCCATGATCGCCTGCGAGCTGCGCACGCCGGGGCGAGACTTCGCCAAGGTGCGCGGCTGGTGGACACGCGCCATCTTCTTGAACGGAATGCAGGTGCTGGCCGTCTGGGTCGCCGGCAACGTGTGGGACGGATGGCTCCTGCGGCACCGCCTGTGGGACGCGGACGGCCTCGGCGTTCTCGGCGGTTCCATCGTCGGATACCTGGCCATCACGTTCGTCTACTACTGGTGGCATCGGTGGCGGCACTCTTCGCACCTGCTCTGGCGTGTGTTCCACCAGGTCCACCACAGCGCGAGCCGGATCGAGATCATCACCGCGTTCTACAAGCATCCGGTCGAGGTGTTCGCCAACGGACTGATCTCGAGCCTGATCCTCTACCAAGGAGTCGGACTGAGTGCGGAAGCCGCGATGGGCGCGGTGCTGTTGAGCGGGCTCGCAGAGCTGTTCTACCACTGGAACGTGCGCACGCCGTACTGGGTCGGATTCTTGTTCCAGCGCCCGGAGAGTCACTGCGTGCACCACAAGCGCGGCGTACACACGAACAACTTCGGGGACCTGCCGCTCTGGGACATCCTATTCGGCACGTTCCACAACCCGAGGCAGTTCACGGCAAAGTGCGGCTTCGAACCGGAACAGGAGCTGCGGCTCGGCGCGATGCTGCTCACGCGCGACGTCGCGCGCGCGAGTTCGGGAGCATCACGATGACCCGCGCCGCCTGGTTCTTGTTGATTCTCGGACTCCTGCAGATGGTCGCGGACATCGCGGGATTCGACCGGCTTCGCGGTCTCGCGATGGCGACCGCCGCATCCCCGGCACCTCGCGTGTTCTGTTCGAGGGACGGACTCGAGACTTACTCGACGCGGTTCTTTCTCGACTGGGAGGACCGCGACGGAGACCCGTGCTCCCTCGCGTTCACGCCGGAGATCGCTCGTGATCTGCGCGGTCCGTACAACCGCAGGAACGTCTACGGCGCGATTATCGCCTACGGCCCTTTCCTCGCGACGGATCCGCGCACCGCTCCGATGTACGACGCGGTGATGCGCTACGCGCTCGGTGAAGAGTCGCGACTGCTGCGCGAACTCGGCATCGACGGCGCGTCGATTCGCGGCTGCGCGCGGCTTCGCCTCGAACCGATTGCCGGCACGGAGATCGGGGACCGCCCCCTCGTCCTGGAGGTGCGCGAACCATGACCGACCCGAAACCCAGCCGCTGGACCGGCGGTCAGTACAGCCTGTTCCGGGCCATCCTCGGCGCGTACCTGCTCGTGCACTTCGCTCAGCTCGTGCCGTGGGGCGTGGAGTTGTTCTCGAACGCCGGCGTGCTGCCGGACGCCAACGCGAGCCCGCTGTGCTGGCTGCCGAACGTGCTCGCCCACGCCGACGCACCCTGGCAGGTGACCACGCTTCTCGTCGCCGGTTCGCTCGCGAGCCTCGCGTTGGCGATCGGCTACCGCGACCGCCTCGCGGCGGCGTTCTTGCTCTACCTCTGGGCGTGCCTGTTCGGGCGCAACCCGCTGATCCAGAACCCGAGCATTCCGTACGTCGGTTGGCTCCTCGCGATGCACATGCTGCTGCCGAGCGCACCGTACGGGTCGTTCGCGGCGCGCGGCCGAACGGATCCGGCAGGAACGTGGCAGATGGCACAGTCGGTTCATCGCGTCGCGTGGATCGTCATGGCCGTCGGCTACACCTACAGCGGGATCACCAAGCTCACGAGCCCGTCCTGGCTCGACGGATCCGCACTGCGGATGGTGCTGGAGAATCCGCTCGCGCGACCGGGCGTCATACGCGACACGATCCTCGAACTGCACCCCGCTCTACTCGCGATCGCGACCTGGGGGGCGCTCGCGCTCGAAGTGCTGTTCGCACCGCTCGCCTTGTCACGCCGCTTGCGGCCGTGGCTGTGGGGCGGCATGTTGAGCATGCACCTCGGACTGATCGTGCTTTTGGACTTCGCCGATCTCAGTCTCGGGATGGTCGTCCTACACCTGTTCACGTTCGACCCTGGTTGGGTTCGCCCGAAGCGTCACGAAGGTCGCGTTCGCGTGTTCTTCGACGGTGCGTGCGGCCTTTGTCACGGCTTCGTGCGCTTCCTTCTCGCCGAAGATCCCCGCTCGAACGACACGGTGCTGTCACCGCTCCAAGGCGAAACCGCTCGGCGCGAACTCGCACACGTCGGGCCGTTGCCCGACAGCATCGTCGTGCGACCGGCGGACGGCCGCGTGCTGACGAAATCGTCCGCGGTCGCGTTCTTGCTCGAGCGCATGGGCGGTGCCTGGCGCGTCCTCGGAACCGGCCTGTGCTGGATCCCACGACCGGTCCGGGACGCGGGCTACGACGTAGTGGCGCGGCTCCGTCGCCGATTCGGGGCGACGCCGACCGACGTCTGCCCTGTCGTTCCAGCCGGCCTTCGCGAGCGCCTCGCACCGTGAGCAAGAACCGCCGAGGCCCCACTTGCAGACCGGCCCGCCCCTAAGGTAACCTCTGAGTTACCTATGAATGACGACCGCCTCGACGCCCTGCTGGCCGCCCTCGCGCACCGCGGCCGCCGGCGCATGCTCGACCTGCTGAGCACCGCGCCCGGGATGAGCGTCAAGGCACTCGCGTCGCACTTCTCGATGAGCCGCATCGGCGTCCTCAAGCACCTGGAGGTGCTCGAGAAGACCGAGCTCGTGATCTCGCAGAAGCGCGGACGCACCCGGCACCTCTACTTCAACCCGGTGCCGATCCAGCTGCTGCGCGATCGCTGGACCACGGAGTACAGCGCGTTCTTCGTCGAGCGCGTCACGGACATCAAGGAGCGCGCCGAGCAGCGCACGCAAGAAGAAGAGGAGCACAGGAGTGCCTGACCACACAGGAGACCAACCCCCGGCTGTCTTCCGCGTCTGGATCGACGCCAGTCTCGAAGCCGTCTGGAACGAGATCACGCGCACGGACGAACCGATCGCGGCGTTCTTCAACAACCAGATGCACCTCTCCGGCGCGCTGCAGGCCGGTTCGCGACTCGCGATGCGAACCAAGGACGGCAAGTGGACCGGCGTCGTCGGCGAGATCCTCGAGGTCGAACCGCACCGTCGCTTCGCGCACACCTTCAAATTCACGGCGTACGACGATCCGGAGTGCACCGTGATCTACGAGCTCGAGCCGAAGGACGGCGGCGTGCAGTTCACGCTCACCGTCGAGAACATTCCGACCGGCACCAAGACCGGCAAGAACATGGTCTCCGGCGGCACGATGATCGTGAACACGCTCAAGCGCGTCATGGAGACCGGCAAGCCGTCCATCGGCATTCGGATGCTCTACACGCTGTTCAAGGTCATGGCACCGCTCTCGCCGAAGCGCTGCCGCACCGAGTCTTGGCCGCTCGACCGCACGCACTGATTTCCCCCGATTCGAGAGGACGAGAACGATGGCAAGCCCCGCAGAAATGGCCGCGACGATGAAGGCCAACCTCAAAGAGAACACCGGCAAGACCCTCGCGCAGTGGGTCAATATCGCGAAGGCGAGTGGCGCCGAGAAGCACGGCCTGATCGTCAAGCACCTCAAGTCCGAGCACGGGATGACGCACGGGTACGCGTCGCTCGTCGCGCACGAGGTGCTGCAATCGTCTGCCGACCACGCGGGCGACACGGATCTCGTGTCGACCCAGTACTCGGGCAAGAAGGAGGCGCTGCGGCCGATCTACGACGCGGTGATCAAGGCCGTGAAAAAGCTCGGCGACGTCGAGATCTCTCCCAAGAAGGCCTACGTGAGCCTGCGCGCGAAGAAACAGTTCGCGCTGATCCGGCCATCGACCGCGACGCGCGTCGACCTCGGGATCTGCTCGAGCTATCTCGAAGCCGACGGGCGACTCGAACCGTCCGGCAGCTTCAACAGCATGTGCACGCATCGCGTTCGGCTGGCGTCTCCGAAGGACGTCGACAAGGAAGTCGTCGGCTGGCTGAAGCAGGCGTTCCGCGAGAAGAGCTGAGCACGAGGGGCGAGAGTCGCCGGCGTATCTCACGCGTCCGAGCGACGTTGTGAGCGTTGGTGAGGCACACGACAATCGTCGGCCTCGCAAACCCCCTGTCCGACTCCAGAGGAGAGACACTCTGATGCCCCTTTTCCCCTCCCGACCGATACTCGTGTCGGCGTGTGCATTCTGGCTCACCGCCGTCGCGACAGCACAAACGGAGAGCGTGTTGTTCGCGTTCTCCAGCGACCACCAGACGCTCGACGGCGGCGGAGGCCTGTTCGACGCCGGGCGCATCCGACCGGACGAAGTCGGTGTCGTCACCCCCATGGCCGGCGGCTTCTACTCCGCGCGCGGCCTGATCAGCGTCGGCACCCAGTGGGCCTGGCGCGGCGACGACGACAACGACGGCAACTGGGTCGACAGCTCCACCGCCGCGCCCGGCAACGACACGGACGCGATCATGGTCAAGCGCTTCCTCGGGGCGACCGCGACGCCAACCGTGCGCGACGTCTGCATCAGCAAGGAAGACAACTACAGCACGTCGATCTCGGCCCTCGACGGCGACGTGATCTACCACCCGACACAGGGCACGGTCGCCAAGTTCGTCACGGAAGCCCAGATCGCGACCGCGACCGGCGCGTCCTCGATCGACGTCGACGCGATCTGCCAGGACTTCAACGGCGACCTGTACATCTCGTTCGACGTGAACGAGTCCATGACCGGCGGCACCGGTGATGACAGCGGCATCATTCGCATCCCCGCCGCGGCGATCACCTACGACCCCGTGACCGGCGACGTCGTGTCGACGACGGGTGGACTCGCGGAGATCTTGTCGGACGAGCCGTTCTTGCGCGGCACGATC
Source organism: Planctomycetota bacterium (assembly GCA_028281765.1). Lineage (GTDB taxonomy): Bacteria > Planctomycetota > UBA1135 > UBA1135 > UBA2386 > JANQJF01. The sequence goes on along the minus strand of JANQJF010000087.1, from coordinate 24,361 downwards.
GACGCGAGCGGCATCCGCAGCAACGCCGGCGCGACGCCGCACGTCGCGAGCTCGATCGACCTACAGGGTCTCGACATCGATCCCACCGGCGGCACGTGGACGTCGCCGCTCACCGGCGGCACCTACCCCAACCTGCTGCTGAGCTGGGAATCCGGCGCGTCCGGCGACGGGGGCATCGTGTCGACCGCCTCGGGCGGCGCGATCCCGAACGTCAACGGCGTCGCGATGGGCAGCCCGGTCGCGACGACCGGCACGCACCTCGGCCTGGCCCCGACTTCGACCGGCCTGACGAACCTCGTCGCGCTCGCCGTCGTCGCGGACCTGGAGATCCCGACCCTCGTCGAGAACTACCCCGAGTATCAGCTGACAACTTCGGACTTCGGCTTCTCGACGCAGCAGGTGACGGGCGCGACGCCGCTCGGCACCGTCGCGTTCATCCTCACGATCCAGGCGGCGACGACTGGCGGTGCGCTGAGCTCGGTGCCGCTGCTCGCCCCGTTCGGCGGCGAGCTGTTCGAACCGGCGTCGCTGATCGTCACGACCACGACCGTCGCGGACTCGCTCGGATACGCGTCCCAGACGCTCGACGTCTCGAGCCTCGTCGGCTCCGGCCTGCACATCAACTGGCAGGTCTTCGACGCCGGCACGTTCACGTTCTCTCTCCCCGCCCCGATTCAGTTCCTGTGATCCCGGAAAGGACCAAGACGATGAAACTCGCATTCGCATCGATCCTGACCGCGATCGCGGTCTCCGCGCCAATCACGGCGCAGAACAGCCTCTTGTTCATCATGGACGCGGACGAGCAGACGCTCGACGGCGCATCCGGCCTGCTTTCCGCGGGCAAGCTCAAGGAAGAAGAGGTCGGCATCGTTCTGCCGATCCCCGGGTTCGCGAACTCGGCGCAGACCTACATCGGGCTCGCGACGCAATGGGCGTGGCGCGGGGACGACGACGACGACGGTCGACTCGTCGACTCCTCGCAGGACGCGCCCGGCGGCGAGACCGACGCGATCATGGTCAAGCGCTTCATCAACGCGGCGACCGGTCAGATCGATCCTCGCCAGGTCTGTCTGAGCAAGGAAGACGACTACACCGCCACGGCGCGCACGTGGGCCGACGGCGACGTCTACTACCATCCAGTGCAGGGCGTCGTCGCGCTGTTCATCAGCGAAACCGACATCGACTCTGCGTGTGGCATCACCAACGGCTCGGACGTCCGCGCCATCTGCCAGGACACGAACGGAGACCTCTACCTGTCCTTCGCGGACTCGGAGACGGTCAACGGGACGTCGGTCTCGGACGGCGGCATCGTGCGCATTCCGGTGTCCGGCCTGACCTACGACCCGATCACCGGCGACGTGACCGCCGTGACCCCGGGCACCGCGGAAGTCATCGCCGACGAGAGCGACATGATCGCCTTCACGAACGCGAGCATGGTCGCCGACTACAACGGCGGCACGAGCACGTCCTTGTTCGACGTCAGCGCGCTCGATCTCGATCCGAACGGCGGGACGTGGACGTCACCGGTCAACGGCGGCACGTATCCGAACCTTCTGTTCGGGTGGCAGGGCTCCGGCAACGAGGGCGCGATCCTCTCGACCGCCGCCGGTGGCTCGATCGCGACGATCAATGGCGCCGCGATGGGGAGCACGTTCCAGACGACGGGCACACAGATCGGACTGCTCCCGGACGCGACCGGGCTCGGCGGCATCCACGGCCTCGCGGTCGTCGACGCGCAGATCGAGCACCTCCCGCTCGAGAACTATCCGATCAACCTGGTGACCACGGTGTCGACGATGTTCACCAGACAAGAGCTGACGAACGCGACGCCGAACGGTCAGGTGCTGTTCTTGCTGAGCATCGGTCCGCCGGCGATCGGCGGCGTTCTGACGTCATTCCCGCTGCCGGCGCCATTCACAGGCGAGCTGTTCGAACCCGCGACCGCGATCGGAATCGCCGTGTCGACCGCGAACTCGCTCGGCTACGCCAGCAACTCGTTCTTGTTTCCCGAGAGCGTTCGCGGAACCGGGATCAACGTCTGTTGGCAGGCGGCGGACGTGACGCGCCTACAGTTCTCGCTCCCCGCGCCGATCCAGTTCTTGTAGCGAAGCACGCGGGTCATGGCGCGGTGGTGCGTTCAACGCTCCCAAGTTCGAACCACCGCGTCGTCCCCGACGGAAACCACGGACGCCCCGTCCGGGGACACGGCGACGGCGTGCACTGGGCGAACGTGCCCGCGGAGCGTCACGACGGCCTGCGCCGCCTCGGGGTCCCAGAGCCGCACCGTTCGGTCCTCGGACACGGACACGAGCCGGCGCCCATCGGGGAACCACGCCAGCGCGTGCACGTCCGCGCCATGGCCGACCAGCTCCGCTACGACGTCCCAAGTCCGTCGGTCGACGAGCCGGATCGAGCGATCGGTGTTTCCGAGCGCGATGAGCGAACCCTCGGGCTGCACCGCAAGGCACATGAACGACCCGCCGGCGTCGATCTCGCGGTCGACCTCGCACTCGCCGCTCTCGGTACTCCAGACCAACAGTCGACGGTCCGCCCCCGTCGACACGAGGCGATCCCCCCCGTCGAGGAACGCGAGGCCACGGACCGGACCCAGATGCCCGTTGAGTTCGAGCACCGGCTCGACATCCGGCGGTCGGTACACTCGGACGACCCGTCGCACCACGCCGGCAGCCACGAGTTCTCCATCGTCCGACCACGCCATCGAAAGAACTCGCCCCTTCGTGGGCTCGAGTTCGAGCGGCTCGCCGAAGCCCGACTCCTCGAGCGGGATCAGCGCTGCGCCACGGTAGCTCGTGCCGACCGCCAACCAGCGCATTGCGCCGTCGACGGCGAGCGCCGTCACACCCTGCCGTCCCACCGACGTGTGCCGTTCCTGATCGTCGCGAACGCCACAGACATCCCCGACGACAGAGGCCACGAAGTACTCTCCGGACCGCGCGAACGTGATCGCGTGCATGTTCGCGCCGAGCAGTGTGCGGCCGCTCCGGGCGGCCTGCTCCAGATCCCAGACGCGCGCCGTACGGTCCCGCGAGAACGACACGAGAAACCGGTTGTCCCGCGAGAACTGCACGCGTTCCACGAAGTCCTCGTGGCCCGTGAGCGCGGCCAAGGGGCGACCGATCCCGCTCCACAACATCACTGCGGAATCCGCGCCGCAGGACGCGAACCACGACCCACTCGAAGCCCTCGCGACGTCGCTCACCTCGTCGGTGTGCGCCTTTGGCACGCGGTAGCTCCGGCCATCGGCCACGGCCCAACGCGAGATCATCGAGTCCTGGCTCGAGGCGACGAAGCGTTCTCCATCCGCGGCTACGGAGATCGCGGTGATGCGACTTCGGTGCATTCCGTCCGACCATCGCTCGGCCCCCGTCACGGAATCGGCGACGCGAATCAGACCGTCGTTGCAGCCGGTGATCAGCGCGTCGTTCGTCAGGGCGATCGCATTCAGGGCGGCGATCGACCGTTCGCGTGGCTTGGACACCCTGGTCCCCGTTCGGCACGCGGTCGTCGCGAACCGCTCTCGACCGGTGTCGAGATCGAACGCGCGAACGTGCTGATCCCATCCGGTCGTCGCCATCGTGCTGCCATCGGGCGAGAACGTCACCTGCGTGACCGCAGCCGGATGCTCGAACGTATGCAGAACCTCGAGATCCCGATCTCGAAGCACGAGCGCGACTCCGTCACGGCCCGCGGTGCAGAGCAAGCCACGCGCCGGGCACGTCTCGATGCACTCGATGCGCGCCTTGTGCAGGTCGAACTCCTCGACGACGTCCTCCTGCCAGCGCCAACGTCGCAGCACGCCATCCTCCCCGCCGAGGAAGATGCTGCCTCCGTCCATGGAGAACGCCAACGCCTCGAACTCCTCATCGGAGGGCGGCCGCCGTGCCGCGATGGCTCCGTCGACCAACGAATGGACGTGGGCGATTCCGTGACTGTGGCCCACGGCGAGGTACGAGTTCGTCGGATGGAACGCGATGTCGACAACCGTCCGCTTCGACATCGTGAACACGTGTGCACTCAAATCGCATCGGCGCCGAAGGTGCGACCATTCCCAGTCCCGCAGCCGAAGCGGCGCGCGGTCCAGGTGATGGCGCGCTTCGAACACGTCGAACCGTGCGAGGGCGGCCGCGCCGGCATAGACGCTCGAGCGATACGCCTCGATTTGCGCACGATCGGCCGCGTGCCAGCTGACGATCGTCGCGACGATCGCGGACGCGAAGACAAGGACCGCCGCGCTCACCGCGACCGCATGGCGCCGGAAGAACGTGCGCGCGCGATACCACGCGCTCGGCGGACCGGCCGCGATCGGCTGCTGCTCCAGATACCGCCGAATGTCCTCCGCGAGTGACGCAGCGGTGGGGTAGCGGCGCGACGGCTCGATCTCGAGCGCACGCATCGCGATCCAATCGAGCTCGTGACGAAGCTCGCGCCAGAGTCGATCAGGCTGCACCCCGCGCGCGGCCGCGAGTACGCGCGCCTCCGCCGTGAACTCTCGCACGCGCGACGAGGGACGCGACGGTGCAACCTCGTTCACGCGCCGCGCCCAGGCCAACGTCCCGCCGGTTCGAAGGGTCGCAGGGTCGTGTGGCAGCCGCCCGCACAGCAGGCGGTAGAGGATCACACCGAGGCTGTAGACGTCGGTGCGCGTGTCTGGCACAGCAACGCCATCGGGCACGAGCTGCTCCGGCGCCATGTACTCGGGCGTCCCGACCAGCTCGTGCGCCGCAGTGCGCGTCACCTCCGACCCGTGGCCATGGACGGCTTTCGAAACGCCGAAGTCGATCACCTTCGGGGCCGGACGTTCGTCGACGGTCGCCACCAGCACGTTGCTCGGCTTGAGGTCCCGATGGATGACCCCCTTCTGGTGCGCATGCTGCACGGCGAGGCACACCTTCTCGAACAGCAGAACTCGCTCGCGGACGGACATGCACCGGTTGTCGCAGTGGTCCGTGAGCGGCTCACCCGCCACGAATTCCATCGCGAAGTACGGCAGTCCCTCGTCGGTCGTCCCCGCGTCGTGGACGGTCGCGATGTGCGGATGATCCATGAGCGCGAGCGCCTGCCGTTCGTCGGCGAACCGGCGCACGATGTCGGCGGTGTCCATGCCCGGCTTCAGGATCTTGATCGCGACCTTCCGCTGGATCGGCTGCGACTGATCGGCGAGGTGCACCGTGCCGAACCCGCCCTCACCGAGCAGCCGCTCGAGCGTGTACGGCCCGATGCGCGTACCCGGCTCGAATGCCGGTGGCCGAATCGACATCCGCTCGTCACCGAACAGTGCGCTCGACTCCGCGTGCGCATCGAGAAGTGCCTGCACGCGCCCACGGATCGCATCGTCGACATCCTCGCGTTCGAGTGCCTTTGCGCGCATGGACGGCGAGAGCTCGAGGAGTTCGAGGAACAGATCGCGTGCCCGGTCGGACGGACGCTCGGTCATCGCCGGAAGACCGCGACCCGATTGCTGTTCGTCCCCTTCGCGTTGTTGTCGACGCCCCAGCAGTTCGCAGTCTTCGTGAAGTGCTGATCGTTGATCAACACGAGCTCGGGTTCGAAACCCGCATCGATGCCGCACGTGAGCGCAACCTCTTCGAGCTTGACTGAACCGCCGCGCACTTCACCGACCTCGAACGCGACGTAACCGCCAGGCCGCACGATGCGGTGCAACTCGGCGAAGACCTCGGTCATCGCGGCCTGCCACGCGTCGACCTTGCCGAGCTTCGTGATCGCGACGTCGTCGGGGTCGATGCCACAGAACCAGCAACGCAACCAGTTGTCCGCCTCGTACTGCACGATGTCGAGGAACGGCGGCGACGTCACGACGAGAGCGACGCTCGCCGCGCGGAGCTCCGACGTCGCCGCACCGGCGCACGTCAGGATGTTCGCGTGGCGCGCCACGGTCGCGAGCCGGCCGCGCGTCGCGTCGTCACAACCGGACAGCAGCGACTTCGACTTCCGCAGGATCAGTTCCGGAACGTTCCGACGCGGCGGGTACTGATCGCGACGCGTGTTGATCTTGCGCTGCGCCTGCACGGACACCGCTTGGTTGGGCGGCAGCGTGTAAACGGAGAAGAAGCCCGTCGAATGACCCGTGAGGCGATTGACGGCGACCATCCGGATCCATCGGTCGACCGCGTCGAGGTCGTCGCCGCGCTCGAGCAACCACGCGCGCAGACTGTAGATCTCGCGCAACGTGTCGGGGTGATAGAAGACGAGCAGCTCGTCGTCGTCGGCCGGATCGACGCACGCGAAGTCGATCTCGTCGAGACGCGCGGCCACCGCATCGAGTCGTGGCGGACTCAACCTCGGTTCGAGCAGCACGCGACTCAACGGGTTGACGTCGCTGCCCGTCGGCACGCGCCCGCACAACGCGGCCTCGAGCGCCGTCGTGCCACGACCGAGGAACGGATCGTGCACGACGTCCCCGGGGTCGGTCAGCCGCTCGATGAAGAAGCGCGGCAGCTGTGGCTTGAAGCACGCGCGGTACGAGACTTCGTGGAGCGCGTGCGCCGCGCGCTGCTTCGAGGTCCAGAACTCGTTGACGTAGGTGGGTATGGGCTCGCCACCGCCACGCGGCTCGGTCGCGATCACGACCGTGTCGCGACCGAACTCACGAAACGCGCGCAGGTCGCGCTCGAGTTCCTCTGTGGACGCGACGCGCGAGGAGACCGTTTCGGTCTCGAACAAATCGCCCTGCAGTGGTCCTACGCCGCTCACGACGAGCATCATCCGACCCTGAGAAGCCGATGTCGATCTCGTTTCCGAATCACAACGCCAGCCACGCACGGTTCGCGGTGCTCAAGCACATCGGCGCGCCGATCGTCCCGCAGGCCGGGGTGGCCGCTCCGATCGCGGTATGATCCATCCCCATGCGCACTAGCTTTCTGGCGGTCTTGCTCGCGGCGCCACTCGCGGCGCAGGGAGAAGAAGCGTTCGTTCGCGCGATCCTGCGCGTTCGCGCGGCGATGGATCGCGGCCAGTTCCAACGCGCGGACAAGCTGATGCGCACCGCGCTGCGCAACCACGAGTCCCAGCCGTACGTACATCTACGCCGGCCGCAGATCGAGGAGTTCGTGCGACAGTGCGAGTTCGGCGCAAGCTACGTCCCTGCCGCCCCCGCTGAACTCGTGAGCGGGAACCTGATCCGCTTTCAACAACAAGGTGGTCGGATCGAGATCGAATACGGCAAGGACGGGCTCGGAGACTTCCGCAACCCGGCCAAGGAAGCAGCCGAGCGAGAGAAGAAGCGAAAGAAGGCTCGGAAAAAGCGCGGGCGCTTCGTCATCGAGATCAAGTCCCCGGACCCACGCGAGGACTGGCCGAAGCCGCTGTTCCATCCTGCGGTGTTCTACGCGGACTACGAAGTCGTGTGCGAAGGTGGGAAGTACCCACATCGCGAATCGAAGATGGGCCCCAAACTCAAGGAGCACGCGTACCCTGGCGTCGTCCTTCTCGTCGGGGTGAGCGAGTCGGGATCCTATGCGGTCGAATTCGGATACTTGCCGGCAAACCGGTTCCCCCTCACGGTCGACGCGCGGATCGTGCACTACCCAGCAGCCGGACAACCCGTCGTGCTCGCGAAAGCCCCATCGCAATCGAGGCCGGGGCTGTCGTTCCGCTGCAAAGTCAAGGTCACTCGCACCTCGATCCAGGCGTTCGCTGTGAGCCAGGGTCCGTTCGAAAAGAAGCCATTCATGAAGGCGACGATCCCACGGGGCAACGCATATGGAACGTGCGGTGTGCAGGCCGAAGGGTTCGACCGCATCCACCTCGCCGGGAAGGCCCACGCATCCTGGGTGGAGGGACGGCAGGACGCCGCACGGCGCAAGCAGTGGGTCGCGTTCCAACGCGATTTCGACCCGAAGAAGCGGCTACCGCAGTGGCTGTTGGAGGATCCAAAACCTCTGCCACGTCCGGATCCGCGGGCCCACGCTTGGCCAGACGAGCTCGAACAGGCGCAGGAGCGCGAGGCATCGCGTGTCCTGCGACTGATCCGATCGAGCCCGAAGATCGCCATGGAAGAGCTGGGCAACGGGCTCGAAGTCGAGCTTCCCGAAACCACCCGACTGTTCCTCGACGCGCGCATCCGATGGGTTCTCGGCGACCACGAGAGCGCACTGGCAGCGTGCGACCGTCTAATCGAACTTGCGCCGACGTTTGCGCCCGGAGCGGGTCTGCGTGGCTCCATACTCCGGAGTCGGGGACGCGCGGATGACGCAATCGCGCAGTACCTACGAATGGCCGAGCAGCTCCCGCACGCCGCGTACGCCTACTTCGATGCGCTGTTGCTGTTGGTCTCGACCGGGCAGCGGGATCGCGCCCGAGAAGTCATGAGACAGTGCGTCGCTCGACACGGCGCAGCCCGCGAGCTGGTCGACTTGCAACGCGTGCTCTGGATGTTGGAGGCCGGGCCATCGTGGCCACGTGCATACGAGTACGAGTCCCGCAACTACATCGTCCGCTCGGACATCGACAGGAAGACATGCGTCGATGCTTCGAAGATCCTGGAGCGCGCATATGCCGCGTTCCAGAGCCAGTACGGACGCATCCCTCGCGATCGGAAGGAGCGACTTCGCGTGTACCTGTTTCGAGGGGAATCCGGCTACCAGGCGTACACCTCGAAGATCCTCGGAGCTCCAAAGCCACACACAGCCGGGCTGTTCAGTCCGGCGCTCCAACAGCTGCTGATCTGGAACCTACCGGACCGCGACGCCATGCTGCGCACGGTTCGCCACGAGGGGTTGCACCAGTACCTGGACAGCCTGATCGGCAGGGACGTGCCAATCTGGCTGAACGAAGGACTCGCCGAGTACAATGAGACCGCCGAGCTGACTTCGAGCGCGCTCGTACGCGGCGGCCAAGCTCGAAACGACTACGTCGAGACACTCCGAAAACGATCGAAGAACCTGACGCCTTGGCGGAGGTTCCTCACGCTTCCTCCCGGTCTCTTCTACGCAAGGTCGCGAGAGCACTACCCGCAGGCGTGGCTGCTCGTGCACTTCCTTCATCACGGCGAGTCGAAGTATCGAGCCGTTCTGAAGCAGTTGATCGACGGACTCAGGGCCGGCCAGTCATCACGGGCCGTCCAGCGCGAGGTGTTCGCCGACGTCGACTGGAAGGCGCTCGAAGCCGACTTGCGCGAATACCTGCGCGCGATGTGATCGCGCCGAGCCGTCCCGTGATGCATCACAGGGACTTTCCGTGCGTACGCTCGCGCGACGCAGTCCAAGGCTGCTGTCGAGGCTTCGAACGATTTGCGCTCGTTCGGCAGATCGCGGCCCGATCAAGGAAAAATACCCGGATATCGAGCCTTCACCTCGCCCGTGGGCCAAGACGACAAGGCTTGACAGTCTCGGCCTATCACCCCTAACTCTCGCCCAACCATCCGATGGCCACGAAGAAACAAGCCACCAAGAAGAAGCCGCTCGTCATCGTGGAATCCCCCGCGAAGGCACGGACGATCTCGAAGTTCCTGGGGAAGGACTACGTGATCGAAGCGAGCGTCGGCCACGTCCGCGACCTTCCCGCCAACGCCGCCGAGATCCCGGCGAAGTTCAAGAAGGAGAAGTGGGCCCGCCTCGGGATCGACATCGAAGACGACTTCAAACCGCTGTACGTCGTGCCCAAGGACAAGCGCGAGCACATGCGGAAGCTGAAGAAGCTCGTCAAGGATTGCGACACCCTCTATCTCGCGACTGATGAAGACCGCGAAGGGGAGTCGATCTCATGGCACCTCGTCGAGGAGCTCAACCCGAAGGTCGAGATCAAGCGTCTCGTCTTCCACGAGATCACGAAGCCCGCGATCCAGCACGCCCTCGACAACCCCCGCGAGATCAACGCGGACCTCGTCGAAGCGCAGGAGACCCGGCGCCTGATGGACCGCCTCTACGGCTACTCCGTCTCGCCGCTGCTCTGGAAGAAGATCAAGCCCAAGCTGTCGGCCGGCCGCGTGCAGAGCGTCGCCGTCCGCATGGTGGTCGAACGGGAACGCGAGCGCATGCGCTTCGTCTCCGCCGACTACTGGAGCATCGAAGGCACGTTCGAAGGTCCCGAAGGCGACTTCACGGCGTCCCTCAACTCGGTCGCCGGTCAGCGCATCGCGATCGGCAAGGACTTCGAGCAGGAGACGGGCAAGCTCAAGGCGAGCGACAACCCACCGCTGCACCTGACCGAGGAGTCGTCGACCGCGCTCGTGTCCCGCCTCGCGGGCAAGGACGCGATCGTCAAGAGCCTCGAGCAGAAGCCTTTCACGCAACGCCCGTCGCCGCCGTTCACGACCAGCACGCTGCAGCAGGAGGCCGGCCGCAAGCTGAGCTTCACCGCGAAGCGCACGATGCGCGCCGCGCAGCGTCTCTACGAGAACGGTTACATCACCTACATGAGAACGGACTCGACCACGCTGTCGAAGCAGGCCATCTCGGCCGCCCGTTCTCTGATCGAGGAGACCTACGGTAAGGAGAACCTGCCGGACGACCCGCGCACCTATCAGACCAAGGTCAAGAACGCGCAGGAAGCGCACGAAGCGATCCGCCCGGCGGGTGACTCCTTCACCGACCCGAAGGCGCTCGGCCCGGACATGGGTGACGACGAACGCAAGGTCTACGAGCTGATCTGGAAGCGCACGGTCGCGTGCCAGATGAAGGACGCGCTCGGCAAGCGCACGACGCTCACGCTGTCGATCGACGACGCGGACTTCACGACCTCGGGTCGCGTCATCGAGTTTCCCGGTTTCCGCCTGGCCTACGTCGAGCAGACCGACGAACCGAAGGCAGACGGCGACGAGAAGGGTGGCAAGAAGGCGAACGACGACGACAAGATCCTGCCGAACGTCAAAGAAGCCGACTCGGTCCCGACCAAGTCGCTCGATCCGGACGGCCACACGACCAAGCCGCCCGCGCGCCTGACCGAAGCGAGTCTGATCAAGGAGATGGAAGCCCGCGGCATCGGCCGACCGAGCACCTACGCGGCGATCATCGACACGATCCTGCGCCGCGAGTACTGCTTCAAGAAGGGCTCCGCGCTGGTCCCGACGTTCACCGCGTTCGCGGTCTACAACCTGATGGACCAGCACCTCGAGTATCTCGTCGATTACGCGTTCACCGCGAAGCTCGAAGAGGACCTCGACGAGATCAGCAACGGCCGCAAGCAGGGCCTCGACTACCTCAAGACGTTCTTCAACGGCAACGGCACGCCCGGCCTGCAGAGCCGGATCGCCGACGTCGAAGAGAAGATCGATCCGCGCTCCGTCTGCACGGTGTCGGACTACCAGTTCGGCGAGCAGGACGGCGAGCCGATCGAGGTGCGCGTCGGCCGCTACGGTCCGTTCCTCGCGAACAACGGCATCTCGGCGAGCCTGCCCGACGGCATCGCGCCCGACGAGCTGACGAAGGAGCTCGCGCTCCAGCTGCTCGCGAAGGCCAAGGAAGGCCCGAAGAGCCTCGGCTCCGACCCCGAGAACGGCCTGCCGATCTACGTCAAGAACGGCCGCTTCGGCCCCTACTTTCAGCGTGGCGACCAGGAGACGCTCGGCGACGAGAAGCCGAAGATGGCGTCGCTCCTCGCCGACATGGAAGAGGAGACCGTCACGCTGCAGGACGCGCTCGCCGTGCTCGCGCTGCCGCGCAACCTCGGCACCGCGAAGACGCCGGACATCCCGGCCACGGAGACCGAGGAAGCCAAGCCCGGCGAAGACGCAGACATCCTCGCCTACAACGGTCGCTTCGGCCCGTATCTCCGCTGGGGCAAGGACACCCGCAGCATCCCGGCCGAAGACCACCTGCTGAAGATCGACATGAAGCGCGCGCTCGAGCTGTTCGCACAGCCGAAGCAACGCGGTCGTGGCGCGGCACGCCAGGCGAAGGTCCTCAAGGAGCTCGGTGAGCACCCGGAGAGCAAGACGCCGATCAAGGTTCTCGACGGTCGCTACGGCGCGTACGTCACCGACGGCACGACGAACGCGACCGTGCCGAAGCACGAAGCGATCGCCGACCTGACGCTCGAGCGCGCGGTCGACCTGATCGCCGAGCGCGCGGCGAAGGGCCCGGCGAAGAAGAAGACCAAGAAGAAGGCGGCGAAGAAGAAGACTGCCGCCAAGAAGAAGACGACGAAGAAGAAGGCCGCCAAGAAGACGAACAAGAAGGTCTCGTCGTAGGGGAGTCGACCGCGCCGATCCGCGGTCGGGCGTCCACCGTCCGTTACGATCGCGCCATGACCGCGCGCCACCTCGTCGACCTCAGCCACGTCATCGTCGACGGTCTCGAAACGTATCGCGGCCTGCCCGCGCCACGCATCACCGACTTCATCCTCCTCGACGGCCTCGACGAGGTCATTCTCCTCGTTGAACACCTCCGGCAGCAAGCGACCGTCAGCGCTTTCGGACGCGGACGAAAACAGGAGAGAATACCCGCCCACGATCGGGATGTACAATCATGGGGGACATGCCGAGCGAAACCCAGTTCGACATCGCTCTCTCCTACGCTGGACCTGACCGAGCCTACGCAACCGAGCTCGCGGAACAGCTCAAGGCCCGCGGCTACCGTGTGTACTTTGACCTCTTCGAGCGCGGAGCTATCCTCGGCCGCGAGCTGCGTGGCTACCTGAAGGCAGTCTTTGCGAGCGAGTCCGAGTACGTCGTCACGCTCCTCTCCGTATCGTACGCTTCACGGGACTGGCCGCTCTTCGAGCTGCAGAGCGCACGGTCCGGCAGGGCGATGGACCGAATCTTGCCCATCCGGCTCGATGCCGCTGCAGAGCCGTGGCCCTTTCCGACGACGGCCTTCCTCAACGCGGCGGAGCTATCCATCGAGGAGATCCGCGAAGTCATCGTCGACAAGCTCATTCGGGCCGGGATCCCGTCCAACCGCATGGAACTCCAGCTCGGCGTCTGGCACGTTCGGGATCATTACCTGAATAGCCACCGGCTCTCCCTCGGGGGCCGCTATGGAGACCGCTACCGATACTACCACTACATCGAGCATCTGTACGTCCTGGAGGACGGCCTGATCGTTTGCGTTGGCCACCACGGCCCGGAGGGCAACGACCGATGCGCGAGTGTGATGCTCCTCGATCCAGCGAAGCTCGAGGTTCGAACCTTCGACCACGATGCGCCCGAGGAGCACGACGGCGGCCCAGCCTCACCCGAGGACGTCCTGGCCTCTATCTGCGCACAGACCGGAATCTCGTCGCGGCTACTCAGGTGCCGCCGGTTCCCCTTTCCGCAGCTAGCCTTTGGAGTTCAGAACGGATTGCTCGCAGGTCTGCGGAAGGATCACGACGCGCCCTCCGGATTCGGCATCGAGCTACGTCCGAGCGAGGAGGGCTCGAACGACGTTCGGCTGACGCTGCCCGAAGGGATTGCCCATACGATTCACTACAGCAGGTCAGGCATCGAGCGTCTCGAGAGCGTGACCCTTGGTGCCGGAGCGCGCTTCGCCGTCTTCACCTACGTCGGACATCATCACCCCGGAGACGATTGTTACCGCGCCCATCGCGACTGCGGCATATGCATCTGGAAGATCGGCAAGGGGCTGTAGCATTCGCGCCGCGCACCTCGCGAAGCAGACCTTCCCGTTGCGGAGAGCATCGAGCGTGTACCCCCGCATGCCTGCGTACTTGTAGAGAGTCTTCAGAGTCCCAGGGTCTGATCGCTTGTGGTTCAGAAACGGCTCCATGTACTTGTTGTAAGCCGTGTCCGAGACGTGGGTCCGGTGTGTTAGGCATTGTGTGTTCTCCAGCGGATCATGGGTTGCTCCATCCGTCAGCGCGGATCGCGACAGATCAGTACCTGACCTTGTAGGTGGGGGAGTCCTCCGGACGGGAGCGCCTACGGTCGTAGAGCCTGGTCGTGGCGATGTTGGCGTGACCTAGCCACTCCTGGACGAAGGCGATGTCGGCTTCATGCTCCAGGGCGTTCGTCGCAGCCGTCGCGCGGAGGGCGTGGAGGCACAGCCCCTCGACCTTCACGCCCGCCTTTCATCACCGCGCGCCGCGTCGAGCAGTAGGTCCCTCGTCGCCGGGCCATCGGGCCGCTTGTCGGAACCGGATTCCACACCCGGATCATGGTTGAGGAATCGAGGATCGAAGGACAAAGGTCGCGCACAGCGGCGCTCCACGACTCCCTCGACGCCGGAACGCTACACTGCGTCCATGCGTCCCCTCCCGATTCTCTCGGTCTTTCTGATCTCGACCCTCGCCCCCGCCCAAGACTGGTGGGACACCCCCAAGCGGCACCTGACCGCCGCCGACTACGGTCGCTTCGAGTCGCTGCGCACCTCGACGCTCTCGTCGAACGGCCGCTTCCTCGCCTGGCAAGTCGACGGCGTTTACGGTGACGGCGAACTCTGGGTCGCGCGCGTCGGCGCGGACGGCGTCGAAGGCGAACCGCGCAAGTTCGAGTTCGGTTCCGGTGCCAAGTTCTCGAAGGACTCGAAGTGGCTCGCGTTCCGGATCGGCGTCAGCGAGAAGAAGAAGACCAAGCTCGAGAAGGCGAAGAAGCCGGTGCCGCGCAAGATCGCGATCGTGGCACTTGCGGGCGGAGACAAGCATGAAGTCGAAGGGGTCCAGTCGTACGCCTTCAGCGACGACAGCCGATTCCTGGCGATGCACCGCGTCAAGCCGAAGGACCGCAAGAAGGGTGGTGCGGACGTCGTCGTGCGCGATCTTTCGACCGGCGTCGACACCACGTTCGGCAACGTGGGCATGCACGCGTGGGCCGAAGACCGGGCGCTGCTCGCGATGACCGTCGACACCGCGGACAAGGTCGGCAACGGTGTTCGATTGTTCGACGCGGCCAGTGGAACGTTGCGCACGCTCGACTCCACGGACGCGCGCTACCGGTCGCTCACCTGGAACGAACACGGCACGGACCTCGCAGTTCTCCGCGTCATCGAATCCGACGACGATGCCAAGGGCTCGGATGACGACAAGGAGAAGGAGGGCGAAGACAAGAAGCCCAAGTCCGACGCTCCGGACGCGCACGTCGTGCTGACGTGGCGCGGCCTCGACGGCGATCTCTCCGCTCGCTCGTTCGACCCGCGCAAGTCGGCGCCATTTCCCGCCAACCACGCGATCGTCGAGCACGCGGGACTGACCTGGTCACGCGCGGGCGATGCGGTGTTCTTCGGGATCCAGGAGATCCCGGAACCGATGCGCATCGCGCAGCCGCTCGAAGGCAGCCTGCGCGCCGAGCTCGAGGACCCGGCCGGCGTCGAAGTGTGGCACGCCCGCGACATCGAGATCGTCCCGCGCCAGCAGGTTCGCCTGAGCCGCGACGAGAAGAAGAACCACCTGTGCGCGCTCTGGCTGGACGACGGCAAGTTCGTCCGTCTCGGTGACGATCTGACCGAGTCGATCCAGCTCGTGCGCCGCCAGCGTTTCGCGCTCGGCCTCGACAACACGCCGTACGAAACCGAAAAGCGCTTCGGTCCGACCGTGCGCGACGTCTACCTGATCGACACGAAGACCGGCGCCAAGGACAAGATCCTCGCGCGGCAGAAGTACGTCCTCGGTTCCAGCCCGGACGGTCGCTTCGTCGCGTACCTCAAGGACGGGGCGATCTGCGTGTTCGAGATCGCGCCCGGCGTGCACCGCAACCTGACCGGCGACATCGCGGGCGCCGAGTTCTGCAACGACGAGGGCAAGTACCTGTCCGACGAAAAGCCGCCCTACGGCATCGCGGGCTGGGCAGCGGACGGTTCGGCGATGTTCGTCCACGACCGCTGGGATCTCTGGCGCATCGCGACGGACGGCTCCGCGGCGACGCGATTGACGAAGGGCGCCGAAGACCGCGTTCGCTATCGCCACGTCGTCGTCGACCCGGATCCCGAAGAGCGAATGGTCATCGACCAAGCGCAGCCGATCTGGGTCGGCGTCTACGGCGACCGCACGAAGAAGTCCGGCTACGCGAGCATCGCGCCAAACGGGGAAGTGACGCACCGCCTTTGGAGGGACAAGCGAATCTCCCGACTCGTGCGCGCGAAGGACGCGGCTTCGTTCACGTTCGTCGAAGAGGCGTTCGACGACTCTCCGGATCTGTTCGTCGCCGACGCATCACTGGTGTCCCGCCATCAAGTCTCCGCGACGAACGGAGCCGCATCGGAGTTCCATTGGGGCCGTTCCGAGCTCGTCGACTACCAGAACGAACACGGCGAGCACCTGCAGGGCGCGCTGTACTTCCCGGCCGACTACGACCCGGGCAAGCGCTACCCGGTGATCACGTACATCTACGAGAAGCGCTCGCAGGGTCTGCACCGCTGGACCAACCCATCCGAACGCAGTGCCTACAACACGGCGGTGTTCACGACGAACGGCTTCTTCGTCTACCAGCCGGACATCGTGTATCGCGCCCAGAACCCGGGCCTGTCCGCGAAGGAATGCTTGGTCCCCGCCGTCCGAAAACTGATCGAACGCAACGACGTCGACCCCGAGCGTATCGGCCTCGTCGGTCACTCGTGGGGCGCGTACCAGACCGCGTTCATGCTGACCCACAGTGACGTGTTCGCTGCCGGCGTCGCGGGCGCGCCGCTGACGAACATGATCAGCATGTCGATGTCCGTCTACTGGAACTCCGGCCAGACGAACGCGCACATCTTCCACGAGAGCCAGGGCCGGATGGACCAGCCGTTCTGGACCGACCTCGAGACCTACGTCGCGAACTCGCCGATCTTCGGGATCGACGATCTGAAGTCGCCGCTCCTCGTCGCGTTCGGCGACAAGGATGGCGCGGTCGACTGGCAGCAGGGCATCGAGTTCTACAACGCGGCGCGCCTCGCGCAGAAGCCGATGGTCATGCTCAACTACCCGGGCGAGAACCACGGTCTGCGCAAGAAGCCCAACCAGGTCGACTACCACCACCGCGTGCTCAGCTGGTTCCAGCACTACCTGCAGGACAAGCCGGCGCCGCGCTGGATCCTCGAGGGACAGAGCTGGATGGATCGGAAACGCGAGCTGAAGGCGTTCGACAAGCAGAAGTCGAAGCGCAAGAAGCCGATCGGCGAGCCAGTCGAAGGCAGCGCCCGCAAGCGCTGAATCCGAGTCGGCCACGCGGTCCCGGCCGTCGGCCCCTCGGCGGACGGACTACTCGATCAAAATCGATCGGTAGTTCGTCAACTCGAAGCTCTGCGGACCGACCGCGATCCCTTGCCAGTACGTCTCGAGCCCGATCAGCCCCAGCTGGTTCGGGATCGTCAGGTCGAACTGACTGCTCGCCGCGTTCATCGTCGCGACGCCGACGACGGGACCGGTCGCATCGAGCGCGAGCGGGATGCGAATGCCCGGAACGACGACGGGCGACGTGGAATCACCGAACGCCAGCAGCACCGTGTGCCCAGGCTGGAGATTGGCCTGCACCGTCATCGTCTGACCGAGACCGACGGTGAGCGGCGCGTCGAGCCAGCTCATCGCCGGAATCGAACTCGGGCCCAGCGGCGGCTGCGCCACCACGTCGGGCGTATGGGTGATCGTGCCGACAACCGCGCTTCCGCCCCCGGCACCCGCGGTGAGCTGCGAGGCGCCGGACACGTGGGGGTCGATGCTCGAGGACGTCCACAACGCGGGTTCACCCGACGCCCCGACACCCGGGTTGTCACCGCCGGTCAAGGAGCTGTCGAGGATCACGACCCGGCAGTTGCCTTGGAACGCCGCCGCTTGCGCCCCGTACTCGTAGTCGAACGGATTCAGCCAGAATCCATTCGGCCCCGTGATCGAGCAGCCATCGATCAACGCAGTGCCCGTCGAGCTGCGTCCGCCGCAGTAGAGCGCGGGCTCGTTCGTCGCCTGGTACGTCGCGCCCGTGATCACGCAATCTTGCAGATGGAGCGAGTAGTCGTCGCTGCCGAAGGCCGCAACCGCGTACTGCACGCTGCATCCACTCATCCGGAGTTGGCCCGAGAAGAACTGCACGCGTCCGGTCTCCGCACCGCGGATCGACACGAGCTGTCGGTCAGCACCCCACGCCGGGTCCGGATCGACGTCGAGATCCGGAAAGATGACGCCCGGGTCGCAGTCGATCTGCAGGCCCTTGTCGATCCCGCCGTTCCAGAACGTGTAGCTCCCGGGCCGCACCACGATGCGGTCGCCGGCGGATGCAGCGGCCACGGCCTCACCCATGAGCACGAAATCACCAGCCCCGGACTGGTCGACGGTCCACGTGGTTCGCTGCGGAATCGCGGACGAGTCGTACTCCCAGAGCGTGTGCCCCGTGGTGTTCAGCATCGCGACCGGACGAGCACGCGCCTCGTCGTAGGTCCACGCGAGATGGGAGATGGACTGCAGGAAACCCGGAGAGCCGCCGAAACCGGCGAGCTCCCACGCGCCCGTCGAAGCGTTCCAGATCAGGGTGTCCGCGCTGTTCGGTCGAATGCCGATCGTGCCGCCCATCGACGGCGCGTAGAGCGGCTTGATGACCGGCCAGAGCCCGTGGTCGATCCATGCCACACCATCCCACTCGAAGGTGCGCGTGCCCGTGACCGTCCGCGCCGACACGACGAGCACGCCGCGTGCCGAGTCGAAGGCGAGCTGCGGCCCGGGGAAGACCTGATTCAATGCCACGGGCAACGCGGATCCCGGAAGCAGCGCCCACGACTGGCCGTCCCACTCCCAGATCCCGGCATCCTGCAGAGTGACGACCCGCTGGCGAGCGCTGTCCCAGCAGAGATCGTGACTCCGATTCGTGAAGGGCATACCCCCGGCCGGCTGCCAAGTCGCGCCGTCCCACTTCCGAAACGTGCCGACGTAGTTCGAATAGAGCACGAGGTCGCGGACCGGATCGTAGGCGAACCCTTCCAGGCTGTTCGACCCGAGGATGTTCGTCGACACGACGGTCCACTGTGCGCCGTCGTACGAATGCATCACGCCACCCGTCCCGGCCATCTGCATCAGCAGCACGCGCCCCTGCGCACCGTCGAAGCACATTCTCTGTCCGAGGATCGGAGAAGGACCGGTCGGGGAGACGGGAACCCACGCGCCCGGAGTCTGTGCGAAGGCGGTCGCCGCCAGTCCGAGCGCAGCCAAGAGCGAAGTGCGGAACGGCATGCCCAGAGGATAGCACTCTCCGAGCCGCTGCACCGCGCTGCCTACTTCCCGGCGTACGGCTCCCCCGTCTCGATCCACTCCGGCGCCGGCGCGCCGAGGCAGTAGTGGTCGACGTACTCCTTGAACCGCACCGTGTAGTCGACCTTGTTCGCGTACTTCTTCAAGTGGTGTGGCTCGCCGCGGTACTGGAGGAACACGCACGGCTTGTCGAGGCGGCGCATCGCCATGTAGAGCTCGATGCCCTGGTACCACGGGACCGCGCCGTCCTCGTCACCGAACTGGATCAGCAGGGGCGTCTCGATCTTGTCCGCGAAGAACACCGGCGAGTTCTCGATGTAGAGATCGCGCGCGTCCCAGAGCGAGCCACCGATACGACTCTGGGTCTTCTCGTACTGGAACTGTCGCGAGAGACCGGTCGCCCAGCGCACGCCCCCGTAGGCACTCGTCATGTTCGACACGGGCGCACCGGCGATCGCGCACGCGAAGACGTTCGTCTCCGTGATGACGTGCGCGGTCTGGTAGCCGCTCCAAGAGTGACCGTGCAGCGCGACCCGCTTCTCGTCGGCGATGCCGAGCTCGACGAGCTTCGCGATCCCCGGCACGAGACACTTCGTCGCCGCGTGACCCGGATGCCCGATGTCGAAGCGGATGTCCGGCAGGAACACGACGTAGCCGTTGCTCGCCCAGTACGGGAAGCACGGACGGTGGTTGACGAGGACGTCGTTCCACTCGTGCACGCGCTGCGAGAAGAACCGGTAGTAGTAGACGAGCACCGGGTAGCGCTTGCTCGGGTCGTAGTCACCGGGCTTGATCACCGCGCCCTGGATCGTGCGCCCCCCTTCGTTCTTCCACTCGACAAGTTCGGACGTTCCCCACGCGAAGGGTTCGCGCTGCGAATCGAAGCGCGTGACCTGCTTGCCGTCGCTCCAGTCGAGATTCGCGACGTGGAGGTCGGGGAACAGGTCGTAGTCCTCGCGGGTGTAGAGGACGCGCTCCGCGTCCTTCGCCTTCGCGACGATCTCGAACTTGTCCTGCGCCTCGACGAGGCGACGCAGCTTGACCTCGCCCTGGTGAGCGGCCCACATGCCCCACCCCTTGCCGACCGTGTCAAAGCTCGTGAACAGGTGCGACTTGCTCGACGCGGGGATGTGCGGCGCCTCCGCGTCGAGATCGACGAAGCGGAACTGCCTCTTCGTCTTGCGGCCGAACCCCTTCGTGACACGCGTGGCCTGCCTGCCGTCGAGGTCGAAGCGCCACACGTCGTACTTGTCGTTGATCCAGACCGCGGACCCGTCGTCGAGCCAGCCGGCGATTCCGTAGCCCGGAACCGCTCGTGGGTAGTCGTGGTCTTCGTCGTCGAAGCGCACGCCGGTTTCGGCCGTCAGGTTGCGCGTCGAACCATCCGTGTCGTCCCGCACGAACCAGTGCTTGTCGTCGTACCAGACGAGGTAGCGCCCCGTCGGCGACAGTGACGCCGGCCCCCCGTGGCGCTCCAGAACCTTGCGTCGCTCTCCGGTGGAGACATCGACCAGGTAGCGATCGCGGTAGCGACCGTCCCACGTGATCTCGCGCCGGTACGGGACGTCCGAGGACCCGAGCGCCAGCTTCGATCCATCGACCGAAGTCACGTCCGGCATCGCGAGGTCCGCGAGCCGAACGGGACGCTCGGCCGTCACGTCCCACACGCAGCGGTAGGAGCGCTTGCTGTTCCGCCCCCACGACTTCTTCTGGTTGGGGCTGATCAACGGATCCCGGTAGTGCCAGACGTCGACCTCTCGATCCTTGCGGATCCTGTCGAGATCGAACGCGTCCACCGCGGGAGCTTCCTCCTTCGCGGCATCGCCGCCTTCGCCGGCCTCGGGCTTGTCGGCCTCCTCGGACTTCTTCTTCTTCTCGTCCTCCAGCGCGGCGAGGAGGTCCTCCATCGCCTTCTCGCGGACGCCGAAGCGCAGCTCGCCGCCGTCCTTCGACCAGCTCAGACCGGTGTCTCGATGCAAGACCCAGGCGTCGCCGAACGCATTCGCGCCGACGCTGCGACTCGAGTTCTCGGCCGCGTCGACGACGTGCAGGGTCGCGTCACCGAACTCGCCATCGTCGTCCTGGGGCGACGTGGTGAACGCGACGTGCGTCGACGGCTCGTTCCATGCGAAACGGTGCACGACGCTGCCGTCGAACACGTCTGCGCGCGTTCGTCCCGTCGTCAAATCGCGATGGAACAGCCCGTTCTGTCGGCCATCGTTCGTGCCGACCACGTAGCTCAGCCTCTGCGAATCCGGCGTGAACGCGTACTGCGTCACGCTCTCGATCACCGTGTCCTCGTCACCGCTGCCGAACCGCCGGAGCACGAGGCGCGTGCCCGTCACGCGCTTCGACTTCTCGGCCTTCGCTTCCTTGTCCTTGTCGCCCTTCTCGGGCGCGTAGTGCTTCCACGCGACGTGGCGTCCGTCCTTCGCCAGCTTGGACGACTCGACGCGTTCGATGACCTCGACCGAGCCTCCGTTCACGTCGACGATCGCGAGGCCGTTCTTCCGCTTGTCCTTGGCTTTGATCTCACCGGTCGGATCGAACGGCGCGACGACGGTCGCGATCGCCCAGCCACCACCCGTCGCGATGCGCGGGCTCGTGGCCTCGGGCACGCGATGCGTGGTCTCACTCCGCAGATCGTGCACGTGCACTTCACTGTCGCCACGGTCCGGCCGCACCGCGAACGCGACGACGTCCCCGGTCGACGAGATCACCGGCGACCGCAGCTGCCGAAACTTCATCACGTCCTGCAGGGTCATCGCGCGCTTCTGCGTCACGACGTCCTGCTGTGCAGGGAGGATCAGACTCAAGAACAGCGCGGCACCCAGTCCGCGCACGATGGACAAGTCGTGCATGGTCAGCGAGGGGGGTCTCGGGAGACCGTAGGTATACGCCACGGCGCCGCGAAGTCGGACCAGTCACCCGCGGATCAACGCAGCTCTTCGGCGCTCAGCTCGATCTCTACGACCGTGCGCTCGGTCGCCTCGGATACCGAGAACACCCGTCGCCCCGCCGCGCCGAGTTCTCTCTCGTCCGGACCGTCGATCAACCATTCGACGGCGTAGTCACCCGGCGCCGGCACGCGCATCTTGACGCTGTCGCTACCCGAGAGTCGGCGCATCTGGCGCCAGAGCCAGGCGTGCCGGTTCGAGTAGTACATCTTTCCCGCACCGCGCATCCACGTGCTGTGTCCCGATTGCCACGGCTGCGGATCCGGATCGCTTGGATCGAATCGGCGGAGCTGGGGCACGAGAGCCTGACCCTCCGCGGGAAACCCGTCTGGCAACGTGACGCGCAGCTCGATCTCCAGACCCGGCTGGAGTTGCACGGTCGCGCCGTCGACGACTCGCGTGCGCAGGCTGCGGAATCCTGGCGCGAGAACGAGCACATCGATCGGAGTCGCCGACGTATACAGCTCGATGTCGCCAAGCGCCGTCTGCCGCGCGGTGCGTGGCGTCCCGGGATCGCGATCCGGAGCGACCACGACGCTGGCCTTGTCGACCGGTTCCCCCGACGCGCTGACGACCCGCAATCGCACCGGGCGAACGTCCGAGCCGAGCTGGACCGACTCGAGACGCGTCGTCTCGCCGGCATCGACTCGAACGCCCGTCCGCGAGAACAAGACTTCGGGTGCGCCGACCATGCGCGCGCCCACGTCGTACTCGCCGATCGGCACCCCCTTCCAACGCACGACCCCGTCATCGAAGACGTAGAGCGCCGCGCGGCGCTTGTAGAGTCCTGTCGACCGGTCGGTCAGCTCGTACAACACGTCGTCCGGCCCGATCCCTTCGGCAAACGTCACCGGGATCTCGATCGCGCCGACGCTCGGCAGCTCGTAACGAACCACTGCACCGGGTTCGAACGAGACGAACGGGCCCCGAACCGCGCCGTCGACCGCCTGGAGCAACAGCTTCGGACCCTCGTAGAACGCGCGAATCTCGAACGCGCCGTCCGCACCCGCTACGCCGTGATCGTCGCCGGCCTTCGGTAGGTAGTAGATTTCACCGCCGGGGTCGCCGCGAGCCACGGAGAGCTTCGCGTCGGCAACGCCCTCGCCGTTCGAACGCACGACCGAGCCTTCGACGAGCAACGGCGGAGCGACGAGCACGACGTCCCCGAGTTCGTTCCGACCGGGCCGAAGCTCCAACGCCTCGAGATCGAGAAACGACTGATGCTCGTCATCGGGAAGCGTTCGGTGGAACCAGATGACGCGCTTGCCGACGGTCCGGTATGGGAGCTCCGGCACGGGCGTGTGGAACATCCCGTCCTCCGCGGTCTCGAAGTAGTGGTTGTACCAACCGCGCCCACCGTGCATCAGCGTCGCGAACCAGTATCCCTTCTGCGGGAGACCTTCTCGGTCTACGAGCCGTCCGCTGATCGTCGGCCGCACCTCGACCGGCACGTCGACATCGACACGCTGTCCCGGAATCGTCGGGCCGACGCATTCGACGCGTCCCGAGACTGCGGCGGAGTCGAGCTCCAGACGCAGCTCGAGTCCGAGACCGATGCGGGTGACTTCGAGCACCCCATCGTCGAACCGCATCCACCTCGACACCTCTCCCGTATCCCGCATCAGAAAGCACGTGCCGTAGACTTCTTCGAGAAGATTGCGAACGCGCTGCCCACCGGCGTCCACGAGCGTGAATCGCATCGAGCCAGTCACCGGAATCCGGAGCTCGACGGGCTCGACCGGAGGGTTCGCGAGATCGATCTTTCCGAACACGCTCTCTTTCATGAGGCACTCGATCCGCAACACCGCATCTTCACCCCACGACTTTTGCACCGAAACGTGTGCGTGCTCGAACACCGCGATCCCGTCTGGATCGGACGTGCGCACGGTCGGTCCTGGCCCGATGCCTCGCGACGCGTAGATGTCGTCGGTGAACTTCACGGGAACGCCGGCCGCGGGGTTGCCTCCGGCATCGAGCACCCGCGCGCGAAGCGTCAGGTCCCGTTCGATCTCGATCCGGTGGCGCAGCTCGGTATTCGACGCGGCGACGTAGAGCTGCCCCCAGTCCTCGCCATCACGCGCGAACACCGCCAGGCTGTAGCCCGTAGACCGGTCGATGCGAACCTCACCGTGCACATCCGCGAGCAGAGTCGATCCGTCCCACGCGATCTTCTCGCGATCGAGCATGCGCAGGGACTCGCCCTCCGGATCCTGCGCGTGGTGACCGACCCGCGCGTTCGGCCGCGGTTCGCCATCCGGGCCGATGATGACAAAGGTCAACGTAACGTCGCTCGTCGGTTCTTCGCTGGAGCCGACGACCGCGCGGGCGTCGGGCTCTCGGTC
>JANQJF010000079.1 GCA_028281765.1 Planctomycetota bacterium | reverse complement strand
GTCATCGTCCAGCACCCCTTTTGGTGCTCAGCGATGAACTCGGCGCGCTTCATGGGGACGTCGGTGGCTTGCCAGGGCATCCGCCCAGCGTCACCGGGGCGACGGAGTGTCACCCATGTGCCCGGGCAGAAGTGTTACCTATCTACCCGGGTCGGACCCTCCGCTCCCACGCCCAAGCCAACACCCGCGCCTCTCTCGCCGCCGCCGTGCACAGGCACTTCGGATCCGGCCGGATCCCCACCCGCCCCAGATCCAGCCGGTCCGCGTCCCAGCACGTCAGCACGGTCACCTCCCCTCTCGTCCGCCCGTTGCTGTGATACGTGCACGCCTCGACCAGCAGGCCCGTCTCTTCTTCCGAAAGGCGCACCAGCTCGGCGGCCCGCAGCTCCTCGACGTAGGCCGCCGCGCGGCGCCCATGCCCGGGATCCCCGCCCTCGTTCTCGCGGCACACGTCGTACACGTGGGAGAAGAGTTCGACGACGCGCACGTTCGCGCCGGTCGCGCGGGCAATGCGCAGGCCGTTCTCGCGCACGCGGCGCCAGTGGTGGATCCCGTGCACGCCGTGCCAGTCGAGCTCGAAGCGTTCTTGAACGGCGGCGAGCAACGCAGCCGACAGGACGCTGGATGCGGTTCCGTCGCGCGATTGGGAATGACGGCGCTTCTTGCTCATCGGTCACCGGGAGTATCGCACGCGCGCGGGCAGCAGCATGCGACAATCCCCCGCATGCTGACTCGCTACCGCATGTACCGCGGGGCTCGACCGGCCGACGATCCGCTGCCGTCGGGGATCCGGCTCGACACGCGGAAGCACACGAAGCACTGCCTGCGTCCCACCTCAGACGCAGTGCGCGACTATCTCGCAGCTCCGAATGATGAAGCATGGGAGCAGTTCGCGGCGGCGTATCGCGCGACGCTCGCTGAGCGCCTGGAGTCCGACCCGACGCCGTTCGACGACCTCGCCGCCAAGGCACGCACCAATGACGTGCACCTCGGCTGCAGCTGTCCGACGGCGAAGAATCCGGACGTTCGGCAGTGCCACACGTGGCTGGCGCTCGCATTCATGCAGGAGCGCTATCCCGCGATCGAGGTGGTGTTTCCAGGGGGCGGGTGAGCTCGCGCGACGGGACCGGGCGTGGTTCTCGGGCGCGGAACGTCGCGCGCGAGATGCGGGCCGGACGCGAGCTCGGGCGGAGGCGCGGGCGCGATGCGGCCCGCGCGGGGGGGCGAGAGCCGGGCGCGTTCCGGACCCGCGCCCGAGCCTGGCCCCCCAGAAATCCCGAGCCACCCCCCGCCCCCACGACATCTCACAGTCCTTCGGCACCCGAATCCGAACGACTCCGAACCATGAAGATGTCGCGCTTCCTCCTTCCTCTCTTGGCCGCCCCCATCCTCTTGGGCCTGGCCGCCCCCGTCTCCGCCCAGCTCGTCAACGCCTACCACGACCAGACGGGCGCCCAGCACCAGGCGCAGTTCAACGTCCTCTCCCAGGCCGGCTACCGGATGATCTCGCTGTCGATCTACGGCGACGTCAACAGCCCGCGCTACGCCGCTGTATGGGTGCAGCGGTCCGGCCCCACCTGGGTCGGCTTCCATGGGCTGAACGGCACCGACTACCAGAACTTCGTCAACACGTACTGGGGCCTCGGCTTCCGCCCGACGATCCTGTCGGCGACGGGTAGCGCGAGCAATCCGCGCTTCGCCGGCGTGATGGAAGCCGGCGTCGGGCCCGGCGGCTGGGCCAGCCACGGGATCACCGAGTCGCAGTTCTGGGATCAGCGCAGCCAAGCGCAGGACCAAGGTCTCGACGTCCGTGCCGTCGACATCTACGGCACGAACGCGGACCCGCGCTACGTCGTCTCGTTCGGACCGACCGACTACGGGCAGGCCGAGGTCGTCAGCGTCGGCGTGCAGGGTTACCAGAATCACTTCGACGCACTCGGCGAAGGGCACGCCCGCCCATCGTTCGTCGGCTTCAACGACGACCACCGCTACATCTCGCTGTGGCGCAGTGACGACGTGGGCCCCTGGGTGGCGCACCACGACATGACGTCGACCGAGTATCAGAACTACACGAACCTCTACTGGCCGGCACGCTTCCCGATCACGGTGCAAGGATCCGGCAGTGGGAGCAACACACGCTTCGCCGCGGTGTGGGCACCGAACAACCTGCCGGCGCCGAAGGTCTGGACGAAGACCGGCCAGAACTTCGGCCAGTTCTTCGCATTCGACAACTGGGTGCAGAACTGGATGACCGACAGCGATACGCGCGCCGCGCAGCTCGCGATCGTCTGGGATCACCGACTCGTCTACGCGCGGGGCTACACGCTCGCGCGCTCCGGCTATCCGATCACCCAGCCGACCGACATCTTCAAGATCGCGTCGTGCTCGAAGCCGATCACCGGCATCGCGATGCAGCAGCACTTCGAAGCGGACAACGGCATGGACCGCACCGACGACATGATGGACTACTTCCCGCAAATCAACGGGCTCGATCCTCAGCTGTCGCAGATCACGCTCAACTCGCTGCTCACCCATCAGGGTGGCTGGAACCGCAACGTGTCGCCGGATCCGATGGTCGGCTTCGACACTACGATCGCGGCCTGGGCCGGCACGCCACTGCCGATCACGAAGCAACAGATCACGAACTACATGCTGTCGTCGCAGTCGCTCGACTTCACGCCGAACACGGCGTCGCGCTACTCGAACTTCGGCTTCAGCCTGCTCGGGCAGGTGCTCGAGGCCGCGAACCCGGGCCTCAGCTACGCGCAGGTCGTCGATCGCGACATCTTCCAGCCGCTCGGTCTGACGCGGCCGCGCATCGCGAACTCGTCGTTCGCGGGTCTACATCCGGGCGAAGTCACCTATCATCCGTACACGCCGAACCTGACGACGAGCGTCATGGACGACGCGGAGCCGTGGGTCGCGCGCCAGTACGGCGGCCTGAACCACGGCAACATGGACTCGCACGGCGCCTGGGTGATGTCCGCGCCGGACTACGCGAAGATCCTCGCCGCGTTCGATCTCGGCGCGAGCAACCCGCTGATGACGCCCGCGTCCGCGCAGGACATGTTCACGGTCGAGCCGGGCTACAGCACCTTGATGCGCGGCTGGTACAAGGTCGACGTGAACGACCAGTTCGGCAGCTCGGTCGAGATGTATCACCACAACGGTCTACTGTCCGGCGCGCGCTCCTTCATCGCGCGGCGCGCGGACGGTCTGTCGTTCGTGTTCTTGACGAACGGCGACAAGAACTCGATGGGCGGGGACGCGCAGGGCGTCGAACTCAACGACATCTGGAACCAGACGATGAGCGCACCGCCGCTGCACGACCTGTTCGACAACCTCGGCATTCCGTCGTTCAACCCGACGCCGGGCGACACGACGTTCTACGGCGCCTCGTGCTACGGCTCGTGGGGCTTCCCGGTGCTGCAGGTGAACGGTTCGCTCGACGTCGGCAGCACGATCGACTTCGACTTCAGCAACGTCGCGCCGAACCGCTCTCTCGTGCTCGCGCTGGGGCTGGGTCCGACGAGCATCTCGCTCTCGCCATTCGGTGCGACGAACTGCTACCTGTGGACGAACCCGGTGGCGACGCTTCCCGGGATCAGCAACGCGTTCGGGAACGAGCAGATCTCCTGGATGGCTCCGCCGAACGCAGATGCGATCGGGCTGTCGGTGTACACTCAGGGGTTGATCATCGATCCGCCGGCGAACTCCTTCGGCATCGTGACGACCGCAGGCATCGAAGTCGAGTTCGGCGGTTGGCAGTAGGGAATCGGTAAGGCCGCACCCGCGGCACGGGCGCGTCGTAGGACGGGCCCGTGTCAGCGGACGCACCGCTGCGGTTGAAACCACGATTCCATGAAACGCCTTCTGCACACTCTCGTAATCCTCGCGCTGCCGCTGACGGTGCCGGCGCAAAGCCTCGAACTCCGCAACGGCAAGGTCCTGATCGGGACGGTCGTCGAAGCCAACGCGGACGGCGTCGCACTGCGCGTCGGCGACGCGGAGGCCGAGCACTACACGCGGGACGCAATCGCGCCGCTGTCGCTCTATTCGATCGTCTCCGCGCGCAGCGACGCGAACAGCGCGACCGCGCATTGGAAGCTCGGCGAACTCTGCATCGACCTCGAGCTGCCCTCGCACGCGATCGCCGAGTTCGAGACCGCGGCCCGCATCGACCCCGCGATGCAACGCCTGGCAACAGAGCACATCGCACGAGTCCGCGGCCACGTCGCAGACAAGATCGTCGAGAAGGGCGAACAGGACTACGCCGCGAACCGGTACGCGACCGCCAAGCTCAACGCGGAGGTCGTGCTCGACGAATACTCGGACACGCGTGCCGTCCAGCGCGCTCGTAGGCTCCTGGCCAACGCGCGGATGTCGCTGATGGCCGGCCCGGAGCGGAAGTCCGTCGACGAGAAGACGCTCCGTCGCGCGCTCGACAAAGCACACAAGTCGGAGCACAAGGCGAACGAGCTCGGCGTCACCCTGACCGGCGGCTTCCGCTTCACCGCGAAGGAGAAGAACAAGCGCGCGACCGCCGCCCGCCACCTCGAGTCCGCGTGGAAGCGGCTGTCGCGCATCGCACCGGCCGACGGCACCGCGGCTCAGCTGGTCGACGAGTACACGTCCAGCCGTGAGCGCGTCCGCGACCTGCTCGGGAAGCACTACCTGGGTCTCGGTGCCGTGCACGTGCAGCGTCTCGCGCTGCCGAGTGCGGAGGACTACAACGCGCGGGCGTGCGCGCTCGATCCGGACAGTGGCGGCTGCAAGCAGCTGCAAAGCCTGATCATCCAGGCGCGCATCTCGAGCGGCTTCGGGATCTGAGCCGAGCGAGTCTCGACAAGCTCGTCACTCGTCAGGCTCGTTAAACGAACAACCCGCGGCGCGAACGCCACGGGTTGCTCTACGCTACGGAGCCAGACTCCGCAAAGCGCGTTTCGGATCAGCTACCCACCACGCCTTCGACCGCGTTCGAGGTCTCGACGTTGAGGGAGTTGGCACCGAAGTTGATGATCGCGGCCTGGAGGACCAGCGGGAGACCGGCCGTCGCGCTCACCGAGATCGGCAGCGAGTAGGTCGCGGTCGGGTCGCCAGGGTTGAAGACCATCGGCTGCGCCGGAACGTCGTTCGAGCTGTAGAGGAAGCACAGGACGTCCGGGAAGACCAGCGAGATGTCCAGGTTCAGGTTCGAGAAGCCGATCATCATCGACGCACCGACGGCGCTCGCCGGGATGCTGTCGAGGGTCGTGTCGAACGAGCTACCGAGGACCGGGTTGGTCTGGAAGGTCAGGTCGAGAGCGCCGACGTTGTTGCCGGTGAGGTCCCACATGTCGGCGATCGCGCTGTCGAAGAACTCGTAGAGCTCCGGACCGGTGCTGAGCGCCGGCAGCGAGGCCGGATCGAGGTTGGACTCGCCCGGGTCGACCGCGCCGTTGCCGGCCGAGCATCCGACGATCCACGCCGGAGCCGTGCCGAAGCCGGTCGCGACATCGAGATCGCCCATGTCTTCGTAGACGACGGTCCAGCTGCCCGGGCGGCTCGGGTGAGCGTCGCCGAAGAGCTGCAGCTGCATCGTCAGCGCGTGGTCACCGGCGAACTGCGCGATGCGGTCCCAGGTGATGGTCGCGAAGTCGGTGCCGTTGGTGTTGAACATGATGTCGCCGAGCGTGTCGGGGTCCGTCACGTTGAAGTCACCCCACGCCGGGCAGATGGTCGCGCCCGGGTTGCTGTGGAGTTCACCAACCGTCGGCGAGAAGTCAGAGGCATCCGTCGAGTCGTGGACGCGGCCGTTCGCGTCGACCGTCAGCTGCGTGACGACCGCGCCACCCGGCATGGTGAAGTTGAAGCCGAGAGCGGCCGTGCCGTTCGCATCGTCGGCGGCGATACCGAGCGAGGAGCCGAGGTTGGCATCGTAGACTTCCGCCGACGGGGTCGCGACGTAGCCGCCCGAGCCGTCGGGGGTGTAGTCGGTCGCTTCCGCGCCGGCTTCGAAGCCACCGCAGCCAACGCCCGTGACGGTGGCCGAAGCGCACGCACCGGTCGCGTTCGTCGTGACGACCCAGCCACCGAGACCGTCCGCGAAGACGTCGATGCCGAAGTCCTGCAGATCGAACTCGCCACCCGCGTACTGGGTGTAGAGCGTCGGATCGTTCGCGGGCGTCGAGAGGACGACCGCCGAGCAACGCCAGTCGTCCGGCGACTCGCCCGGGTCAACGACGCCGCCGCCGGGGCTCATGCCGACGATGCAGTCGGTCGCCGGGGTGGCGGCGTCCCAGTACATCGAGAACGAGTTGTCGTCCTTGAGGATCAGCTGCGCGGTGAACGGGGTCGTCTGACCCCACTCGACACACTGGTTCCAGGTGATGACCGCGACGTTCTGGGTGCCGTTGTTGTAGGCGTTGAAGTAGACGTCGTCCGACAGGCCATCGGAGGGGTTGAGGTCGTCCCAGAAGCAGCAGATCTTGGCGGAGCTGCCGACGAGGTCACCGGCGGACTCGGTGAAGTCCGAAGCCGCACCGGAACCACCGGAGTAGATCAGGCCGTTGGAATCGATGTCGATTGCCGTGACGACCGAACCGTCCGGCATGGTGAAGTTGAAACCGAGCGCGTTGCCCGGGGTGACCGAGTCGTCGCCGGCGCCGATTCCGGTGCCGATGTTCGGGTCGAAGACGACCTGCGCCGTGGCGTTGGCAGAAAAGAGAGCAGCACTGGCAATCAGTGCGACGGAGAGATGCTTCATATGGAGCTGAGCAGGAAATGGTTGATACAGGAGGAGTGAACGAGGCTAGCCTCGTCACGCGCGCATGATAGCGACTTCAACCCTGTACGCTAGACACCCCTGATGCAGCTCCGTTGCCTCCCCCAATCGCCCCTACCGTAACGTCACGCACTATGGTGCGCACGGAGACTCGTCTCCGTGCGGTCGACCGTTAGCCAATGATCTGATCGGCGACTACATTCGTCCATTGTGGCGGACTCGCCGCGCCGACGTCGAAGATCAGCGCCTGCGAGTAGAAGCGTAGATCCACGAGCGTGATGTCCTGCGGGATCGACAACACGATCTCGCCGGTGCCACCGAAGACTGGCAGCACGAGAGACGGCAGCGTCGTGGTCGCCTGCTGCGCGAGGCCGAGCAACCCGAACGGCGTCTCGAGGTCCGCGCGGAAGAACCCGAGCAACGGGATCGCGATCGGGATGCTCCCCGCGTAGCCCGGGCGTCCGTCGATCCGGAGGCAATAGGTCTCGCCGACGCGAGCCAGATCCGGCGCGCGCAAATGACCGTGCAGATTGAATTGGACAGGCGCGAACTCAAAGCGTGGCACGAGATCGACGTCGCCGTCTCGATCGACGTCGCCGAGGATCGTCGACGCCTCGAACCCGGGCCATGCGCCGGTGACGAGCGCGTACTGCCCGGCGCCGTCATGCACCGCGAGCGTGCCGTCGAACGCGGCCACGTCGACATCACCGTCGAGATCGACGTCGAGCAACCGCCCGCCGCTTGCCGCGACGAGCTGCCCGACGGGCGACGACGCGTCGACGGTGAAGTTGCCGGCGCCGTCGTTCCACAGCAGTGCGGACGGATACGCCGCCCAACTCGCCTCGACAATGAGATCGAGATCCCCGTCCCCGTCGAGGTCTCCGAGAGATGCCGAGGTCGCCGAAGTCGAGAAAGAGATCGCGGTGGCGTCGAGGGTGAAGTTGCCCGTGCCGTCGTTGCGATACACCTCGGCCGGGACGCCCGGCCCCACGATCGACGAACTGTTCGCGAGCACGAGGTCGACGTCGCCGTCGCCATCGATATCGCCCGCTTCGATCGCCGTCGTCGACGGCATGCCCGAAATGCGCGACGACTCTTCGGTGAACGTTCCGCTGCCGTCGTTGAAGAGCAAGATCGTGCCGAACTCCGAAACCGGCTGCCCCTGGGTCGAACCCGTCGCGTACGCGATGTCCAGATCACCGTCCCCATCGAGGTCCGCTACCGCCGCGTCCTGGATGGAGTCGAAGTTGGTCGGAATGGGCACCGAATCCGGCACCTGGATCGAGGTGTTGTCGCCCTGGTTGAGCCACAGGAATCCGGGGAACGCGATGTCGTCGTCGCCGTCGCCGTCGACATCGATCGGGGTGTAGCCGAGACGCTGCCCGATCACCGCGAGATCGACAGGCACCTGGGACGGCACCGAAAAGTCCGGCTCGCTGTCGAAGTTCAGGTCTTCGAACGTGAACTGCAACGTGTCCGGCCAATTGGCCTCGGTGCGCACCTCGAACTCGCCGCCGGCGTTGGCGCTGAAGAACGACGTCAGCGAATCGACGTCGCCGTCGCCGTCGAAGTCCGCAAGCAGCCCGACCGCGCCGTCCCCCACGGTCGTGAACACGCCAGCCCCGTCGTTGAGACGCACGGTACCGGACACCATGTCCAGGTCCCCATCGTCGTCGAAGTCGAAGAGCGCGACGCGCGCGTCGTCGTCGGTCGCGTCTGCATCCGCGACGCGAGTCGCGGTTTCGTCGACGAAGACACCGCTGCCGTCGTTGAGGTAGAGAACCGGGTCGCGACGCGGGAAGATGCCGGTCGCTCGCTGAATCAGCGCGAGATCGGGGTCCCCGTCACCGTCGACGTCGCCGAACGACGCGAAGTCGGACGTGCGGATCGCCGCGGGGAGATTGGTCGCGGTCGCGTCGGTGAAGTGCCCCGCGCCGTCGTTCAAGTAGAGCCGATCCTGCTCGGGCAGCGAGGTGCCGAGCGGCCCGCGCCCCTCGGCGACGAACATGTCGAGGTCGCCGTCGCCGTCGACATCGTGGAGTGCGATCATCGCCGTGTTGTCGAAGCGCACGGGCAGATGGCTCGCTGTGACGTCGACGAACGTGCCGTTGCCGCCATTGAGATAGAGTCTGTTCTGCGTCAGGGACTGACTCACGAACGAGAACGTATTGCCGAACACGAGGTCCTCGTCGCCATCGCCGTCCACATCGCCCGCAGCGACGCACAGCGTCGCGTCTTCGATCGACGGCAGGCTGGCCGCGGTCACGTCGACGAACACGCGGTTGCCGTCGTTGCGGTAGAGCCGGTTCTGCTGGTCCGGGATGCCACGCACGTGATCGAGGTCCCCATCGCCATCGATGTCGAGCAAGCCGATCGCGTTGACGAGGGTCTGCGGGAGCACGTCCTCGCTCGGCGTCAGCAGATACGGCCCCGTCGCCTCGCCCCACAAAAAATCACTGCCGACCGCATCGATGCGCCCGTCGCCATCGAGGTCGCCGGCGGCGCCGTAGCCGCCGGCGGCAGGCTGCTGGATGTAGCCTCGGCTCGGCGTCTGGGCAAAACGGGCCTGGGCGGAACCGGACTGGGCGAAACCGCTCGAAACGACGACGGCCGCCGTCACGGACGTGAGGAGGGCGAACTTCACGACAGGTCTTTCTTCGTAGAATGTGGGGTGCGGACGGTTAGCCCACGGCCGCGCCACGGTCACTGCTCCCGGCAGGTTTCGTCGGCGGTGACCGTTTCGTCGGCGGTGACCCGGGAGCCTACAGCAAAGACTGCGGGTCCACATCGAGGATCACCCGCGACGTCTTCGACGCGAGTTCCTCGACGGACGCCAAGCGCTCCATCGCGACGCGGAACGTCTCGGGCTGCCGACACTTGGCGACGACGTGCACCCGGAAGCGGTCCTTGACGCGAGCGAGCATCGCCGGCGCTGGCCCGAGGACTTCGATCCCCTCGACGTCCCGCAACCGCCCGACCACTTGCCGCGCCCCGCTGTGCGCGTCCGGCTCGCGATGGGACTCGAACAACACACGGATCAGACGCGACCACGGCGGGTAGCCGGTCGACTGCCGGAACACGAGCTCCTGCTCGACGAACGACTCGTAGTCGATCGCGGCTGCCGCGCGCACCGCGTAGTTGTCGGGACTGAGCGTCTGGAAGACCACGGTGCCGGGCTTCTCCCCGCGACCCGCGCGCCCCGCGACCTGGTAGAGCAGCTGGAACGTCCGCTCCGCCGCGCGGAAGTCCGGCAGGAACAGACCCGTGTCCGCCGAGATCACGCCGACGAGAGTGACATCCGGAAAGTCGAGTCCCTTCGCGATCATCTGCGTGCCGATCAGCACATCGATGTGTCGCTTGCGGAACGACGCGAGCACGCGCTCGTGAGCGCCGCGCTCGTTCATCGTATCGGCGTCCATGCGCGCGACGATCGCGCGCGGGAAGAGCTGCTGGATCGCCGCCTCGACGCGCTCGGTGCCAGCGCCGAGCTCGTGCAGCTGCGGATGTTCGCAGTAATCGCAGATCTCCGGCCGCCGCCGCTCCGTGCAGCAGTAGTGGCAGATCAACCGCGCCCGCCGCACGTGCCACGCCATGCTGACGTCGCAGTGGCCACACTTGACCGGCGTGCCACACGACGGGCAGATCAACACGGGCGCGAAGCCGCGGCGGTTCAAGAACAGGATCACCTGATCGCGCGCCTCGAGCCGCTCGCGCATCATGACCTGCAGCGTGCGCGACAGGATCACGCCGTCGATGCGCGACTGCTTGTCTTCCTTGCGGAGATCCTCGATGACGATCTTCGGCTGCGTGCCGCGCCCCGCGCGCTCGGGAAGCGTCAGTAGCTCGTAGACGCCGCGTCGCGCCCGTCCGTACGACTCGAGCGTCGGCGTCGCGGAGCCGAGCACGACGCAGGCGTTCTCGATCTTCGCGCGCACGATCGCGAGCTCTCGCGCGTGGTAGCGCGGGGTCGAGTCCTGCTTGAACGACGTCTCGTGCTCTTCATCGAGCACGATCAGCCCGACGTTCTGCAGCGGCGCAAACAGCGCGGAGCGCGCGCCGATCGCGACCGCGGCCTCGCCCGACGCGAGGCGTCGCCACTCCTTGGCGCGCTCGGCGCCGGTCAGTCCCGAGTGCAGCACGGCAACGTCCGGAAAGCGCGATGCGAAGCGACCGACCGTCTGCGGCGTCAGCGCGATCTCGGGCACGAGCACGATCGCGGTTCGTCCGGACTCGCGCACGCGTTCGAGAATGCGCAAGTAGACCTCAGTCTTGCCGCTGCCGGTCACGCCGTGCAGCAAGAACACGCGATGCTCGTCGGCATCGAACGACTTCACGACCGCGTCGACCGCGTCCTGCTGCTGCCCGTTGAGGTCGTGGCGCTCGGCCGCCTCCTCGATCGCGGGCTCGAGCGGCTCCGCGGTCTCGGCGATCATCAGCTTGCGCAGCGTGCCGTGCTTGACGAGCGTCTTCCACGGACTGTCGCTCGTCGCGGTGCGGCGCTTCACCTCCGACAGTGGCATCGCGGAGCCGAACTCCAGCACCGCGCGCAGCACGCGCGCACGCGGTTGGTGTTTGTCCTCGAGCTCGGCGACGGCCGCGACCGCGATGTCGTGCGGGATCGCGAGCTCGAGATGCGGAATGCGACGCGCCGAGCGCTGCTTGGCCGCGGTCGGCACGGTCGCGTCGAGCGCTTCGCCGAGACTGCAGCCGTACTCTTCGACCATACGCTGCGCGAGTTCGAGCAGCGACGGTGGCAACACGATCCCGCCGTCGTCGAGTACCGACTCGACCGGCCGCACCTTGCGCGGGTCGAGATCCGTCGTGTCTTCGACGGCGACGACGACACCCGACATCGTGCGCCCTCGGAACGGCACGCGCACACGGCTGCCGGGGTTCGCGAGCATGCCGGCCGGCACGCGATACGTGAACGACTGTCGCATCGGCAGCTTGAGCGCGACTTCCGCGAAGCGATCGCCCGGCGAAACCGCGGGATCGCGTTCGAACGCGGGCTCGCTTCCGCCCGCCAGGGGCAGCTCGCCCTGCTGTCGATGTTCGCCCGCCGCCGTCATCCGATCGGGCAGGCTAGCGGGCGAGCGGTGTCGAAGCTACTTGCAGCCGTCGCCGGCGCAGCAGGACGACGCGGTTGCGGTCGACGGTGCCGCGTCGTCGCAGCAGCCTTCGCCGGCGTCGTCGCAGCAGGACGCGCAGTTCCCGTCCTCGCAGCAGTCCTCGCACGCATCGCCGCAGCACTCTTCGCAGATCTCTTCGCAGCAAATCGGATCACAGCATTCCGGCGGACACTCCGGGCAGCAGTCCAGCACGCAGCAGGACGACGGCTCGGGTTGCGGTTGGGTCGGGGATGGGGTGTAGAACGAAGGGGTCGCGGCCACGGTGATCGCGACGATCGCCGCGAGAATCAGAAGGGTCCAGCGCATCGGTGGTTCCTCGGGTTAGGGAATGGTTGTTCGGGATTTCGAACAACTCGTTCAGAGAGGGCATTCCGGGAAAT
Source organism: Planctomycetota bacterium (assembly GCA_028281765.1). Lineage (GTDB taxonomy): Bacteria > Planctomycetota > UBA1135 > UBA1135 > UBA2386 > JANQJF01. The sequence continues at coordinate 186 of JANQJF010000079.1, read as the reverse complement.
GCTTGGGGCACCGGGGCAAGGGCTGGTCGTTTTCGGGCCCGGACCCGGACCCGTTCACGTTCCGCGGGTCGGGACTCGGGACAGGCACGGGAGCTAGCCTCAATCGGTGTGTAAACGAAATCGGGCGGTGTAGCGTCCGGGGACCAATCACGAACCCACAGACACAACACCACCCATGAAGAACGA
>JANQJF010000061.1 GCA_028281765.1 Planctomycetota bacterium | reverse complement strand
ATGTCGGTGTTCCTGGGGTTCGCTCGCAAGGCGCTGCGACGACATGGCTTGTCAGTGGACAAGTTGAGGAGCAGCAACGCAGCGGGCGGACCGTAGGGGCAGCGACATTTGTGGCGAACATCGGCGACGCCCCACTAGCGGCATCCGACGTCCGAGGACCGTGATACGGATTCCGACGCCGCGGGGCGAATTCGAAGACGAATCCCCGTCCCGACAATCATCCGCACGAATTCTGTACACTCGAGCAACAGCGGACGTTCTTCGCTCGGGAAAACACGGGGCCCGCGCCCCCCAACGGAAGTGTGTCGATGATCTGGAACCGCACCCTACTCCTCCTCTGCATCCCCTCGTCGCTGAGCGCCCAGGTCCAGTGGACTCCTCTGGCCACGGTCACCTCACCGGGCGAGCGACAGAGCCTCGCGATGACGTTCGACGAAGCGCGCGGAGAAACGCTGCTCTTCGGCGGCTACGACTCCACCGGGACGATGGATGGCGATACGTGGGCCTTCGACGGCATCGACTGGCAGCTCCGCGCCACGACGGGCCCGGCACCTCGCTTCAACCACACCATGGTGTTCGACCCGAATCGTCTCGAGGTCGTAATGTTCGGCGGCAACTTCGCTGGTGGTGCGCAGACGAACGAGACGTGGACCTGGGACGGCACTCAGTGGACGCTTCGAGCGCCAACGACGCCTCCGCCTCCCAGGGCATACCACGCGATGGCCTTCGACGCGGGTCTCGGCGGGGTCGTCGTGCACGGCGGTTACAGCCAGAATGCGATGACGAACGAACTCTGGCTGTGGAACGGGCAAGACTGGGCCGACCTCACGACTCCGGACTCGCCCACTCTCGCGCAGCACGTCGCCGCCTATCACGTCGGCCAATCGAGGCTAGTGGTGTACGGCGGCTACCGCGAAGTCCTCGAAAACGCGACGACCTGGATCTTCGACGGGTCCGAGTGGCAATCGCTCGATCCGACGAGCCCACCGTACCACAGACTCAACGCCGAGATGGTGTACGACCCGCACCGCGATCGTCTAATCCTGTACGGAGGTGCATCCGCACCATTCGAGACCTACCCGCCATCCGTCTGGCAGTGGAACGGTGTCTGGAGTGACCTCGAGCCCGGTGCCTCCGTCGGCGGTTTGGAGACCTTCGGGATGGCATACGACACCGTCCGCGATCGCGCCGTCGTGTTCGGAGGATTCATCGGCGGCTTCTACACCTCGGCCACACTCGACGAGACGAGCGAACTCTCGCCCACCTCGCCGGCGGCACCGTTCGCGGAGGCCAAGGTGCGAGGGTTCGGATTCTCCCTCGCCTGTGAGACGCCGTCGGACGGCTTGTTCTTGCCCGGAGGCAAGGCGTTCTTGACGACCGGTGGCGAGCGACCGTGGATCGACGAAGACTTCGATCTCTTCGCTTCCCCGATCGGCGGCAGCTTCGCGCCATCCTCGGCGGCACTGTTCTTCGGCGCCTCGGATCAGTCCTGGAGCGGCGTACCCCTGCCCCTGCCGCTCACGGCGCTCGGTCGCCCCGACTGCCTGATCTACGTGAGCGTCGACGCGACGCTACCCGTGACCGCGACGGTCTCGGCGGTCTGGAATCTGCCAATTCCAAACTGCCCGTCGTGCGTAGGGACGACACACTTCGCGCAGGTCGTCGGCGTTCAGCTCGGCGAGCTCCTGACGAGCAACGCGCTGGAATTCACGATTGGGCAGCGCTGATCCGTCGCGCGTCACTCACGCCGGCAACCCACCCTCGACCAACGCCGCCAGCATGCCGACGACCGGGCGACCGGTCGGGCGACCGTGCTGCCAGTCGCTGCCCTCGCACGCGCTGCCACCGATGTCCATGTGCGTGAACGGCAGCGGGTGATCCGAGTTCTTGCCGTGCTTGTCCAGGCCCGCCGCGACCGCGAGGAACGCCATCGGGAACTGGTGCCCGCGGTTCGTCGCGGTCGACGGCGCGTTGTTGCACTGCATGACGTCGTCTGCCTTGGTGCGCGGCTTGACGAAGTCCCAGTCCTCGCGGCGCAGGCGCGATACTTCGAACGGATCGCCCCACAGGTCGCCCTGCTCGCTGAGCGAAACCGCCACGCCTGCGTCGCGGGCGGGCGCATTGTCGAGGGCGATGTTGTAGGGACCCGCGGCGCGTACGGCGTGCCCGGTCAGCGTCGCTACGGAGAACAGCAGCGGTCCTTCGCAGTTCGTGGCTCGCTCCCTCAGGTGCGACAACAGATCGGCCAGGACCATGCGACCCTCGGCGTCGGTGTTGCCCACGCGCACGCGGACGCCCGCGTGGCTCGTGATGATCTCGTCCGCGACATAGGCGTTCGCTCCGACGCTGTTCCGAACGCAGCCCAGCTCGGCCACGACGCGCACACCCTTCGGCTGCAGGCCCGCGACCGCGCGCACGAAGCCGGCGACCGCGGCGGCGCCGCCCTTGTCACGACTCATGCCTGCCATGACGCCACCGGTTTTGAGGTCGGCTCCGCCGGTGTCGTAGCAGATTCCCTTCCCGGCGAGCAGGATCGTGCGCGTGATCGGTCCCGCGCCTTCGTACTCGAGCCGGACGATCCGCGGCCGATGCCGGTCGACCTGCATCGACGAACGTGCGACGGCGGCGGCGAGCGGATAGTCCTTCTCGATCGTCGCACCGTCATCGACGACCTCGACCTTGACCGGCTGCCCTTCGAACGCGGCAACACAGTAGTCCGCGAAGCGCGGCGGCGCCATCCGCTCCGGCTCGGTGCCACACAGGTCGCGAGCGACGCGAATGCCGGCGTCGACCGCATTCGCCCAATCCGCCTCCGACGCGCCGAACGCGCCACCGACGACTCCGAACCCGACTTCCTCGACCGGCTCGACATCCGCACCGAGCGCGTCGTGCGCCTCCAGCGGTTGCCATAGCGCGCCGAGCGCCGCGAGCGCGGTCACCGGCCCGGAGTTCGCGAACAGCGGGTCACCAGGAGAACCGTGCAGAACGACGACCGGTCGAACCGCACCGGCATCGCGCGCGCGCTGCACGCCGGCCGCAGCCGCCTCGGCGAAGCGCCGCACGTCGTCCTGATCGCGATCGATCGATCCGGTCGGCGCGAGCACCAAACGCCCGCCCGCGACTTGGTCGGCGGCGACCATCGAGACGGCAGAATCCGCACAGGCATCGACGGCACGATGGCTCGCGATTGCACCATCGAGAGAAGCGAAGCCAACCGAACCGAAGTCCGGCGAGACGACGACGACCGCGTCGAAGGAGCTGCCGCTCGCGACGGCGGCGGTCAGATCGGTGACAGGAACGAGGTTGGTCATGGCGGCATCGTGCCACGTTGCGTATCGCGGCTCTACCGGTTTGCTCGCCGGATCGAATGTCCTGCCGTCCCCGAGTCGCTGTTGTTGAACTTCGCCTCGACGCCGATTTCCCCAACTGAGCCCCCTATGCGCAGACGTATCTCCGTTGGTCCTCGAACCCCAACGGAGCACGCCAACGCATGGCACTCGAGTTCACTTTCGCCCGCGCGTTCGCCGCGACGGCGGTGATCTTCTGCGCTTCCACTGTGGCACCGGCGCAAGCCGTGACCCGGAGTGAGGTCGCACACATCCTCAACCGCATCAGCTTCGGGCCGACACCCGACTTGCTCGCATCGATCACGACGCGCGCCCAGCTGTACGGCCATATCCGCGAGCAGCTACACCTCATCGGCAACGTGCAGCGCGGCCCGGTAGCGGATGCTCTTCTCATGGCGTTGCCAGCAGACCCGAACTGCGACGATCCGCTGCCGACGCCGTGGAACCGGACGATGCTGCAATGGCGCTCGATGATTCTCGCGATGAAGAGCGAAGATCAGCTCCGCGAGGTCATGACGCTGTTCTGGGAGAACCACTTCTCCACGAACGTCGCGCGCGCCTCACGCATCGGCAACACGAACGCCAACGAGTGCAATCGCATTCGCAACGAGTTTCTCGAGAACGAGGGTTTCCGCGCCCGCGCGTTCGGCACGTTCCTCGATCTGCTCCGCTTCTCGGTGTCGAGCCCGGCGATGCGGTACTACCTCAACGTCGCGTACTCGTGCCGCAACCCACTCGGGCGTATCCCGAACGAGGACCTCGCTCGCGAGCTCCTCGAGCTCCACACCCTGAGCCCGAACAACGTGGCCGGCGCAGCCAACTACACGACGCAAGGAGACATCCAAGAAGTCGCCGAAGTGCTTGCGGGGCTGTACGTCGAACGCCCGGCCGGCACCAACAACGACACCGCCTACGCCGAGGTTCTGTGCAACGACTTCGCCGCGAGAACGCTATTCACGACGATCCCGCACGTCCGGGACGTGACGATCCCGGCGATGAGCGCGAGCGCGGCGAATCTCGACGCCCGGGTCGACATTCTGCTCTCCGCGCTCGTGCAGCAGACGGAAACGCAGCGATTCGTCTGCTCGAAGCTGATGGACTACTTCATCGGAGACGGGGCTGCGGCAACCCACACGCAAACGCTGCGCGACTGCATCGCGGCATGGGGTCAGGACGGTGACATCACCGCGATCCTGCTGACGATCTTTGCGTCACCCGAGTTCAACGATCCGATGAACCGTTCGACTCGCATCAAGATGCCGATCGAACAGGTCGCGTCGCAGGCGCGCCTGTTCGACGCCGACTTCGGCAACCCGACGACGCCGTCGGAGCTCGAAGATCTCTTCGACACCACGGACAAGCTCATGAGTGCGAGCGGGGCGACGCTGCACCAGTTCCCGTCTCCCGACGGCTACCCGTATGCGAGCCAGCGGCAGGTCGGCGCGGCGGTGTTCTGGAAGATCGGCGACTACGCGTTCCGCCTCTACTCGGACCGAGTGCAAAGCACGGTCACCAACCTCGACTTCAACCCGACGGTGCAGATCCAGGACGAGGTCGCGCGCCTCGGCGCCGCGGGCGGGATGAACAACGAGGTGAACGTCGCCCTCGCCGGTCTGAGCCTGTGCTTCCACGGGCGACACACGATCGACGATGCCCGCGGCGCCCTCGCGTACTTGCAACACGATTCCCAGACCGGCCAGCCATCGGCATGGGCCTGGAGTTCGACCAGCACGGAGATGGACGACCGCATCCGCTTGATGTGTGCCTATCTCGCGACTCTCCCCCAAGCCACCGAGAAGTGAGGCCGACACCATGACACTCGATCGAAGGAACTTCCTCCTGTCCGGCCTCGCTGGACTTCCCCTCGCCGGACTCGGCGGCTCCTTGCGCGCCATGGGCGCGGGAACCTCGGGCGACCCGACTCAGGTCCCGGTGCCGTTCGCGAACCGGCGCATGCTGACCATCTTCCTGCGCGGTGCGAACGATGCACTCAACACCGTGATCCCGCACGCGGATCCGGACTACGAGGGCATGAACGGCCTTCGCCCCGAGCTCCGGATCACCCAAGGGCAGAGCCTGAGCCTCAACGGCTACCCGAGCGTCGGCCTGCACCCGTCGATGACCGGTCTGCGTGATCTGTTCAACAACCAGAACAGCGTGGCTCTCCTCCACCGCATCGGAAACTTCGACGGCGAGCGATCGCATTTCACGGAGATGCTGCTGCTCGAGACGGGACGCACCGACTACAGCGCGACGTCGCAGGGTTGGATTCCGCAGGTCTTGCCCGATCTGGTTCCGCATCTGCCCGGCAACGTCTTGATGCCGAGCGTCAGCGTCTCGAACCGGATGCAACGGATGTACCTGTCAGGCGATCAAGACGAGCCGACGACACACCTGCAGGGTGCGTATGGCGTCGACCCGATCACCGACGATCGCGTGCTCAACATCCCGTTCGCTTCGACATCGCAAGGTATGGACATCGCCGACCGCGTCGAGCTTGCCGCCCCCACCGGGACGAGCGCGTATTCGGTCAGCGACGCCGGCATCTACCAGCGCACATCGATCGCCCGCGCGATCGACACCTTGCGTTCGTTGCGAGCGCCAGCCTACGCGACCTTCACGCGTCAGCCTCTGCGCTATCCCTCCCAACCCGGCGACCAATGGGGTGGCAACGCGCTCAACGGCCCGCAGCGGACGTTCTTCTCGCGGCTCGAAGAGTCCGTGTTCTACCTGAAGACCGGGCTCACGCGCTTCGCCGGCATCGAGCTCGGCGGCTGGGACACGCACAACAACCAGATCGACGTGGGCAACTCGACGACCGGCACGCACGCGGATCTTCTCACGATCCTCTCGCATGCGATCAAGTCGGCCTACGACGATCTCCAATTCGCGCTCGGCAACGACTTCGTCATCCTCGTGATCTCCGAGTTCGGTCGCACCGTCGCCGAGAACGGGTCGCGCGGCACCGACCACGGCGTCGGCGGCGCCGCGATCGTCGCGGGCCCCACCGTCAACGGTGGTGTCTACAACTGCTGGCGTCCCGGCTGGGGCGGTCCCCAGCTGGGGCAAGAGTGGCGCCTACTGAGCAACCCCGACCCGAACTACGCGGATGCGATCGTCCCCGCGACCGACTTCCGCGTGCCGTTCGTCGAGATCATGGACAAGTTCTTCGGCTACGGATCGCTGATCCAGAACATGGACGACATCGGTCCGTTCTGGGAGCAGATCCGCACGACGCTGTCGGGCCAGCCGAGGTACGCGCCGCTGAACTTCATCTGAGCGCCGTCCGCGAGACCCGCGCGCTGCGGCCGCCCGGCGCGGGTCTCGTCGGCTCTCGATGGGCCCCCGAACTCTATCAGCGGATCATGCCGGGGCCGCGAGACGAACTCCGCGGCCTTCGACGTCACGGCACATGCCCGTGGCGCGGGATCGAGGACCCGGCCTGAGGTTCGCGCCGCGGGATTCCCGAGGGATCAGCGCACCCGAGTCACTCGAAACACCGCGCCGTTCGTCAGCACGAACAGTGACCCATCCGGCCCGAACTGCACGTCGATCGGCTTGTTCAGGTTTCCTTGGATCGCGAACTGCAGGAACTCCACCTCGCGATCGATGTCGGTCGCCTGCTCGCCTGACAACTCGAAGCGCACCACGTGCTCTTGGTCGTAGAACGAGCCGAACAGCGAGCTCTGCGCGGCGGCCGGCCACGCGACCACGCCTTCCGCCGGACGGAACGCGAGGCCCGTCGGCACCACGACATCACTCCAGAAGCGTAGTCGCGGCCCGGTTTGCGCGCCGAACGACGCGTCGGGATCCGCGCCCCACTCGTAGTTGAAGCCGGCGCGCACGAGGTTCAGTTCGTCGCCGTCGGTCGGGCCGTTGTCGGCCGCGTAGATCGCGCCCGAGGTCGGATGCACCGCGACCGCCCACGTGTTGCGAAAGCCCTTCGCGAACGCGCGACTCGCGGGGTCCGGATTGTCGGTCGGCACACCGCCATCGGTCGCGCGCACGCGGAGGAGCTTGCCCGAGAGCGCGGCGTCGTCCTGGGCCGACGCGGGGACTTCCACGTCGCCGACGGTCACGAGCAGTTGCCCACCCGAGTCGAATGCAAGCGCGCCCCCGTTGTTGAACGCCGACACGGGAAGATCGTCGAGAATGACCGTACGATCCAACCCGACACCGCCGCCTTCGCGCCATCGCAAGACCTGGAGCTTGGCAGGCGTCGGTCCGGCGGCCGGCAAGACTGCGGACGCGTAGACGAAACCATCGTTCTCGAAGTCGGGAGACAGCGCGAGGCCGAGCAAGCCGCGATGACCACCGGTCTCGACCGTGACCGTGGCGAACGGCACGGGCTCCATCTGTCCATTCCGCGCGATGATCCGAATCTGTCCGGTCAACAGCTCGTTGACGAAGATCCGACCGTCGGGCGCAGTCGCGAACTTGCCGGGCTGCTGCGGCAGCGCCGCGAAGCGCACGACCTCGAAGCCCCCCTCGAGCGACGCGACTTCGACGGGCAAAGCCAGGCCGACGGCGAGTTCGACGTCGACGGACAGCTCCTGCGTGCCGGCGGTCACGGCCACGCGATACGTCGCACGCGCCGCCGTAGCCGCGGGGCTGCCCGCGATCGCACCGTTCGTCCCGTCGAACGACAAGCCCTCCGGAAGCGGCGGCGACACCGAGAACGCGCGCACACTTGCATCTCCGATCGCGCCTCCCGTCGGCATGAGACTCACGGAGTCGCCGACGCGAAGCTCGATCGATGCGCCGTCGGCATATCCGAACGTCTCAGCCCCAGAGGTGTCGTTACTCCCAGAAGAACATCCGAAGCACAGCACCGCGGCCACCGCCGCCCCGAGAGGAACGCGGCCGCTCATAGCATCAGATCCAGCGGCTGCGCGAACTCGAGCGTCTCGGGGAACAGCGTCGTCGGATCGCCGACCCCGAGGTGCCGCTCGAGCAGGTGCATGTAGACCGAGCGGAAGTCGACACCGTACGGCATGTTGTTCTCACCGAGATCGGCGTCGGTCAGCGTCGGACCGGCGAGCCCGCCGCGCACCGCGCCACCTGTTACGAGCATGAAGTTGCCGCGACCGTGGTCGGTGCCGCCCGAACCGTTCTGGAAGTTGCGGCGGCCGAACTCGGACATCACGACGATCACGGCACGGTTCCACGCGCCCATCGCCTTGAGATCCGCGACCAGGTCCTCGAGCCCTTCGTCGAGCGTCGTCATCAGGTCGGCGTGCCGCCCGGTCAACGTCCCCTGCGCCGCGTGCGTGTCGAAACCGCCGAAGCCAGTGTAGTAGATCCGGGTGCCGTAGTCGGCCTGCACGAGACGGGCGACGTCCTGGAGCTTGTCCGAGAGCGTGCGCGTGCGGTACGTGACCGGAGACACGTAGTTGTCGATGGCCGCCGTGATGTTGTCCGCGACCGAGTGGCCCGCGAGCATCGCGTCCCGGCTCGCGCCGTTGCCGCGCGCGGCGAGGAAGTCGCGCACGATCGAGAGGCGATGCCGGTGATTGGCCCGGTAGCGGTTGTCAGGCTCGAACTGGAACCGACCGAGCGAGCCGAGCGTGAGCGGATTGCTGCCGCCTCCCACCATCGACCTGTGCCGCCCGCGACCGATCGACACCGCGCCGAGGGCGGTCGGAGCGTAGGTCTCCGCGTACCGTCCGATCCAGCCGTTCGACTGCAGCAGGTCGTCACGCTGCCCCGCGGCCCAGACGCGCTTGCTCGTGTCGTGGCTGCCGTTGGGTCGCGGGTAGCCGACCTTCTGCACGATCGCGACCTCGCCGTCGCGATACATCTGTGCGAGCGCCGGCAAGCGCGGGTGCAGCTTGTAGAAATTGGTCGCGAACGGACCGGTGTCGATCGCGAGCGTATCTGCCGGGGCAAGACCGAGCGTCGGGCGCTGGGCCGCGTAGTTCGACAGACCGTGCGGCACGCACATGTTGAGCCCGTCGTTGCCACCGTCGAGTTCGACGACGACGAGGAAGTTCTCACCGGCGGCCGGCGGGGCCGCCGCCGCGGCTGCGCGTGCGACAGGACCGAGTGCCGAGATCCCGAAGGCGCCGAGAGCGGCTTGCACCACCGAGCGCCGAGTGAGCTGCATGCTGTTGGATTCGTGCTGTGACATGACTCTTCTCCCTTCCTGGAATCTCGATTGGCTCACCGCTTCACGGCATCGACGTGGTTGGCGAGGATGTAGAGCAGTCCGCGCACGCGTTCGTCGACGTCACGCGTCTCGGTCGGGTCGAACGGGTCTTCTTCGCGCGTGTCGTCGTTGCGAACGTGCGTGTTCATGTAGCTGACGAGCACTTCTCGCTCCGTCGCCAGGAGTACGACACCAAGCAACACGGCGAAGTGGTCCACGACTTCGCCCGCGGTGGACGCGTCGCCGGACGGCAGCGTGAGCTCGTAGCCGTTGTCGGTCTGATAGGTGCGGTTCTCGATCGCGCGACGCACGAGGTTCGCGCGTTCGACCATGCCCTCGGAGCTCAACCACTCCGATCCCTGCGGCCAGCCGAACACCGAAGGCGGTCGGCTCGGCACTTGCGCGAGGGAGTCGAGCTCGCTCCGCATCGTCGACGGTGGCATGAACAGGTTCGTGGATCGCACGAATCCGATCGCGTGCTCGACCGGCATCTTCACCATCGTGCCGCTGTTCTCGTAGAACATCCGCGAGAGGAAGAGCCGGCGAAGGATCGCACGCATCTCGTACGCTTCCTCGCGAATCACCGCGGCCACCTCCGTGACCTGGGCCTCGGTCGGCGCGTCGTTGACGAACTCGAGCAGCAGCTTCTCGGCGAGCCACTCCGCTACCGGAAGATTCGCGAACGTAACGTCCACGACATCCTGGAAGTCATCGCCATCCTCGCCGTTGCCGCGAACGACGACGTCATCGAACAGCACCTTCGCGAAGATGTCCTTCCGCTCCGAGTCGAACTCCGTGTAGCGCAGGTTCGTGTCTGCGTCGAGTCGGTTGCGATAACCCGTGAACGCGCGCGACGCTTCCTGGATATCGGCTTCGGTGTAGCCGTTGTCCGCACCCGCCGTGAACAGCTCGAAGAACTCACGCGCGAAGTTCTCGTTCGGTTCGCCACGCACGTTGGAGGTGCTGTCGAGCCATTCGAGCATCGCCGAGCTGCGAGAGACCTCGACGACGAGCGTGCGGAAGTTGCCGACGCCCTGGCGGCGCAGCAGCTGGACGAGGTCCACCATCCAGTGGCGCTCTTGCCCATTGAGCCCATCCGACGAAACGGCGAAGTGGTCGTGCCAGAACATCGCAAGGCGCTCCTGAAACGGTGCGTCGCTGTGCATCATCAGATGAAGCCACCACTCCGTGACATCGTTCGCCGAAGGAAAGCGCCCTTCGAGACCCGCGGGGTCGTCGTCGTTCGCCAGCAGCTGGGCAGCCTCGCGTTCGACCGCGGTTTCCTCCGCTGGGAACGTGAGCATCGCATCGACGAACGCGGGCACTCCGCCGCTTGCTACGGCGGCACGGCCCTCGACCGAGACGCCGAACTGCGTGCGACGTAGGAGGTGGTCGACGTCCGCAGCAGAGAACTCCGCCTGCTGCGCGAGATTCGTCTCATCGCCCGTGGACGACGATCCGCTGTCGGACCCACTCGAGCAACCGAACGCCGTGAGTGTGAACAGCACGCACGGCACGCGCGTAACGAGATCCTTCATGGTGCTCCCTCCTTTGCTGACGGAGTCGATCGAAGGCTGAAGAACGCTTCGGTCGTTCCGATGAATTGCTTGGGCGCAATCGAGTGACGCTGCGCGGGAAGTGGTTGGGAATCGCCGATGCGAGGGTGCGCGCAGCCCGGTTCTCGGAGCGAGATTCTCGATCGGGCGGCGTTCCGGTTCGGGACGGTGCGGAAATGTGCCGCCCGACCCGCTTTTCTGAAGCCATCCCGAATCGCGCCGACGTGGTCACTGGCACTCCCCGACACCTGACTCGCCATGACTTCAGCAATGTACTCCGCAGCTTTCGCCGCAGTTCTCGGCGCGATCGCGACAACGCTCCCGGCCCAGTCCGTGAGCATCGGCGATCCGCGCTATCCGTCCGTCTCCCACGTCATCGACCGCGCCGCGTTCGACGCGCTGCCCCTCGAGCGACGCAACGCGCTCGTGAACGCAGCGACCAATCCCGGCTGGATCGGTCTCGACGCCTGTTTCCAGGGTGATGGCCCCTCGGACTACACGGCCGCCATCTCTCACCTGCTTCGTCCTGCCGCGCTCTCGTTCGTACTCAATCCTCGATGGACGGCGACCGCGAGCCAACCGGGGCCGTTGCAGCAGGGCGACCCGACGGTGGTCACCTACAGCTTCGTGCCGGACGGCACGCCGGTGACTGCCGTGGGCACGACGGAAGGCAGTTCGCTGTTCGCCACGTTCGACGCGTCCTTCGGATCGACGTCGGCATGGCAGGATCTCGTGCATCTTTCGATCCAGCGCTGGGCCGAGAACAGCGGGCTCGTCCTCGTGCACGAGCCCAACGACGACGGCGCACCGGTCTTCGCCACCCCCGACGCTCCGGGCCTGCCCGGCATCCGCGGCGACATCCGGTTCTGCGCACGCACCCTCGATGGCGGCGGTCCGGGGAACAACGTCATCGGTATCGCCACGGAACCGAATTCCGGCGGCGACATCGTGCTGGACGTCGACAACATGGACTTCTTCACGTCGACAGGCGCAAACTTCGCGAGGTGGCGCAACACGGTGTCGATCCTCAGCGGTCGAACGCTGGGCCTGGAGTACGTGTGCCCGCTCAACTTCACGAAGCGGATGGAGCCGTTCGTGCTGGGCTCACCGGATGGCCCGCAGTTCGACGACATCCTCGGAGCCCAGCGTCACTACGGCGACCGCTTCGAGCACAACGACTCCTTGGCGAACGCGACGCTCCTGACGTCGACGTCCAACACGCACTCGGTGTCCGGCGTCACGATCGACGGCGCCGGCGATGAGGACTGGTTCCGATTCGAACTCACCGAGACCGCGCGGATCACCGTGTCTGCGAACCCGGAAGGCGAGTCCTACCAGGTCGGGCCGAGCGACTCCGTGGTTCCGCTGCCGCCGTGCACCCCGATCGTGTTCCACGCGGGCCAGCAGCGCGACCTCCGGCTCGAGCTCCATGACGCGAACGGACTGCTCGCCTCGCAGAACCAATCCGGAGCCGGATTCGAAGAGACACTCGCGTGGTACGGCCCCCTGCCCGCAGGCACCTACTACGTGCGCGTCTTCGGTGGCGCGACCGACGCGGCGCAGATGTACTCGCTCGACGTCGAAGCGATCTCGACGACCGACGGGATCTCGATCTCGCTACCGGAGGGAGCACCGGCCACGGTGAACGCATCGTCTTCGACCCTCGTCGACGTCACGATCACCGGCATCACGGACACACCCGATCCCGCGACGGCGACGCTGCAGTATTCGTTCGGCGGACCCGGAACCCAGCCCGTGCCGCTGCATCACGTCGGGGGCGACGACTACCAGGCCGTATTGCCACCCCAGGTCTGTGGCATCACGATCGAGTGGTTCGTAACCGTCGAGTCCACGAGCGGCGACACGGCATTCGGGCCGGCCGGCGCACCGGATACTCCGCAGTCGACGCTGATCGGCCCGTCCCCGCTGCACGGCTGCACGCCACCGACGATGCTGCCGTCCTGCGCCGACGGAAGCGTCCCCGACTTCGAACCCACGCTGTTCTTGAGCGGCACGACCGGGGGCTATCAGCGGCGACTCGATGCCGCGATCGCGCAGCCGATCACGATCGAGATCAGGCAACCGTCCGTCGCGAGCGGTCCGGTCGCGTGCGCGCTGTTCTATCAACTCGGTGTCGGACTCGGTCAGACCCCGATCTTGCCGTTCGGCCAAACCTGCATCGGAGCCGGCCTCGCGAACCCGCCACTGCTGGCGGGCGTGACCGCGCCGATCACGATCCCGACGGCCGGACTCGGCGGGCCGCTCGAACTCACGATGCAGGGCGTCGTGTTCGCGGACTTTCCGGATCTGCGCTTCACGAACGCGATCACGCTGAACGTACAGTAGCGCCGGGCTACCGCGACCAGGACATGAAATAGTCCGACAACGTCAGCGAGCCGCTCGCTGGGTCGATCCCGACGAGCTGCCAGTGCAACGGTCCGACGTCGGATGGCGCCGTCGTGGTCTGTAGCAGCAAGCCGTCAGGCGAACCGGGCGGCATCGCACTGGCGACGACGACCGGGCTGTTCAGGTACAAGGTGGCGTCCAGCGCCGGCAGCGAAACCGGCTGCGCCAGAAGCTGGGGTGAGCAGAGCAAGGCAGCCGCGCTCAGCTGCGGCATCTCGGTCGTGCGCAGCCAGAAGAGCCCGTTCGTCTGCGAGCCGCCATAGAACGTGACGCCGTCGAAGGCCGGCGACTCCGACGGCTGCAGCACGACGTCATCGATGGCGTACTGACCCGTCACTCCCGTCACCTCGTAGACCGAGGACGCGGCGACCCGGACCCGAACCCACTGGTCGATCGGGTTCGTGAATTCGCGCCGAGTGAATGCCCGGGTCCCCGCGAGCGTCGTCGGATCATCCGTGAAGACTCCGCCGTTGACCAACAGCCACGGAGCCGGGTTCCAGCTCGGAAAGAACACCGTCACACCGATTTGGAGTCCGCCGTTCCCGGACGGCACCGGTGTGGTCGGGAAGTCGTTGAACAACATCGCCGAACACCCGACCGCGTACGATCCCGCGCGGAGCCAAACCTCTTGATCGAAGGCGCCACCGCGATCGAAGGTCAGGCACGGCGAGTCGACCCCATCCCCGTCGACATCGGCCAACCCGATCTGCACGTTGAGTGGGCTGCCTTGCGGGGTCCAATGGGCCACGCCGGACGCTCCGTCGAAGTCCCCATTCCTCAGGATGTTCGGAGTCTGCGCTACGAGTTGCGAGATGCCGAGGATCGCAATGAGGGCGGTAGACGGGATCGAGAGTCGTCGAGTCATGGCTCTTCCTCCCGGTGATTCTTGCACGGGGCTCGGGTCGGCCGCAAGCGCCTCGGGCATCGGGCCGTCGCTCCGACCGTCGACGAAGTCGAGCGCGACTGGCGTGCGAGTTCTGACTAGCATCCGCGCTCTCCTCGCTCCGTGAGCCGCACATGATCCCCTACGAACCCAAACAGTGGTGGCGAGTCCTCTTCGAGTTTCAGCGAAGCCCGGTGTTCCGGACGTTGATCCTCGACGTCATCGGCGCCGGTGTCTGGGCCGCGCTCGTCGTCTGGATCGAGCAAGACGTGTTCCGGGTCGCCGTGCCGCTCGGTCCGTCATTCCTCTCGATCCTCGGCATCATCCTCGGCCTGCTGCTCGTCTTCCGCACCAACACGGCGTACGACCGGTGGTGGGAAGGGCGCAAGGTCTGGGGACATCTGGTCAACGTCTCGCGCGGGCTCGCGCACCAGCTCGATGCGCAACTGCTGTCGACGGCGCCGGAGCGACGGTCGGTCTACGCCGAACACATCGCGGAGTTTCCGGAGATGCTCAAGGAGCACCTGCGGAAGCCGCGTGATTTCGTCGGCGACCACGAGCCCAATCGCCTGCTCACCGCGCTGCACCGCGACGTGCACGCCGACATCGAAGCGGGCCACCTCGCGGATGGCGCGCGCATCACGCTGCAGCCGCTGCTGCAAGCGTTCGACGACGTGCTCGGCAAGTGTGAGCGGATCCGCAAGACCCCGATCCCGTTCAGCTACTCGTCGTACGTGAAGCAGTTCGTCGTGCTCTACGCGCTCGTGATGCCGTTCGGTCTCGTCGGCGAATTCGGCTACGGCGCGGTGATTGCCTCGATGCTCGCATTCTTCGCGACGATGGGACTCGAGCTCCTCGCGACGGAGATCGAGGAGCCATTCGGCACAGACCCGAACGACCTGCCGCTGACTTCGATCGGCGAGACGATCGCGCGCGATGTACGCGAGATTCTCGGGGCGGCGTAGGTCTCGAGAAGGCTTCGCTTCTACTTCGAGCCGGTCGGCGGCTTCGAGGTCGAACTCTTCGAATTGCTGTACGCGACGGACGCGGCCGTAATCGCACCGACCCCGAACGCGACAGCCTTCCCGGCTCTCCCGCCTGGAGTCCTGCCCATGGACTGAACGAGGGTGCCAGTCGGTGTGTTGAACAGTTTGCCTGGCCGCATGTTCAAGACGGCCTTGACGGGCGTGGTACAGTTCATCTGGGCGTTCCACCTCAGTTGGCGCCCCTTCCACTCATCTGCCCGCTTGGCCATCTGGAGAGCTTCAGCGCGCGGAACGGCAAACGTCGTGAAGAACCCGTCGCCGCTGAACGAGGCCTGGCGGGAAACAGTCACGTTGAACTTCGCGTTGGTCTTCCCAGCCAGGGCCTTGGGAAGATTCTCAGTGACCATCTCGTAGTCGGCCTGCTCCAGGTAACTGTCGACACAGACTACTTCGTTCTCGGAAACCTGGAACTCGAGCGAGGAGTGCCCCGCCAGGTTCTCCTCGCCCTTGTTCGTCAGGTTGACCTGAACGGTCACGAACTCCGGCTCGTCCGGCCCCTCGGTCTTGGCCGACTCCGTCGTCGTCTTTGAATCCGTGGTGGCAGTCGACTCCGTGGACTCGATGTCCTCGGTCGTGTCCGAGCTCGGCGTCGAGAATACACCACCACGTTGAACCGGACTACGCGCACCGGACACCTCTACATCCCGCAACACGGCTTCGGTCCCCGGCGCGCGCTCCCAACTCGAGCCTCGCGACAACGCCCGGGCGCCCATCACGTCCGCCTCGCGCTCGAGCCCTCCGTCGTCGTTGATCGGTGTGTTCCCCAACCGCGCCGTCTGCGCCACGCGTCCTTGCTTCTGCTGCACGACGTGCCACGCCTCGTGCGGCAGGTGACGCTCTTGGCCCGGCGCGAGATGAATGTCGGCACCGCGCGCATACGCGGATGCGTTCACCTGGGCCGGCGCCGGCGAGTTGTAGTGCACCCTGACGTCTGACATCGAGATCCCGGAAAGGCTCTCGGCGCCGGCTCGCAGACCCTCCGGCAGGATCGCGCCGGCGCGCGGCGTCGAGCCACGGCTCGGTCGCAGCATTTGGCCGATGGCATGATTGCCGACCGATCCATGCAGCTTGGCCAACACACGGGGCGGCAGGCTCTGCGGAGCGCGCTGCACCCGCTGCAGGAGCACGGACGTCCGAGCGAGATACATCTCTTCGACGGGCCTGGTTCGCACTCTCGGGGCACGTGGTTGTGGGGGCGCGCCCTTCGGCGCTCGGACCGTCTCCTTCGACCGCATGCTGTCTCCTTCGCTGATCACACGGCGGTCGTGATCCTACCCCATATCGACACGCGCCGCCCGATCTCGGCTCCGAGAACGGGCTAGCCGAACACGACCTCGAGCCCGTTCGTCATCGACAGCCCCGACGGCCCGACGGGATCGAGCAGCATCGACTGGAACACGAACGAGGGCACCGACGGCGTCCCGACCGAGAGAGGGATCTCGAGGCGTCCGTCGCCTGCGGCGCCTGGGGCTCCACCGAGCGCAATCGGCACCGAGAACAGCGGCGCGACCAGCAGCGTTCCACCGAGGATCGAGAACGACGTCTCGATCGTGCCGACGAGCAGGGCACCGTTCGTAGCGCCGAGGCCCGAAGCGACGTGCAGCGTGACGGTCGCGTTCGCAACGGGGCAACCCGTCGCGCTCAGCGATGGAGCGAAGCCCCCGGTCCCTACGAGCGCATCGCCGTACAGTCGCAGGCTCCCCGCACACGGAGCACGGTCGATCTCGATCATGGTCGCCGCTTCGCCACTCCCGCCCGGCGGCGATACGTGCTGGCCGCCTACTGGCGTGATGATCGTGCCGCCTCCCGTCTCGCCGAACGCGAACGCGCGAAGCTGATCGCCACCGGTGTCGAGCACGACGGCCTTCCCGATTCGCGTGGAGAAGCAGCCGGCGTTCGTCGCGGCTGCGAACACGTGCTGGTTGCTCGCAAACGGCGTCATTGCGAGAGAGAAGGGATCGACCCGCACCATCCGTGGTTCGAGCTGGTTGCTGCTCGTGTCGACGACGAGCAGGAGATCGCCACCGGGCAGAGGGCTCAGCCCGACCGGGCGCTCCGCGCTCGGGCTGACCTCGAACGTCTCGCACGTCACGGGACCGACGACGCGTGCTCCGTCGGCGGACAGCGGCGCACGATACGCGACGACGCTGGTCGAAGTCCCGCCGCCACACAGCGGACTCCCCGATCGCGCGAACGCGATCAACGCGTTGGATGGGGCATGATAGGTCAGCTGCTCGAAGTCGAGGTTGCTCCCGGGCACGAACTCGAACGGCTGCACTCCGCTCGCGTCGAACAGCGCGCGCAGCTGGTTCCCCGCGTCGAGGTACAGCACCGCCCCGCCTGGATTGGCCGGATTCTGACGAACGTACACGCGCCCGTCGCCAGTCGGCGCCAGGCAGTAGAACGCGCGATCGCCGAAGCCCAAGTTCACCATCACTCCCGCCGCGTCCATGGCGTAGAGCGCCGGGGCAACCGGATGATTCGACGTCGTCACCGAGAACAGCAGCGCGTCACGAAACGAATCGTACGCGATCTGGTCACGACGTATGTTCGCGCCGAAGGGTCCCGCGACGAGGCTCGTGGCGCCCGTCGCGGGATCGATCCGCACGACGCCACCGTTGCCCGAGCTCAGCCCGGTCGCGAGGGGGGTGTAGAGGTAGAGATCGCCCTGGACGAAACCCTGACCGGAGCCGGGTACGGAGCACGCGAGAGCCGCGACGAGAGTCTTGAGTCGGTTCATGTCGACGTATTCAGCGTCACGCGCCAACACACCGAACACGGCCCCGTCGAAAAGTCGCCCCGTGCCCAGAGTCGAAGCGTGCCTACGAGTCGCTGCGCGCCCGCGACCACGCCAGGAGTTCGGGCCACAGCTCGCGAAAGTCACTCTCGAGCTCGCCGTAGTTGCGCCGCAACTCGTCGGTCACCGTCGCGAGCGGTGCGGCACGGCGGCTGCGCTTCGCCATCGCGCGTAGCACGCGTTCGATCCCTTCCAGCCGGCCGTACATCGTCAGCCAGCGGTGCTCCTGCATGCGCTCGTGCAGCCGCAACAGGTCGGGCGGCAGCAGCTCGCGATGCTCTTCGAGCTCGGCGTGCACGACGTCGACGAACTCGTCGAGGGCGCGGCCATCGCCATGCCGCTCCCAATCCCGCGCCAGGAAGTGGTCGAAGAACACGTCGAGCGCCACGCCCGCGAACCGGCGATACGGTGCCGCCAGACGATCGCGACCGCGCAGGAACACCGGATGTCGGTCGACGAAGCGATCGATCGCTCGGTGATGCTCGATGCCGCGCTGCAACTCCGGATGCAGACCGGCGACCTCGACGCCACGCACGAAGTCCCCGGCGAGGTTGCCGACGCGCACGAGCGATTCGCCCTGTGCCAGGCGGAGGTGCGCAAGCCAGTTCACGCAACCTCGCCTTCGACGTGGCTTGCCGTCTCACGTCGCAACGCCGCCCGCGCGTAGCGACCGATCAGCCAAACCACGAGTAGCGTCGAAGCGATCGCGACGATCGTCGACCACACGCTCCCACCTGCACTCCAATCGAGATCCGAGAGCTGCGCCCCGACCATCGCGACGCCGATCGAGCGCGGGGACACGCCGAGTATCGTCGCGCACAGGAAGACCCATGCGCGAACCCGGAACGACGCCATCAGCAGGTTGGTCGCCGCGAACGGCATCACCGGCGACAGGCGCAGCAGGGTGATCAGCCAGATCGTCCGCCCCGTGCTGCGCCCGAACAGCGCACGATGCACGGTCGCGGCACGCGGCATCGCGCCGACCGACTCCATGACGCGATCGCCGACGATGCGCGAGAACCCCGCGAAGCCGAGGATCGCGGCGAAGAAGACCACGAGGAAGCCGCTCAGCGCGCCCGCCCACGTCCCGAACAGGTACCCCGCCAACAGGGAGGTCATGTGCGTCGGCACGAGGCACAGCGCGGCCATGAGCGAGCCGATGACCAAGAACGCGAACAGCGACCCTGGCCCGTCGTCGCACATCGGCAACCAACTCGCCGACGTCGCACCGAGAACCAGCAATCCGAGCAGCGGCCCGCCGACCGCCCACAACAGGAGCGGCGCCGCCGATCCGAACTCACGGCAAAGTCCACGCGCACGCGCCGAGAGTGCGGGGCGACCTGTGGGCTCGGAGTCGTCGGACATGGCCCGCGAAGCTCGTCGATCGCAGCTGGGGCTACAAGCAGGAATTCGCTCTCCGCCGTTCGATCTACTTGTCTGATTCCCGCTGAACGCGACTCCACAGCTCACGATCCGCGCTGTCGTCTCGCCGCAGGAAGTACATCGCCGCCCCCGCCAGCGCAGGACGACACGCCGGGTGCGCCGCCTCGATCTCCTCGAGCGCGGCGAGCGTGAACTTGTAGTCGTGATCGTGCCCCGCCTTGCGAGCTAGACGGTCCACCGCACGGTCGCGGAAAGACCGCAAGCCGTCCTCGTCGAACGTCGCCATGGCCGCTGCCGCCGCGGACGCGGCATCACGCTGCTCGAACGGCCGATTGCCGCGTGGGGTCAACGCGTCGATACGCACGTCGAAGAACGGCCGACGTTTCTCGAGGATCGGCGCGAACATCGGCATCCAGCTCGCCGCCTGGAGCAGCAGGAGCCTGCGCGTTCTCTCCCGGGTCGTGTAGAGCGACGCGCAGTGCAAGGCGTTGAGCGAGGTCACGCCGTGAACGCCAGCGATGTTCGGGCGGCGCATGAGGATCTCGAACGCCCAGAGTCGAATCCCGTCCCAGACCCGAGCGGCCGTGACGCCGTTCTGAAGACTCGCGACGACTTGCCCGGCGGCTGCGTCCGCGTCGCAATCACGGAAGCGCTCGAGCAGCGCGAAGCTCGCGGCCGGATCCGTGCCGCCGATGCGCCAAGACTGCGGGAACTTCTGGAGGCGTTCCAGATTGCGTTCGTACACACCGAGGATATGCTTCGACTCCTCCGCGCTGAAGCGCCCGTAGGGGTTCTGGTCCAGGATGCCGAACATCAGAGACCGCACACCGTCGCGCCCCAGGCGCCAGCCGAGATCCTGCAACGCGCGATAGCTCTGGCTCGCGTAGATCATCTTGTGACCGATGATGCGGAAGTCGCGCGCCGCCCAAGGCCAGAGCACCTCGAAAAAATCCGAGAGCGACAGCACGCGCTGCAGTGACACCGCCGCGCGATCCGCGGCATCGACGTCCCAGTCGGTCATCGCCGTCTCGAACGTTCGAACCAGCTCGTGTGCCGGGCGGTCCTCCGGTTCGGGCGCGGGCGGCATCGTCCAGTCACCGCGGTTCGCGGAGGCATCCCGCCCCTGACTGCGTTTGACGCGATCGAGGTTGAAGAGCGCGGGCACCCACCTGTGTTTCCCTCGCAGCACCCCCGTCGCCGCTGCCGCCGAGGGCACCATCATCATCGCGTGCACCTGCCCGCCGATCGGGCTCGGGTTGACCTCGTGCAGACCCGCCAAGTATGCGGCGCCCAGGAGATCGCGCGGTGTCGCGCCCTTTGCGAGCCAGTCGAGTCCGAGGTCCGCGACGTCCGCACGCGGCGTCGCCAGGAGATCGGCCGCCATGGACTCCGGATCGGACGGCGAAACGGAGAATTTGGACTTCTGCTGCTGCTGAGCGGCGCAGCTTCCCAGGGGCATGCCGGCGCCGAGCATCGCGCTTCGACTCAAGAACTCTCTACGTCGCATACGCTGACCTCTCGACCAAACACCTACACGTGTAGGGGACAGCCACGGGAAGCGCAAGGTGCTGGTTCCGACGGCCCATCACCTACGCCTGTAGGAGGAATTTCACCCGATCGGCACAACTCGGCCCCGAAGCTCCTACTGCTGTCGTAGACTGCAGACCATGCCCCCGAACGATCACGACATCGGTGCGGGAGAACTCGAAGTGCTTCGCGCTCTTTGGAACCTCGGCCCCAGCACGGTCCGCGAAGTGCTCGAGAGGGTCCGGAGCAAGAAGCGAGATCTCGCGTACAACACGGTCCAGACGGTCCTCGGGCGGCTTGTGGAGAAGGGCTTCGTCACGCGCGACGACAGCACGCACCGCCACGTGTTCCGTGCGCGCGTCACCCGGGATCAGCTCGGTCGCCGACGCATTCGTGACGTGCTGCACACGGTGTACGACGGTGCGGCCGGTTCGATGGCCATGCAGCTCCTGCGAAGCGGTCGACTCGAGCCCGGCGAGATCGACGAACTGCAGAGCATGCTCGAAGAACTCGCGCGGAAGCGACGCCGATGAGCATCGCGCAGGAGGTCTTCGCGCGCGTCTGGTACCTGGGCCTGGCCCTGACCCCACTGCTGATAGCCGTGTCGGTCGCCGCGCGCCGCATGCGCAACCCTACGGTTCGCTGCAACATCATGGCCGCGACGATCGGCGCGCTCCTGGTCTCCCTGTGTCTGCCGGTCGTGAACGAACCCGGTGCGTGGTTCACCGCGGCACGTGAAGAGTTCCGCGCGACAGGCCTGGCGCCGTGTAAGCCCGTCGCGCGCACTGCCGCGCCCGGATCCGGATGCCTCACGATGCAGGGGGCCACTCCATGGTTCGTCGGCGCCTTGCTCCTCTCCATCTGGCACGGGCTCGGGTTCGGCGCCATCCGACGCCGGTGGTCGCACGGATCGGTCCCACCATCCCGAGTTGCACACGAAGTCGCCAAGGCGGCGGCAACTCTCGGCATCGAGCCGCCCCCGATTCGAATGTTCTCCGGTCGGACCAGCCCGATGGTCGTCGGCGTGCTTCGGCCCGGGTTGATGTTGCCGACGGACCTGTGGGCGACACTCGACGACGAAGAACGCGAGGCGATCCTGCTCCACGAGCTGGCGCATGTGCAACGCCGCGACCTCCTCACGCTGGCGCTGTGCCGGCTGGGCGGTTGCGTCTTCTGGTGGCACCCGATGATCTGGTGGTCGCGCCGCGAGATCGGTCGATGCGCCGAGCGGGCGTGCGACATGGCCGCGACCAGACACAGACCCGACAGCGGCATGGCGCTGGCGCGGGCACTCCTGCGCGTCGAGCGCTTCGCCTCTGCGCACCGACCGCTACTCCCGGCGACCGCAGTCCGCGCGCTGTCCCCGGCCGCTCGCGATCTCGCGGTGCGCCTCCGAGCCCTGGCTCAGCCCGCGGCACGCGCGGATCGCAAACCTCGCGGCCTCGGCTGGATCGCCTTCGCATCCGTCGCCGGCTGCGGGTGGATCGTCGTGCAGATCGCGCTCGGCTGACCCGGCAGCCTCCGGACTTCCTTCGCGAGCTCTTGTCAGCGTCCCGACGTCCGCCGCTTCTCGTAGGCGGACTTCGCCGCTGCCAGCACGCTCCTCGCTTGCGCGACGTCACGGAACCCGCATGACTCCATCTCCCCCGCTCCCTTGTAGTGGATGAACCAACCTTCGACCTGCTCCGTAACGCCAGGGAAACACGAACGTAGATCGTCGAGGTCCCGCACGTCTGCGAACGGCGTCTCGTCGCGCACCGCGATCAGCTTGTCGTCCTGCTCACCGCCATCGAGCAGCTGGAGCACCGCGACGAGCCGCGCCGCGATCACCTCGCCACGACGCACCGGCGGACCAAGCACGAGGACATCGAGAGGATCCCCGTCGCCGCCGTCTTCCGCCGCGAGGAGCGTCCGCGGGATCATCCCGTAGTTGCCGGGGTAACCGAGAAACTGCACGACGCGCGGCTTGCCGTCCCGGAATTCCCAGCGGAGATCTCCCGTTGCCTTGTCGACCTCCCACTTCGCGTTGGTCCCCGTCGGGATCTCGACGACGACGCGGACGCGACCGTCCGGGAGGTCCGCGGCGTAGCCGTCGATGAAGTGATGCGTTCCGTCGATCGTGTATGCCTCAGCGTCTCCACCTGGCAGCGAACAACTGGCGACACACAGCAAGGCGAGACAACGACGCATGCCGCGGATGCTACCTCTCGCAAGGGCAAACGGCGGGTCGAGATCCCGCAGGTACTGGCTATTCGCGCTCCTTCGCCAAGAGCTCGGCTCGCCACTTGGTCGCGGCGTCCGGCTTCTTCGCCTTCTCATAGACATCCACGAGTAGTCGGATCGCCGCCTGCGTCCGAGCGCCGTCGCGCCCCTGCGTCGCGGTGAATCCCTCGACGGCTTCGAGCAATGCGCGCTCGGCAGCGTCGTGGTCTTCGGTCTTCTGGTAGAGACGTCCCAAGTTGCCGACGATCGTCGCCCGGTAGAAGTTCTCGACCGGCATCGTCGCGCGTGCACGCGCGGCGGCCGCCTCCATCTCGACGCGTGCATCGGGATCGCGGCCCATCCGCATGTAGAGCATGCCGAGGTTGCCGCGGGTCGTCAGAGTCGTGGGGTGATCCTCGCCCGCCGTACGTTCGAGCGCGGCGATCGCTTCACGGTAGGCCGCTTCCGCCTTCGGATAGCGCTTGGCACGAAGGTAGAACGTAGCCAGGTTGCAGGCCGTCACGACGGTGTCGTGATGGTCGGGGCCGAGTGCATCGCGGCGGCCGGCGAGACACTCGAGATACAGCGCCTCTGCGCGGTCGTGTTCGCCTGTGCGCGCACTCAGGACCGCAAGGTTGAGCATCTTGTTCAGCGTCAGCCGATGCTCACGCCCGTGAAGCACGGTCGACACCGCGAGACACTCCTCGAAGATCGTGCGCGCGGCTTCGTTGTCTTCCCGCTCGACGAGCACGGTGCCGAGGTTGGACAGAGACGCGAGATAACCGGGGCTGTCACGCATCTCGAGATCCCGGTAGATCGCCAGCGCTTCGAGGTAGAGCTGCTCCGCGCGGTCCAGATCACCGCGAACCCGGAGCATCGTCGCCAGATCGTTGACCGTGATCGGTAGCTCGGAATCGCCCGCAGGAAGCGTACGGGCATCCCGAAGCGCGCGGGTCGCATGCTCCACTCCGGATTCGATCTGCCCGATTCCGACGTAGGCGTTGCCGAGCTCGCGACGCGCGATCACCGCATCCCGCGCGGTGCTTCCCAGCTCGCGCTCGAACAACTCCACTGACCGCTGCAGGTGACCGATCGCGGACTCGAACTCACCGATCCGCACGTAGGTCACGCCGAGCGTCTTTTGGATGGCGGCCTCGACGACCGGCTCGTTCGGGAAGCGTCCGGCGATGCCAGAAGCCGTCTCGTCGAGCACGGCCTTCACCGTAACGCCTCGCCCCATGTCCTCCGGAGCGGCGGCGGCGAGCATCTCATCGTTGAAGAACCGGTTGAGCTGCTCCGCGACGTGCGCGGCGCGGTTCGCGCGCACCGCCGCGACACCGGCGATGACACCTCCCACTGCGAGTGCAGTCACTCCGAGAACCGCGGCCGCAACCAGAGTGCGATGGCGGCGCGCGAACCGACGGAGCTGATAGGTCGCACTCGGTGGACGCGCCGCGAGCGGCTCGTGCCGCAAGTAACGCCGAAGGTCTTCCGCAAACGCGGCAGCGGACGAGTAGCGGTCGTTCTTGTCACAGCGCAGTGACTGCTGCACGGCGATCGAGACATCGGTGGGGACGCCGCTCGCGAACTGGTGGAGCGGCGGAGGGTCCGCCGTCTCCATGCGCCGCAGCGCCTCGGCCGGCCCCGCATCTTCGTGGGGAAGTCGACCAGTGATCAGCTCGAAGAGGATCAGCCCCAGCGCGTGCACGTCGGTACGGGTGTCGACGCGACCGGAATCCCCGGAGAGCTGTTCCGGGCTCATGTAGGCGAGCGTCCCGAGCACTTGTCCGGGCGTCGTCTCTTCCGGCGCTTCGTGGGCTTCCCGACCGATCGTCCGAGCAATCCCGAAGTCCAGGACCTTCGGCTGTCCGTCCCCGGTCACGAGGATGTTCGCAGGCTTGAGGTCACGGTGAACGACACCCTGCTGGTGTGCGTGGTGAACGGCATCGCACACCTTCGCCATCAGCGCGAGGCGCCCGCGAAGGTCCAGGTCCGCGTTCTCGGCGTGCGCGGTGAGCGACTGTCCCTCGACGTATTCCATCGCGAAGAACGGCTGCGCGCCGTCGCCAAGCTCCGCCGTACCGGCGTGGAAGATCTGGGCGATGCCGGGATGGCCGAGCCTTCCGAGCACTTCGACCTCGCGCTCGAAGCGACCGAGTAGCTCGGGGCTCGCGAGCCCGTGGCGAATCACCTTCAGCGCGACGCGGCGCTGAGGCCTGTCCTGTTCCGCTTCGTAGATCGCGCCCATCCCGCCAATCGAGAGCACGCGTCCGACGCGAAAGCCCGCGATGGTCCGCCCTTCGAGACTCGCCGGTGGCGCGCCCCACGTCGATCGCACGCCTTCGGTCGATCGTTCGAGCGCGCGCGCGTGCGCATCCAAGAGGCTGTCGAGTTCGAGACGTAACCCCGGATCGTCGCGGCACACTTCGTCGAGAAAGCTGTCGCGCTGTTCGGGCGCGGTGTCGAGCGCGCGCCCGAACAGGTCGCGCACTTCATCCGGCGAAGCTTTCACGCCACCTCCCTACCCGCGCGTTTCGGTGAGCAGCCATCAGTTCGAATCCGGCTCATCGTCCGCCCCGTGCTGCTCCATGTAGCGCTGCAGCCATGCCCGCGCGTAGTCCCAGTCTCGCTGTACGGTCCGAGCCGAGACGCCGAGAGCTTCGGCCGCCTCGTCGTGCGACAGACCGACGAAGAAGCGGAGCTTGACGACCTCGGCGCCACGTTCGTGCACGGCTTCGAAAGCGGCGAGCGCCGCATCGAGCTCGAGTAGATCCAGACCGGGTTCGGCCGGCGTCTCGGTCAGATCGGCGAAGGTCACGCGACGGTGCGCACCCCCGCGCTTCTCGGCGCGCACGCGGCGGGCGCTGTCGACGAGGATCCGCCGCATCGCCTCGGAAGCCGCCGCGAAGAAATGCGCCCGACTCCCGAACTGCTGCTCCGTACCGACGAGGCGAACGAATGCCTCGTGGACGAGTGCGGTCGGCTGTAGGGTGTGCCGCCGCTGCTCGCCGGCCATATGCCGCACCGCGATCGCGCGCAGCTCGTCGTAGACGAACGGCACGAGCGACGACATGGCGCCGTCGTCGCCATCGCCGAGTGCCTGCAGCAGGCGCGTGATGTCGGGGGAAGACAAGAGTCGTTGCGCTCGTAGTAGGCCTCCATCCTACTGGCATGCCGATCGCCACGCCTCCGCCCCGACCCGTGACTACTTGCACTTGGTGAGCGTCGCGTTGGTCAGCTCGACGCTCACTCCACTGACCGCCCCTTCCTGAAAGCAGAACAGGGCGTCGTAGAGCGACGGATCGAGCGGGATCGACAGCTGGTAGCTCGTCGACCCGCTCGCATCGGCTGTCGTCGTCGTCGTGGCGATCGGCGACACGAGGAAGCGGCAGTCATCGTCGAATGCGGGAATCGACACGGTCGCCAAGAGCAGGTCGAGGTCGATCCCGATGAACAGCGCGGCCAGGGCGCCCGGTGCCTTGTCGAAGCCCGCGAGGTCGAAGTCCTCGCCGAGCACGGCTGCGTCGAAGGTCGTAAGCGTCGGGTCGCGATCGGCGGGAGAGCAGCCCTTCCCGAACGAAGTCGCGCCGGGAATGGTCTCGAGCTGTCCGCGCATCCTCTTTGTGGATTCCGTGCCGTCCGACGTCTCGATGTAGTAGAGCCCCGCGAGCATGTCGCCCTTCTCCTGCTGCGTCATGGGCCCGGACTGCCCGGACCACTCGAGCGGTCCGCCCGAAAGCGTGAGCACGATCGGGCCGTTCGAACCCGGCGCACCCTTGCGCACGACCGCCGTCGTCGCGGGCGTATCGCTCGTGACCTGATACGATGCGCTGCCGTCGGACTCCATCGTCGCGGTGACGTGGCCGCTCGCCGGGGTTGTCACGGGCGGCACGACTTGCGAGTTGTCGGGCGACGACGTCATCTTCTCGAATGGCGGATCGCAAGGAACCACCCGACCCGCGATCTCCCCGGTCGGGTTGTTCTCGGTTGCGACGACGATCCAGAGTTCCCCATCCTCCAGCTCGCCGATCTTGGGATCCAGGTCGTCGTCCCAGTTCTCGGAGCCGACGTCCCACATACTGCCGGAGTCGTCCAACGATTCGAGCTCCTGCGACGCCGTGGTCGGACCGCGCCGCAGGGTTACGCTCGTGATGGCGCTCGTCTGGCCCACCATGGTGACCTCGGCATAGAACCCCCCGAGGACCGCCGAGTATCGAGCCTTGCCCTCGACAAAACCGGGCGCGCCCTGAGCCAGCACGACTTTGAAGACGCGATCCGGCGGCGCGATGATCTGCGCGCGAATGCTCCCGAACGGGTCCGCCGACGCGACCCGCACGTAGGTCTGCTCCGCAAGAACGTTGTCGACCTGCGCCTGCGGCAGCACCGCGTTGCCGTACCACGTCTTCGCGTTCTGCTGCGTGAGTGCCATGATCGGCATGCCGTTCATGCCGCGGGGCCCCTGATAGAGGGTGACGGAAGTCGCGGGTGCATCCTCCAGCTGCACGAGGACTTCGACCGTATTGCTGGCCTCGTCGACCTCGACGATTGCGGAGCCCTTGTCGGCAGTCATCGACGGTGGCACGTGCTGCATCCCGTTGAGCCGTCCACCGAGATGTTTCTTCCCGTCGGGCGCGTGGGCCCAGAGGGAGCCGGTGGCGAGGATGGCGAGCAGAGGGATTGTGACTGAGGGGTGCCTGAACATGGTTTCTCCGGAGCGCCGAGACGGCGGATCGTGGTCACCATGCGTGGCGCAAGGACGGGCGCCGGAACCGACATCGATTTCCGGATTTCTGCGGCGCGCGCCGGAATCGTCCTCCCGTACGCGCGCCCGGAGCGCCTCTACCACGACGCCGTAATCGAGTAGCGTAGGGGCAACGTGACCCTCGACCCCTCCGACACCCACACCAGCGACGAAGAGCTCCTGCTCCGCTTCCGCGACACGGGCGATCAGGAGCTCCTCGCACGCCTGTTCGATCGCACGTCGCCGATCCTGATGCGGTTCGCGCTGCGCTTGGCCTCGCAGCCGAACGACGCCGACGATCTCGTGCAGTCGACTTACGTGACCGCGCTCGATGCCCTGTCGACGTACGAAACCCGCGGCGCGCCTGTCGCGTGGTTGATCGGCATCCTGAACAACCACGCGCGGGCTCGGTATCGCGAGGCGCGGCGGGCCATCGACGAAGAGCGGATTTCGATCGGCGAATCTGAGGACCCCGCGCAGGCCGCGCACATTCGCGACCTGAATCAGCAGATCCGGGATGCGATCCGCGGGCTCAGCTCACCGTACCGCGAGGTCGTCGAGCTGCACTTCGATCGTGGACTCGCGCCGCGCGAGGTCGCCGGCGAGCTGAGTCGGTCCCCGAGCACCGTCGGCACGCAGCTCGCGCGGGGACTCGAGAAGCTGCGCGCGCGACTGCCGGAGGCGTTCGGCGTCGCCGCGCTCCGCATCGGTGGTTTCGATCAGGCGTTGGCTACGTGCCGAGAACGCTTGATGCGCAGCACGCCGGCGCCGGCCACGCCAGCGTCATCGACGCCCCGGTCGAGCGGCGCGTCGGCGCACGCGGCCCCGACAGCACGCCGCACGCTCATGCTTGCGGCCGCCGTGATCACGATCGTCGGCGCACTCACGATCTGGTGGACGTCGACGAACCCGGAGCCGACGAGCACGTCGACCGGCCGCGGGAACCCGACCGAAGAGAACGCCGCCCCGGCCGACACCAGCGCGAACCCTTCGGTCACACCGGCACCCCGCGACGACGTCACCCCGAATGTCGCGACGACCGCGAACCTCGAAGTGACCGTCGTCTCCGAGTCGGACGGTTCACCGATTCCCGGAGCTCCGCTCCGCATGATGGTCACGGCGAGAGCGGGAGCCGCACCCGTGCCGGAAATGGCGCGCGGCGTCGTTCGAACCGCGCGCACCGACGCGGAAGGCCGCGCGACGTTTCCCGACCTACCGAAGGGACGCGCGCTGCTGTTGCAAGGGTTCTCCCTGTCCACGTTCGAGTGGGTGGACATCGGGGCCACGTCTCGCGTGACCCTGGAGATTCCGAGCACGCGACGCATCTCCGGACGCATCGTCGGTCCGTCCGGCTCCGGCGTTGCGAACGCCGAGGTCTGGATGTCGTCCAGCCTCTACCCGGATCCCGGCCTCGTCGTGGCGCACAGCGACGAGCGAGGAGCGTTCCAGGCCATCCTGATCAACGACGACTTCGCGCCGTGGATCTGGTGCGAAGCGCCGGGACACGCGCCGTCTCCGGCGCGCCGGGACAAGTTCATCGAGGATGGCTTCGAGATGGAAGTCGCACTCGAGCCGACGGATCGAACCCTCCGGGTTCGCGCGCTGTCCGCGACCGGGGATCCACTGGCCCGGGCCGTGGTCCGCGTGTGGAACGTCGAGTCGGACGCTGCCGGCCGCCCGATGCCGGCCGCGTACACAACCGACGATGGCGTTGCGGAGTTCGCGTGCGGCACCGCGGCACATGCGGTCGTCGCGCGTCTGCAGGGCCACACACCGACGCTCGTGTTCGTAGATCCGGAGGAGTCAAACGTCGAAGTGCGAACCACGCCCGGCGCGACGATCTTCGGTCGGCTCACCACGGGCGGACACCCCTTGGCCCGTCGCCGGGTCGTGGTCGAACCCGCGCTGCCCGCGCATCTGCAGCCGCTGCGCTTCTCCCTGACGCGCTACGGCTGGACCGACGACGACGGAGCGTTTCGCATGGAGAACGTTCGCGCCGGCGCGTCCAAACTGCTCGTGCTCGGTCCACGCGGCAAGCACGAAATCGAACGATCCCTCGAGCTCGTGGATCATGAGCAACGCGAGATCGACCTCGTCATCGACACGGGCAAGGCGGTCGCCGGCTACGTGTTCGCAGCCGACGGTCAACCACTAGTCGGAGCCCACGTGTCGATCTGCCCACCGGAGGTCGACTCGATGGTGTGGCATGGCTCGTACACCCGCACCGATGAGAACGGCCGCTTCGAGGTCCGTGGATTGCGCGGCGACGAGCATCGCCTCGGCGTCGTGCACGAGCCGACGAGACTGTTCGTGTATGCCGCGAGTCGCATCGTCCGAAACGACGAGGACCTCGAGATTCGACTCACGCCGGACGAGATGCCCACGGCGACCATCCGCGGGCAACTCGAAGGGACCGACCCCGCGGTGCCGTGGTCTCTGCTGTTCTTGCGTGAGGGCATACCGCTGGCGGGAGAAGCATTCGCCCAACCGGACGGAAGCTTCGAGATCGGGGGGCTCGCGGCGGGCCGCTACACCCTCCTGTGCCGACCCAAGAGCTCAGGGGACATCCGCTCGATCGACGTCTTCGACGTGACTCCCGGCGCCACGGTCGATGTGCCGGCATTCGACGTCGAAAACTCGGGCTGGCTCCGCGTGCGGCCAGATCGACCGCTGCCAGAGGGTTCTCGCGTCTTCGTGACGACCTCAGACGGACGTCATCAACGCAATCTACCCGCGCCCGGCCCGACGGATGACGGGCGCTTCCAGCTCCCGTCCGGCGGCTGGACACTGTCCGTGATCGGCCCGGACATCGCGCCGATTCGTCAGACGTTCGAC
This sequence comes from Planctomycetota bacterium, assembly GCA_028281765.1. Classification (GTDB taxonomy): domain Bacteria; phylum Planctomycetota; class UBA1135; order UBA1135; family UBA2386; genus JANQJF01. The sequence continues at coordinate 100,727 of JANQJF010000061.1, read as the reverse complement.
GTCGTCACGAACAACACGACCGACGTGCCGGTGAAAGTCACCGCCGCGCCCACCGTGCGCCTGCGCATCCTCCGTTCGAACGAGGGCGGGAGGTCCGCGCAGGCCTGGGTCGCGGTGCGAGACTCCGAGGGCGTCGTAGTGCTGCGCACGATCTCGAGGGCCGCGACGACACACGAAGTCTCACTCGGTCTCGAGGTGGGAACGTATTCGGTCGAAGCCGTGACGGACTACGACGCACGGGTTCACTCGAGCTTCACGGTGCAGCCAGGCGGCGACAACACCGCGACGCTCGACCTGCGGTGAGTCTCCGTGCCTAGCGACAGTAGCCATCGACCTCGCGTCGAATCCGGGCCACGCCACGCCGAGCGTCGGCAAGAGCGGGGTATGAGTCGTACCCCAAGAAGAAGTCGATTCGCACCTCTCCGACGTCCCCACCCCAGAACGCACGCTCGTCGTCCGTCAGACCACGCCGCAGCTCGCCTTCGTAGCCGCGCTGTCCCGGCACACGCTTCGCATCGGCGAGATTCGGCGTGTTGCGCACGTAGTCCTCGAGCGCGCGATAGCGCGTGTGTACGTAGGTGGTCTTGGCGGACGCGAGTTCCGCGATCAGCGACTCCGCGATGTTGCGCTCCGAAACAGTCAGGTCGTCGCGCAACCGACGTCGGGTCTTCTCGACCACGTCGTGGTACTTCGCGAGGGTCACTTCCTGACCATGCGGGGCCAGCACGGTCATGACAAACGCTTCGCGCTCGCCCGGTGTGGACGGCACCACGGCTCGCGACGGCTCGCGATCGCCACTGACGGTCAGTTCGTCCCGAACGACGGCTTCGACGGCCGGGGCGAATCCGAGCTCGGCAACGCGAAGGCTCGCGGACCCGACCGCGGACACGATGTCGGAAGGCACCATCGAAGCCGGCTCCGACTTCGGACGCGTGAGGGCAAGAGCTGCAATCCCGATCGACGCCAGTAGAAGGAAGATGCGCATCACTTCAGTTCTCCTGACAGAATCCGCAACTCATTTTTGCGCACGCGGTGTACCGCCAGTGCGGGTCGAGGAGGATTGTCTTCGTCGACGACACCGTCACCTGGATGCACGTCGACGACTCGGCGTCCTCGGTGCACGGCAGCGTGATGTCTTCTTCCATCACCAGCAGACCGCTCGAATCCGACACCTCGGTCCCCGCGACGCATCCGTTGCCGTTGACGCGGCACAGCTTGATCACTTTTGCCGGCGGTCCACCCGGCGGCTGCCCGGACGCCATGACTTCGATGGTGAAGCAGCAAGCCTTGCACTCACCCTCTTGCTGACAACTCTCGTCGCAGCCGACTTCGAACGTGAGTCCGTCCGGAATCTCCGCGCTGGGAGTGCACGCACCACACGCCTCCTTCTTGCAGCTCTGCGCACACGTCTTCGTGGTGGCGACGGGAGGTTCGCCCGTTTCGGAGTCCGACTGCGCGAGAAGCGCGCCCTGCACGCTGAACGCAACGCTCACGACGGCGACCCACAGGAGTTTGCGGAAAAGTCGATTCATGGTTCCTCGATCGGTTGGTCGGTTCGCGATTGTCGAACCGAAGACTGGCCGGAGAACCGAGGCACGCGCGCTCGATCCGCTCCGGCGGGAACCAGGGAGGACCGGAGCTCGGGGAGCTATCCCAGGAAATCCCGGTGGTCGCGGAATTCGCGTCGGTCACGTCCCAGTTCGAACGATCGGCGCTCGCCGTAACCGCCGGTCTGCCAGCATCGTCGGATAGATCGCGTGGTATCGTCTCGGCGGAAGTCTCCATGCAACAGCCGTCCGATCGCGACCGAGAGCCCGCTGGCGGCGCCATCGTCCACCCCGAGAGGATCGGCGACTACCGGATCCTCGACGTCCTCGGCACGGGCGGCATGGGCATCGTCTACCTGGCCGAGCAGCGCGATCCGATCCGCCGTCAGGTCGCGCTGAAGCTGATCGGCCTCGGCATGGACAGCCGCGAAGTCCTCGCGCGCTTCGCGCAGGAGCGGCAGGCCCTCGCGCTGATGTCGCACGACGGGATCGCGAAGATCTTCGACTGTGGAGTCGGGGACCGCGGTCAACCCTACTTCGTGATGGAGCTCGTCACGGGATCGCCCCTGGACCGTTATTGCGACGACAAGCGCCTGACCGTGCGCGAGCGGATCGAGCTCGTCGTGAAGGTCTGCGACGCGATCCAGCACGCGCACGACAAGGGCGTGGTCCATCGCGACCTGAAGCCGGGCAACGTGCTCGTGCGCGACATCGGCGAGAGCGCCCAGCCCAAGATCATCGACTTCGGCCTCGCAAAGGCGATGGGCGCGAAGCTCGTCGAGGCCAGCCTCTACACGGAAGTCGGACAGCTCGTCGGCACACCCGACTACATGGCTCCGGAACAAGCGGACTTCGGGCACACGGACGTCGACGCACGCGCCGACGTCTACGCGATCGGCGTGATGCTCTATCGCGTTCTAGCAGGCGTGCCGCCGTTCCCGCGCGCCTCGAGTCCGCTCGAGAGACTACGCGTGCTGCGAGAAGAGGACCCGTCGCTGCCGAGCACCGCGTTCGCCGCGCAGCGGGACGAAGCAACGGCAATCGCGGCTGCGCGCCGCTCGAGCGTGAGCGTCGTGCAGAAGACGCTGAAGACCGGCCTGGACCGTGTCGTGATGAAGGCGCTCCACAAGGATCGTCGCCATCGCTACCAGAGCGCGCGCGAGCTGGCGCGGGATCTGCAGCGCTTTCTCGACGGCCAACCGGTGGAAGCCGCGCGGCCGAGCACGTGGTCGCGGAGGCTTGGAAGGAACCGCTGGGCGGTCCTCAGCGCACTCACCGTCGTGGTCGCCGTGACGATCACCCTTCTCTTCAAGGGCGGCTCGGACTCAGCGGCAGAGAGCCTCGTGCGGACGGAACGTGCGATCGAGCGGGCAAACGAGTTGATGCCGCCGTGGCCGGATCGGCGCGAGGATCTTCGTGGCTGGATCGAGGACGCGAACGAGCTTCTCGATGCACGCGCGAAATTCGATGCGCGTGCCGACGCACTCGGAGACGACGGCAGCGAAGAAGCCGCGACGCTCGCGCGGTTGCGATCGCAACTCGCGACCTTGCGCGCGCGCGTGCCCGCGATGCAACGCGCCCACAAATGGTCGAGATCGATCGAAGACGCGTCGCTGCATCATCGCGGTGCGCGGCATTCCTGGTCCGACGTGCGTGACGCGATCCGCGCGAGTTCCCGCTACGCCGGGCAACGCATCGACCTGAGCGACGCGCACGTGATCGGTCTCGTGCCGATCGGCGAGAACCCGGAGTCGAAGCTGTGGGAGTTCTACGACCTGCGCAGCGCGTGGGACGGGCGTACGGCCCCGTCGGACATCCCGATTCCGGAACACGAATGGGACGGTCGAGTCCGGGTCGGGCCCGAGACCGGGATCGTGTTCGTGCTCGTCCCTGGCGGCACGGACATCCTCGGTTCGCACGCGAGCGACGAGTCGCGCAATCGCGACCCGCTCTCGCGGAGTGACGAACGGCCCGCGGAAGTCGTCGAGCTGGATTCGTATCTGATCGCGCGCCACGAGCTCACGCGCGCGCAATGGCGCCGACTCGCCGACGACTCGAGCCCCTCGATCGACCGCGACTCGGACTGCCTTCCGCAGACGGAGCTCTCGTGGATCGAGTGTGCGGATGTCCTCCAGCAATGCGGCATGTCGCTCCCGACCGAATCACAATGGGAGTTCGCGTGCCGCGCGAGTCGTGATTCTCCGTGGTCGACCGGCGAACGGGAGGAGTCCCTGAACGGCTTGGCAAGCGTTCGCGTCGCGGGTCGAGAAGGAACACTGCGACGCGTGGACGCGATGTGGTGCAACGCCTTCGGTCTTCACCACGCGCATGGCAACGCGCTCGAGTGGTGCCGCGACGAGTACGTCGACTACCGGTTCCACAGAGCGCGGCCGATCGACGGCCTGCGGACGGCTCACGATTCGGGCGGCAGAGCGCGGAAGCGCGTCGCGCGGGGTGGCGCGTTCGACCTGCCCGCCGCGGACGCGCGGTGTGCGTGTCGGAAGTCGCTGGCGGCGGGGACCCGCGAGCCGAACCTCGGAGTGCGACCCGCGCGATCGATCAGCGGTCGGTGAGCGGGTACGTGGGTTCCATCTCCGGTCGCCTCACGAGCACGACGCGGAAGACGACCTCTCGAGCTTTTTTGTCCCCGGTCCGCGACGCCTTCCGGCTGGAACCGTCGCGAAGGCTGCGGATCGGCGCCCGATCACCGATGGTCGGCGCGAGGCAGTGCTCCCAGAAGTCCCACTCCCCCTGCAGCGCAGGCACTCCGTTCTCTTCGACGATATGATCCCATTCGGCCTCGCTCTGGAGGCTGTAGCTGTAGCCATCCGGGAGGCGGCCCGCGGCGCGTTCTTTGCCCGTCAGATAGATGGTGAAGTTCGCCGCGTGGTTCCAACTGACCAGCGCGTAAGGATGGTCGTCGCGTGATGTATCCAACGCAGCCAGGTATTCACGGACTTGCGCACCGTGGATCGGTTCCGCAGAGATCCAGATGGGATCCGATCCGATCTTGGCTGCCCCGGCGGCGTCGACGCGGACGGGCAGCATTCGTACGCCAATCGATGCCTCGAACGCCTGCATCGCCTCGGGCGGCGTCGAAAGCAGTCCTGGCGCGTCGGGCACGCGGAACTCGGAAGCGCCGCCGTGATACGGCAGGATGCGTTGCACCAGATCATCGATGATCTCCCAAGCGATCGACTCACTCTTGGTCTCCCACGCGAGATCGAGCTTCTGCTCGTCGAAGAGACTGAGCAGCTCACCGAACTCGTCGAACACCTCTCCGAGCCTTCCGTCACGTCGCATCGCGTCGAACGCACCTTTTCGGTCGCGAAACGCCTGCGCCGCGTAGCTCAAGAGTTGGCTCTCGAGCGTCCGCGCTTTCTCGACCACGCCGGGATCTGCCGTCGCGAGGAGTCCGCGGATGACGCGCATCGCCTCGATGCGCTTTCCGTCTTCGAGGAGCACCTCCGCCGCGCGGAAGCCGAGATCGACGCGCTGCCGATCGTTCGCGAACGCGGCGGCATAGTGCATCGCAGCCTGGACGGCATCCTTCGCGGCGTCGCCGAGTCTCTCTTGGCGCGCGGCTTCGGCCTCGAGATTCGATCGAGCTTTCGTGCCGTATTCGTTCTTCGAGAACTCGACGAACGATCGATCGATCTCCGCGGCGCCCTGGAACTGCCTCTCTTCGTGCAGCTCGTCGCGCTCCTCGGCGGCGAGGCGACGTAGGAGATCCCGTCGCTCTGCCGATAGCCGGGAGTCGCGGTCTTCCGCCTCGCGAATCCAGCGCATCGCCTGCGCAATGCGCTCCCGCAAGCTACGTCGCTGAGCCTGGATCTCGTCCAGCCGTGCACAGATCCACTGCGCGCGACGCTGCTGTTCGTGGGCCGCGTCAATCTGTACGAGCTTCCTCTGCGCCTTCTGCGCATTCCGCGCGTGATCGCGCTGCGCTCGCGAATCCCCGCGCGTGCCGGCAGCATTGCTGAGCTCGACCTCGTGCGCGATCCACGCGATGACTCCTTCGCCGACGTGTTCGGGCACGCCGTCGTCGCATGACGCCGCAATCGCATCGACGACCTCCAGCGCCTTGTCGAGATCTCCGAGCTCACCCTGCAGAGCCTCCGCCTGTCGGAACGCCGCGTCGCGGTTTTCGCTCGCCTGCTGCTCCGTGACCCCCGCTTCCGCCGCGCCGGCGGCGAGATCGATCGCACACTCGACGGCCTTGCGCTTCGCCTTCTCCCGCTGCCTCCCGGTCATCTCGCCCGCGATGGCGACGTAGCGCGCCGCAGCGCCGGCGGGATCCTTGGCCCGCATCTCGTGCGCTTTGGTCATCTCGCCGCCGAAGTCGGTCGGGTCGATTGCCGGCACCGGTTTCGGCGGAGTCTCGACGGCAAGAGCCCGCCGCAGAAGCCGGCGCAGCTCGAGATTCCGCGTCGCACCCGCTGCGAGCAGCTCGTCGATCCGCTCCGACAGGTGCAACAGCTCCTGTCTCTGTGCGTCGCTTACGCCCGCCTCGGTCATACCTTCCAAGATCTCGAGCGCCTGCAGCGGCGACGTCGGCACAAGCGCTCGAGCCCGTTCGAGTTCCGACGCGACGTCCTGGCTCACGACGGTGCTCGCGCACACCAGAATCATCACTGTCGACAGCCAAGACACACGCAGACGATCGAGCATGGACACCTCGCAGGACGCAGAACGGGAGCGATGCAGCGGTTCGACGCGACGACTCTCTCCCTCGAGATCGGGATCCGATGGTAACAACTCGCATCGGCCACGGCAGCTTTTCGCTCCGGCCGAGACGGCCCCGGTGATAGGACCGTAGGACATGGTTCGGATTTCTGGCCTCCTCACCCTCGTCGCCTGTCTCTCGGTGCTCGGCTGCGCGACCGCACCACCCGCACCGGCGAGCAGCGAGTACGCGGATCTCCTGTCCCTGTTCGAAGAGTGGCGCGCGTTCGAAGAACCGCCGCGCCTCGACGGAGCGCCCGACTACACGCTGGCACGCATGCGCGCCGCGCACGCCGAGTGGACGACGTATCGGGACCGACTCCACGCGATCGACCCGAGCGGCTGGCCGGTCGAGCAGCAGGTCGATTGGCACATCGTGCGCGCCGAGCTGAACGGCTTCGACTTCAACTGCCGAATCCTGCGGCCGTGGGAGCGTGACCCCGCGTTCTACCAATCCGTGTGGACCTACCAGAGCGACACGCCGGCGCACGAGGGGCCAACCAACCACGCGCTCGTCGAGCTGTGGACCTACGACTTCCCGGTCGCGCCCGCCGAGGATGCCAGGCTCACCGAGGAACTGCGCGTCATCCCCCCGCTCCTCGCGCAAGCGCGCGGCAACCTCACCGGCAACGCGCGCGATCTGTGGGTCGCAGGCATCCGCAACTTCCGTCAGCAGAGCACGGTGCTGCGCGTGCTCGGCGGGCAGGTCGGTGAGAACGCGAGCGACGAGCTGCGCGAGGCAATTCGGGCCGCACACAAAGCCACGAACGAGATGGCCGCGTGGCTCAGCGAACAAGCGCCGTCGAAGGACGGCCCGTCCGGCATCGGCAAGGAGAACTACACGTGGTATCTCCAGAACGTGCACCTCGTGCCGATGACCTGGGAAGACGAAGTCCGATTGCTGCAGCGCGAGCTCGATCGCGCGTGGACTTCGCTTCGCCTCGACGAGCATCGCAATCGTGCGCTGCCGCAGCTGGTCCCAGCGGCGACGCCCGCCGAATACGACGCGCGCGCCGACGAAGGCGCGACGCGATTGATGCGCTTCCTCGCCGACAACGACGTCATGCCCGTGCTCCCGAACATGGAGCCCGCGCTACGCGAGCACCTCGGCACGTTCGTGCCGGAAGCGACGCGCAACTTCTTCTGGATCACCGCGCACCACGACCCGGTCCCGCTCTACACGCACTTCTACCACTGGTGGGACCTCGCGCAGATCCGCGACGACCCGCACCCGAGCCCGATTCGCCGTGGCCCGCTTCTCTACAACATCTTCGACAGCCGCGCAGAGGGGCTCGCGACGGGAGTCGAAGAGATGTTCATGCACGCGGGGCTCTACGACGACAGCCCGCGCTCGCGCGAGATCGTCTGGATCATGCTCGCGCAGCGCGCCGCGCGTGGCCTCGGCTCGCTCTACGCCCACGCAAACGAGATGACGATGGCCGAAGCCGGTAAAGTCCACGTGAAGTGGACGCCGCGCGGCTGGATGTCGACCGAGCCCGAGCTGCTGCTGTTCGAGCAGCATCTCTATCTCCGGCAGCCGGGCTACGGCACGAGCTACGTGACCGGGAAGTTCCTGATCGAGCAGCTCGTCGCGGCGTACGCCGAGCAGCGGGAGGAGCGCGGCGAACCGTTCGTGCTGCGGGACTTCTTCGCGGAGCTCAACGCGTGTGGCGTGATTCCGGTCTCGTTGATCCGCTGGCAGATGACGGGGCTCACCGACCAGCTGTGATTCCCGCCGAGCGGGTCCATCCATCACCCGGCCGCAGCCCACCCCGAAATCTCGAGATCGGGTTTGGGGCAAACGTGGGGATTTCCGCTTTCCGGGCGAATCCGGAAACCAGGACTCCCCATGTCGGACCCACGCAACACCCCCTCTCTGCTCTGCTCCTTCGCCGCATTCGCCGCGCTTCTCGCCTCTCCGGTCGCGACCCAATCGCTGATTCGCGACATCGCGCCCCCGCTGACGAGCCCCGGCAGCTCCCCGGAGTCGATCGTGGATCTCGGGGGAGTCGCGATCTTCTCCGCGGTCACCGAATACGGGCGCGAACTCTGGCGCTCGGACGGGACGACTCTCGGCACGTCCATGCTCCGCGACATCGCGCCGGGCAGTGACAGCTCCAACCCTCAGGATCTCATCGTGATCGGAGGGAAGGTGTTCTTCACGGCGCAGCTGACGGGCATCGGCCGCGAGCTGTGGTGCACCGACGGCACGGCGGACGGCACGATGCTCCTCGCCGACATCGAACCGGGGCCCGGATCGAGCGCGCTCGATCACTTCCTCGAGTTCGGCGGCGAGCTCTGGTTCTCGGCGACTCGGTCCGGCAGCGGCGCCGAAGTATGGAAGAGCGACGGCACGACCGAAGGCACCGTGCTCGCGATCGACCTGCAGGCAGGCTCCGGTAGCTCGACGCCCGGACCGTTCGCGATCGCGTCGGGCATGCTCGCGTTCGGCGCCTTCGAAACGGCGACAGGCCGTGAACTCTACCTCTCCGACGGCACCCTCGGCGGCACGACCCGCGTCACCGACTTCCCCGGCAATCCCGGCATCCAGGTCGAAGGCGCGATCGGCAACTCGATCTTCTTCACCGCGGACGACGGGAACACGGGGATCGAGCCCTGGGTGTCCGACGGCACGGCGCCGGGCACGGTGAGCCTCGGTGACCTGTTCCCGGGCGCGACGACGTCGGACCCCGACTCGTTCGTCGCCGCGGGCAGCACGATGTTCTTCACGGCGGACGACGGCACGACCGGGACCGAGCTGTGGAGCAGCGACGGCACGCCCGCAGGCACGAACCGCGTCTTGGACATTCGAGCCGGCGCAATCGGCAGCGATCCGCAGGAGTTCCTCGCGTGGGGCAGCACGCTGATCTTCTCGGCGAACGACGGCGCCAACGGTCGCGAGCTCTGGTCCTCCGACGGCACGACGGCCGGCACGTCGATGGTCGTGGACCTGCGCGCAGGCGCGCTCGACTCGACGCCCAACGGCATGACGCAGGCGTTCGGCGGGTTCTTGTTCTCGGCGCTCGGCACGACTGCCGGTCGTGAGCCCTACTTCTCCGACGGCACGACGGCTGGCACTGTGGCGATCGACGACATCGTCCCGGGCAGCGGCTCGAGCTTGCCGTCCGCATTCACGGTGATGGGCGCGGGGAGCGAGGCGTTCTTCAGCGCGATCGGCGCAGGTGCCGGGTTCGAACTCTGGCGCACGGACGGCTCCGCCGCGGGGACGTCTCTGGTGTTCGACGTCTACCCTTCGCAGGGCGACTCGGATCCGGACGAGCTCATCGAGTTCGACGGTGAGGTCTACTTCGCCGCGAACGACAACGTGAACGGCCGCGAGCTCTGGAAGACCGACGGCACGCCGGCAGGCACGTCGCTCGTCAGCGACATCTACGCCGGCACCAACAGCGGCGGCCCGCAGGGCATCGTCGAGTGGAACGGCAAGCTCTGGTTCTCCGCATCCGAACTGTTCACGGGCCGAGAGCTCTACAGCTCGGACGGCACGGACCCCGGCACATCGCTGCTGCTCGATCTTCGCACCGGATTCGGCAGCAGCTCGCCTTCGTTCCTCACGCCACTCGGAAGCGAACTGCTGTTCGTGGCCAACGACGGCGCCGTCGGCAACGAGCTGTGGCTGACCGACGGCACGAGCGCGGGCACCACGCTGCTCGCCGACCTGCGCACCGGCTCGAGCTCGTCGAACCCATTCGGCTTGGTCGATCTCGGCAACGGCACGATCGTGTTCGCCGCGACGGACACGACGCTCGGCACCGAGATCTGGTCGACGGACGGCACCGTCGCCGGCACCCAGCTCCTCGCCGATATCCGCGCGGGTGCGGCTTCCCCGCTGATCGACGACATCGTCGTGTGGGGCGGCAAGGCGTATTTCGCCGCGACCGGCACAAGCACGGGTCGCGAGCTGTGGGTCACGGACGGCACGGTCGCAGGCACCCACATCGTCATCGACCTCTTGCCCGGTGGTGGCAGCTCCGCGCCGACGTTCCTCACGGCGACGGACTCGGCGCTCTTCTTCTTCGCGAACGCCGCGTCGAGCGGTCGCGAGCTGTGGACGAGTGACGGCACCGCGGCCGGCACGACGATGGTCGCGGACATCGTGTCCGGCGGCGCGAGCGTGACGGCGAACGGCATGGTGTCGCTTGGCAACGGCGTGGTCTTCGTCGTCGACGACGGCGTGCACGGCGACGAACTCTGGACGAGCGACGGCACGGCCGCAGGCACGTTCCTCCTGACCGATCTCGCCGCCGGCGCAGTCGACGGCGTCGACGGCGACACCCTCGCGGCGCTCGACAACGTGAACCTCGCGATCGTCACCGGGAGCGACCTGGAGAACGGCCTCCAAGTGTTCGTCACGGACGGAACCATCGCCGGCACCGTACAGGCCGGCCAAATCGGCAACGCCACAGGCGTGGGCGCGGCCGAGCTCGACCGCTACGTCGGCATCGGCACTAGCGTCTACTTCCGCGGCGACGAAGGAGTCACCGGGTCCGAACTCTGGGCTATCGACCTCGCCGGAGCGCAGGTCGCGTTCAGCGAGGCCTACGGCGCAGGGTGTGCGGGTGCGAGCGCGATCGTTCCCCGCATCGGCGCGAGCGGATCGCCCAACGTCGGCAATGGATCGTTCGCGATCACGCTCGACGACGCGCCGACGGGCGCACTCGCATCGGCGTTCCTCGCATTCGCGCCGTCAAACCTGCCGCTCGGCGGAGGCTGCAGCCTTCTCCTACAGGCGCCCTTCTTCTCGCTGGCTCCAGTGACCGCGGACGGCGACGGACACGCGACGCTGCCGCTCCCGATCCAGAACGATCCGGGCCTGCTCGGGCTGCAGGCGTTCCTGCAGTGGTTCGTGCTCGACGCGACCGGCCCGGTGCTCGGACTCGCGACGGTGAGTGACGGCCTACGAATGGTCGTCGGCAACTGAGGCGACGCACCGAGCCGGACGGACGAGCAATTCCGCTATACTGCGCGGTGCCGATCGCGGATCGGCACGCAACAACCTGGGGAAAGCTCGCAATGCTCCGATTCATCGGCACGGCATCGGCCGCCGTTCTTCTCACGTCCATCGCCACGGCACAGCTGAACCTGTCGGGGGTGACCGTCAGCGACTTCGTCGTGGAGCGACGAATCGTCAACACGTTCGGCAGCAGCACGTTCTCCGCGACGATGCCCGCAGGCACGGATCTCGCAATCGGCCCGCAGGTGATCTCCGGCGCGGGCAGTCACTTCGCGGAGATCGAGTTCAGCCCGCTGGTGTCCGGCCCGTTCGCGGAGTTCTTCACGATCTCCACGTGCGCCGTCCCGATGGGCGCGAGCAGTTCGGGCGGCTCGGGCTACGGCGCGTCCGTGTTCATAGGGTCGGTGCTCCTGACACTGATCTCGCCAGACGCGGTGTTCGGAACGCTGACCGCGACCGAAGTGCACCCCGACTCGTCCGGAACCCTTTCGACGATCGACATCGGCGACGACGGCGCACCCGAATGGGAATCGGATCCCAGTCCGTTCATGTCCTATCCGGATCCTCGGATCGAGACGTTCCCGTTCACGCTGGCCCCGAACGTCCCACTCGACGTGCGCGTCACCCTCAGCCCGACAGGCATCTTCTTCACCGAGTCCCTCACGGGCCCGATCACGCGCATCAACTCGATGCAGCTTCGGTTCGACGTGGACACGACGTGCACGGTGACGAGCCTCGGCGCGAGCTGTGACCCAGCGCTCGACGCAACGGTCGGGTTCGACCTGTCGGGGAACCTCGACCTCTCGCTCACCGGCGCAGCGGCGGGCACCCAAGCGGCGGCGCTGTTCGGGTTCGCGCCGCTGCAGGCCGTGTTGCCGCTTCCGCCGGGCTGCACGCTGTGGACGACCGTCGACGTGAGCGCGCTGATGTCTCCGGACGGCGGCGGCGGGTTCCGACTGCCGATTCCGGTGACCCAGCCGAGCCTCCAGTTCCAGACCCAGTTCGGCGTCGTCGACATCGGTGCGGGGACCGTCGTCCTCTCGGAAGCACTCGGGCTGCACTACTTCTGAGCTTCCACGTCGCGGGGCCAATGCGACGTCGGGGCGGCAATTTCTCCCGACTCACACGCGTTCGACGCGCTCGATCAGGTCGCGCGAACCCCGCCGCCAGCGAGCGCGCGTGCCGTTCTCGGCGGCCAAAGACACCAATCCCGGCGGAGCGCCGACCCGGTCTCGCCCTTGCCATCGCTCGCCCCGCCTCCTACAGGGATTTGGCCGATTTGCAGGCAGGCATCCTTCCCGCCGGAAGTGCATAATGGGCCCACAAGCGGCGGTGCACGGCATGCCGGTTTCGAGCGATCGGAACTCGAGCGCACCGCCGTAAGTGTAAACCCCGCCGGCGGAAACGACGGCAATCCACTGTATTCACGGTTACCCGCGGGCCGGTCCCACGTATGACCCCCGACGACTCGCGGCTCGCACGACCGACACACTTCCACTGAGGCATTCCCGATGAAGATCAGCGAAAACCGCCGCAAGCGCGGTGAGAAGAAGGCTCTCAAGCGCCACGACCACCAGGCGAGCCAGAACAGCCGCTTCGAGAAGAAGTATGTGGCGCTCGCGGAAGCGATCGCCCGCGGCGACGAAGAAGCCGCGAAGGAAGGCTTCGCCAAGATGGAGACGATCCTCAAGCAAGCCGGCAAGACGCCGGAGGATCTGCAGAAGCTGATCCATGACCTCAAGGAAGAGATGAAGGAGAAGGAAGGCTAGTCCGCCTCCCTCCGCTCGCCGCACGGCGGCGAGACCTCGACGAGCCGGCATCCGCGATGTCGGCTCGCTGTGCGTACGGACTCATCGCCGCAGGCTGGCGCCCGAAGTATCGTTGCCCCCATGCGTGCATCGATCGCACTCGCCGCCTGCTCCGCGCTCGGCATCCTCGGCTCGCTCGAACTCGCGCAGGACTCGGACCGAGAGATCCTGCGCCCTCCCGCTCTCGAGAAGGGCTCGACGATCATGTTCGTCGCCCCGGCCGGCGACGTGGATCGCGATCGCGTCAAGAAGGGACGCAAGGCGCTCGAAGCGATGGGCTACCGCGTCGCCGAGCGGAAGGACCTCTACGACCGCTGGGGCTACCTCGCGGGGACGGACGAACGCCGCGCCAAGGAGCTGATGCAGGCGTTCAAGGACGACCGCGTCGACGCGATCTTCTGTTGCAAGGGCGGCTTCGGCTCGACGCGCATCCTCGACCTGCTCGACTACGACGTGATCCGTGACAACCCGAAGATCCTGCTCGGGTTCTCCGACATCACTTCGCTGCATCTCGCGATTCAGAAACACGCCGGGGTCGTGACGTTCCACGGCCCCGGCGTCATGTCGAGCGTCGGCTCGCGCAGCGGCATGACCGAGACGACGCAGCGCTACTTGTTCGGCGCGTTGACCGGCGACGCGCACCGCAAGCGCAAGGGCAAGGCGTACGCGATCGAGGGCCCGAACGACGACCCGATCGACTCGTACGGGAAGGGCCGCGCGCGCGGCCGACTCGTCGGCGGCAACCTGTCGCTCGTCTCCGCGACGATGGGCACGCGCTACGAAATCGACACCGACGACCGCGTGCTGTTCCTCGAGGACGTGCGAGAGCCGGCCTACAAGGTCGACCGGATGCTGACCCAGTTGAAGCAGGCGGGCAAGCTGGATCGAGTGCGCGGCGTCGTGCTCGGCAAGTTCACGCGCACGAAGGACCGCGACAACCCGCGTTCGCAGCCAGCGGAGTTCTCCGTGCCCGGCGTGCTGCGCCGCTTCCTCGAACCGCTGAAGGTGCCGGTGCTGACGAACTTCCCGTCCGGCCACCACCGCCTCAATGCCACACTCCCGATCGGTGCCGAGGTCGAGGTGGACGCCAAGCGGAAGCGGCTCGTCGTGCTCGAGCCACCCGTGATCATGAGCAAGAAGCAGCGCCGCTAGTGGGGCGACTCGGACTCGTCCGCGAGCTCGTCGAACACCGTGCCGGGCAGTCGCGCCCGCAGCTTCGCGAGCGCGCGGCGATACCTCTTCGACACCGCCTCTTCGCTGATGCGCAGCACGATCGCCGCGGCCTTCGCGGGCACCTGCTCGACCCCGCGGAGCAGCAGGACCTCCCGATCCGCCGGGTCCAACGAGTCGAGCGTCTCGCGGATCATCTCGTCCCGCTCGACGCGCATCGCCCGCGTGACCGCTCCGCTCAACGGCGAGGTGATGTCGCGCTCGAGCCCGGCGGCACCCGCGCGGATCTGCGCGCGCAGGAGGTTGCGCACCTTGTTGAGGACCGTGACGCTCAGGAAGCGCAGCAACACCGGCGTGAATCGCCCGTCGCGCGAAACCAAGTCGTCGAGCTTGGGCAGCGCGACGATCCACGCGTCGTGCACGATGTCCTCGGGATCGCAGTGACGGAGCGACTCCCCGAGGCGAAAGCGAGCCTGCGCGACCAGTAGGGGCGACAGCCGCGCGACGACCCAGTCGAGACTCTCGCGGTTGCCGGAGATCGCACGCTGCACGTGGATCGAGGTGACTTCGCCGGGATCCATCGGCGAATCCGCTCCGCTGGAAGGCATGGGACTCATGGTAGACCGAAGAACTCGATGTCGGCGACGCTCGGGAATGGACAACGAAACCGAGAAACATGCGACGCGGAGTCCCCCACCGAGCCGCGTTCTCAATGCGACTTTGCATCGAGGACCGAGCACCCGGTTTCGTCGAGCCGAAACCGAAGCCCAGGTAAGGATGAGACCCGGCACGCACGATCCTGCGGAAGGCGCTTCCGGCAGCGGCTAGAATGGCCGAGTTCCCGCTCTGACAACCCGCGACCAGCTCGATGCGCACACCGACATCTCTCCGCTCTCTGTTCTTCGGACTGACCCTCGCTTCGGTCGGAGCCGCCCAGACCTGCATGGGTGGCGGCGCGATCCAGCTCATGAAGAACGACACGCTGCCCGCGGTTCCGACGGGCCCCATCCCGGTAGCGGTCATCGCGGGCCTCGCGGAGGCCGAGGCAGCCGGCACGATCCTCGACGTCGGCGGCCCCGCGCGGATCCACGAAGTCTCCGCGATGCTCGGCAACGCCCCGAGCGGTTCGAGCGGCTTCAGCATCGTCGCGGACGTGGAGATCTACGACGGCGTCACGGATCTTCCGGGCGGGCAATACGCGATGGGTCCGATGGTGTTCTCGCTCAGCGGCGACCTCGCCCAGAACGCGCAGATGTTCTCGCACGCGATCAATACGGTAGCGCTGACTCCCGGCGGCGTGCAGACGACGCAGCCTCGCGTCGCCATCGTCTTCCGCGTGCTGATCAACACGAACGGCAGCTGCCCGACCGGCTACACGACGAACCTGTCGACCGACAACGCGGGCTGCTCCGCCGCGTTCCACGGCAAGAACTTGATGCACATCAAGAATCCGCTCCAGGGCTGCGCCGCCGCGGGAGCCACCCTGTGGGTCGATCCGCTGCGCTACCTCGGCCTCGGCGTCCCGCTGTGCCCGCTGTTTTACTCCGGCAACTGGATCATCCGCGCGTGCGTGGAGCCCGACATCCAGACTCGCTGGACCGGCAACGCGACGCCGGGCGGATTCGTCTCGCTCGAGTTCAAGGATCCGAACAACCCGAACACGCCGTACTTCGCGATGGTCAGTGGCGGGATCGACCAGGGCTTCGACGTCACGTCGATCTTCCCCGGCTGGCTGCCGGTGCAGCTCAACCTCGACTTCTGGTGGACGTGCTTCCTCAACTCGTCCGAGTGCGGTGCTTGGCTGTTGAACGGCACCGGGTTGCTGAACGCCAACGGGGACGCCTTCGGCGCAATATCGATCCCCAATGATCCCAACGCGATCGGGATCACGTGGTACGTGTCGTTCTTCACCTACAACCCGGACATCTTCAACTGGCAGTCGGTGTCACCACCGAGTCTGCCGATCGTCATCCAGTAGAGGGCGTCAGCCGTCGACTCGGTCGGCGAGGACGTTCGTGAACGTGAACTCGCCGCTGTTCTGGATCATCAGTCCCTGGAAGAACAGCGGCAGCCCGTCGATCCCGGTCGTAGCCGGGATCGTGAGCATGGTCGCCGCCTCCCCACCCGGAGCCGACAGCACGACGGACGGCAACGTGACCAGCCCGGGGAGCGCGACGCCGAGCAGCCCGAAGATCGACGGGAGACGCGGCACCTGTGGGACCGGGTTGAAGTAGATGACCGCAGGCACCGGGGCAACCAAGCGGCCCGGCCGCGCGAAGTAGTCGAACCGATACGTGTTCCCGGCGCGGGCCAGCAGCGGTGCTTCGATCTGGCGATCGAGATTGGTCCAGACGCTGCGCCGCGCGAAATCCGCGCGCAGCAGATCCTGATCACCGTCGAGATCGAGATCGGCCATCACGGCCGCGATCGTCGCTCCGCCGGGCGTCGCCTCGTCCGGAAGAGTGCCGGCCTGCGATTTCGTGAACCCGCCTGCTCCGTCGTTCAGCAGCAGGTGATCGGACTGGCCCGAGAAGAAGGTCACGTCGCTCGAGCCGAGGTAGACGTCGAGATCGCCATCCGCGTCGACATCGCCGATGACGACAGCTGCGGTATCCTCGGAGAAGTCCGGCCAGTTCGCAGCCGGGGCATCCGTGAACACGCCCGTACCGTCGTTCAGGAGCAACCGGTCCGGCTGGGTCTGGTTGCCGACGACGATGTCCGGATCGGAGTCTCCGTCCACATCCGCGAAGGCCACCGCCTGCGTACACTCGGCACGCGCGGGCAATCGACCCGCAGGCGCGATGACGAACTGCGCGGAACCGTCGTTCAGCAAGAGCACGTTCTGTGCCCCCAACGCGCCCGGGTTCTCGGCCCCCAACAACACGTCGATGTCACCATCCCCCTCGACGTCGGCGGTCGCGATCGAAACCGTCCGCGCGGACACGATCGGAAACGGTGCGACCGAGAACGTGCCGCTCCCGTCGTTGAGCAACAGCTCCTTGGCGCTGTCGTTCCCGACGATCATGTCGGCGTCACCGTCACCATCGAAGTCCGCGAACGCCAGCGAACGCGTCGGGAACGGGTTTGGTGGGAGCTGTGCCGCGGTCACGTCGGTGAACGCACCCGAGCCGTCGTTGACGAACAACTGATTCTCGCCCGGACCGAAACTCCCCGTCGCGATGTCGAGGTCGGAGTCTCCGTCGATGTCGGCAAGAGCCACGGAGAAGTTGAAGTCGCCCCCTACCGGCTCGGCGGCAGCAGGCGCACGCGTGAGCGATCCGTAGCCGTCGTTGACGTAGAGTTCGATCGCCGAATCGGAACCACTTCGCGTGAGGTAAACCGCGTCTGCGTCCCCATCACCGTCGAGGTCGCCAGCTGACATGTCGTGGATCTGCGCTCCGTAGCGCGCGATCTTGTTCTCGCTCACGGCGTGGAACCAAGCCGCTCCATCGTTGATCTGCACGCGGAGACGCACGCCGCCGAACGCCACGTCGACATCTCCGTCACCGTCCACGTCTCCACTCGCGAGCGAACGCGAGAACGCTTGCGGAACCCTCCCGTCGGTCGCGTCCGAAAACTGGCCTGCGCCATCGTTGAGAAGCAGCTGATTGCGCTCACTGGACTTCCGATTCGCGAGCACGAGGTCGAGGTCGCTGTCCCCGTCGAAATCGATCAGCGCGGCGCCGTCGGTGCAGTGATCGTTGTTCGCGAGCTGCCCGCTCGCGTCGACGAACGAACCGCTCCCGTCGTTTAGGTACAGGACGTTCGGAAAGCCCTCAGCGAGGCTGTGATTCGAATTGGCGAAGAAGAGATCGACGTCGCCGTCGCCATCCACGTCACCGGACACAACGTCGTACGTCCGATCATCGTCGGCGGGAAAGTTCGTCGCCGTCACGTCCACGAAGCCTCCGAAGCCGTCGTTGAGATAGAGCATGTTCTGCGCATTCGGCGCGAGCAGCGCGCGCAGATTGCCGAAGACGATGTCCGGATACGTGTCCCCGTTCACGTCGACGATCTCGATCGCGACGGTATCGGCACTGTCGATCGGGAACGGCACGTTCTGGAAGACGCCGTTGCCGTCATTGACGTAGAGGAGGTTCCGGAGATTCACCGCATCGGGATTCCAGTTGCCGAGCACGAGGTCGGCATCGCCGTCGCTGTCGATGTCACCCGCCGCGATCGTGCGCCCGTATACCTGCGTGAACGGGACCTGCCCGACAGAGAACGAGAACACTCCGCTGCCGTCGTTGAGCCAGAGGAACGTCCGGTCGAAGGTCACCAGCGCGACGTCGAGATCGCCGTCGTTCTCGGCATCCAAGAACACGGCGTCGTGCGCAAAGAAGCTCTGGTGCGGAAGTCGCGTCGCGGTCTCTTCCGTGAAGCGCTCTTCACCGTCGTTGTGGAAGATGCGCGTATGACCGGTGAAGTCGAGGACCGAGCCGCAGACGAACAGATCCTGGTGCCCGTCGTTGTCGACGTCGGCGAGCAGCACCTTGCCGGTGCCCTCGAGAAACGGCAGCTGATCCTTCAGCGGCAGATCGCGAAACGGGCCCTGCGCCAGGAGCGCGGGAGAACAAGCGAGAATCGCGAGTGACGTGAGGAATCGCATGCGCACGGCCTTCCAGCTCTAGCCCCCAATGGAGGGGCCAAGGTATCGAACCAAGGCGCGCGTGGGGCGCAACGGGACACAAAACCGGCGAACATCGCCCTTCGTCCAAGACCACCTCACTCGCCGCCCGGATCCCCCCACGGGATGAACAGCACGTGCCCACCGGTCTTGTCGCCGTTTCGCTCCCAGTTGAACAGGCGCCACAAGAACGAGAACCTCGACCGCTCCTCGCCGCTGTCCCAGGACACGAACGGAAACAGATCGCGCGTCGTTTCGGTCTCGGTCGAGCGCTGCCGGTAGAGATACCAGAGCAGGCGGAACTCGGACGCCTTCGCGTTCTCGCTGTACTGGATCGTGCCGAGCAGACTGTTCCAGCTTTGGCGATCCTCGCCGCGCTCGCGGTAGTTGAAGAGCAGCGGCGTGCCGACGTGCATGACCTTGCCGTTCTTCCCCTTGTCGTCGTGCTTGTAGAGCGTGAAGAGGTCGAGGAGATCGCCGCCACGCCCCTTTTCGCTCGAGTAGGCGAACAGGGGCGCGATGCGCATGGATTCGACGTTCTCCTGACCACCGAACTCGACGAGGCCCGACAGGTAGTTCGACTCCCAACCCGTCAGCTCACCGTCGTCGTCGCGCCAGGTCTCGTGCTGCACGGCCGGCCACACCGACCACATGTCGCGATTCTCTCCGGTGAAGTCGTTGTAGATCGGCCAGAGCACGGTGCGCGACTCGCCGGAGTCGTTGCGGTTGTAGTGGTAGACGGGACCGAGCACGTTGAGGAAATCAGTCTCTCCCTCGGCGTCGACCCCCATGCCGCCCAGCGGCGTCAGGTAGCGCACGGCGCCGTCCTCGCCTTCGCCGTATCCGTAGAACGGAAACGCGACGAAGTAGTCCATCTCCCCGTTCTTGTCGTAGCCCCAGAACACGGTCCCGATGTTGTTGAAGCCGTGGCCGATGTCGACGAGCGGGAACAGTCCGCCCGCCGCGCCCTCGCCGCCCTCTTCGTCGCCGGGCATCCACCACACGGGCCCGACGTAGTTGAAGTCGCCGAAGCCCGCGATCGGAAACACGCCCGACGCGTTCTCGAACGAGTACGCGGGCAGCACGACCCAGTCGCCGGACTCCGCATCCCACCACGCAACCGGCGGGAGCACCTCCCAGTGCTCGTAGTCCTTCGTCACGAGCGGCCGCAGCGCGAAGCCGTTCTCGTCGGAGTCGAAGATCGGCCAGAGCACGGCGATCGACTCGCCGTTCTCGTAGTAGGCGGGCCAGAGGTTGACGCGATCGGCGGACGCTTCGCCACCCATCGGCGAGTTGCGGAACAGCCGGTCGAGGGACTCACACGCGGGGAGCGTGAGCACAATCAGAAGCAGGAGGTATCGGCGCATCGTCTGGACTGGTGGACCGAGGACGCCGCCGATTGTCGCCGTCAGCGCACCTGCCATTCCACTTTCGTGATCGATTCGTTTCCGACCGCATCACGTAGCTTTACGACGCACTTCGCAGGATCAATCGATGCCGCGTTCTCGGGAGCCGCTCGGAAGACCTGACCGCCGACGTGCCGCATCGCATGCTCGGTGTCGCCGTGGACCAGCCACGCACTGCAGCGACTTTCGCCGTCGTCGACGATCGCATCCGCGATCTGCACGCGGAACACACGCTTGCTCGATACCGCGGCACGAACGACCGTCGGAGGACGGGAATCCTTCGGCCCGGCGTTCTTGTAGAAGCGGTTGCGGAAGTCCTCGAAGGGCGTGGACTCACCCTGCGCGGTGACGATGTCGTGCGCTCCGTCTCCGTCGAAGTCGGCGATCGTCAGGTCGAGCGTGCCGTCGGCGAAGTGGCTGAACGCGCGCTCCCGCTGACGCAAGAAGCCGGGCCCGAACGAACCCGCGTTCACGAACAGCTTCTCGTCGACGGGCCCGGAGATCAGCGTCGCGACGATGAGATCGAGATCGCCGTCGTCGTCCGTATCGAACAGCGCGAACTCGTTTTCGTCCTCGTTGTTGCGGCCGTCGAACGCGTCCATCACCACGTCGAAGCCGAGCGCTCCGCTCTCCGCGAGCTTGTTGCGCAGCAGCACGTTGCGATACCGCTCGCGGCGGCTGCCGCCCCAGCTCATGTGCACGGCATCGAAGTCGCCGTCGCCATCGAGGTCACCCCACTCGATCTCGTAGGGCTGGCCACCCGACGCCGCCTCCGGGATCGTCTTCAAGTCGAGCGTGAAGTTCGCCGCGCCATTGTTGCGGTAGAGGTGCGTCACCGTCGACTTCCCATCGAGGATGATATCGAGGTCGAGGTCGCCATCGATGTCGACGATCTTCGCGTTCTGCGCGCCGATCTTCTCGACGGCACCCAGTCGATCCGGCGCGTCGACGAAGCGGCCGGAGCCGTCGTTCAGCAGAAGGCGCGCCTTGCCGCCTGGCGCCTTGTCGGAGTTCGGCCCCGAGTCGACGAACACGAGATCGAGGTCCCCGTCGTCGTCTAGGTCGCCGAAGCTCACGCCGTTCGAATTCAGCTTCATCTCCGGCAGGCGTGCGGACGTCTCGTCGACGAACGGCTGATCTCGACTCGCACGGCGCAGCAGCCGCGGCTGCGCGCCGAACGCCGTCGCGAACACGAGCTCCTCGATCCCGTCCCCATCGAGGTCGCACACGACTAGGTTCTTCGAGTGCACCTTGAAGCCGGCCGGCAGCCACTTCACGCTGACATCCTCAAAGATCGGCACGCTGTCTTTCGTCTCGCGATTGCGCAGGATCGTCGGAAGAAGCGGCTCCTCGCTGGGAGCCGCCATGTCCCCCGGCTTGCGCCAGCCGTTGCAGTTCGAGAACACGAGATCGAGCCGGCCGTCACCGTCCAAGTCGCACGCGTGCACGCCCTCGCTCCACACGATCGGCCCCGGCAAGCACTCGAGCTGTTCGACGAACTGCGGGCCGGCGGTGCTCGTCGACTCGAGGCGCGCGAGGCGCTCGCGAGACAGCGCCGCGTCGGGGTGCAGCGCGACGTCGAATCGATAGGCGGCGGCAGCCTCGGCGAGGTGACCCGAACGCTCGAGACGCTGCGCCGTGATACCGGGCGCGACGGCCCGCGCGGCCACGCCTTCTGCGAGCCGCTTCGCGCCGGCCAAATCACCCCCGTGAACCCGACGCCAGATCGCCGCGACCGGATCACGCCGCACTTCGCGCGGCTCCTTGCCACGCAGGCGCGCCGCCATCGCGTCCCACACCTCGCCAATCGCGGGGTCCATCACGTTCGACAACACGACGACGACGCCGTCGCACTCGGGCACGTTGCCGATCCGCGACAGGAACCCGTCGATGCCGCCTGTGTGCGAAATCTGCGTGCCACCGTCGCCCGACCGAATCCCCCATCCGTAGCCGTAGCCCGACGCGTGATCGGAGAACGTCGCCTTGCGACTCACCTCGTCGAGAACCGATCCACCACACACGGCCCGATACCAAACCAACAGATCGTCGACGGTCGAATAGAGCGCACCCGCCGCGAACGGGACGGACATGTCGAGCAGGTCGGCCGCCACGACGACGCCACCGACGCGCTGGTAGCCGTGCGCGCGGCGCGGCACCGGCGTGCCGTGCCGGTCATAGCCCGTGTTCCGCAGGCCCAGCGGCTCGAAGATCCGCTCGCGCAGCGCGACGTCGAAGCGCTGTCCCGCAGCCTGCTCGATGATCGCGCCGAGGATGAAGTAGCCGCTGTTGTTGTAGCGAAACTGCGAACCCGGCTCGAACTCGAGGTCGCCGCTGCAGTGCTCTTCGACGAACGGTCGCACCTCCTGGAAGTTGCGCTTGAGCCCGTCGTAACCCTCCCCGTTGGTGAAGCTCGGAATGCCGGAGGTATGCGTCAGCAGATGGTGCACGGTCACGCGCTCGCCGGTGTCTTCGCGGTACCACGGCAGCGCGGACGCGAGACTCTGCTCGACGCTCAGCTTGCCCTCCGCGACCAGCTGCATCACGACCGCGGCGGTGAACGCCTTGGTCAGCGAACCGATTCGGAACTTCGTGTCCGCGGCGTTGCGCTGCTGCCAGTCTCGGTCTGCGAGACCGACGGCACCACGAAACAGGACTTCGTCACCCTTCGCGACGAGCACCGCGCCCGAGAAGTCACGCACGCGCGAGAACTTGCGCAGGATGTCGCGATACGGGTTCGGCGGCTGCCGCTCCCACTGCGCGAGTCCGGTGGAAGCGAGGAGTGCGAAAAGACCGATCGAGTGCAGCAGACGGATGGCGAACCTCCTGGGACGACGCGCAAACAGCTCACGCATCATCCCGCGGTTCGACGCATCAATCGAGCACGATCGTGCCTTCGACCTCGGTCGCGGTCAGCGCGGTCAGGCCGGGGTCGGCGAACACGACCTGCGTAAACAACACGACCTGGTGCAACTCGTTGACCGGCAGTTCGATCGACCATCCGCCGACGCCGGAGCCGTCGAGCACGCCGTTCGAGAGCTGATAGCTGTTGATCAGGAAGTCGATGCCGAGGATCGGCACGGTCACCAGCTGCTGCGGCGCCATGAACAGCCACCACGAGTCCCCGGGCTGCGATGCGAACGTCAGCGTCCACGGAAACTGGGGGCCGGTCGGATTCCAGATCGGCGCCTCGAGGAACGGCTCGGCCACCGGCGTGTACTCGAACGGCACGAGATTGCTCGAGCCGTTGCCGGTCACCCAGATGTTTTTCGGACCGACCGACGTCGGCAGCGGCGGAACGAACCGAATCTCGGTCGGACTGACGATCGTCACGTCCTCGGGCGGCACCGGCACGCCATCGATCAACACCTCGGACACGGTCGACAGCGCCGTCCCCGTCAAGGTCACTTCCGGGAGCTCCAGCACGTTCACGGACGCCGGGCTGGCATCGACCAGAGTCGGACCAGGCGCGGGGCTCAGGCAGTTCCGCGAGTTCTTGTAGGCGAGGATCTGGTTGATCGACGAAGAGCCGAACCGGTCGATCCCGAATCCACAGCCACCCAGCGACGCGCACATCAGGTAGCACGAACTGCCGGAGCAGTGGTTGGAATCCCAGTTGTGGCCGAGTTCGTGCGCCGTCACGCCCACCCTCGACGCGAACCCGAGCGCGATGTGCTGCGAAACACCGTAGGTACGGTTCGTTCCACAGATCGCTCCGAGATAGGCGACGCCGATCACGGATCCGTCGAAGTTGATCCCGCTGAACAAGTGCGCGACGTCGCGAGGAACGCCGTTGCGGTTGTTGCGCCAGTAGTTCCGGAACTGACCGAGGAGGGTCGGGCCGCTCGTCGTGTTGTACGGATCACTCCCGATGTTGAAGAACATCTGGGAGATCACGTAGCCGAGCTCGACGTACTGCCCGTAGATCACGTCCATCGCGTTGACGACGCTCGTGACCTCGTTCGTCGCGACCGTGGTGTCGTCTCCGTAGACGGACATCAGGTACTCGTCACACTCGGTCGCGATCTCACAAATCTCGAACGCGTCGGTGCCACTCGACTGCGGGACGAAGCCATCGAGTTCTGCCGCGAACGTGTCCGCAATCGCACCGCCGCACACCCCCTGCGAAATGAGGTCGGTCGTCCGGTAGAGAATGTGTTGACTCATCGGCGCCAGGGGATCCGCACGACGTACCGGATCGAATCCCCAGGCCGGCTCGTTCAGATCGAGCCAGACGAGGGCCCTCAAGCCCCCGTCCCAGTAGCCCGCGGCAACTCGACTTCCGGCAACGCCTTCCAGCGCACCACGATAGGTCACGCACGGCGCGAGCGGAATCTGCCGCAAACCGTTCACGTCCTGCACCCAGGCCGACGCACCGGGCGCACGCACCTCATGGAGGTGGAGCTGCATGACCACGGGCTGGCCGTCAATCACGGCCTGCACTTCGAGATCCGTCGACGCGGGATCTTGGTTCACCGAGATGTCCTGCGTCGTCGCGGCGCTGACACTGAACGCGTCGAGCAGCGACTGCGGGGCGGGCACGGGAGTCGTCGTCGACTGCGCGGCGAGCGCAGACGCGAGGAGGGACGCGGGGAGCGCGAGGAAAGTCGATAGGGACATGGGCAGAGCGAGCTGCTGGTGTGTGGGGCAAGAGAGAGCGGCGCCATCGTCGACCAACGGACGGCTCACGGCAATAGGCCCAAGACTCGCCCGTACGGTCTGTTACAACCGTTTAACCCGGAAGCGACCCTTCTCGACCCACTCGGCGATACGCGTCGCGGCACCCCCCGGTTCGAACTGCAGGAACACCGCATCGGACACCGGATGCTCGAATCGACACCGGATCGCGTTGCAGTCGTCGCCATCGCCTTCGAGAACTTCGACGTCGAACGGCAGCGCTTCTCGCTCGACGCAGACACCCGGTCGCATGTCGACCCACTGCATCTTCGCCCAGCGCTGCTCCAGGATCGGCTGGTCAGAACGCACGACGACCGTCCGTTCGTCTTCTCGGGTGATCGCGACCCGACCGGTCGAGATGCCGGACAACACGTGCACGTTCAGGTCCGGTCGGTCGAGCGCGACTCGCAACATCGGCTGCAAGAACTGGGCGGACACGAAGTAGCCCGGGAACGTCACGATGTAGACCGGCGCGCCCGCGGGGACCTTGCTCGCGACGGGCTCGAGCGCATCGACGAGAGACGTGCTGATCCGCGTCACCTGAAAACCGCGCAGCCGTGCGTGCAGCTCCGTCAGCTGGAACACGCCGAAACCCGCGATCACGAGCGGCACACACCACTTCGCGGCCCCCTCACCAGTCGCTCGGCTCGCGAGCAATCCGAACGCTAGAGCAAACGCGGCGGACGACAAGTAGATGTAGCGCTCGTCGACGTAGATCGGCGCGGCCGGGAACCAGCACAGCACGAACATCACGCCGAGGTACGCCGCGCGCCGATCGCCACGCGACGTCGCAACCACGGCCCCGACCACGCCGAGAAAGACTCCGATCCCGAACCAACTCACGGAGAGTCGATCCCAGGTCACGAACGGTTCGACGAGAGCGGCCGACCCGAGCGCCTGCAGATAGGCGACGATCTGTGTGCCGAGATGCGCGAAGAACCCTTCGGCCCACGGCAGCACGACGTACGGCGCGAGATTGCCGGACCCGTGCGTCTCGACGACGCTCGCGCGCACGACGAGGTAGGCGACCGCAACGACTCCGTACGGAACGTACGCCCGCCACGGCAACCTGATTCTCCGCATCCATCGGTCCTGCAGCCAGCAGAGGATCGGCATCACGAGCGCGGTCTCTTTCGAGCCCAACGCGAAGACGAACGCAATCGTCGCGCCGATGCGCCACGCGCCACGCTGCGAAGTCGTGCCCCGATCGTGCAAGAGCAGACCGCCGAGGACTCCCGCGGCGAGCAACGTCGCGTTGCGACCAGTCACCCACCACAACGTCTCGGCGTGGCACGCGAACGCGGCGAACACGACGCCGACGAGCACCGCCGGCAGCCCAGGCTGCAGCATCCGACACGCCAACGCGAACACGAGGAGCGCGCACAGCAAGTGCAGGACGAGGTTCGTCGTCAGTCGCGCCTCGGGGCTCGCGTCCACACCGTCGATCCAGAAGCTCGCGTAGACTGTCGGCCGGAAGAACTGCATCTTCGGCCGTTCCTCGATCCACCAGATGTGCTCCCAGTCGTTCTCGAGCACGTAACGCAGGCCAGGGTCACGCTCGAGGTGCTCGAGATAACGGTAGTCGTCCGGCTCGAGCTGGGCCCCGTCGAGCAGCGCCCCGGTCGGGATCAGGGCAAATACGGTCGTCAGCACGAGCCCGATCAGAGTCCAGTTGCGAGCACTCACGGCGCCAGACCATACTCCGGCCGGTGCGCCTAATCGTTACGCCTCCGTAACCACGGGCCCCCGAAACCGCCCCGTTTCCCGCGACCGCCCGATTCTCGGCGACGGCACGGTGCTTGCCCCTCCGAGCGGCGTGCAATCCGAAAGCCGACTCCTGTCTGTCTGTGCGCTCGCCGTGCTCGGCCTGAGCGCCGTGGTGCCGCCCCCGCCGGCGACCGCGGTCGAGGCACCTCAGACCGCCGCGCAGGACACCGAGCACTGCTCGGCGTGCTCAGCGCACCCGCACCGGGAGGCCGCGCCGTCCCGCGAGGACGTGCTCGTGCAGCTCGCCACGTTCGCACGCGAACCGATGACCGCGGACAGCCCGGCGCTGGAATGGCTGCTCTACCACGGAGACCACGTTCGCGAATTCATCGCAGGCGCCGACCTCGATCCTGCACGCCGCGAGTTCCTCGAGGGAGAAATCGCACGGGACCGCGCCGACATCGAGCTCCGCATCGTCACGCGCGACGGCACGGTGCGCGCCACGGCGAGCGGGAGTACACGCCTCGGCGAGAAGGTGCACCTGATGCCCGAGCACAACGATCTCGGAATCGACTTCGGGGGCAGCGTGTTGCGCGTCGGACTGCACCACTTGTGGAGTCGGTTTTGAGTCAACGGGCTGCACTTCGCAGCCGGGCCGTGGTTCACGGTCCTCGAGCACGGCGACGACTGGCACACCTTCGACGACATCTGGATCAGCGACGGTGCGGGTGACGAGCCCGCAACGGTGCAGATCCGCGTGAAACTGCTCAACTCAGAGAGCGCAGAACCAAGATGAACACCACACTCACGAGAGCGACGGCCCGCGGCCTGGCGGCGCTGTTCGCAGCCCTGCCCATGCAGGGCCTGTCGGCGGACCCGTGCGGCATGGTCTGGCAGATCGCCACGGTCGGCGGCGCGGTGCAACGCATCGGCGTGCAATCGACGTACGTCTTCTTCGACAAGGGGATCGAAACGATCGTGCTGCGCCCCGGATATCGCGGCAAGGCGAAGAACTTCGGGATGCTGATCCCGTTCCCGACGCCGCCGGCGATCCACAAGGTCGAGGACGATGTGTTCCCACACATCGCCAAGGCTGCGGAGCCACCGGAGGTCGTCGTACGCCTGCCATCCGCGGACGACTTCTTCATGGGCGCCGCGCCCGTGGCGGGCGGTGGCCCGCGAGGGCCCTCGGCGCCGGGCATGGGCGGTCCGTCGGCCGGGCTCCGCGTGCTCCGCGAGGAAGCCGTCGGCATGTATCAAGTCGCCGTGCTGCAAGCCGGCAGCGCGGACGCACTCGCCGGCTGGATGGACGGCAACGGCTACAAGTATCCCGACGGCATGGACAACACCTGCGAGGACTACATCGCGGACGGGTGGTGTTTCGTCGCGGTCAAGACGCGCATCGTGAAGAAGAGCGAGGTAGATGCGCGGCCGGGGATGCGCAGCGTCGGCGGACCGGGTCAGGTCCGGAAGCGTGACTTCGACGGCTTCATCCAGGCGATGAGCTTTCGGTTCCGCACCGAGGACCCGGTCCTGCCGATGCGCCTTTCGGTGTTCAACGAGGGTGCGCCGAAGGACGTCGTCTACGCGCTCACCGATCGCCCCGTGAAGCTCAAGGGCATGCCGGACGCGTTCGTCACGAGGCAGGTCCGGGGTCGCGTGCTACGCGAGTACCTCACGCAGCTGCCGCTGCGCGTCATCGGCGGCACCGAGAAGGCGATCCCGAAGGGATGGAGAGCCGGGATCGAGCGCCGCCGCAATCCGGAGCGGCACAACGGCATCGCGAAGCGACTGTTCATGAGCGACCTGCTCGCGGCGCGTTCCGACAGCCTCTCTCTCGACTACGAGCGCACGGCCAAAGCCCTGCGCCGTCGCGGCGAGAGCCGCGGACTCGATGGCAAGCCGCTCGACGCGTACGTGCAGGGCTTGATCGACGAGCAACGCGACGACGAGCTGAAGGGGATGCTCGCGCGGCTCGACTCGATGGTGCTGTCGGTGATCGAGGGCAAGTTCCCCGATGAACTGCTCGCGAGTGCGAACCTCGAGTTCGAGACGTACACGGCACCGCTCGAGCGGCGGCCACAGCTGAAGAGACTCGGATTCGGCACGGCCGTTCCAGAGACGTTCCTCAGCCAGCCGCGGCGGTGGCTCCCGGTTGTCGCCAGCGTTCTGCTGAGCGCAGCGTTCGTGTCTCGTCGCGCGCGAAAAGTCGACACGATTACGACGATGTAGCAGGCGCGTTTGCGCTTCTCCGCGCGCGTCGCGTGGCGGTTGTCGGCTCCGAGCCGGCTACCTACCATGCAGTCAACGCGACACGCGCGGGCTAGAGAATGAAGACGCAACCATCGGCACTCGCGGGCACGATCGCGCTCGCCGCACTCCTCTCCACCGACACGGTCTTCGCTCAAGGCCCCACGTGGCAACCCGTGCGACGCCAGTTCATGCCGAACGCACTGCAGGAGAGAGTCGTCTGGGACCCGGTGCGCGAGCGTGCCATCACGTTCGGGGGGTCGGTCGCCGACTGCAGCCCGTTCGGGAATCCGTCGATCTACATCGACGAGACCTGGGAATGGGACGGCAAACGTTTCACCGAGCGTGCCCTGCTCTCGCCTCGTCCGACGGGCCGCCGCGTCCATGCGATCACGTACGACGCGGGCCGCAACAACATGCTGATGTTCGGCGGCACGGTCAGCGACAACCCGTACGCATGCAACGAGGTCGGGGACACTTGGACGTTCGACGGTGAGAGCTGGACAAACCGTTCTCCGGCGAACGCGCCGCCCGCACGCGCCGGATCCGCGATCGCCTACGACGCGGCTCGCGACCGGGTCGTGCTGTTCGGCGGCTACGACGCGTGTCTGTTGGTCGGCTACGACGACACCTGGCTGTGGGACGGCGCGAACTGGACGCAGGCCACGCCCACCACTACGCCTCCCCCCGCGCCGACGGGCATGGCCTACGACGAAGCACGGGGCGTGTGCGTGCTCCTGGCCGGGGATCAGACGTGGGAATGGGACGGCACCGATTGGACGCAGCGCACGACGACCCAGTCCCCGACGCTGAGCACGCTCGAGCGACGCTCGATCTTCTACGACCCCATCAGCTCCAAAGTCGTCTACGTCGGCTTCGAAGTATGGGAGTACGACGGCGCCGACTGGACCTACGTCGCGGATGCTCCGGAAGCGTTTCCACAGTCCGGATACGCGTTCTTCGACACCAAGCGAGGGGCCATCGTCTGGCTGAGTCGCAACACGGGCGCCGCGCACGAATGGGACGGTTCCCAGTGGCACCAGTTTCGGGCCGTCTCGACGGGATTTCGCGGCTCGCTCGCCTACGACACGAATCGCGACGTAATCGTCGGCACGACCGCCTTCGCGACCTGGAGCTACGACGGGCGAAGTATCGAGTTCTTGCCGGCCACGCAGTACCCGCCGTTCTCCGAGACGCAGCTCGCGTACGACGAAGCGCGCGACCGCATCGTCGGCGTCACGCTGTTCGGTGAGACCTGGGAGTACGACGGCGCGGACTGGCATCGGATGACACCTGCCAACGAGCCGCCGGCGCGCAGCTACCAGGCGATCGTCTACGACGCGGCGCGGCAGCGCGTCGTGTTGTTCGGAGGCGAGACACCATCGCCGGCGTTCACGCAGCTCGACGACACTTGGGAATGGGACGGGAACGACTGGACGGAGCGCTTCCCGACTACGCGACCACCCGCACGCTCTCGTGCGAAGATGGCCTATGACCCCGTCCGCCAACGGGTCGTCATGCACGGCGGCTTCCCGGGCGACGGCGGCCAGACCTGGGAATGGGACGGGAACGACTGGCAGTCGACGGCGACAGCGGCTGCCGGGTCCGAGGACCACGCGCTCGCCTTCGACGAGGGGCTCGGCGAAGTCGTCATGGTCGCGTCGGGAGGCACGGCGCCGACCGAAACGCTGCGTTATGACGGATCGAGCTGGCAGCTGCTGACGACGGACACGCTCTCCGCGGTGTTCCGGACCGACGACCTCGTCTACGATCGCGCCCGCGGTGAGCTGAACCTGTTCGGCGGGGAAGGACCGTTCGGTTGCCTGGTCGAGCCCGGGCACTGGAAGTACACGTCGTCGCCCCCGGCTGACGTCATGGCTGCCGGCACGGACTGCCCCATCCCCGGCACATCGGTCCCGAACCTGATCGCCGGCCCTCCGGTGCTCGGTGACCTGGGATACCGGATCGAACTGCTCGGCGACCCCGGCTTCCCGATCGGCGCGATCGCCCTCGCGGGCACGCTCCAACCGATCTCGGTCGGCTCGTGCACGTGGCACCTCGGCGCGCCGCTGCAGTTCTACCCAACCGGCCTCGATGCCGAGGGATTCGGGCACCTCGCGCTCCCGCTGCCGGACCTCGCCGTGCTCGCGGGTATCGAGATCCACACCCAGGGCCTCGTCGCCGTTCCCGGTGGCCCGGCGGCGGGCCACGCCCTGACCCGCGCGCTGACCGTCACTTTCGGCCGCTAGCCCGATGCGGCATGATCGCCGGCGATGAATCGCTCGGTGGTCTTCGACTCCCACGCCGGCAGGGTGTGCCGGAACTGCCGCCTGCCGGCGGACCGGTGCAAGTGCGGGGCCGTACGCGCCCCGACCGGCGACGGGATCGCGCGCGTGCGCCGCGAGGTGCGCAATGGCAAGACCGTGACCGCGATCCTCGGCGTGCCGCTGCTCCCACACGAGCTCAAGAAGCTCGCCAAGGACCTGAAGAAGAAGTGCGGCACCGGCGGCTCGTGCAAGGACGGCACGATCGAGATCCAGGGGGATCACCGCGAGCTGATCGTCGGGGAGCTCGAGGGGCGGGGGTTCTCGGTCAAGTTGGCCGGGGGATAACCGCGTCGTCTGACGCAACTTGTCCGGCTCGTGCGTGACCTCGGGCGTCGGAAATCCCAAGCTAGGCATCCGATGAGCTACGAAACCTACAAGACGATGCACATCGTCGGTCTGATCCTGCTGTTCATGGGTCTTGGCACGGTCCTGTTGTCGCCCCGCAGCGAGGGCTCGAAGCCGCCCAAGGCCGGGATGATCATGCACGGCATCGGCCTCGTCGTAATCCTCGTCGCCGGCTTTGGACTGCTGGCGCGCCTGGGCATGAGCTGGCCGTGGCCAGTCTTCGTCATCGCCAAGATCGCGATCTGGGTCGCCCTCGCGATGATGCCGATGCTCGTCAAGCGTGGCGCCCTGCCCGCCGCGATCGGCTGGGCCGTCGCCGCGGCGCTCGGCGGAGCCGCGGCCTACCTCGCGTTCACCAAGCCATGGATGTGACGGCCGACCGTCCCGTGGACGAAACCAAGACCCTTCGCGAGCAAGACGCCGCATCCATCGACATCGCCGAAGTCGGCCTGTCCGCGTGGCAGCGACTCAGCGTCAATGACGCGGCGAACGATCCGGTGCTGCGCTCGATCGAGAGCTATCTCGACGAGCCGGAAACGCGTTCGTCGCTGTGGCAGCTCGAGGCCGACGAGGAGTATCCGGCGCCGGTGCTCGACCGCCTGCGTGAGCTCGGCCTGATGCGCATGTTCGCACCGAACCCCGACACGCAATGCAACGCGCGCGTGACGGCGTTCCACATGTCGGCGCTCAACGCCGTGACGTCCCGCCGCGACACGAGCCTCGCCGTGACGATCAGCGTGAACGCGCTCGGGCTGCTGCCCGCCTACGTCGCCGCGACGCCGGAGCAACTCGAGAAGATCAACGCCGCTGTTGGCTCCGGGATCTTCTCGTCGCTGATGCTCTCCGAGATCGGACACGGCAGCAACTTGCTCGCGAACCACGCGCGCGCCGAACGCGGCGTGCTCGACGGTGATGACGAGTTTGTGCCGATCGGCGACGACGAAGAGTGCACGCACTACCGCATCAACGGCGAGAAGGACCTGATCAACGGGGCGAACCGCCACGGGCTGATGTTCGTGTTCTTGCGCACACGGAACTTCACGGACGGCACGTGCAACAAGGTCGACGCGCCGATGCAGGCGCGCGCCGATTTCACGATGTTCTGCATCGAACGCGGTCCGGGCATGGTTCCGCTGCCGCGATGGCACACCATGCCGGCACGCGGCGCGGACATCTCGGGCCTTCGCTTCGAGAACATGGTCGTCCCGAAGAGCACGGTGCTCGGCCGCGAACACGGCGGCATGACGCTCGCGCAGAAGACGCTCGCGCTGTCGCGTGGCGGCGTCGCCTCGCTCGCATCGGGCTGCACGAGTCGGGCGCGCGACCTCGCGGTCACGTACGCGGGCAATCGCGCGGTCTACGGCGAGCCGATCCGTGAACTCGACGTGATCGCCGACCACCTGATCCGCATCGAGGCGCTCGACCGCGCGGTCGGCGCGATCGCGGTGCGGACCGCAGCGCTGCTCAACAGCCACGGCGTCGGCGCCGCCCACTACACGGCCGTCGCGAAGGTCGTGGCGTGCGTCTTCGCCGAAGAGGCCGTCCGCGAAGGCCACCGCGTGCTCGGCGCCCGCGCCCTGCTGCGCGACATGCCGTACGAACGGCTCTCCCGTGACGTCGTGCTCTACGGCGTCTTCGACGGCACGAGCCACGTCATGCTGCAGGAGCTCAGCCACCGCCTCATGCTCGAGGCGCGGCGCGCCGCCGAGCCTCCGCGCGAAGACGCTCCGAACACCGTCGAACAGATACGCAGGGTCTACGCGGCCGAACCGGAGCCCGTCTACCTCGCGCTACGCAAGAAGCAAAACCGCCTGCTGATGCCGCTGGAGGATCACCTCCGCGAACTCGATCAGCTCAACGGCGCGTGCATCGACCCGATCGCGCGGGCATGCGACGCACTGTTCGCCTGCGTGCGGGCGTGCGAAGCCAATGACGTCTGGAAGGATGACCACGGCCTCCGGCACGATGCCGCGTTGCTGTACGCCCAGATCGAAGGACTCGTCGCGCTGTTCGAACTCGGCGACCCCGAGCGCCGCGCGGCTCTGGGCGTTCCGCCGATCCACGGCGACGAGAACCCTCTGGACGCCCTGCTCGTGCAGTTTTCGGTATATCTGTTCGGGTGTCGCACGATCGCGGGAATCCGCGACCTCGCGAACCGCGCGCAGCTCGCACCCGGCTGGCTCGACGCCGAGCTCGGGGACGCCGTCGCGTTGGCCGACGTCGAAACCGCGGCGGCCGCTGGCCATCGCGAACTGCTGCGCGACTGCCGCGCGGCGATTCGCAGCCACTGAGCGTCAGGCAGTCGCGCGTCAGGCAGTCGCGCGTCAGGCCGTCGCGCGCGACCGCACGTAGTCGGTCACCTGCGCGACGGTCTCCATCTGCGCCGCTTCGATCTCGGGGATCTCGATGTCGAGCGCTTCCTCGAGCTCGATCAGCAAATCGAGGGTCATCACGGAATCGATCCCGAGGTCCTGCACGAGGCGGGCTTCGGGCGTCAGTTTGTCGAGCGGTACGCGGCACACTTCGCTGAGGATGCGCAGCGCTTCGTCTTCGGGCTTCGTCATGGCGTGAGCGAGCGGATCACGATTCGTGGCGAGCCAGGACATCCAGCTCGCCCGCCTCGTACTGAGTCCGCAATTGTGCTCTGCGGACCTTACCACTGGACGTCGTCGGAAGATCGCCCCGTTTGACGAAGACGAGGTCGCGAATTCGGAAGCCGAACAGGCTCGCGAACTCGGATCCGATCGCATCCGCCCATTCGGTGAACCGATCGTTGTCGCCGCCCGTGGGCACCTCGACGACGAGCACGACGTGCTCGCGACCGTCGCGGTCGACCGAGAACGAGCCGCAGCGCCCACCCGGCGTGCGCACCACCCGATCGCCGATCGCCTCGACCTCGTCCGGATCGATGTTGTGACCATCGATGATGATCAGGTCCTTGAAACGACCCGTGACGAACAGCTCGCCGTCGCGGACAAAGCCGCGATCCCCGGTGTGTAGCCAGCCGTCGCGAATCGGCGACTCGACCACATCCCCTGTGTAGCCCGAGCACAACCCGGGACCACGCGCGGTGATCTCGCCCTCGACGCCTTCCGGAACGGGTTCGCCTTCTACCGACCGAATCACGATCTCCGTGCCGGGAACCGCCCGACCGCAGGAGACGTGCCCATCGACCTCGCGCGGCGGCGCGTCTTTGCGATCGAACGTGATCGCGAGCGTCGCTTCGGCCATACCATAGCAGGGCACGAACGCTTCGCTCCGGAAACCGAACGGCCCGAACCGCTCGGCGAACTCACGCAACGTGCTCTCGCGCACGCGCTCCGCACCGCACCCGGAGACTCGCCAGCGCGAGAAGTCGAGCCCTTCGAGCTTGTCCGCGGTCACCGCGTTCACGCAGTGCTGAAGAGCGAAGTTCGGCACCGTGGTGATCGTCGGGGCGCCGGTCGAAGCAATCGTCTTCAGCCAGTTCAACGGCCGCGCGACGAACGTCTCCGGACGAAACAGATGCATCGTGCTGCGCGACTCGAGCGCACAGAACAGCATGCCGACGAGCCCCATGTCGTGATAGAGCGGAAGCCAGGACACGTATGCCTCGTGATCGACGCCGCGACCGCCGTCGAGGATACCGCGCACGTTCGCGCAGAGCGCGGCATGACTGATGCGCACCGCCTTCGGCGTGCGGGACGTGCCACTCGTCAGCTGCAGGAAAGCGATCGACTCGGGCGCCACCTCCGGCAGATCGGCCAGCGGCGCCCCGTCACCGCGGTCGGGCGGCTGCGTGTATTGGTGCCCCGAACGCGATCCGGTGTCCTCCTCGGCGATCAGGTGGCTCGCCGGAAACGCCGAGGCCAGGTGCGCGATGCGCTGCTGGTACGCCTCGAGCCCCCCGAGCGCGCGTGGCGGCGCGAGGCAGCACGGCAGCGCACCTGCGACGACTGCCCCCAGGAAGCACTCGACGAGATCGTGGCCGTTCGGCAGCTGCAGGAACACGACGTGCCCTGGCTCGACTCCGCTCGCCGCGAACGCCGCGGCGGCCGCGCGCGCGCGACGGTGGATCTCGGCATGACTACGCATCTCCCCGGCGCGTCCGCGACGGTCGTACTCGACGATCCCGTGGTCGGACGAGTCGGCGAGTCGAGCGAGAATGTCGACGATGGTTCGACTCATGCGTTCTCCTGGGACGGCGTCGACCCCGGTGCGGCCGGCGGCCGTGTCGGTGCAACCGGTGGCCGTGTCGGTGCAGCCGGCGGCAGGCCGTCCGGACCCATCACCTCACCCTCCGGACGGGTGAGGAACCGCCGAGAGCCCCACAACCACTGTTCGGGATACGCCCGGATCGCGCGTGACAGCGCAGTGCTGATCCGGGCCGTGATCTCGGCCAATTCATCCGAGTCCGCACGGCTGCGCTCGACGCGAATCACTTCCCAGACGTGGAAGCGGAACTTCGCGCGGCCGACGCGATGACAGCTGATCACCGCGATCGGTGCGCCGGTGCGGGTCGCGAGGAAGGCCGGACTCGTGTTCGTTGCCGCGAGCGTGCCGAGGAACGGCACGAACGCCGGTCGCTCGTGATCGTTCTCGTCCGCGGCGAGGCCGATGACCTCGCCGCGCGACAGCGCCTTGCGCAGCGGCCACAGCACGCCCCACTTCTCGATGATGCGCTGGCCGCCCGAGGTTCGGATCTTGGTCAACACCTCGACGAGCGCCTGGTTGCTCGCCGGTCGTGAGACCGCGAGCGCCGGCATCCCCTCGAGGGCGACCACGTGCCCGCAAAACTCCCACACGCCGAGGTGCCCGCTCGCGCAGATGACACCGTTGCCTTCCGCATGCAGTTCGCGCAACCGCTCGACGTCGCTGACGTCGACGGCCTTCCGCATGCGCTCGCGATCCCAACGCACCATCCGGCAGAAGTCGACGGCCATGTGCGTCATGTGACGCGCCCAAGCCCGCATGTGCTCGCGCGACATCTCCTCGCTGAACTCGTCACGGAACACGATGCGCTGGTTTCGGACCATTCCCCGCCCCAGCGGCGCGATGCGACGCTCACGACGTTTCGTCATGAAGACGAGCAGCGGCGCCAGCGCCTCGGCCACACCGTACGCCAGGAACTCCGGCATGTGCGCGAACAGCCACGACACCACCCGGACCTGGAATGCGAGCAGACGGTCGCCCACCGAGGGAGCGGCGGGCGCATCCTCCTCTTGCTCGGTCTCGTCTCGTGTCCGGGTTGCGTCGATCGGAACGACCATACGCCGCGCGAGACCGTGATTCGAGCGTGCGGGCCGGCGAGTATGATCCCGCGCGATGCGTATCCTCGGCTTGCTC
This sequence comes from Planctomycetota bacterium, assembly GCA_028281765.1. Taxonomy (GTDB): domain Bacteria; phylum Planctomycetota; class UBA1135; order UBA1135; family UBA2386; genus JANQJF01. Next base: position 63,844 of record JANQJF010000061.1, on the reverse strand, counting down.
CTCATCGCCACCCTCGCGGGCTGCGCCGCGCCTCCTGTAGACGGGGCGATCGACACGATCGCGTTCGGCTCCTGCGCCAGGAGCGACTGGCCACAACCGATCTGGGACCGTGTCGCGGAGACGGCCCCGGACGTGTTCGTGCTGCTCGGCGACAACATGTACGCGGACGTCCCGACTCCGCCGAAGAGCATCGAAGACATCCGCGCCAAGTACACCGAGGCCGCGGCGATTCCCGAGTTCGCACGCTTCCGGACGCAGGTCCCGGTCCTCGCGACGTGGGACGATCACGACTACGGGCTGAACGATGCCGGGCTCGAGTGGCACCTGAAGGCCGAGTCCCAGCAGGCGTTTCTCGACTTCGTCGGAGAGCCGGAAGCGTCCGCACGCCGGGCGCGCAAGGGGATCTACGACGCGAAGACGTTCGGCACGCCGGGCCGGCGCGTGCAGATCCTCCTGCTCGACACGCGCTACCACCGCACCGCGCTCGCGAAAGCATCCGCGCCAGAGCCCGGCTACGGACCCTACACGACGATCGACACCGGAACCGTGCTCGGTGACGAGCAGTGGACCTGGCTCGAAGCGCGGCTGCGCGAACCCGCCGAGCTGCGCATCCTCGCGTCGAGCATCCAAGTCGTCGCCGACGGGCACGGGTGGGAAACCTGGGGCAACATGCCCCACGAACGCGACCGCCTCTACGCCTTGATCCGCGACACAAACGCGCACGGCGTGCTCTTCATCAGTGGCGATCGCCACCTGGTCGAGATCAGCGCCGACGAGGAGCGCGGCCCGTATCCGATGTGGGATTTCACCTCGAGCGGCCTCAATCAGGACGAGCCGCACCCGATCCAGCCGAACCGCTTCCGGCGCGGCTCGGTGCACCGCGCGATCAACTTCGGAGTGATCGACGTCGACTGGGACCAGACCGATCCCGAGATCTGCCTGCGAGGCGTCGGCGGCAACGGCGAGACCCTCGTCACGCAAACGATCCGACTGAGTGCGCTGCGCTGACGCCCGCGCCGAGTAGATTGCGGCGATGTTGATCCGCCGCTCGTGTGCCGTCCTCGCGCTGACCCTGTTCGCCGCCTGCGCGCAGACCTCCCCGACTCCCGCGTTCGAGGGCCCGCTCATGATCGCGACCTGGCCGTTCGGCAAGACCGCTGTCGACGTCGGACTCCAGACGATGGCGGCGGGCGGCTCCGGACTCGACGGCGTCGAGCAGGGCATCCGCAGGATCGAGGAACTCAGCTCCGACGGTACGGTCGGCCTCGGCGGCACGCCGAACGCCGCGGGCTATCCACAGCTCGACGCGTGCATCATGAACGGTCCGGACCACAACGCCGGCAGCGTCGCCGGCGTCGAAGGCATCGTGCATCCGATCACCCTCGCCCGCCGGGTCATGGAGCATTCCAAGCACGTCATGCTCGTCGGCGAAGGCGCGCGCTGGTTCGCGCTCGATCACGGCCTGAAGTCGGTTGACGTGTCCGGCCATGCCGCCAAGAAGGAAACCTGGCTCGATCGTCCTCGCGATGCGGCCGCGCCGAAGACGACGGGTCACGACACGATCGCGCTGCTCGCGCTCGACGCGAATGGCGACGTCTTCGGCGGCTGCTCGACGAGCGGCGCCGGCCGCAAGCTTCCGGGGCGCGTCGGCGACTCGCCGATCCTCGGCTCCGGCCTCTACGTCGACAATTCGGTCGGCGCGGCCGGGGCGACGGGGCTCGGCGAGAACATCATGCGCCACTGCGGGTCGTTCCAGATCGTCGAGCTGATGCGTCAGGGCATGCACCCGCAGGCGGCATGCGAAGAGGCGATTCACCGCATGGCGGCCGGGGATCCGCGTGGCTACGAGCTCGCCGCGTGCTTCATCGCCCTCGACAAGCAGGGGCGCTGGGGTGCCGCAGCTTCGAATCAGAACTTCCCGTTCGCGGTCGGGACGCCTGACGGGAGCGAAGTCGTCAAGGTGCCCGCGGTGTCCCCCCGTCCGCTCGATCGCTGATCGCCACTCGGTAGAAGAGCCGGTCAGTCCTCGGCGAGCCGCACCCGCAGCCATGCGCGCGCCGTGCGCCAGTGGTTGTGCGCGCTCGACGTCGACACCCCCATCGTGTCCGCGATCTCGTCCATCGTCAGCCCGCCGAAGTATCGTAGCTCGACGACCTGCGCACACTCCGGTCGGGCCTCGCCGAGCTCGGTCAGCGCCGCGTCGAGGTCCGCGGTGTCCACTTCGCGAGATTCCGCGCGGTCGATCAGCGTCACGCGATGCCAGTCGCCCCCACGCTTCTGCCGACGCTTGCCGCGTGCGTGATCGGCGAGGATCTGCCGCATCGCCTTCGCCGCGATCGCGTAGAAGTGCTGCCGCCCGCGCGCGAGAGTCGAGGCACCAGCGAGCTTGACGTATGCGACGTTGACGAGCGCCGTCGGCTGGAGCGTGTGGCCGGAAGCCTCCCCGCCCAACACGCTGCGCGCGATCCCGCGCAGCTGCTCGTAGACGAGTGGCATCATCTCGTCGAGCGCCGCGGTGTCTCCGCTTTCCGCGCGCTCGAGCAGCATCGTGATCTGAGGGTCTGCGGAGGCGTCGCTCACGCCTGGATGCTAGCGGATCAGTCCTGGCTGACCTCGGCCAGAACACGAAGCGCCTCGAAGCGCTGCATCGCCGTGAAGTTCGACGCGTCGCGAATCGTCGTTGCCACGGACTCCGCGTCGCCATCGGACCGCGTGAGCCATTCGACGACCCGAGGCCGCATCTCTGCGCGCACGTCGTTCCGGGCGACGAACTCGGCATGGCGCTCGGAAGCCGGGACCGTATCCCACACACGCACCGTGCGATCGGTCGAGGAGGTGACGATCCGCGTGCCGTCCTGCGTCCACTGGATGTCGAGGATCTCGCCTTGGTGACCGGCGAGCGCGATGACCGGCTCGTAGTTCGCCGTATCCCACAAGACGATCTGTGAATCGGAGCCACCACTCGCGAGGCGGCTTCCATCCGGCGAGTAGGACACGCAGAGCACCGGCTGCACGTGCCCCTGCAAGACCCGAACATCGAGACCGTCTCGCCACTGCACGATCGCGACGTCATTGTCGGACCACGGGATCGCGGCCGCGCTGTCGTCGCGCGCGAATGCCGGCACGAGTGCGAGTTTCCGATCGGGAGTCAGGGCAGCGAGGACTTCGCGACCGCGGAGAATCCGGACACCCTCGACACTGCGCACTTGTCCGTTCTTCTTGCGCTTCGTGTCGACCTCGATCCGGTGGCCATGCCAACCGTAGATCGCCTTGTTGCGAATCGCGTGGCCCCGCAGATCGAGGCCCGCCTCGACCGCGGCAATCAAGACACCCCCTTCCGGTTCGTGTCGCACCACCGCACCGCTCGCCCAATCGCACGCGTAGGCTCGCTTGCCCTTCGCGCAGATCACCACGTCGTCGTCTCGCCATCCCACGACTCGCACGCTCTTGCCGACGTCGATCGACCGCACGACATCACCGGTCGCGACGTCCCGAACCTGCAGCTTGGCGAAGCGGGACTTAGTCGCAACGAGGCGGTCATTGGGGGATACCCGAACTTCGGTCGGGGCGTGGGCATGCCGCATCACTACCGCACCTGAGCCAGCGCGCACGACTCGCGTCGGTAGCGACGCCTCGCTGACCACGACCCGTTCCACACTCGGGGCGACATCGACATCACAGGAACTCGGGTGCATCGACGTGGAGAGCAACTCCCCACTCTCCGTCGCCCAGGTCCGCAGCAGCCCGTCCTTCGAACACGCCGTGACCCGCGTTCCGTCGCCCGAGAAGCGAACGTCCGTGATCGTGGCAGCAACGCCGCGCAGCTCGCGCAAGAGCGAACCCGAGATCACGAACTCCGACGGATTGCCCAGCACATCGACGAAGTCGAACACGCGCACCCGGTGCGTCTGGTCGGCGATCACGAGTCGGTCCGAGTTTCGACACAACGCGATCGCACTCGGAACTCCGCCTGCCTTGTGCGAACGCTGTTCGCCCGTTTCGAAGTCGAAGCAGGAGAAGCGCGCGACCGGCGGCCCGCCCCGATCGGGGCGTCGAACCGCCACGCAGTATCGCCCGCCCTCTGAGAACGCGAAGCCCGCCGCGGTCTTCACGAACCGCTGCCGGCGCAGGACGCGAAGCGAGCCGGGCGCACCGCACCAGAGCGCTTCGTGCGAAGCGATGACGAGCCGTGCACCATCGCGAGAGTAGCGACCATCCCAAACCTCGGATTCGTCCAGCCGCTCTTCGACCGTCTCACCCGAACGCGGATCCCAGTAGACGACACCGTGGTCGGTGACCGCTGTGACCCGGTCTGGCGGGGAATCCGCGACGATCGTGCGCAGCGGCGCATCGACCCGAATCGAGCCGACCCGTGCTCCTGTGACCGCATCCCACGTCACGATCGAGCCGTCGGCATGGGCCGTCGCAATCAGGCTCCCGTCGCTCACGTATCGAGCGACGCCGACACGCTCGACGTCATGATCGAGCGAGAACAACGCGGACTCCGCGCGCCGCGACAGATGGTGCCACTCCCACCCCCGTGCCGAGGGATCGATGGCCAGGAGCTCACGCTGCGCCACGCGTGGATCCGTGTCGACGGTGTGCCTGGCAAGCGTCAGACGCGTGTGGTCGGCGAGCCGCCGGACCTCGAGCGCATTCGCCTTCTCTCGTTGCTGCGCGACGATCGTGATCACGAGGGCGACGACCAGCAGCACGAACGACGCGACTACACCACCGACGAGCCCGCGGTGACGGCGCGTGAACTTGGCGAACTGGTACAGCGTCGTCGGCGGACGAGCCGCGATCGGCTCGTCCGCGAGAAAGCGACGCAGGTCGGCTCCGAACGCCCCGGCCGTCGCGTAGCGCCGCTCCGGCGATTTCTCCAACGCGGTAGAGAAGATCGTCTCGAGATCACCGCGTAAGCGCACGTTGCGACGCCCCATCGGCTCGGGATCCGCATGCGTCACCGCGTCCGCTGCGTCAGCGAGCGTCCCGCCGCGCACTTCGATCGGGAGGGATCCGGTGAGCATCTCGTATCCGACGGCGCCCAACGCATACACATCGGCCGCGGTAGTCACGGCCTCGGGATCCCCGCTGACCTGCTCGGGGCTCATGTAGGCCATGGTCCCGATGACCTGCCCGACGCGCGTCAACATCGATTGCATGTCGTCGTCGGCGAGCCGCGCGACGCCGAAGTCGACGACCTTCGGTCGTCCGTGTCGGTCGACGAGGATGTTGTCGGGCTTGAGGTCCCGATGCACGACGCCCTGCTCGTTGGCGTGGTCCACCGCGTCGCAGACCTCGGCGAGCATGAGCACCCGCGCGGCGAGGTCCGGTTCGTTCTGCTCGCAGTATCGCTGCAACGGTAGGCCGTCGACGAACTCCATCGCCAAGTAGTGACGCGCACCGAGTGCGGTCATCTCGCTGCCGGCCTCGTAGACCTGCGCAATACCAGGATGCCGCAGTCGACCGAGGATCTCCGCTTCCTGTTCGAAGCGACGCACGGTGTCGCCGTGGGTCGCGCCGAGCCGGAGGAGCTTGAGAGCGACCGTCCGCTTCGGCACGTCCTGCTCGGCCTCGAAGACGACGCCCATCCCGCCCTCGCCGATCTGCCGGATAACGCGGTAGCGGCCGATGCGCGGGGGAAGCAACGGGTCGGCGTCGCCCGACACATACGCGTCTTCGCCGATCTTGCGAAGCCACCCCTCGGCTGGCGGCGTATGCCCCGAAATCTCGAACGACTCGGAGTCGTCCACAGAACCGTCCTCGTCGAGCATCCGCAGGACCCACTCCCGGACTGCGGTCTCGTCGCACTCGTCCCGCAGGACACGGAGCTGCTCCGGGCGCGGCAACGGGCACACGCGCTCGAACAGATCCAGGGCACGACGGGAAGCGGACTGATCCATGGAGGTTGCGCCGGATGATACCGGTCCACGGCAAAAGGAAGGCCGGCGCCGGGTTCGACCCGCCGTCGAACCCGGTCGCCGCCTTCAGGCTCTCCAGAGGCTGTCACTGCATCACCAGTTCGACAGCCTCTCTGCTGCTGGCGGCGCTTTCGCGCCGCGCTCGAACCCGTGCCTTCGAAGAAGTCATGGGCTCTCAGTCCTCCGCCGCGCGACTTTCTCTCCGGTCCGCCGCGCGGCGACACCTCTGGTCCGGGACCACGACCGAGGTCGAAGCCCGCGAGCCATCTCCTTTGTGTTCTGGGCGCCCTCGAAAGTCGCAAAAATTCCAGGTCGCTCCACAATCGGAGTCTCGAGACGCCGTTCTCATCGGCGTCCGGCGCGCCCTAGGCGCGGCGATAGATGTAGCTGAACAGCTGCACCTCTCCCGCCTCGGGGAGCGTAAGAAACATCTCGAAGTGCCGCTCGTCCGCACTGATCCGCTTCTCTACGGTGCGGTAGTCGCAGAGCCCGCTGCCCATCGGGTTCGGCCCCTTGCCGGACATCTCGAGCACCTGCGATTCCGCGTTGTGCTTTCCGGTGAAGTGGAACAGGTACGGGTTGAGGCTGTCGACCCAGGTGCTGACCCACTCCTCGGTGATCGCGTTGTAGCCGAGCGTCGCGACACCGCGGAACGGCATCCCGAACATGTTCGACTCGAACGTGCTCTGGATCCAAAACTCGCCGATCATCTCGGCGGTGTCCGTCGCTTCGCACGTCATCGGCGGCTGGCTCGGGTCCATGAAGTAGGTGCACTCGACGTTCCAGGTGCCGACGAGCTCCTTGAGCGAGGCGTGCTCCTGGGATGGCGTGGCGAATGCGGGTTGTTCGGACATCGGTGGGCTCCTGGGGGGTTGGGGATTGGGATCGTTGACGGATACGGGATGGGGGGCCGGGGTCGTACGGGGATCCCGGAAAAAGAGTGGGGACGTGGGTTGGGAAGCCGTTTTCGGGCCCGGGTCCGGGCCCGAAAACGAGTTCCCAATCGACATCCCCACTAATCTCCCCTGTTCATGCCCCTACCCGGATCCAGCCGCCGCCGCGCGCTCGCGACACTCGCTCTGATCCTCATCGCAGGCCTCGCCTACCTCCTGCTCGAGGTCCTGAGCGGTTCCCCCGAGGCGCAGTCCGAAGACGGCCAACCCAGGGTCGAAGCGCCGACGTCGCAGACCGCAACGGCTCCAGGCCCGGACGAAATCGAGCAGGTCACCGCGCGCCAGGACGTGGAGACGAACGAGGCCGTGCAACCAGCCAACGCGTTCACGATCCTCGGCCGGTGCGTGGCGGTGCTCGACGGCGCGCCGGTCCCCAACGCGGTGATCACGATGTCCGCGCCGATCGAGAACGACGAAGACCGGCTCGTCGTCGAGTCAACGAGCGATGGCGGCGGCCGGTTCGAATCGGGCGCGGCCGTCGACGGGAACACGGATCTGATCCTTCGCGTGCAGGCCGACGGCTTCACGCCGTGCACGCGCCGTCTCGTCCGACCGCGCCCGGGCACGACGGAGCATCTCGGCGATATACCGATGCTGCACGCGATCGAAGTCTCGGGACGCGTCGTCGACGAAGAAGGTCTGCCGGTCGAAGCCGTCGGGATGCTCTTCGCGATGGTGATTCGCGAACACGAACACTCTGTGACTCCGAAGAGTCTCCTGCGGACGACGAGCGATGCGAGCGGACGATTTCGGTTCGACCAGCCGGCGTGGCCCGGCGAGTGGTACGTCGGCGCGGAGGACACCGGCGCGCTCGTCGATCCGCGATCGGTGCGATTGCTGCCGTCGATGACCGAATTCGACCTCCGCGTCGTCGTCGAACGTCCGGATCCGTCGCTAACGATCTCCGGAACCGTGCGCGATCGCCTCGGACAGCCGGTCGAAGGGCTGCGCATCAGCGCGATGGGCGAAGGCTACATCGGCCGCGGTCGGTCTCGGCAAGACGGCTCGCTCTCGATGCCGCGCGCCGGACCGATCCGCGATGACGGCAAACCGGGCGTGCAGATCAACATGACCGACGACAGCGGTCGCTACGAGCTGGTCGCACCGGCCGAGAAAGTCGACGTGAACTGGGGCGACGACGGCCTCGAGGTGGTCGTCGGCCTGCGACCGTCGATCGAGGTACGCGTCGTGGACGAGCAAGGTGTCGCCGTTCCTCGATACACGCTGTTCGCTCTGCGGAACTACGGTTTCGGATGGTCGCGCTATGGACACGTTCGGATCCGAGGACACCACGAGAGCGGGCGCTGCAGCGTGACGCGGCTTCGGTCGGGGTCCAACGGCGTGCTCGTAGTCCCGGACGACGACGCGCTCGCGCCGACCGAACTCGTCAGCTTCACGATCGGTGAGGATCCCACCGGCGAGCTGCTGATCACGGCGAAGCGGAGGACATCCGTGCGCGCGACCGTCGTCACGCCGGACGGCCGACCGGTTTCGAACACGACCGTCGAGCTGCTGCAGCGCCTCGGCAAGAAAGCCGCGAGTATCGACGGCGCGTCCATCGACATCGAAGACTGTGACCGCGTCACCCGTGTGCCGAACGAGCTGCGGATCGCACACGCCATGACCGACGCCGATGGCGTCGCCGTGCTCGACGCGCGGACCGGACGGTTCGATGTGCGCGTCCGCGGTGGCGCGCATGTGCCCCATGTCGAAACCGTCGAGGTCACCGCGCTCGACGACAGCCTGCGGATCACCGTGGCGCCCGCGGGCTCTGTCAGCGGACGGGTCGCGCCGCCCGAAGCCTTGGAGACGTTGCGGGGGTTCGATGGGGACGGCGGCGATGGCGTGCACATCGCACTAGCGCCGACCTCGGAAGGTCCCGACCACCGCATCGAAGTCGACGAAGACGGCGTGTTCCGAGCGGATGACGTCGCGCCCGGCGAATACGACGTCTATCTGCGCTACTGGTTGCGATCCGGCGCGGTGCAGAAAGGGGTGATCTCGGCCCTAGTCGAGCGCGTCACCATCGCCGCGGGCGAAGAGCGCCGCATCGACGTCGACGCGAACTCTAGCCTTCCCGGATCCGTCCGCGGCAGCGTGCTCGTCAACGGACAACCACTCCGCGAGGTGCACTGTTTCCTCGTGCGCAGTGATGATCGCAGGCGCAACCTCCGCGTCGCGACCGACGAAAGTGGCCAGTTTCAAGCAACGGTCCCGCCCGGCGAGTACGGCTTCGCGATCACGCTTCCCGCCCAACCCGGTCCCGGCTGGATCTACATGCGGCTGCCCGACCGCGGGACCCTCGCGCCGGGGGACGAACTGACCATGCCGATCACTACCCAGCTGCGTCGGCTCGACCTCCGAGTCCTCGATACGTCGGACGAGCCTGTCGCGAACCGGCGCATCACGATTCGCGCGAAGGGCTTCCACCGGCCCGGCGCACTGACGACCGACGAACACGGCGCGCTCCGAATCCACCCCGCGCCACCCGTTCCGTTCCGACTCCAGGCGGAAATCAACGGGCAAAAGCGCATCTCGTCGGAGCTCGATCCCGCGGCGCTATCGGGGTCTGAAGTCGTCGTCGTCCGGCTCGCCGACTGACTGTCGCGATTCTCGACAGCGGGACGAGCCGAGCTTCCGTCAAGTCCGCGTCTCGATGCACCCGAAAGGTCCATGAGAACGCGAAGGAAGGCGATCGCATTGAGGAAGTCTCAGACTCAGCAGAACGGCAACGCTCTCGTGTGGGCACTGCTGTTCGTGGTGATCTCATCGGGAATGGTGGTGTCCCATACGATCTTCATGACGGCAGAGCGTCGTGAAGTCGACGTGCGCCATCGTCAGCGCGCGCTCACACACACCTTCGCGCAGTCGGGTCTCCGAGACGCGACCGCGTGGTTCCGCGCCCAAGACACGCAGCCGGTCGAGCTGTTCCAACCGCTGCTCGACCTCACGGCCACTCCACCTGTCATCGACACCGTCGATCCCGAGGTCGGCCTCGTCCGCGAGTTCGAGATCAGTGGCTCTCTGTGGGGTCGCTACGAAGTGCGCAAGGACACGACCTTCGACATCTCGCTGCAACGTGGAGAGATCCAACCTGGCCGGGTTTGGGACCTCGGCTCGCGCGCATACCTCTACCGCCGCAAGGACCCTGCCAAGGCATTCGACGAAGCGCCGAACCGCGTCGTCGCCACGACGGCTCTGCGCAGCGAGATCCGCGGCGTACCCCTGCGCATCCCGACCGACGCGGCACTGATCGTCGACGACGTCGGTGACGTCACGCTCGCCGACGGCTCGATCGTGGACGGCAAGAACGTGCCCGCGATCGCCTACCCGGACACCGGCGACATCGCCGCCGTGCCCGTCGGCACGGGAGAAGCACGCGGCACTCCGCCGCTCGCCCCGGTCCCGGGACTCGACCTGAGCCCCGAGAGTGTCCTTTCGATGGACCTCGACTCGTTTCGTTCGCTGGCGGACATCATCCTCGAACCCGGTGGCGAGATCCCCGCCTACATCCCCGACAACTCGGTCGTCTACGTGGACGGTGACCTGACCGTCACCGCCGACCAGCGCCTCGCCGGGCGCATGCTCCTCGTCATCAATGGCAACCTGACGACGACCGACGGCAGTTACTCGGCGCTCGAAGGACTCACCTACGTTTTGGGCAACGTCGGCGTGCGTGGTCGCTTCCACCTCGGAGGCACGCTGATCTCGCCCGGAACCGTCACGTTCGGCGGTGGCGGCGAGCCGGTCTCGGTCGGGTACGACAACACGCAGCTGACCGCGCTCAAGACCGCGGTGAGCGCCTACCGCATGTCCCGTTCCGTGCGCCCGGACGAGCATCAGCTCGAGCCGGACATCGACAACACGGCAGACCTGGATCCGACCGTGACGGTCGGCCCATCGACCGAGATCGACTACGACGTGACCGTCGATGAAGAAGTCGACATCGGCGCCGACACGGTGATCCGGGACACGGTGACGATCGGGAAGAACGTCAAGATCGGCGACCGCGTCTACATCGGACGCGGCGTGACGATCGGCGACGAGACGGTGATCGAGAGCGGCGCCAGCATCGGCGACGGCGCGATCCTCGGAACCTCCGTAGTGATCCACTCCGGCGCGGTCGTGTTGACCGGCAAGTCCGTACCGGATGGCACCGTTGTCGCGAAGGGCGACACCTACTGAGCGGAACAAACCCCATGAGAGACTCACGAGGCGCCACGTTCATCGAGCTGATTGCCGCGATGTCGATCGTCGGAGTTGCGTTGCTCATCATGACGCAGCAGCTGACGCTCAGCTACCGCGAGAACAACATCAGCGTCGACAAGGCGTTCGCGTATCGAAAGGCGCTCGGCATCCTGTCCGAGGCCCAAGCGGCGGTGCAACGCGGCTCGATCCTCGAAATCCACGAACTCGACGCGCTCGCCGACCAAGAGGACAACCCGACGCTGACGACGATGGAGAAGCTCGGCGTCCCGTTCCCGCCGGACGACCCCGCGTCGGACAACCGCAAAGTCGGGGGACAGTGGCGGTGGCTGCGCCGGATTCGCATCGATCCCATCGAAGGATCCGAGTTCCGACGCTACGTCCACGTGACGATCAAGCAGCGGCAGGACGACGGACGAATCATCAACGTCGCGTCGGCGGGCAGCATCTTGACCCTGCTCTCTCGCCCGTCGCCACGCGTCAAGGAGTTTGACATCTACGTGCTGGCGATGGCGAACGCGCCGTCGTCGTGGCTGCCCGTCCCCACCTTGCGCCCGATGCTGCGATCGGCCGCCGGGGAGATCTCCACTCTCAACCCCGGCCTGCAGTTCCGTCTGCACTGGATCACGAAGTTCGGCTACGGCCGAGACCCTCTCTACACGCCGTTCGTCAACCGCACCCAATCGGCCGAAGCCGCGGCCCCGTGGGCGTACGCCTATCCTGGCGTCTCTGGCAGTGAGACCCTGACCGAGCCCGAGCTGTTGTCCGGTCGAGTCCGCACCGAGGAAGGACTGTTCAACGTCTATGACGCGACGGACAACCCGGTCCCGCACACGGTCGCGGACCAATTCAACCATTGCGTGCGCGCGCCGGTCGCGCGCGAGATCTTCGACGCCCGCGTCGCAGCCGGCCTCGAGAACGCCGACGAGCCTCCGCTCCAGCTGCTGCTCGACGACATGTGGCGCGAGCCGACTCGCTTCGAGAACGCGATCTTCTTGAACATGCACGGCGAAGGCCTGCCATTCCCGCCTGTCCGCAACTACTCGGACGCGGCGAAGTCCCCGACCGCGCATCCCGGTGTCCGCGTCGTCACGCACCCCGCCAAGATTCGACCGGCGCGGGATCCCGACGGCGACTCGAACCACGGCGACACCGACGACATGGACTTCTTCGTCTACGCCTACAAGACCGACCCGGCGACTGGCCCGACGACACTGTCCGTGCCGATCACGCTGCAGATCTTCGGCTTCGACCTTTCTCAGAACGTCAACGGCGTCAGCAGCGCCGGGCAAGAAAGTCTGGAGATCCGACGTGCCTCCGGTGGGATCAATCCGACGACCGGAGCGATCTCGACGTCGCACGACTACGACGACTGGAACGACTCCAACAGCGTTCCGCCGACGCTCGCGTCGGCATCGGATCCGTACGAGATGTCGTGGGAAGCCGGCTACTCGACGACGCCGTCCCCGCACACGTGGATCCGCCTCCACCACACCCCACTCACGGCGCCACCCGTCGACGACGAAGGATTGAAGCCCGGAGGCCGTCTCTACGGCATGGAATACATCCCGTCGCTGATGCAGGAGGCCGGATACGACACCCACTTCCACACGGACCGCGAAGACCCAGAGCCCTGCAACACATCGCGCTGGCGCATCCGCATCCCGAAAGAAGTGTTCGGCAAAAGCTTCCCCGGTGGCGGCTGGACCGACGCGGACACCCGCGTCGACGTCGTGACGCGCATCGGCACGGACACGACGACCGGGGTCGCGTGGCCGACCTCCAACGATCCGTACAACCGCTCGCGGACCCACTGCTGGTGGGCATCGTCACCGGACGCGGTTCCGATGACCGAGCGCTACCAATTCCTCGGTGACCCGCGCCACAACCCGTACTCCGATCTCGCGAAGAACGGCTCCACCTCGCCGCACGGCTACAACTGGTTCTTCGACGACTTCCGGCACGCCGGGAACAACGCGACCGGTGACTGGCCCGAGATCGATTCGTCGCGCATCCGCGACGGTGCCGGGCTCGGCGTGATCTACGACACGGCGCGCATGATGCAAGTGTGGCGGGGAGCGCTGCAGACCACGAAGGCGGTCCTGACGAATGCGCGCGGCGAGCTTGCGGGCAGCATTCTGCTCGGCGGTGAGTTCGCGCGGAACCCGGAAGGCACCGAACTCGGCTGGGCTCCGGTCCCCGTGCACGGACAGCTCTACGGCTCGAGCTACGGGGTCACCGCGGACACCATCACGGCGAGCTTCGAGATCCCGGCATCCACGCCCGGCTCGGGGAGCTCGACGATTCCGAGGATCGGACAGACCACCGTACGCGACGCGTCGAACGGTTTCTGGGCGAAACCCTGGCTCGGCGAGCTGTTCCCGGACTCGGCCTACTCGACGTGGATGAACGATGCCAACCTCGCGACCGGAACCGGCAGTGGACAGTTCATCCGCGAGATGTGGCGGAGCGGCATGTTCTCGTATCTACCGGAGGGCACGAGCTTCAGCCACGCCAAAGGTGCTCAGCTCGGCAATCACGGCGCGGCGTCGCTGTTCTGTGCGGACTCGTCCGCGACGCTGGCGCACGTGCCGGAAGTCAGTGGACACATCATCAACGTCGCAGACATCGCTCTCGACCTGATTCGCGCAACCGGCGTTTCTGAATCGGCAACCGTCGACGGACGACTTCCGTTCGAGCTCAACCACACGCTGTCTCCGGCACTGCCGGAGTCGACCTTCACGACCACGTATCCGAAGAACGGCATCCAGCTGCTGCGTTCGATCGCGACGACCGCGACCGACCTCGTCGGATCCGGCATCATCGAATGCTCGTCGACGACCGACGATCCGGCGTTCTTCACGATCCTCGGCGACACACCGGGGACCACGATGGACCACGCGGATCTGACGCGACGCCTGCTCATGTCGGGTCTCGCCGGTCTCTACGTCGCGGCCGAACCCGCATGGACGAACGCAATCCAACTGCAGCCACTCGTCTCGATCTCGAGCCCGGCACCGGACCAGAAGCTCTCGGGGCCGCGCAGCACCCTCGTGACGTGGCGCACCCCGTTCGTGCGATTCGACGGCGCCGACTACACGCCAGCGTTCGCGGCGTTCGAAGGCGACGAGTCGCAACTAGTGTATCGCGTGCTCACATCCGCCGACGGCGGCGACAGCTGGGTCTACGCGAACTCGTCCCTTCCTGCGACCGTCGGTACGCGCCCCCCAGCCGCCGAGCTCGTGTTCGACTCGCGCAAGGGCGACGAATCGATGACCGTGGATCTGCCCGTCGCGGAGTTCCCCGGCGGCAGCTACCTGATCCGCGTCGAGTGCTACCACCGCTCGCGGGAAACCCACTTCAGCCATCACCAGGTGCGGATTTGGATCGAACGATGAGCACGCACACGTCTCACGCGAACATCCGGGGCATCAGCTATCTCGAAATGCTGGTCGTGATCAGCATGATCGGGATCTTCTCGACGCTCGTGTTCGAGTCGCTGCGCACCTACTCCGGCTCACAGGGCTTCTACCGCGCACAGGCCCGCGCGCGCAGCATCGCGGACCGCATCATGGAGACCATGGTGCACGACGGAAACCGCGCCCTGCGCGTGTGTCGCGACGACGTCGAGGGCAACGCATACCTCACGATGATGGACTTCGCCCCGTTCACGCCACTGACGGGTTCGAAGCTGCCGGTCGAAGGGCACTATGGCTACCTCACTCGAGACGAGGAGTCGCTACGCGAAACGGGCAACACTGCGCTGATGGTCTGTGCCGGCGCGCCGTTGTCGGCGCAGATCAACTCGAAACGCGTGCGGTTCGACCGCGTGACGTTCGTCGCCTACTACCTCTGGCGAGACTCGGAGGGCATGGTGGACATCGTGCGCTGGGAGAGCACACCGTTCGCGCGGTATCAGGAGATGGCCGCGCTCGACAACGACGCCGACCGCGCCGTCGCTGCGGCCGTCATGAGCCAAGTGGGGATCACGCTCGCATGGGATTCGAGCGAGGGCGCGACGAACCTGTTCTACACCATCGACGGCTCCGGCCGACTGATGGCAGTCACGAGCGGCTTCAAGATCCCCGCCAATCCGAACATAGACAATGGCGGTATGGCCGGAGAAGCGAACTATCAGATCGCTCCCAACGGCCTGGACATTCCGATCGAAGTGCCGTTCTACGCTCGTCTCGAGGCCGACTTCCCGCACGGGTTCGAGATCAAGACCGACGGTGACGGCACCGGCTGCTTGATCGCACTGCGCTTGGTTCTCAAAGGACGACGCAATAACAGCTATGCCGAAGCAGGCCAGCTGCTGATGGTCCGCGAAGAGTAGCGACGGGGTGGCGCACGCGTGGGCCAGCATCGATGATGCTGGCGTTCGGACCATTCATGCACCACCTCTCCGCCCCCCTCTGCGCAGCGATGCTCGGCATCCTCGCGCTCCCCTCTCACGCTCAGGTCAAGACCCTCACCGGTTTCTCGGTGGAGCAGGTCTACGCAGTCCCGCAGGACCGCGGCTCATGGGTTTCGCTTGCGAACGACGACAAGGGCCGCCTGATCGCGTGCGATCAGCGCGGCAAGCTCTACCGCATCACGCTCGGAGACGAGACAGCCGTCAAGCCGCTCGACACGCCGATCGGTCACGCCCAGGGACTGCTCCACGCCTTCGGCAGCCTCTACGTCATGGGGCGCAAAGGCAAGACGTCGGGCCTGTTCCGCCTACGCGACCCGGATGGTGACGACCAGTACGAAGAGCACGAGCATCTGATTCAGATCCGCATGGGCAACGAGCACCATGGCCATGCGATCGTGCTCGGTCCGAACGGCAAGTCGCTCTACGTGTGCGCAGGCAACATGACCCACTACCCGAAGCCTGGGTTCACGAGTTCGCGGATGCCCCAGGTGTTCGCAGGGGACCATGTGCTGGCGCGCATGCCGGATGCCGGGGGGCACAACAACAACGCACCGCCAATCGGAGGATGGGTCCTTCGCATCTCACCGGACGCGTCCGAGCGTGAACTGATCGCGAACGGGTTCCGCAACCACTACGACATCGCGTTCGACGAGAACGGCGAGCTCTTCACGTACGACTCCGACATGGAGTGGGACATCGGCACGCCGTGGTATCGACCGACTCGGATCTGCCACGTCGTCAGCGGCGCGGAGTTCGGTTGGCGATTCGGCTCGGGTAAGTGGCCCGCCTACTTCGCGGACAGCCTGCCATCGGTGCTCGACATCGGTCCGGGTTCGCCGACGGGCATCACGTTCGGCACGGGTGCACGCTTTCCCGCGCGCTACCAGAAGGCGCTGTTCGTCGCGGACTGGAGCTACGGCGTGATCTACGCCGTGCACCTCGATCGCGACGGCGCGTCGTTCCGTGGCACCAAGGAAGTCGTCGCCACGGCCGCACCGTTCCCGGTGACCGACATGGTCGTGCGCCCGGACGACGGCGCGCTCTACTTCGCGACCGGCGGTCGCGGCGCGAGTTCGGCCCTGTGGCGGCTGCGGTACACGGGCGACCGAGACACGACGAGTGCGCAACCCGTCGCGGCGTCGGCCGGTCGACAATCACTGCGGCGCCGGCTCGAGACGCTGCACGTCGCCGGCGCGAAGAACGCGATCCAAACCGCATGGCCGCACCTCGGCGACGACGATCGACACGTGCGATTCGCGGCGCGCCTCGCGATCGAGCACCAGCCGGTCGCGTCCTGGCAGCAGCGCGTGCTCGACGAAAAACACCCCCGCCGCCTGGTCCACGGTGCGATCGCCCTCGCTCGCCACGGCGAGAAGCAGCTGCGGCAGCCACTTCTCGACCGGCTCGCGACGGTTCGCTGGGAGCGATCGGACGACGCACAGAAGCTCGAACTGCTGCGCGCCTACGGACTCGTGCTCGCGCGCCTCGACGAAGACGGCAAGCTCGGCCGGAATGAATACGCCGAACTCGGCGCACGCCTCGACGCGCACTTCCCGGATTCGAATCGCGAGGTCAATCGCGAGCTGGCCCGACTGCTGTCCGCGCTCGACTCGGATCACGCCGTCGCCAAGACTCTCGATCTCCTCGAATCCGCCCCGTCGCAGGAAGAGCAGATGCACTACGCGTACTGCCTCCGGAACGTGCGCACCGGCTGGACCGACGAACGTCGCCGTCGCTACCTGACCTGGTTCCATCGCGCAGCCGGCTTCCGTGGCGGCTCGTCGTTCCGCGGCTTCTGCAACAACATCCGCAAGGACGCGATCAAGAACATGTCGAAGGCGGAGCAAGCCGCGTTCGGCACACTCGTGACCGAGGAACCGAAGCCGCGCGAGATCGAGGCCGTCGCCTCGAATCGCACGTTCGTCAAGATGTGGACCGTCGAGGAACTCGAGCCGCTGCTCGCGCAGAAGAGGAGCGGCCACGACTTCGAGAACGGTCGCAAGATGTTCGGCGTGGCGGCATGCGTTCGCTGCCACCGCTTCGCGGGCGAAGGAGGCTCGATCGGCCCCGACCTCACGTCCGTAGGTGGCCGCTTCGGGATCCGCGAGATCCTCGAGTCCACGATCGAGCCGAGCAAGGTGATCTCGGATCAGTACCAGCCCACCGTGTTCACGCTGAAGGACGACCGCGTCGTCATCGGCTACGTCGCCAACTACAACAAGAAGCGTATCAAGGTCGCCGAAGACATGTTCCGCCCCGGAGACTTCACCGCGATCCCGGTCGCGGACATCATCTCGAAGGAACCGTCGACGGTCTCGATGATGCCACCGGGGCTGTTGGCGACGCTGACGTTGAAGGACGTGCAGGATTTGGTGGCGTTCATGCGGAGCGGGGGGCAGAGGGATCACGCGCTGTTTCGGTGAGGGGGCGGGCGCGGACACGGAGCCCCAATCCCCTTCAGCTCCCGCCCCCAAAAAACCGACGCCAACGACATGTCACTCGCGTCCGCCCCCACCGAAGGCACGGCCTCCCGCGGCGTCGCCCTGGCCGTCGGCTGCTGTGGCGCGCTCGCGCTGTGCGCGCTCGCGTGCGCGATCGTGTTCGTACCCGACACCCTCACCCCGGGGCGCATCGTCGCGGGGACGATCTGCGCGATGGTCGGCGCCGCACTCCCCCCGATTCAATTGCTCGACGCGCGTCGTCGTCGCCACTCACTCACCGACACGTCAGTCGTCTACCGGCACGGCCTGGTCGTCGCGCACGAGATCGAGATTCCGTTCGCCCACGTGCATGCCGTCGCCGTCCGACAGAGTCTCATGCAGAAGCTGTTCGGCTGCGGCGACGTCCGAGTGACGACGCAGGGCGTCGTGCCGAACGCCGGGCTGGTCACCGCGGCGGACGCGAACTCCCTCGTGCTCCGATCGATTCCGGATCACGACGGTTTCGGAAACACGCTGCGAGAGCGAATGCGAGAGTGCGCCGGAAACTGACTGCGGCCTACTTCCCGCCCTGCTCCCGCCAGTCGGCCAACAGCTCCTTCTCCTTCTCCTCCGGCAAGCCGCAGCGCCACGGCCGCTCCTCCGGGCGTTCCTTCGTCGCCCACTCGTGTGTGTCCCGAATCGTGTCCACGAGCGGCCGGAACTCGAGTCCCTTCGCCACGGCGCGGTCGATGTTCGAGTGGACGTTGTCGGACTTCGGCATCCAGCAGGCGATGTGGCCCCACGGGATGACCTTCTTCTCTTCCAAGAACGCGTCGCTCACCCACTCGAACGTCGTTCGGTGATTCAGCGTCAGCTTGGCCGCGTGGTGGAACTCGCCGACCGAGATCCGGCCGTCGAACCCCGTCGCGTTGAATGCGCCCGAGATGTTCTCGACGGCGGCCTTGCAGATGAACGCGCCTAGGTCGCGCACGTCGATCATCTGGAGCTCGGCGTCCGGGTCGCCGGGCGCGAGCGTGTCCCCGCCCTTGCCTAGCCGCACGACGCGCGACGTCAGACGATCGAACGGGTCGCCAGGCCCGACGATGTAGCCCGGACGGATCTTCGTCGTCCGACCCGGGAACGCAGCCTCCGCCGCCTGCTCGCAGTACGCCTTGAGCGGACCGTACGTCTCGTTCGTGATCTGCGTCGCGTACTTGTCCTCGATCGTGCCGAGCGGCGTCTCGACTTCGTCGTGCACGCCGGACTCCTTCGCCTCCTTCTCCGAATACACGGAGATCGACGAGATCATCACGTAGTGCTCGACCGAGTCCTTGAGCGCGGCCGCCATGTCCTCGACGTTCGCCGTGAAGTAGGCCGACGTGTCGATCACGACGTCCCACTTCCGCCCCTTCAACGCCGACAGGTCCTGGTCGACGCGACTGCCGACGCCCTTGCGCCGACGCTGCCCCTTGAGCTTCTCGAGCTCGGGAAACATGTGCGGGTTGGTCTTGCCGCGGTTGAACAGAGTGACCTCGTGTCCGCCAGCGAGCGCCGCTTCGACGATCGCCGGGCCGAGATACTGCGTGCCACCGAGGATGAGGACCTTGCGCTTTGCGCTCGACATCGCGGCGGGGATCATCGCGCCGAGCGTGGGCGCCGCGGCTGCAGCCGCAGTGCCGGAGAGGAATTGGCGTCGTGTGGTTCCGAAGGGCAGTGTCATGCCGCCAACGTAGCCGTCGCGCCCTCCGCGCCGTCGCCGCGACGCAATACGGCACAGAGAAATGACAGTCCCGCCGCGCCGCCTGTTGTCGGAGTCGAGGCCGCTCGCCACACTGTTCGCCCCGTGACTCTGCGCCTCCTCATCCCAGCCAGCGTGCTGCTCCTGACGGCTTGCCACTCGCCTCCGCGGCTCGCCGATTCAGGCTATGAACTCCTCGTCACCCACCGCGCCGGCGGTCTGCTCGCCGCAACGCCGACACCGGCCGGTCCGGTCGACGCCGCGTCCGCATGGTCGGTCCGCGTGCGCGCGTTCGCGTTCGTGAACGGCACGGTCGACCGCGCGTTGACGACAGCGACCGACGGCCTCGCCGTGTCGCTGCTCGACCCCTCGACGGAGGCGCCGATCCGCGGCGCATCCGAAGAGTTGCGGTCCGCGCGTGCGGCGTCCGATGACCGAGCGCGGAATGCGCTCGCGGCGATCCGCGAAGCCGCGACCGATTCGAAACGCGCGATCGAGTTCCACGCCGCCGCCGGCGCGCTTCCCGACGTGTCCCGAATCCGCATCGCGCTGCGCGATCGCTCCACGGATGCGATGGCGTCGACCGCGGTGTTGCTCGCCCGGCGCGGCGACACGGCCCGTCTGGGCCTGCAGCACGAAACCGGCCGCGCGGTCGACGACATCACCGTAACCGAGCTGCAGATCACGGGCGGCACCGGCACGCTGTGGATCGAGCTTCCCGGCGCGACGCCGGACGAAACGCTCGGTGTATTCGTCGACGTTCGCCCCGGGAACGCGAACGACCCTGGGCACCGCGTCGCGGTCGCGCAGTTCGAACGGCAAGCTGCCGAGTACACGACGCAGCGTGCCGCGGACGCGACGCGCTGGACGCGCGAAGATGCGAACGCATCAGCACACCGCATCGCGTGGCGCGCGCTCGGAGACCCGCAGAAGCGGCGCAACGCGATGCTCGCCCTCTGCGTCACCTGCGACGGCGTCGCGACCGACCTCGCGATCAGCGGTTCCGAGGAGGTCCTCGACGAAGTGACCTCCACCGTCCTCGAGAAGTCACCGGACGGCCCACCGGAGGGCCTCGCTCCTTCGTGGCAGGTCGAGCGCGAAGCGATCGGCTGCCTCGCCTCGCGCATCGATCGCGGCGCGGCGAGCCCAGCCGAACGCGGACTCCTGCTGCGCCACTACGGCGAAGCTGCGAAGTTCGCGACCGACCTCGCCGCGCACGCCCTCCACTCCGAAACACTCGACGCCTTCGTCACGAAAGTCATGACCGAGAACCGCCGCTTGCTCGCATCGCCCGACCCCGCGTCGCGAGTTCGGGCGTTCGATTGGCTCGTCGATCGATCGGCGGCGCCCACGGGCTTCGACCCGTTCGCATCGCGGGACTCGCGCCGCGCCGCACTGCGGGAGGTCGAGAAATGAGCGCCAAGCCCGCACGTCCGCGCCGCTGGCGCAAGTGGTGCAAGCGCATCGCGATCCTGGCAGTCGTGCTGATCATCGTCGGACGCCTGTCGCTCGCGCTCTGGCTACCGTCCGTCCTCGCGAGTTCCGTAGCCGGACTCGGACTCGACGCAACGTACGAGGACTTCGACCTGTCGATGCTCGGCGGTGACGTCGAACTACGCCACGTCGATGTCCGCGACTCCGCACGCCCGGACGCCGAGCCGCTCGCGCACATCGAGTACGCGCGACTCGACATCGACATCAGCGCACTCTGGCTGTTCGACCTCCGCGTGCACCGCGTCGAAGTCGACGGTCTCGACGTACATCTCGAACGCGCGGCCGACGGCAAGTGGATCCTGCCGAGCCCCGAGGCCAGCGAGACGGAGGGCGCCCCCGAAGAGGTCGAGGTCGAGCCCGAAGACGCGGCCGAGCCCCAACCGTGGGACTTGAGTTCGCCCGTGCAGCTCGACGCCGTCCGCATCCAGCATGCGCGCGTCCAGGTCAAGGACGCGTATCGCAACCGCGACACGTACATCGAGGCACAGTTTCGCGCTTCGGATCTCGGTCACCCGACGCGCCCGATGCGCATCGCAGCCCACGTGTTCGGTCCGGACGTCGTCGATGCTCTGACGTTCGAGGCGTCGGGACGCGCGCAACCCCAACGTGCCCTGCTCGACGCCGAGCTCATGGTCCGCGGCCTGCGGCCCGGCGCGTTCGCCGACGTGCTGCAGTCGGCAGGCGTGCGCCCCGAGGCCACCCGACTGGGCGCACGCCTCGCGCTCCATGTCGGCGCCGAGTCCGCGGCGGACACGCCGCAGCTCGACGTCCAGATCGGTCTCGACGAGTTCCGCGCGAGCGCGGACTCGATCGAAGGCGCGCGGATCGGCACCGTCTTCGCGGCCGCAACGCTGCGGCCAGGCGAGATCGACGTCGCCGAGGTTCGCCTGACGAACGTCGGTGTCGAAACCGCGCGCACGACGGGCGGGGTCCTGCGAGCTCTCGGTTTCGGCGTCGCGCCGGACGAGGGAGGCGCGCCGGTCGCGATGCCGGACGAGCCCGCACCCGAGGCGCCCGTCGCTTCGAGCGAGCCGTTCCGGTGGCGCGTCCGTCACATCGAGGTCGAGAACATCGACTGCAAGTGTGCGGACTCTTCGAGCGGCGAAGAGCTCCTCCTCGGCGCCGCGGTCGACTCGCTCATCGTCGACGATCTCGGCATCGACCGCCGCGCGACGATCACCGGCCGCGGTCGGGTCGCGCCAATCGGCGCCGAGTGGATTCTCGACGGATCCGTGGAACTCGGCCAGGGTGGCGAGTTCGACGTCGCGACGATGCTGCGCGTCTCATCGCTCGACCTCACGGACTTCGCGTCCGTGCTCGAGTCGCTCGGTGTCGATCACGTCGTCGCCAATGCGACGTTCGAATCTCGCGTGCACGCACACGCGAAGCGGATCGGCCAGACCGATGCGCTCGACATGCGCGCCGAGCTGACCGACACGGCACTCACCGAAGCAGACACCGTCTTGTTCCGGATCGGCGCACTCGAAGCGGACGCGAGGCTCGACGGCCCGAAGGTGACCGTGCCGACAGCGAGCCTCCGCGACGTCCGCTGCACGCAACTCGCGACCTTGTCAGGTGTCCGAATCTCGAACGTCGTCGCCGGCGAAGACGCGACGACGATCGGCTCGGTCGATCTCGAGAAGCTCCGGGTCACGCAGGCGGGCCTCGCTCTCGTTGCGGACGGCAAGGTCGGCCCGATCGCGCCGGGACAAGAGATCCCGCTGGAGCTCGAATTCGACATCGAGGGCAAGAGCGAGCACCTGCGCATCGCGGGCAGTCTCGGACTCGGGGACGCGACCGACGTCGAGCTCGAGCTCGCCGCCACGGGACTCCGGCCCGGTGGCGCACTCGACGGCTTCCTGCCGCCCGGACAACGGATCGATCTCGAGAACGGTCGGCTGGACCTCAAGATCGCAGCGAACGTCCGCCCGCGCGCCGACGGCGTCGGCAACGCGATTCGAGCCACGATTCGCGACGTCGCATTGCGGGACGGCGAGTCGGGCGAGGCCGAGTTCGGCATTCGCGAGGTTCTCGTCGACGTGCCGCAGGTCGGCGCCGAGGACGGCCCGATCCACGTGCGCGATCTCGCCGTGCGCGGCCTGACGCTCGCGGCGGTCAAGGACGAAGACGACTGGCACGTCGCGGGCTTGCGGATCTCGCCCGTCGAGACCGAGCCGGGAGTCGCGAAAACGGACGAAGAAGCGCCGACCGATCCGACCGCTCCGCCCACCGAAGTCACGATGCCCCCGACGGTCCTCGTCGAGCGCGTCGCGTTCGAGCTCAGCGAGTTCTCCGTGCAGGAGCGTGACACCGAGCCGCTCCGCGCGCGCCTCGATCTGCGCAACACCGCGCCGCTCGCCGTGATCGCGCCCGAACCGACCGACCTGCCGCCCTGGCAATTCGAACTCACGGCCTCGGCCGGTGACGCGCTGGAGCAGCTCCTCGTGCGGCTCGAGGCCCACCCGTGGCAGCTCGAGCCGATCTTCACGGCCGCGCTCGACCTCCGCGGGCTGCGCGGCGAACCCGTGCACACGGCCTTGCCGAGTGCGCTCGGCGATCTCGACCTGCGAGAGATCGACGGCGGTCACGCCCGCGTGTTCGCACAGGCGACTCTGCAGCTGCAGCGCCGCGCGCCGACGGAGTTCGATCTGTCGCGCGCATTCGGCGTGCAGGCGGAAGTCACGGACCTCGCGTTCCACGCGACGGCCGACGGACCGGAACTCGCAGGGATCGACTCGGTCTTCTTGAACGCGCCGCGCGTCGGCGGGGGCGCCGGCGCGATCCATGTCGCAGAACTCGCGGTCGACGGCATCACCGGCAAGATCCGCAAGGACGAGGCCGGCATGCACCTTCTCGGACTGACGATCCCCCCGGCGAAGACCAAGGACGCGAGCACCTCGCCCGAGGACGTCGTCGTCGTCGACGCCGGGTTCGAGTCGAAGCCGGACAAGGCGCCGCCTCCGCCTGCGACGATCCGCGTCGACCGAGTCGACGTGAACGGCCTCGACTTCGAGTATCGCGACGACACGACGGAACCACCGTTCGTGATGCCGCTCGACGAACTCGCCGTGAGCGTGCAGAACTTCCGAACCGGAGAATCCAACGAAACGCCGGCTCGCTTCGAGCTGGTCCTCGGCGCGGGCGACGCAGAGCTTCCGAAGCGCACGAAGGCGTCGTCGGCGATCGCGGGCTTCCTCGCGTCGGCAGGCAAGGCGATCGGCGGCATGAGCGACGAGGGCGGCACCGAGACGCGTCCAATCCTCGACGAGCTCGTCGTGTCGGGAGCCATCGTCCCGAGCGAGAATCCGACCGGCAACGTCGACGTCGACATCCGCGGCCTCGAGCTGCTCGCATTCCGCGGACCGGCCGTGCAGAGCGGAGTCGAGATCGGCGACGGCGTGTTCGACGGCACGGTCCGCGTGAAGCTCGAAGAGAACAACAAGGTCTCCGTGAGGTCCGGGTTCGACTTCCGCGACCTCGTCATCGACGAGCCGCCCGGCGGCCCGATCTCGACGTATCTCAAGCTTCCGGCCCCGCTGCAGTCCGTGCTCTTCGTGCTGAAGAACGACCAGGACGAGATCAAGGTGCCGCTCGAGATCGAGAGCGATGCCGGCGGTGAGATCAGCGGCGGCGCGATCGCCGGCGCCGCCGTGTCGTCGTTCGGTTCGATCGTGACCGACGCGATCGCGTCGTCACCGTTCCGCGCGACCGGCACCGTCACCGGCCTGCTCGGCTTCGGCGAGGCCGAGGAGCTGCCGCCCGAAGCGAACGTCGCGATCCAGTTCCCCGACGCGTGCATCGAGCCGCCGGACGGATCTCTCGAAGCCATCCAGCCTCTGCTCGACGTCGCGGGGGACGACGAGATCGCCGTCGTGCTTCAGCCGCTGTTGGGTCTCGCCGACCTCGAACGCGCTGAGATCCTCGCAACGCCTTCTGCCGACGACCAACGAGAACTCGTCGAGCAACTGCGACAGACCAAACGTGAGCTCTGGCGTAGTCGAGCCGTGCTCTCGACCGAACTCCGCACCCGACGGATGCTCGGCGACGACGTCGGTGCCAGTGAGACTCTCGAAGAACTGCGCGGAATCGACGCGGAGATCGGGGTCACCGAAGGCGCGCTCGACAGCGTGCTCGCGCTGATGCGCCCGCGCGCTGACCGCGGGAAGGCGAGACGCGGGCGGTCGCTCGCGCTCGAGATCGCGGCATCCCGCACGGCGGCGGTCGTCGAGATGCTGACCGCGGCAGGAGTCGACGAAGAGCGGATCGAAGTCCGCCGACCCCGGCTGCCCGGCTCGATCCCCCTCGAGCAGGGTCTGGTAGCCCTGACGCCGCGCCGCCGCAGCGAGTAGCCGCCCAAACCCGGCTCACACTGGATTCGCGGCGGTCGATGGGGAAACTGCCGCGCCGCGATTCCCGCGGCACGAATCCCCCGATGAAACACCTCACGATTCTCGCTCTCCTCCTCGTCTCCTCGACGGCCTGCACGTTCCACTCGACCGCCAAGCGGTGGAACGACCGCGTCGGCGCCAACGGCAACCCCGTCTACGTCAAGTCGACCACGAACTTCGGCCTCAACCTCGGGATCATCCTCCCGCTGTTCGGCAGCACCGAGATCGACTCGATGGTCCACGACATGACCGGAGAGATCGCCGACGAGAACGGCGACCGCGTCCGGATCATCGAGTCCGCGGCCGAGAACTACTGGTACGGCTGGCCGCCGTTCACCTGGATCATCACCCCGGTCCTGACGACCGTAACCGCCGACTACGAGCCCTCGGCCGAGCAGCGCGCCGCGGACCTCAAGGCCGCCCAGGAAGCCGCCGCCGAAGACAACTGACGCTGATTCGGCGCCCCCCCTTGAAACCGGCGCCGGTTTCTTCCAAAGCGGTCTCGACGGATACCCCCAGTCTCCGGATGCTTTCGCCACCGTGTACACGATCCTGATATCGATCGCTGTCGGCCTCCTGGTCGGCATCGGCGGAGGCTTTCTCGAGTGGTGGGGCTGGTTTGGCGGCATCGCCCTCGGCCTCGTCGCGTTCGTCGCGACGTTCATCCTGATCATGCGGCGCATCGCGAAGCGACTGCGCCCAGCGATGGAGCGCGTGAAGAAGCAGGCGGAGTCCGGCATGTTCGCGAATGCCATCGAGACGGTGCAGGACATGCTGCCGCTCGGGAACTGGGTACCGCTGCTCCGCGGCCAGCTGCTCGCGCAGCTGGGCGCGTTCTCGCACTACGCCGGCCAGAAGGACAAGGCCCGCGAGTATCTCGAGGCTGCGCCCAACCGGACCGGCGACGCGAAGATGATGCTCGCGGGTCTCCTCTACCGGGAGAAGGAGCGCGACCGCGCGATCGAAGTGCTCAAGGCATCCGCGCCGTACAACCGCAAGAGCGCGCTGCTCTACAACATGCTCGCGTGGATCCTGCACAAGGAGAAGCGCGACGGCGAGGCGATCGCGATGCTCGCGATGTTCCTCAAGAAACAGACGAACGAACCCACGCAGGACAACATGCTCCGCCTTCAGAACGGCAAGAAGATGACGATGAAGCCGTTTGGCATGCCGTGGTACGCGATGGGCATCGAGCGGCCGCCGCAGAGCATGCTGCAGCAGATGCACCCGTCGATGCACGGCAAGGGCAACAAGAAGGGCGGCGGACGCCAGTTCGGCCGCCGCTAGACGACGATGGCAAAGCACCGCATCGGAATTCTCTGTGGTGGCGGCCCTGCACCGGGCATGAACTCGGTGATCTGCGCCGCCACGATCGAAGCGATCAACTCCGGCTGGGAGGTCTTCGGAATCGAAGACGGCTTCCGTGACATCATGAAGGGCGACACGTCCGGCGTGCGCCCGCTGACCGTCGAGGACGTCTCCCGGATCCACCTCACCGGCGGCTCGATGCTCTACACGGCACGAGCCAATCCCACCAAGGACCCGGAAGATCTGCGTCGCACCGTCGACTCGCTCAAGAAGTTCGAAATCGACGGACTGCTGACAATCGGCGGTGACGACACGGGCTTTTCGGCGTCGATCGTCGCCGAGCACGCGAAGGGCGCGCTGCGCGTCGTGCACGTGCCAAAGACGATCGACAACGACCTCCCGCTGCCGGGGGACACGCCCACGTTCGGTTACCAGACGGCACGCCACGTCGGCGCGCAGCAGGTCAGCAACCTGATGACCGACGCGCTCACGACGCGACGCTGGTTCTTCGTCGTCGCGATGGGTCGCCAAGCGGGCCACCTCGCGCAGGGTATCGGCAAGTCGGCCGGCGCCACGATCACGGTCATCGGCGAGGACTTCGAGCCCGGTAAGCCGATCGGCCTCGACCACATCGTCGACGTGCTCGAGACTTCGATGATCAAGCGCATCGCGTCCGGCCGCCCGTTCGGCGTCGCGGTGCTGGCCGAAGGCCTCGGCCTGCGCCTGCCGCCGGAGGACCTCGCGCGCGCGATGCCGACCGCGGACCGCGACGAGCACGGCCACGTCCGACTCGCCGAGGTCAACCTCCACCGCCTGCTGACCGACCTGGTCAAGCAGCGCTTCGCCGAGCGCGGGGAGAAGGTCACGATCGTCGCGAAGAACATCGGCTACGAGCTGCGAAGCGCGCCGCCGATCCCGTTCGACATCGAGTACACGCGCGATCTGGGCTACGGCGCGATCGACTACCTGCGCGGCCTGCTCGGCAAGACCGACACGGACGAGGTCGGCTCGATGGTCACGATCCAGAACGGCGAGCTGGTGCCCCTGCGGTTCGGCACCTATACCGACCCCGAAACGGGCCGCCCGCGCATCCGCACGGTGAACCCGAAGTCGGAAGCGTACAAAGTCGCACGCGAATACATGATCCGCCTCGAGCCAGACGACCTCGAGAACGCCGACAAGCTGGCCAGCATCGCGGCCGCGGCGAAGATGGCCCCGGACGAGTTCCGCAGCCGCTTCCGCTACCTCGTCGAGCAGGACGTCTACACGCCGCCGACGCACTGAAGGTCATCCGGTCGCGTGCGGGGGAGTCGCACGTGAGATGGCTGGTCTCCACGATCGTGCACGCGAACGGATGAGGGACCCGCTGCGCACCCGCCCATGGCAAGGGAAGGTTTTTCGAAGATTCTCGCTCGGTTCGGAGTGCCTCAGGCGAGTTCTTTCTACGGCACGGTGGCTTCGTTCGTCCGCCCCGCGCCAACAACCGCAGCAAAAGGAACCAAATGACTCCCTTAACCCCGAACGGACCGGGTCACGGTCATGATGGGGTCGGCGGCCAGGCCGACCCAACCCCTCTCTCGGCCCACTCACAGGGCCTCGAACCCGAGGACCTGGTCCTCGGCAACCTGGTCAAAGTCGCGACGGCAGCGCAGTCGGCGGCGACCAACGCCGGCGTGCAAGACGCGAGTGCTCGCGAGAACTTGTTGATCGAGACCCTCGCCAAGGCGTGCCGCCTGCGTCGTGACGGCGCCCTCGCGGGTGATCCGGAGATCCAGACCCGTGTCGTCCTGAAGTCCTTGGCGCGCTCGAAGCGCGCCAACAAGGTGTCCTTCTCCGACGCCGCCGTCGTGTTGGACTCCGCCGCGCCGGGCTTGGGCGTGATGCGCGTGCTGTCGAAGATCCAGGCCGTCCAGGAGAGACTCGCGGAAATGTCGCGCGGCGACCTCGCGTTGCTGCGCATGTACTACGGCGGCGACATGAGCGAGACGGAGATCGGTGAGCGCCTGGCGATGGCGGCCACCGATAAGGAAATCCGCGCGGCGGCGGAGGCGCTGCGCAAGGAACTGGTCGCGTTCTACCGCGCGGCGTGAGCGATCGGCAAGAAGTCCCGAGCATCGGTCGAGCGCGGGCAGTGGGCCCGGGCGGGAGTAGTTCCGTCCGGGCCCGCCCGCACGTACGGGTGTGTCACAGGGTCGTTACAGCGGGCGGTAGCGCAGGGCCGGCGACAGAGGGAAAATCCAGAATGCTCAATCACGATGCCTGCTCGTGATCGGCACGGAGGACAACACGTGCACGAATTCGAAGAAGAAGACTTGGTTCAGGGTTACTACGTCTCGGTCGCGTGGTTCATCCGAAGTCGAGTCCCGGGCCTGAGCCACGAGGAGGTCGAGGAGCTCGCGCAGGAAGTCTTGCTCGCGTTCTTGCAGAAGATCGACCGGTTGTGCAATCCCGATCGGGCGCGGAAGTACGTGTACGGAATCGCCCAGAACAAGTGTGCAGACGTGCTGCGCTTGCGTAGCCGGCAGAGCCCGACGGAGCGCCTCGACGAGCAGCTGATAGACGCCAACGCTCTCGACCCCAGCGACATCGCCGCTGGTTTCGAACTGCGGCGCAAGACGCGCGAGCATCTCGAACGACATGTTCCTGAGCCGTATCGGAGCGGCATCATCCTGCGCTGCCGCGACGAGTTGTCATGGGGCGAAGCGGCCGCGATCACCGGTGTCCACCCCGACACGTTGCGATTGCGCGCAAGGCGATGGTACATGCGCCTGCTGTTCGACTCCGCTTGATGCGTACTCGCACAAGACGACGTCAGTCGTCTCGCGCGTCGGGTTGGTTCGGTGCGCCGTGCCGTGCTGCGTGTTCAAGGTCTTGCGCAGGAACGCCGCCCCAACCAACGCTGGCATCATCTCGTTGGGACAGACAGTTGCGTGGTGCTGCCGTATCGTCGGATGCCGAGTGCGTGCCGTTCCCCGAAGCGTACGATCCGTTCTGCGCGGCGCGCGCGCCATCTTCCTGGCAGTCGATGAAGTAGGCGGCCAGCCCGACGGCGACATCGATGGCGCGTTGGCGCTCGGCGCCGTCCGCTTGGTCGGCGATCAGGTCGGCGACGCGCCACATGCCGGCGTCCATGCCGCGAACCCGAGACACCTCTCTTGCGTAACCGAACAGCCGTTCGCGGATCGGCTTCTTGACTCGAATCTTGTCGACCGACTTCAACGCGGCGACGACTTCCGCGTTGCGCGACTGACGGAGCCCCACGACGAACGATCTCCGCAGGCAGATATGGAACTGCCCTTCGTCCTCCAGGCGTTCCCGAACAACCCGCTCGAGGGCGAAGCTCACGGCCTCGCGACACCACGCTTCGTCGGTGAGTCCGAACGCCGCAACGCACGGTTCGGCCCATCGCGCTTCAGGCAGTCGAATGACCGGTTTGCTGGACGGGTGCGGAATCGGTTCGGGTTCAGTCATGGCCTACCTGGACAGCGACGACGGGGAGGGCGGTGCCGGTCTGTTCCCCTGAGAGCCCCCGACGTCGAACTCAGCCATTCTTACGTCCTGGATACGTCCTCGACAAGGCGGGTGAGCTCTTCACCGTGTTCGACATCCTCTTCATCGACCCCACGATCGGCAGGATCAGAATGCGAAGCATCATCCAGACTAGGGCTCGCCGAAGCCACGATGCTGTCGATGATTTGGCGCCAGGTCGGCGTCATTGGTGCAGGGTCTCCCTCAAGCGGTAGGGCGCACCGTACCGCCAAGAGGGGCCAGGTCAAATTCCGACCACCGGATGCTGCGCTCCGTCGGAAGATCACGCCAACTGGCGCGCCCGGCAGCCCAGATCGACGATGGCACGACCGTAGAGCTTGCGGGCGCCGTCTTCCCCGAGCCCCATCCGCTTCCCGATCTCGCGAAACGAGCGGTTCTCGAAGGTGCGAAGACGAATGACTCTCGCGACCCGAGTCTCACTCGAGGCCAGCAGGGCCCGGAGCTGGGTCAGTTGCTCGGACTGCTCGATCTCGGAGGCCGGCGATTGCTGGGTTGTCGAGGGCTGTGCCCGGACATACCAATTCCGGAGGAGACGCTGTCGTCGCTTACTTTCACGGAACAGCTGTGCGACCTTCTTCTGGGCAGTGCGAACGCCGTAAGAGGTGATCTCCGCCCGGTGTTCAGGCCAACACTCCGATGGCCATTTCTTCGCGAGCACTGCCAGTGTCGCCTGCGCGATGTCGTCTCGATCCGCTTCGCAAAGTGGTGTTCTACAGGCGGAGAGCGTCGCGTGTTCGATTGCGGTACGGACTTCGATCGCCGCGGCGAGTTGCAGGTCCTCACAATCGAAGGGAGAGAGACTCGGATGATGAGCGGGGTCATCGATGGCTTGGGGATCATCATCGTCCGCTACGGAATGAACGGTGTTCTCGGCCATGGGTATGTCGCGGGTCCGTGGGTTCGGGGCAACTACTCACTCGCCGGAGAGCACGCCGTGCGGAGAACGAATTCGAGATTTCGTCAAAAACCGCGGCGAAGGGGCCCGACCCGTCATTTTCGAAAGTTCTCGTCCGGATTGGTCCAGTCGGGGCGAGGTGTCGGTGTCTTTCGATAACCCTGAACAAGAAACAAGCATGGCTCACCACGAACAACCCTTCTCCCTCGACACGGACGCTCACGATTCGCACGGCGCACACACGCACGACGCAAACACCGAGCGGCACGAGCACGGCGACGAGCACGAGAACGACGGAAACGACGACGGCCACCACGGCGACGACGAGCACACGCACGACGGTGACTCGCCCGAGCACCATGAGCCTGAGCACCACGAGCCTGAGCACGTCGCGCAGCCGCACCACGACGCCTCCGAACACCGCCACCACGGTGAACACCCGCAGTCGCACGGCGACTCCTCCGGCTTCGCACTGTTGTGCGCCTTCGCGATCATGCCGTCGTTAGCGCTCGCCGCCGCGTCGATCGTGGCTGCTATCGCCTGACGGACATTCCGTCCTTCACCTCAGAAACACCCCTTCGTCATCATGACCGCCTTTCGATCAGTTCGTTATCCGTCCGGCCCGCTGTGGCCTACTGCGCCTCTTCGTGTATCGATGCGTGAGCATCGCCTGAACCATCTCAGGACCCATTTCGAGCCAAGTCGACATGCGCCCACTACAGGACACAGCGTGCGGTGAGAGGGTCCGCCAGGCGTGCGCCAAGGCTTCAGCCGAAGCGCCAGCCGGATCTCTTGCAGCCTTCCTCAAACGAACTGCCAACGAGAGAAATGATGAGCTCAACGAATCGGATCAAGGGCGGGAGGACGACGCTCCGCCTCCTTGAAGAAGCCTACGAGTGCGATCAGGTCGCAGCAAAACTGCGTCTGGTCAACGATGAACAAGTGCGTCGGTGCACCGCCTCAGCCCGTGGGCGGGCGAGCGAAATCGCGCTGGAAGAGGAACACTACGCTGCGTTCGTTCGCCGCCAGTTCGTACACGAGCTGCGCCGCGTCCGTGACGAGCCGGTGCGTCGAGCGTTGCAGGCGATCCATGAGAAGGACCGGGCGATCGTGCGGACCGCATTGTTCCACTGCGCGATGCCGAATCACGACGGCTCGTATCTGGATCCATTGCTGTGGTCGATGGACGCGGCGTTCGAGGTGGAGTGCGCGAAGCATGCTCCCGATGTCGCACTCCACTACACCGCGTTCTTCATGCGCAAGCAGGAAGAAGGTATCGCCGCGGGGACGCAAGTCGAATCGCACCTCGAGTCACCGGGCGGTTGACCGGGGCCGCGGCGTTCGCCTGCCGCCGAAGGAGCTCGCGCGCGCAAGTGCCGACCGCGGATCGAGCAAGAACGGTTACGCCTGGCTCGCCGAAGTCGATGGTCAAAAAGCGCTTCGCCACTGAGTCGGCGCGGCTACGTCCCCCGCTTCGCCGTCGCGACCAGGCACGACCGCTGGTCGCGCGGGAAGATCTCGTCGTCGTCCCAGCAGTCCGAGTAGTAGAAGCCGATCGGCTGTCCACCGGCTTCGACCAGACTGACGAGAAGCTCGGCCATCGGCAGCTCACGGTAGTGATGCACGCCCGCCGGGTTGCCCTCGTACGGGAACACTTGCTGCGGATTCACGCGGCGACGGATGGCATCCAGGCAGCGGCGCGCGAAGCAGTTCGGCGTCGTCACGTAGAGCTGCCCGTCCGGTGAGAGCAGCCGGATCAGCTGCTCGAGCACGCGAACCGGGTTGGACGGCAGGTGCTCGAGCACCTCGGTGAAGATGATGAAGTCGATCTCACCAATCGCTGCCTGGTTCTCGGCGGTCAGGAACTCCGGCTCTGCGAGATCGATCGCCACATGCGCCGAGGCCCCGGAATAGGCGCTGACGCGTCGAAAGTAGGCCTCTTGATCCGGATCCGTCGGACGGTCGGAGGTCACCAACTCGACCTGCGGCACGATCCGCTTGATCATCGGGGTGAACACCGACACACCGAAGTCGAGCACACGGGGTGCTTCTCTGCCCTCGAGCAGGATCTGCATCGCGTTGACGGTGGCGTGGAAACGACGCCGATGTTCTTCCCCGTACCGCTTGAGCACTTGCTCGCCCGGACCATCACCGAGTTCGACGAGATAGTCGGACCAAACAGCATCGAAGTGCTCCTGCGGCACGACGACGTCGTCCCGAAGTCGCCGGGACAGGGACTCGATCGGGCCCGTTCGGAATCGCCTGAGGCGGGGATCGTCTTCCTCTCGGTAGGTGTCGGTCCCGACCGCGCCGTATTCCTCGCATTCGACCAGCTCGCGAAGCACGTCCGCTTGCGACGAAGTGCCGGCCGAGAGCGCAGCCTCGAGCCGAGAGCGCTCCGCGTTCGTCGGTTCGCGCCGCAGCACTCCTCGGAACGCCAAGCTCACGAAATCGCCATGAGTCACGTCCATGGCGAAGCAACGTAGCCAGGGCTCGAATCGACCACAAGCGACCTCGAGAGCCCGACGATCCCCCCCGCCCGGCCGCTTTCAACCCCTCGTCTCGTCCGCCTGCTACAACAGAGGACGATGCAACTCCCCACGCTCCGACTGTGTGCGCTCGGATTGATCGCAGCGTGCGCACACGCGCAGCGCACGCATGTCCACTACCGCGTGACGCACCTTCCGGAGCCAGCCCCCGGTGCGTGGAAGATCGACGTGCGCGTGACCGGCCTACAGGACTCGCAGCGCGACGTGCGGCTGCACGTCAGCAACTGGGGGGACTGGCGCAGCCTCGATACCCCGTACTTCACCGACATCGTCGCCGACCCGCCGCTGCGTCCGGACACGCACGACTTCGAATTCGATCTACCGCGTCGGTGGAACGGAGAACTCTCGCTGTCATACCGAATCAGCCTCCAGAAGCACGGCTCCGACGAGCATCGCTCGCACGGCCTGATGCCGTGGCAACTCTCCGACCTGGCGAGCGGCTTCGCCCAGAACACCATGCCGCGCCTCGAGAGGGAAGACGGATCGACGATCCAAGCCAGACGCACGGTCGAGCTCCAACCGGCCGAAGGCTACGTCGTCGCGTCGGGTTGGAGCGGAGTCACGCGCGGCAAGCAAACGGTCGAACTCGACCGCCCGCTCGATCAATGCCTCGTGATGTTCGGCAAGGATCCATTCGTGGCCACGGTGCAGCAAGGCGGCCGCACCCACGAAGTCATCCAGTTCGGATCCGGCGTGAAGGACATCACGAAGGCCTTCGCGACCGTGACCGGTCAGCTGCTCCAGAGTTTCGAGGAGACGTTCGGCCGGGGGCTGCCGAAGCCGACGCGCGTGTTCATCACGGGCGAGAACCCGGGCGGCGGGGGTGGAGTGCGCACCGATCACGGCGTCGCGGTCAACTACAACGCCAACCCCGATTCCCCCCACTACCGCTCAACGCTCGCGCACGAACTCTTCCACGATTGGCTGCCCGGGGTGATCGAGCCCTTGGGTCCTTCGCGCGTGTGGTTCTTCGAAGGCTTCACCGAGTACATGAGCCTCTGGCACGCGGCGCGGTCCGGAGTCGTCGACCGCGAGTGGTTCGCACAGCGAATGCTCGAGATCGACCGCACGGCCCGCGCGAGCCGAGCGTTCGGCAAGACGTCGTTCACGAACGACACGGTCACCTGGCGCGACGGCGACGGACCGTTGGAAGTCTTGGCCTACAACGGCGGTGCGCTGCTCGCGCTCCACCTCGACGTGGCGTTGCGCAAACAGAGCAAGAGCAGCGTCGCCGCGATGCTGCACGACTTCGCGGCAGGGGACGAACCGGGGTATTCCCTCGAACGGCTGAAGGAATGGACCCTCGAGCGTGGCGCGGCGGAGTTCTTCACCAACCACATCGCCGGCGGCAAGCCGTTCCCGAAGACCCGCGACGCGCTGCGCGAACTCGGGTTCTTCCGCATCGATGCGGAGCGACCGGGCATGCTGACGTTCTTCGGCATCCAAACCGACAAGGGCACGCAGCCGGGCCGAATCACCGCGATCCACGAAGACAGCCCGAAGCTCACGAAGAACGTCCGGGTCGGCGACGTGATCCGCGACTACGGTCCCAAGCGACCGCGCAAGGTCCGGGTCAAGCCCGGCCTGACGACCGAGCACGCGTTCGGCCTCACCTTGTTCGACTTCACGCCCGGCCCGAACGGCTGGTGGCTCGAGATCGAACGCGACGGCCGTCGCCAGGTCGTCGCGATCGAACCGTGGGGCTGGCGCGACTGCGGGATCGAGACGCGACCGGTCGGAGATCCGGACCTGTTGCGGCAATTCTTCGCGAACTAAGGGCACTCCGAACCTCGATGACCGAACGACGCCCGCTCCTCTGGCCCGCTGCCGTCCTGCTCGCGATCGCCGCAATCGTCGCGCTCGCCGTCCAGCTCAGCTCACCCGACGACCAGCAGGTCGCGAACATCATCTCGGTGTTCTCCATGGTGATCGGCTTGCTGTTGGCGTGGCTCTGGCTCGTCGTGTTCGGCCGTCTCGGCGCGCGTCGCCGACTGATCACTCTCGCAGCAGTCATCGTGCCGATCGCGCTGTATGCGTCCTGCTTCGAGCTGACGGGCTTCACGGGCGATCTGCTGCCGATCTTCGAGTGGCGCTGGAGGACGGTCGTAACGGTCGAAGCCGCACCGGACGACGCGTCCCGAACGGAGTTGCGGGTGCTCGAAGGACTCGAGGACTCGCTGCAGTTCCGTGGCAGCACTCGAGACGGGCACGTCTCACGCCGCGTGTTCGCGCGCGACTGGAGCAGCAATCCCCCTGTCGAAGTGTGGCGCCGCCCGGTCGGGGACGGCTGGGCCGGCTTCGCGATCTCGGGCCCGCGCGCGATCACGATCGAGCAGCACGGCGAGGACGAAACCGTCGTCTGCTACGAAGCCGCGACCGGGCGCAAACTCTGGGAGCACGCCTACCCCGGGCGTTATGACAACAAGGTCGCGGGGATCGGGCCACGGTCGACGCCGACGGTGCACGGCGACCACGCCTTCACTCTGGGTTCCACGGGGCAGCTGTGCTGCCTCGACATCGAAAGCGGCCGACCGACCTGGTCGAAGAACGTCCTCCAGGAGCACGGCGCGCCGGTGCCCGAGTGGGGACTCGCGTGCTCGCCGCTGGTCGTCGAAGACCTCGTGATCGTGAACGTGGGCGGCGCGAACGCCTCGGTCGCCGCCTATCGAGTCGACGACGGAAAACTCGCGTGGGCACACGGGGACGGCGGCGCGCACTACGCGTCCCCCGTCTTCGCGACGCTCCACGGCACTCCGCAGATCCTGCAGTTCAACGCGCGCGAAGTCGCAGCACATTCGCTCGAGGACGGCGCGGTGCTGTGGGCCCACGCGTGGCGCGGCAAGCATCCGCACGTGTGCGACCCGGTTCCGATCGGTGACGACGCTGTCTTCATCTCGAGCGGTTACGGCACGGGCGCGCAACTCGTGCGCGTCGCGCGCGACGAGTCCGGCGCGTTCTCGACGAAGCGCGCGTGGCGCTCCCTCAGCATGAAGGCGAAATTCGCGAACGTGGTCGTCCGCGACGGGTTCGTCTACGGCCTCGACGACGGACGGCTCGCGTGCGTCGATCTGAAGAAAGGCCGCCGCAAGTGGAAGGGGGGCTCGTACGGCCACGGCCAGCTCCTCCTGGTCGACGACGTCCTCCTGATCTCCGGCGAATTCGGCGAGCTCTTCCTCGTCGAGGCGACCCCCGAAGAACCGCGCGAACTCGGGCGCATCGAAGTACTTAGCGGCAAGACTTGGAATCCCCTGGCGCTCGCCGGCCGCTACGTTTTTCACAGAAACGACCGAGAAGCCGTGTGCTACCGCCTGCCTGCTTCCCTTAAGTGAGGCATGGCCCCCTACCGATCGGTCGCGGCCCTGGTCGCGCTCTCGTTTCTCAGCACCGCATGTGGCACGAACCGCATCGAGGGCTCCGACTACGGTGCGCTCGCGTGGAGCGGACGCGTTCGCAAGAACGTCACGACGTTCGGCGGCGGCGAGCCCGGCGATTCGAGGCACGGCATCGTGATCGACTACGAGGCGACCGGGATCGACGGCTCGCTACGGCTCGACACGCCGAGCAGCACACGCGCCGAGTATTCGACGCGCGAGTACTCGCTCGTGCCGAGCTACCAGGGGCGCTTCGTCGAGGATCGCCTGGTCGTGACCGCCGGACTCGGCGCCGGCTACGCCGACGTGGAAGTCGACACGCGCGGCGCCCTCGGCACGCGCGCGACGATCCACGATCTCGGCCCGATGCTCCAGGCCGAAGTCGCATGGGCACTCGCGCCGCGCCGGCTCGACGTCTACGCGCGCGTCGGGGTGTGGCGCGACGATTGGGACGAAGCCAACACGCGCTTCGGCGTCGGACTCCGCAGCTCGCTGACCGAAAACTTCGCGATCGAAACCGGCTACCGCTACTGGGAGTTCGAGTTCGACGACCACGGCCGCGGCGTGTCGACGCGCAGCGAGGTCGACATCGATGCTCATGCGATCATGATCGGTGGCGTGCTGACGTTCTGAGTCAGCGGCCGCCGAGCACACAAGCGAGGCCGGCGCTCGCGGAAAGCCCGGCGGCGTTCGCAGCCGGATCGAGCACGAAGCACTGAAAGTCGAAACGAGCGCCGAGCAACGACGCGCCGGATCCGATCGTCCAGCCGACGCTGGCCATCCCGGCGGGATCCAGCGACAGCGGGATCGCGGATGCGGTGAGGCTGAAGTATGCGGTGCAGCCAACCGCGCCGATCACGTCGAGCGGAATGGGAGCAATCGCGGGCGGGCCGACGAGCATCACGGCCGGCGCGGACGGCAATCCCGCGCGCAGCACCAGAGTCGGCGACTCTTCGAACACCGGGTGCCCGAAGAGATGGAGTTGAGGCAGCCGGCCATCGCTGCCGGCGCACGACCGACCGACCGAGCGGACCTGACTCGCCTTACGACTGAACACGTCGAGGATGCGGCCAGGGCCGATGCTGCCACCGAAGTTGGCGCAGATCTCACGAACGCCATCGCCATCCACGTCTCCGAAGCCGCCGAACCAGACGTACTCGTACTCCCCGACGACGTCCCCCGTCGCCCCAGAGACGATCGCCAGCGGGAGCGTCGCCTGCGGCTGCATCGCGAAGTCCTCGAAGCCATCGTGATCGGCGTCGCCAATCGCGAAGCCCGAACGGTAGCTTCCCAGTGTTCGCAACACGCTGCCGTCGACTCCGGACAGCAGCGCCGCATCCACGGCACTGAACCACGAGGCGACGAGCACGTCCTCGAACCCATCGCCGTCTTGATCACCCGCTCGAGCCGCGAAGGGGTACGGGAAAGTGTGGAGTGTCGAACCATCGGCTCCCGAGAACACGAAGGATTGCGACGAGTCGGAGACCACGAAGTCCGGTACACCGTCCCCGCTCACGTCGCCCGCGGGACCGAACGACGAGCCGAATTGTGCGCTCGGGACCGACCCGGTGTAGCTGAAGATCACGCTACCATCGATGCCGGACCGCACTGTGGCCTCCCCGTCTCCGCCCGCAGCCCGACCCAGACCGAACAGAACGTCAGGGCGAGCGTCGCCGTTCACATCTCCGATCGACCGGCCTCGCGGCACCACCGCCGTGGCAACGGACCCGCTCACGGTGAACAGCGTGCTCGCATCTGCACCCGACAAGACGTTCGCCAGCGTGTTGCTGACGGGCACCACGAGATCATCGAACCCGTCGCCGTTGA
Organism: Planctomycetota bacterium; assembly: GCA_028281765.1. Classification (GTDB taxonomy): domain Bacteria; phylum Planctomycetota; class UBA1135; order UBA1135; family UBA2386; genus JANQJF01. Next base: position 24,805 of record JANQJF010000061.1, on the reverse strand, counting down.
CGTCTCCGACGCCCGATATGTGGCCGCCCCCCAAACCGACCGGCAACGCGGCCAAAAGAACTTGCCCCGTCGCCGACGATATGACGTCGACCGAGACATGCGAAGGAGACGTCACTTCGGCGTAGTCGTCGAACCCGTCACCATCGACGTCCCCGACCGCGTACAACCAAGCGGTGTTCGCCTGCACGAGCTCGCGCACGAACCGCGGCGTCGTCACACCCCGAAGATACGGGTCGTTCCAAGGAGTGAATGGCGACGTCAACGCTCCTCTGGTCGCCGTCACCGCGAAGTCGGTCGAGCCGTCGTAGTCGACGTCCCCCAATCCGATGAGTCGGGATGCCCCGGTCGAAAACACGTCCAGCTCCACGGAGAAGCGGTGCTCGCCGGTCGCGCCGGAGTAGACGCTGCAGATCCGAGACGCAATCGCGCCCACCGTCCCCACTCCGATATCAGTGACACCATCGACGTCGACGTCGCCGACCGCGGTCACGCTCGATCCGAATCCCTGGTGCGGTTCGAGCTGGGTAATCTGGCGGATCAAAGAACCGCTCGCCCCCGAGTACACTCGGACCGCACCAGTCCCGATGCCTGCGCCGTTCTCCTGCGGTGAACCGACCGCGAAGTCGCCGCGGCCATCGCCATCGACGTCACCGAGACCCGCGAAGGATCTCCCGAACCCGCTGTTCGGAGCCGGGCTGGCAACCGTGTGCAGCACCGAGCCAGTGGCTCCCGACACCGTCACCAAGTCGCCGACATGATCGACGTATGCGATGTCTCCGTGCCCGTCCGCATCGACATCGCCCACGTCGTCGGCATAGCGCCCGAAGTTCACGCCGCTCATCGTGCCGGGTATCGACAGCAGCACGCTCGCATCCTTGCCCGAACGCACTTCGATGAGACCAGCACCCTGATTCGCGCCAGGCGCCGTCACCAGAACGTCGTCGTAGCCATCCGCGTTGACGTCGCCCGCACCGCGAGCCACCGTGCCTACGAACTCGTACGCCGTACCGACGAACGTATGGAGCACCGCGCCCGACTCCCCCGAAAACACCGTCGCCGACCCCGCACCCGGCCCACCCGCGTCGTCGCCATAGGCCCCGACGACGAAATCCGAGAACCCGTCACCGTTCACGTCTCCCGCGACGTCGACGCAGAACCCGAACAGATCTCCGGCGGTCCCGAACTTCTCGTAGATCAGCGAGCCATCGAGACCCGAGAACACGCGCGCCGCACCCGCGTCGACCCCACCGCTCGTGTCGTCGAACGATCCGACGATCAGATCCGCCACGCCGTCGCCATCCACGTCTTCACCGCCCGCAGAGGACCAGCCGGTCTCGTCGGAGTAGCTCGAAGTCGGAGCGCTCCAGAGTTCGGACTGCGCCGCGCTCTCACCCAGGAGCAGGGACGCACACGAGATCGCGAGCCAGGCGTGCCATCGCATACCCGGCGATCATAGCCGGTCACGAACCCGGCGGGGCTACATCACCGGCTCGATGCCGAGCTCGCCGAAGTTCTTCGCCTCGAAGTTCTCGCGGAACATGTCGCGCAGCTTGTTCGCCGCGGTGTCGTACGCGTCCTTGTCGGCCCACGTGTTGCGCGGGTTGAGGATCTCGTCGGGCACGTTCGGGCAGCTCGTCGGCATCTGCATGTTGAAGACCGGGTGGTTTTCGAACTCCACCTTGCCCTCGTCGAGCTCGCCGTCGAGCGCCGCGTCGAGCAGCGCACGCGTGTGCTGGATCGAAATGCGCTTGCCGACGCCGTAGGCACCGCCGCCCCAGCCCGTGTTGAGCAGGATGCAACGCGTCTCGTGCTCCTCCATCTTCTCGGCGAGCAGCTTGGCGTAGACCGACGGGAAGTGCGACATGAAGGGCGCGCCGAAGCACGCGCTGAACGCGGCCTTCGGCTCCGTGACGCCGACTTCGGTGCCTGCGAGCTTCGCGGTGAAGCCGGAGACGAAGTGATACATCACCTCCTTCGGCGTCAGGACCGCGACGGGCGGCAGCACGCCGAACGCATCGGCGGTCAGGAGCACGATCGTGTCCGGGTGCGGACCCTTCGCGCCTTCCATGACGTTCGGGTTGCAGTCGAGCGGATACGAGAAGCGGGTGTTCTCGGTGATGGAGTTGTCGGTCAGGTCGAGTTCCTGCGGATCGGTGTCCGCGAGCTTCTTGTTCGGAAGCGGCGGCACGTTCTCGATCAGCGTGCCCGGCATCGACATCGCCGCAGCGATGATCGGCTCGGCTTCCTTGTCGAGATCGATGAGCTTCGCGTAGCAACCGTCCTCGAGGTTGGAGATGCCGTTGCCCGTCCACGCGTGCTCGTCGTCACCGATGAGCTTGCGATTCGGGTCAGCGGACAGCGTCGTCTTGCCCGTGCCGGACAACCCGAACAGGATCGCGCCGCCGTCGTTGTCGCCGACGTTGGCCGAGCAGTGCATCGACATGTGCCCCTGGTTCGGCAGCACGAAGTTCATGACGGTGAACATGCCCTTCTTGTTCACGCCACAGTAGTCGGCACGACCCGCGACCAAGAAGACGCGGTTCTTGAGGTCGATCAGCACGACGCGCTTCGACGGCGTGCCGTCCCGCTCGGGATCGCAGTGGAACGACGGCACGTTGAGCATCGTCCAGCGCTTGCCGTCCTCGTCCGCGACGCCCTCGATGTTCTTCGGGAACATATTGTGGACGAACATCGCGTGGGTCGCGTACTCCCCGACGAAGCGATACGGCACCGCATAGGTCGGGTCGGAGCCGGCGTAGACGTCCTTGACGTAGAGCGTGCCCTTCTTGTTGTTCAGGTGCTCGATGATCCGTCCGCGCAGAGCCTCGTACTTCGCCGGATCGAACTTCTGGAAGTCCTTCTTCCACCAGACCTGGTCCTCGATCTCCGGCCACGCGACGGCGAACGTGTCCTGCACGGGGCGGCCAGTGCAGCTGGGGTCGGTGTAAAAGATCAGCGGGCCGTCGGGCCCCAGCTTGGTCTGGTAGGCCTTGTGCTCGTCGTCCGGACCGTCAGGACGGATCCGGCCGCGATCGTTCGCCAACGCTTCCTGGAAGAGCGTGGGCTTGTCCAAGTTGTGCTTGTACTGGACGCCTTCGAGTCCGAGCAGAGTCGACAGCTGTTCTTGCAGAGTCATGGGAGAGAGTCGCCCGACGAGGATGAGCGGGCCGCGGGAGAGCCAGCGGATGCCTGCCAGCGTAAGAGGGCGCAAGCATCGCACAAGACTCCGAGAAACGACTTGTGGCATCGCTAATTTCGGCCGGCGAAGACGCCGCTATGATCTCCGAGTCCACGGTCACACGAATCCGGAACACTTCGTCAATGCCCGCAACAAACCCCCCGTTCGGCACACCGTGCACGGCCTCGTAGCGTGACCGAACGCCGCGTCATTCTCGATTCCGCCGCCTTCCTCGATTCGCCGCACGGGCAGGTCGAGGGGCTCCCCACGGCCGATGTTCGCACGATCGCGCAGCGCTTCCTGACGAGCTGCTACGAGGACGTCGGCCGAGCGCCGCGCCACCTCGAAGACCACGATATCCACGCGATCCTCGTCGAACACCTGCCGCGTCGCTTCGCGGCCCGCGATCCGCTCGCGGACCGAACCGAGGCCGTCCTGTCGGCCTTCCTCGCGTTCTTGGCGGAGCAAGAGGTCGTGTTCGCGTCATTCGAACAGCGCAACGCGCTGATCGCCCACATCGACGAGTTTCGGCGCATCGTCGGAGCCGGCAACGCGCACGCGGCGGGCATGGCGAAGCAGCAGGGCAAGACCGTCGAGCACCGCGCCGAGAAGACCGGCCGCAACGATCCGTGCCCGTGCGGCAGCGGCAAGAAGTTCAAGAAGTGCTGCATGCGGCTCGGCTCCTGAGGCCCGAAGTCACCGCGCGACCTCCCCGCCCGCACGCACCTCACACTGGACGGACTGCAGGTCGAGCTCGAACTCCCCTGGAACCGCGTGCACCTCACGGCCGTCCTGCAGGCGGATCTGCAGCCGATACCGGCCGGGCTCGACCCGCTCGAATCGGAATCGCCCGTCTGAGCCGGTCCACACGAAGTGCGTGCCCCGAGAGCTCACGAGCCGCACCCCCTTCGCGTCACACCCGACGACACGTCCCGTCAGACTGAGGATGTTGCCCAGCTGGATGTCGATTCGAGGATTGCGGTCTCCGATCGAGACTTCCGCGGCAAGATCGCAGCGGTAGTCGTGGCTCTTCGCGCGGATGCGGTAGTCCCCGACGGGCATCGAACGACAAACGAACTCTCCGTCGTGGTCGCAGTTCGTGGACAGCAGAGCGATGCCTCCGAACAGGTGCGCCGTGAATCCGAGCTTCACTCCCGCCGCGGGGCGACCGTCCGGCAACAGAACGCGCCCGCGCAGCGTCCCGGTGCGCAACTCGAGATCGAGCCTCGTCTCCTCGGCCTCCTTCACTTCCAGCTCACCGGCCCACAGCGTCTGCTCCGAAACCGCGTGCACGACGTGGATCCTCCGCTGTCCCACGGCTACTCCGCGCATCGCGAAACCGCCATCACGGTCCAGCTTCTCGATCACGCGGCTACCCCAGCCCGACAGGTCCTGGACGATGACGCCATGCTCCACTCGACCGTCGATCCGAATGGTGCCGACGATCGAACCCCGCGCGCCTTCGACGTCCAGATTCGCGGGGTCCGCCTCGAACTCGACCTCGGTCGTGGCCCCTGCCCGGATGTCGACTTCGACGGAATGCCCGCCGTTGGCATCGATGAACCACGCCGAAGTCTCGTCGTCCACGAGCGTCACGACGCTCCGCATGGAACGCGTGTCCTCGAGCGATGCGCGGGCTTGCACTTTCCAACGTCCCGGCGCGAGACCGTCGATCCGAAACGCTCCGCCTGCGTCGACGGTCGCCTGCCCGGACACCCGTGGCATCCCGGTCGAGAACCGCGACGCGAGCGGGATGGCCGCGACGCGCCAACGCGCCGCAGACGCGGGCGCATCGCGGACCAACAGGCGTCCGGCTACCGCACCCGTCCCGGCGAGCTCCAACTCCACGGGAGTCGCGAGATCCTCGACACGCTCCGCCACCTGACCGTAGCGCGGATGGAACACGCTGACGTCCACGGCACCGGCCGACAATCCCTCGACGCGCAGCCGTCCATCACGATCGGTGTATCCCGCGAAGACCGGCAGCTCACCCCATCGGGCGAGCCCGATGTTTCGCGGCAGCACCGAAGCGGCCCACGCCGGCCGCTCGGCGGACTGGGCGTAGACCTTCGCGTCGCGAACCGCCTCCCCCGACGCCGACGTGACCATCACGTCGAACGGAGCACACGGCAGCGGAGACAGATTCACGGGCCCGGTGGTCGGCACGCGGATGACCCGCAACGCGGTCGCTCGGTCCCGCATGCGTAGCTGCGCGGTGTAGAGCCCTGCCGGGAGGTCGCGCACGATCGCACTACCACCTCGAAACGACAGAAGCTCGTCGATCTCCAGGGGCGTCTGGACACCGATTCGCGACAGCTCCCCGAGCGGCGGGCCCGCGACCAGCCGGAGTTCGACGTCTTCCGCGTTCACATCTCCATCTGCAATCACCAGCTCGAGCGTGTGACGGCGCGGCAACTCGATCCGCACGTGAACTTCCGCCGGCTCCGCGCACACCCACGACTCTGCCGGAGAACGCCGCGCCGCGGCGACGAACGCTCCACGCGGCATCCCGTTCACGGCAAAGCCACCGCGGTCATCCGTGCGAATCCCCGGCTCACAGAACGCGATCCCGGTGAATCCGAGGAGCCCGGTCGCCGCGACACGCACTTCCGCGCCCGCCACGGGCCGGCCGTCCGCGTCGACGACGATGCCTTCGACCCATTCCCCCTCACCGAGCCGCAGGCGACGCAGCGACTTGGTCACCCCTGTCTTGGTGCGAACGTTCGACCGGACGAGACTGTTGTGCCCGGGCGCGCGCACGACGACGGTCATGGGCGCTTCCACGAGCCCTTCGAGCCGGAAGGCCCCATCTACGCCCGTTCGCGTTCGGGCGAGCGGCAGATGCTCGAACATCGCCTCGAGCCAAGGCATCCGCTCGATCACGAGCGAACGCGTCCGCTCTTCGAGCCCGCCTCGCAGACGATTGATCACACCGTCGCGCAGGTGGCGCATGAAGCGACTCGCGTAACCCGGCTCCCCGCGAAGCTCGTCGTCGGTCAACTCCGGAACGGCCAGGATCGCCCCGTGCTCGGCGTGCGCGCGATCGAGGCTACCGGCCGCGATCAGGAGCGCCGGCACGTCGGCAGCCCACACCAGGGCACCCTCGACAGGCTCGCCGTCCGCGTCGACGACGACGCCTTCGATCGCGGCGGTCGCGTCGAGCACGACGTCTCCGAGGTCGATAACCTCGCCCGACGCCGGCGTGCGCGCGAGCGGCAAGAAACGCGCCCCGGCGGCGCTGTTCGCGCGAAGCGCGTACTTCGCTCGCGGCCACGCACCGGCGATCGAAAACGTGCCGTCAGCCCGGCTCGTCGCGTGCCCGGCGAACACCTCCGGACCATTCGCGTCTTCACCGAACAGCCCGGCGGCGTCGGAGTAGAGCGACAGTCCCTCGATTCCCGCGATCGAAACGGACCCGCCCGCGACCGGCCCGCCGTCCACGTCGACGAGCCTTCCGCGGAATCCGGAAAGCACTGCCGCGTAGTCCGGCGCGTGGTGAACGCGCGGCCACCTCGGCTCCCCGTCGACCTCGACTCGTTCGCCGCCGTCCGTCGACACCACACCCGTGCTGTATACGACCGGGTTGCTCCCGACTTCTTCGGGACGGACGCTTTCGACCGAACCCGCGGGGTCGAACACCAGCAGGCCGCCGACCAGCAAGAGCAAAGCTGCCGCCAACGCAATCGCGGGCGTCTTGCCCCAGTTCCATAGCACGCCGAGCTTCGCCACGAGCGCGAGTCCTGGCGCCGAGGCGCGCGGCGTAGCAAGAGGGACCAGCGCCAAACACCACGAGCGGCGGTCACCGCCGTACGCGCGATCGAGATGGTCACGCATCCGCTCTGTGCCGCGCTTGAGGCGAGTGCGCACCGTCGCCGCCGGAACCCCTTGCATGGCGGCGATCTGCTTCGGGGTCCGGCCATCGAAGTACCGCAGCAGAATCGTCGTCCGGTACGGCTCGCTCAGGGTTCGTAACGCCTCGAGCACGTGCTTCCGCTGCTCCTCGCGTTCGAGCACTTCGTCCACCGACGGTACGCTCGCGGCCTCGGCCGCAACCGTGGTCTCGTGCTCACGCCGGCGCGCGTCGGCTCGCACCTGATTGGCGGCGACCCCGCGCACGACGCTCCGCAACCATCCTCGGCGCGCCCCCGATTCGTGCGGAGGATTGCGGATCGCCGCGAGCCAGGTTTGCTGCACCACGTCATCGACGCGGTGCTCGTCGAAGAGCAATCCGCGGGCGAGACGCCGGACGAAGGCCTCCTCCTCGAGGAGGGCGGGAAAATCGAGTTCCGTCGGATGACCGGTCATAGTGGACGGAGGTCACCTGCCGATCGCGCGCGTTTCGCGAAATCCGATTCGCGAGCGATCGGAGCGTCTACTTGGTCTTCTGCTTCTTCTTGCCCGCAAATCGATACGGCCACGGCTTGGCCGACGCCCCGGCCGGCGCGAAGGCGAGACGCCCCGTGTCGCCGGCTGCCGTGGCCTCGACGTAGTAGTGGATCTTCTCGCCGGGCTTCTGCGGCGGGATCTCGGCCGAGAACACGCCGTCCGCGCCCCGCTGCATCGGCACGATCTCGAACGCGCCGGGACGCCGTTTCTGCCAGTAGAGTCGCGCAGACTCGACGGGGACGTCCGCGTGCATCTCGGCAGTCACGAGCAACCCGTGCTTCTTGCCTTCGCCGGTTTCGACGTGCTTCACATCACCGACGCGCGGCCACGCGCCGGCCAACGACTCGTGCTCGAGCATCGCCTTGCGTCGCGTCTCGGCGAACTGACGGATCGCATCGACGGACTCCTCGAATCGGTCGATGCCGTACAGGTTGCGGGTGCTCGAGCGCATGACGTCGCCGATCATGCCGTGCATGCGTTCGACAACCGGTCCGAGCTTCTGCCAGTCGAGGCCGTCGGCCGCGAGGCTGTGTGCGAACGCGAGGTAGCGCGCGCGCCATTCGGGGACCTCGAGCAGGTAGTGGATGAGCGGACGCTCGGCGTTGTCGGCACCGGCCAGCGGGCTCTGCGTGGGACTGATCCGCGGTCCTCGGCCGCCACGCCGCCCTCCTCGTCGGCGATCGCCGCGATCGCGACCGCCGCGCCGATCGCCTCTGCCGTCGGATTCGCCGCCAGCGGGCGGCGGGCCGCGACGACCACCTGGCGGTCCACCCCGCCCGCCACCCCCGGCGCCGAGGATCTCGTTGTTGTCATGCGTGACGACGTGGAACACCCCCACCGCATCCATCATCAAGACGTAGTCACTCGCCCGCGTCAGGTAGCCGTCGCCATCGACGAGCGCGTTGTCGATCGCGAGAAACCAGAGCGCACCATCGATGTCGAGATACTCAGGCAGCTGCTTTCGTCGTTCTTCGACGGTCGTCTCCGAGAGGAGACGACACACGTCGACGAGCCTCTGCCAAGCCGCGTCGTCGACGCCGCTCTTGGCGGTGTAGTAGTCACGGTACTCGGCGGGATCGTCACCCAAGAAGCGCAGCCCGCCGTTGCCGCTGAAGTTCGGGCTCACGTGCCACCGCGCGCCCTTGCGACTCCCGAACGCCTCGTCGGCGAACTCGCGATTCTGCTGCTGCACGTTGGCGTAGATGCCCCAGCTTCGACCGTTGATCACGACGTGCGCGAAACTCGCACGTGGCACCGCGCAGAACTGCCGACCGATGTAGGCGTGCAAGACCTCGCGCATCATCGACGGGTCCGCGTGTCCGTTCAGGAGGTTGAGCGTCTTGTAGTCACGCAGCCGCGACTCGGGGTTACTGAAGTCGACGGCCACGTTGAGCGAGCGACGGCGCCCGGGCGCGACGGTCGAATAGGACGTGTTGCCACGGAAGTGCAGACCGACGCCTTCGTAGGTGACGCCGTCGACGACGAGCGTCGCCGGCACCTCGACATCGCTGTCGCGGAAAGCGGAGAGCTCTTCTTCCCAGTCGTCGTGCTCGAACGTCAGGAAGTAGTGCCGCAGCACGAATGGATCGTAGAGCTCTCGGTCGGAATACGTCGTCGCCACCTGGATCTCGACTTTCGGACCCGGTTCGCGCGGGCCGGTGTCCTCGCCGCCGCGCGGCCCTCGACGCCGACCGGGCCCGCGCCGACGCTCCTGTCGGTTCTCTTTCAGCCAAGCGCGCGCGGCGTCGCGCTCTTTGCGATCGAGCTTGCCGTCACGATCGGCATCGAACTGCGGAAGCAGCTGCTGCTTCTCTCGACGAGGCCCGCGGCGTCCGGGCTGGGCGAGAACATCGCCAGCGACCAGGGCAACGCAGGCGAAAGCGAGAACAGGAGTGCGCATCCCCGCGATCCTAAGGGCAGGGCCAGCAGGCCGTCACGCGGGACAGTCCTATTACCGGTTGTCCAACGTCGGCAGCAGCCGGTAGTGGATCGGGTCGCACGGCCAGCGCCACTTCTCGCGTGGCAGAATCTCGAGTCCGCGTCTCCGCTGCATCGAAAGGCGGTGCCGCTGCGAGTCGTAGCCGGCCTTGTGGAAGACGATCTCGATCGGCTCGGGCAGGGTGCGCTCGAGGTAGATCGTCATCGGCGTCACGCCGGGCAGCGTGCGGCTCCGGCCCGGCGCCCGCAGCTCGACCTTCGCCCCGGCGGGTTCGGTCGAAAGCTCGATCGCATCCGGCCCGCGATCCAGGACCGCACACCCGGTAGCCAACATGAGCATCGTCACGCAAAGCGCTCGCATGGCCCGAGCGTAACGGCCGCGGCACCGCCGATACATGCGGTTTACGTACACGCAACCATCGAATGGTCACGAGAACCGGCACTCGTCCGGTTCGAGACCTACGATGCCTCCGCTGCCGACCCTGGCAGGAACATCTCCATGCGCCAATCCCTGACGATCTCCCTCGCCGTCCTCGCGACACTCTGCGTCGCCGACACAATCGAAGCCCAGCGCGGCGGTGGCCGAGGCGGCGGCGGCGGCCGCGGCGGCAACGCTCGTCGCTCCGAAGCCGTCCGCGATCGGGTGGCGGTGTTCTTCTCGACGGTCGAACTCCCCGTGGCGGAGGACGGTCAGAAGACCGGCGACCGCATCGCGGCGATACCGGAGGTCGTGAAGGCCCAAGAGTCCGACTCCCCGACGATCGTCTACCTGCACGTCAACGAGGATCGCGACCGACTGCAGCGTTTCGAGCAAGCGGTGTTCGGCAAGGACGAGATCGGGATCGCGTTGAAGTGCTTCCACTGCCTCCGCGTCGACATCACGAACGACGAAGCTGCGAGCGCGGAGTTCGGCAAGAAGGCGCCGCTGTTCGTCGCGTTCGATCGGCGGGGCAAGCAGTTCAAGAACCTGTCGATGGCCGGCTACAAGGCCAGCGCGTCGCCACTCGAGAGTCTGCTGACGAAGGCCTACAAGGGCACGACGCGCACCGGGATTCCGCCGTTCGTCAAGAGCTACCGCAAGTTCCTCGGCGACCTCGAGCAACTCGAGACGAAGAAGAAGGTCCTCGATCAGCGTCGCGATCGACTGGACCCGAAGAAGGACAAGTCGAAGCTCAAGAAGCTCGAGGCCGAGTCTCGCGCGATCGAGAAGAGCGAAAGCAAGCTGCTCGCGACCGAGAAGAAGGTCATCGACAAGGTCCGCGTCGTGGCGCGCGACGCGAACGCCAAGCAAGTCGGCGGGCGCCGCAATCGCCGGGATCGCGACGGCGGCGACCGCCGTCGCGGCGGTGAGGACCGAGGCGACCGTGCCGGGCGCGACGGCTGACGCCGACCAATTGCGACTCGGGTGAACGCCCTAGTCATGTCTGCAACGATCGCGAGGAGTCGGTCGACCGTTCGCTCGCATTGCCTTTCCCGGCACGGGACACTATGCACTGGTAGAATCCTCAGCGGAGGACTCGCACTCGCCCTGTGAGCCCACCCCACGAAGGGTTCGATTCGGCGCCCCCGGATCGGACTCGAGGCAACGAGCCCCGGGCTCGGCAACCCGACCCTCAACGTGACATACGAACACACCTCGCAAGGCGAGGCCCCCGAACCAGCTGCGGAGGCTCCGTCGAATTCCGACACGTGGGACGGCGCGATGGCCACATTGCGCAGTCGTTTCCCGAAAGCCAGCGACGGCATCCTGTTCTGCGTCTTCAAACTGCAGCAGAACCACGAGCTGACGATCCGCGACTTTCGCGACGAAGCCGATCTGCTCGGCGTCAAGATCGGTGGCCGTGCATTCCACTCCGCCAAGGTCCTGCTCGGCATGGAGCAACCAGTGACGCGGAAGCCGCGTGCCACCACGACGCCAGGTCGGGAATCGGCACTCCCGCAGCTCGAGATCCAAGAAGGCGCCGACATGGAGTCGTCGTTGATCCAAGCCGTGCAGCAGATCCAAGAGTCCGCGACCGCGGAATCCCAACGGCTGCGCGATGCGATGCGCAAGGCCGTCGACGTGCTCCAACGTGCGCTGGACGGCCGCGAGGCCGAATAGCGTCAGTCAGCCGCGCCCCGTAGCGCGACGACGATACGCAGGTCGCGGACGTTGTTGCCCGTCGGCCCGGTCATCAGCGTGTCTCCGAGCGTGCTGAAGAACGCATAGGAATCGCTGCGTTCCAGATAGTCTTCCGCATCCATTCCAATCGCGCCGGCTCGAGTGATCGTCGTGCAGTCGGCGACGGCTCCGGCGGACGGACTGTTGCCGTCGATGCCGTCTGTACCGGCGGACAAGATCGCGATGTCGTCGTGGCCGTCCAGCTCCACCAGCAATCGCGCCGCGCGGAGAGCTGTCTCTTGGTTGCGGCCGCCTCGACCGGCGCCGCGCACCGGACAGATCGCTTCGCCGCCCGAGATCAGACAGAACGGTCGCGACGCGGCAGCCGCACGCGTCACCAGATGGCTGGCGAGGTCTTCGACCGGCACTTCGACGAGGGACTTCTCGACCTCGGCATCGATTCCGAAACGCGCCGAGGTCACCGCCTCGGCGACCCCGACCGCGATCGCGTTGTCGATCAGCACCTCGTGGTGCGCGTCAGTCGGGAAGTCCGCCTCTGACACCGGCGCTTCGAAGCAGTGCTGCACGCTCGCGGGCAGCCGCCCGCGAAGGCCGAACCGGGAGATCACACCCTCGGCATCGATCGCGGTCGAAGGCGGCCGCACCGTCGGCCCGGAGCCGATGCTGAACAGGTCGCCGGGATTGACGTCGGACGCGAACAGGGTGATCTGCGTCGCGCGCGGTGCCGCGGCGGCGAGTCGCCCCGCCTTGATCGCGGATACGCGACTGCGCACCGCGTTCACCTCCGCGATGACCGCGCCGCAGGACACGAGTTCTCGGTGCATCTGGCGCAAATCCGACAGCGTGAGATCGAGGTGCGCCGGGCATTCGCACAGCGCCGACGTCCCGCCGGAGATCGCGAAGACGATCAGCGTGTCGGCCGCGTCGGCATCGCGCACTCGGCGAAGCACTTCCCGACCCGCGACGAGGCTGCCTTCGTCCGGGATCGGATGGCCGCCGACCAGCACATCGAAGCCGGCCGGTCGCGCACCGGAGCGCTCGTTCGTGACGGCGACACCATCGAGCCCCGCCACGCGGCCATCGAGCACGGCGCGGAGCGCGCGCGCCATCGGCAGCGCGGCCTTGCCGATCGCGACGACGAGCACCCGTTGGAACGGCGACAAGTCGTAGCTCGTCCCGGCGACCGTGAGGTGCCCCCCGCCACACGCGAGCGATCGCCGCACCACTCGCTCGACTTCGATCTCCGCCAGCGTCGCGGCGAAGACCTCCCTCGCGAGCGCTGCGGCGGACGTCACGACTTACGCGGTTCCCTGCGCTGCCAGAGGAACTCCGGCTCGCCACACTGCTTGGCTGCCCATCGGCCGAGGACGAACAGGAAGTCCGACAACCGATTCAGGTAGCGCAGGCAGCCGGCGACATCGGCTTCTTCGACGCGGATCAACGTCACGACCCGCCGCTCGGCGCGCCGGCACACCGTGCGCCCTTGCTGCAGGAACGCGCCGACGGGGCCACCTCCAGGCAGGATGAACTCCTCGAGCGGACCGAGATCCTCGTTGAGTTCGTCACACCAGGTCTCGAGCTGCTCCGCCTCGGCGTCGCCGACCCGATGCATCCCTTCCCATCGATCGTCCGGCCGAGTCGCGAGGTCGGCACCGACTTCGAACAGATCGTTCTGGACGCGAGCGAGCATCTCTTCGATCCGGCTCGTATCCGCGTCGGACCGCGTGCAGAACGTCCGCGCCAGGCCGATGATCGAATTCAGTTCGTCGACGGTGCCGTAGGCTTCGATCCGCGCATCGTCCTTCGACACGTCGATGCCACCGACCAGTTTGGTCGAGCCTTTGTCACCGGCGCGGGTGTAGACCCGTGTGATCCGCATTTTCTTGTCGCTCACGCCGGGGACTATAGGACAGGCCTACAAGTCGTAGAACCGCAGATCGACCCCGCGGAGCTGCTTCGTGTAGGCGATGATCTGGCCGGTGTGGCCCGAGAAGTGCTCGACGACGTGCATGACGCCGTAGAGCCCCGTCTCCTCGAACCGGCCACCCTGGAACGGAATGCGCTCGATCATGCGCTCCGGCGTCAGCGCGTCGACGACCTCGGCGGCCTCGCGCACCACGGCCTCGAGCCGGTCGACGAGTTCGAGTGGCGTAGCGTCGCAGCGCTCCCGCTCGGCCGCGAATTCGCCATCCCTGTCGCGCGTGTCTGCCGCGCCACCCAGACCGACGATGACCCACTGCCGGACGTTGCCGGCCAGGTGCAGCAGGAGGTTCGCGACCGAATTCCCGTGGGCGGAGGGCTTGTGCCAGACCTCGTCCTCGCTGAGCAGCTCGACGCAACGCCGGATCCGCGGCACGAACTGGTCGAGCATGAAATCGCGGAAGATGGTCCCGGTCGCGGCAGCGATCGCATTCGCGTGTTCCATGCGTCCGAAGGCTAGCGCATGACGACGCGGAAATTGCTGAGAAGTCCGTTCGCGTAGTCCGCGGTCAGCGCGGCCTCGACCTGCTTGCCGAACGGGTTCTCGTACCAGCTGACGTCGACGTTCGAGTGTGCGTGCGGCGGACCGAGCGTCTTCATGGCGGCGTCGAGATCCATCCCGTCGAACACGCTCTTACCGCGGATCATCGCCTCGAACAGCTTGCGCGGCGATGGCCCGCCGGCCTGCATGACCTCGAGCACCCGCGGCAACGCTCGCGGCTCACTCGGGATTCCAAGCTGGCGCAGTGCGCGAATCTCGTCCGCGTCGAGCGCGCGATCGAACAGTCGGAACTCGTCGACCGCACAGTCCACGCCCCACTCGTAGTCGCCGCTCCACGCGGGCCGCGACCCGACCGTGATCGGATCACTGTTGACGTCGAAGATCCCCTGGTAGTTCACGGCCGATCCGGCGACGCCGTCGACGAGGATGCGCATCTTCTCGTCGTCGACGATCGCGACGACGTGGTGCCACGCCCCCATGCGAATCGGGCCGAAGTGATTCGCCTGCACCCAACGCTGGCCATTCTGCTGGCGACGGATGAACGAGAAGCCGGTCTCCGCAGTGACGAGACTGAACGACTCTTGCCCAGCGAGCCCCTTGTTGCACAGGCCGCCCTCCCCGGCATCGCCCCAGCCGCGCAGCTGCACCCACATCGAGATCGTCATCTGCTGCCGGAGATCGAGCTCGTGCCGGTGCTTCAGCTCGACGCGATCTCCGGCTCCGTGGAATCGAGCCGCACCGCCACGCACGCCGCGCTCGAACGGAACGGCGCCGTGGACCTTCCCGGAGAATCCGCGAACCGACGTGTCGACGACATCCTGGTGGACGTCATCGAACGACCAATGGATCAGGCAGCTCTTGTGCATGTCCGGAGTGATCCGAGCCGCAGCGAGGCGTTCCAGTCGGAAGCTGCGGGACAGATGGATCCGCACCGCACCTCGCGTTGTCGTCAGATCGAGGTACTCGTCAAGCGCATGCCCCTCGACCTTGCGACCCTTCGTCGTCTCGAGCACGAGCCGGTAGCCCTTGGCGCTGTCCTTGGCCCGCAGCGTGCGGATGTCTCCGAAGCGGACCCGCTCGAGCTCTTGCCCCACGTACATCGCGAACGTCTCGTCATCGTCCGCGACTCCGACATCCGGCCGACCGCGGGCCGTGCTGACCTCGAATCGAGACTGGGCCGCCGCGGCGGTCGCGAGCAGGGTCACAGCGACGAGCGAACGCAGCATGCTTCTCACGACGATCCAGAATCACAAGGACTCCGCGCTACGATTCCGGCATGACCGCGGACACCGACGGCTTCCGACTGGGTCGGCACGAACGGCGCCTCCGGCTGCTCGTGCTGCACCTCTCGAGCCGCTCGCTGCGTGCCCGCGCCGATCCCGACGACATCGTCCAGGAGATCTACGTCCGCGCCTGGTCCGCACCGTCCGGCCTGCCCGCGGACGACGGTGAGGGCGATCTCGAGCTGTGGCGCTTTCTCGCCCACATCGCCCGCAACACGGTCATCGACATCGCGCGAGCCGCGCGCGCCCAGAAGCGCGGCGGCACGGTCGAGCGTCTCGCTCGGTCGGACTGGACGCGCAGCTCGGATCCCCGTGCCGAGACCGCTGGCCCGTTGACCCGCGCCATGGCCGCCGAGACCCAGGGCGAGCTGGAGGCCGCGTTCGACCGCCTCGATCCCGAGCACCGGCGCGTGATCGGCCTGCGGCAGTTCGAGGGGCTGTCCGCCGCCGATACCGCCGAACGGATGGGGCGCTCGGAGAGCGCCGTGCACTCGCTCTATCGCCGCGCGCTGGCGGCGTGGACCGAGGCGTTCGGCGGCTGAGGCAGCACGCCGCGGAATCCCGGCCAGAATTCCGGCAAGATGCCGCGACGAATCGCGGCGCCGATTCCGCTCGATCCCTCATGAGCCCTTCCGACTCGCTCGACGACCTGCTCGACACCCTCGTCTCCGAGTTCTCGGACGCCCTCGCGGGCGGCCAGACGCCGTCTCGACAGGAGTATCTCGGCCGAGTCCCGGCGCATGCCCGCCCCGGTCTCGAGCGCGTCCTAAAGATGATCGAAGCCGGCATGGCCCGCCCGCCGGCGACCAGCGAACCGCTGCGCCGCGGCATCGAACTCGACAACTTCCGCCTCGAGCGGGAGATCGGCCGCGGCGGCATGGCGATCGTCTGGCTCGCCCAGGATCTCCAGCTGAAGCGACCGGTCGCGCTGAAGATCCTCCGACCCGGCCTCGCCCTCGAGCCGCGCCACGTCGACCGCTTCCGCCGCGAGGCGCTCGCGATCGCGAAGCTCAAGCACCCGCACATCGTGTCGATCCACGGCGTCGGCGAGACGCGCGGGTATCACTGGCTGGCGATGGAGTACGTCGAGGGGCCATCGTTCGCGACGGTGCTCGAGGCGCTACCGATCGATCGTCCGCGTACGGCGGAGGATCTCGCACGCGCGGCACAGATCCCCTCGCTCGCAGCCGGCGGCCGCACGTTCGACCAGGCCGTGGCGCAGCTGCTCGCGCCGATCGCCGAAGCGCTGTCCACGGCGCACGACAACGGACTCGTGCACCGCGACGTGAAGCCGTCGAACATCCTGATCCATCGCGACGGCCGCGCGGTCATCGCCGACTTCGGTCTCGCCAAGGGCGACGACGATCCCGCGCTTTCCCTGACGGGTGAAGGCCTCGGCACGCCGTACTACATGTCGCCCGAGCAGGCGTACCTGACGGGCAAGACGGTCGACCATCGCACTGACGTCTACAGCCTCGGAGTCACGCTCTACGAAGCGCTGGCCGGTCACCGACCGTTTCGAGGCGAGAGCTTCCTCGAGGTCATCGAGTCAATCCGCAGCACGATCCCACCGTCGCTGAGCGCTCGGCAGTGCAGCCGCGACAGCATCGCCGTCGTGCGTCGCGCGATGGCGCGAGAACCGGAACAGCGCTACGCGAATGCGCAGGCGCTGCACGACGATCTCTGCGCGATGGTCGACGGGCGCCCGACCGACGCCCGGTCGGCCGAGGGCGGCCTGCTGCGGCGAGCCTGGTCTCGGTTCAAGCGGGCGGGCTCCGGTCAGACCGTCGAGTACAAGTCGGCGACGACCTTCCTCGGGCTCCCGCTGGTCCACTGGTACTCCGGCCCGCGCGCCGCCGGGACGAGGCCACGCGTCGCGAAAGGCTGGCTCGCGTCCGGCGACATCGCGCTCGGCGGCCTGACCTTCGGACCGATCGCGGCAGGCCTCACGGGCTGCGGCGGCATCTCGGCCGGGCTGCTGTTCGGCTGGGGCGGCATCACGGTGGGCGGCCTCGCGCTCGGCGGTGTTTCGGCCGGAGTGCTCAGCTGTGGCGGCCTCTCGCTCGGCCGGCTCGCGATCGGCGGGGTGTCCTATGGATTCGCGGCTATCGGCGGTGTCGCAACCGGGACGTACGTGGCCGGTGGGAAGACGTTTGGGGAGCACGTGATGACGGGGCAACACGTCGATCCGGCGGCGGAAGCGTTCTTTGAAGAGCTGTTCAGCTCGTTCTCGGGGTTCTGGTCGACGCTGTTCTGAGGGTAGGGGGCGCAGGCGCGGGCACGGGCGTGGCACGGGTCACCATCGCGCAGGCGCAAGCGCATGCGCACGCGCAGCACGGGTGAAGCGTACGTAGAGCGGCGGGGGCACCCCATCGGAGTGCCGCCGCCGTCTTGGCGAGAGGAATCGGATCAGCCGTCGATCTCTTTCATCTTCTTCTCGACCTGCTCGACGAAGCGCGCCAGACGCTTCGCGATCGCTTCGTCGGACTCGATGATCTTCTGCGCGCGCGCGAAGACGTCCTTCGCGGTCTTGGCGTCTTCCTCGTCGACCGCGCCCATCGCGACCTGGAGGTAGAAGTACGCGCCGATCAGACCTTCGGCGTTCTTCGGCGGCGTGTTCTTGAAGAACTCGTACGACGAGGAAGGACGACGCAGCGCCTTCATCATCGCCTTCTCTTCACGCCACGCTTCGAACGCGGCCAGGATCTCCTTGTCGACGCCTTCGACCTTCGTGTGCTCCACGAGGTCGTCGAGGTCCGGTTCCTGACGCTGCTGGCGGCCGATCGCGTCGAGGAGAGCAGCGCTCGCCGCGGCGACCTTGTCTTCCGGGTTCTTGGCGACCTTCGCCTGGAAGCCGGCCAGCTTGTTCGCGTTCGCGACAGCCTTGGAGAAAACGTCCGCCGATTCCGGCCGCACTTCCCAGATCACTTCGCCGTCGGCGTTCATGATCGTGCAGTACGGGAAACCGCGGCCGCCCTTCTCGCCGAGCAAGCCTTGGTCAGGAGCATCCTCCCAACGAGCTTCGACGTTCAGGTACGGAACGACCATGCCTGCCGACTTGGTCCACCAATCGCTTACGAGGGGCCCGCCCTCGAGGGCATTGCAAGGCGGTCAAGGGGCGTAGCTACGCGTGAAGTAACCGAAGATCAGCTTCTTCGACTCCTTCGCAGCCTTCTGGGCGTCTTCGAGCGACTGCACCCAGTCGACATGGGACACGAAGTCCTTCTTCAGTTTCTGCTGGTACTTCTCCTCCATCGACTGTGCCGAAACGGCGGTCGACAGGAGCACGGCGCCCAGCAGCGCCATCGGGGTTCTGAGCATGAGCTATTCGTCTGTCAGAGTGGTTGGATTGAAAGGCACGCTACTTTGTCCGGGACCGCCATGCGATCCGCGACAAAGCGAAAGGGACATTCTCGATACACCCCGCACACGGGGCGGGGGCTGGGGCGGGGGCGTGACTGCAGTCGCGATACGGGGCCGCGCGGGGCCCCGGCCCGACCAAACGCCCGAAATCAGCCGAGGAACGGGTATCGGTAGTCCTTCGGCGGCACGAAGGTCTCCTTGATCGTGCGCGCGGAGACCCACCGCGTGAGGTTGAGCTTGCTGCCGGCCTTGTCGTTGGTGCCCGACGCGCGGCTGCCGCCGAACGGCTGCTGCCCGACGACCGCGCCGGTCGGCTTGTCGTTGATGTAGAAATTGCCGGCCGTGTTGCGCAGCGCTTCGGAGATCTTGACGACCGCCGCGCGATCCTGCGCGAAGACCGCACCGGTCAGCCCGTAGGGCGACGCGGTGTCGCAGGAGTGCAGCGCTTCGTCGAGCTTCGCGTCGTCGTAGACGTGCACGGTCAACACGGGACCGAAGATCTCCTCGCACATCGTCTTGAAGTTGGGGTCGTCGGTCTTCACTACGGTCGGCTGGATGAAGTAGCCCTCCGAGTCGTCGCACTCGCCACCGACCAGGATCTCGGCAGATGACGCGGCCTTGGCCTCGTCGATGTAGCCCTTGATCGACGTGTAGGCGTTCTTGTCGATGACCGCGTTCACGAAGTTCGAGAAGTCCTCCGCCGGCCCCATCTTGAGGTCGCGAACCATCGCGACCATCTGCTCCTGCACCTGCGGCCAGATCGACGCGGGGATGTAGGCGCGACTCGCGGCCGAGCACTTCTGTCCCTGATACTCGAACGCGCCGCGGACCAGACCGACGACGAGCGCTTCGACGTCCGCGCTGGCGTGCGCGAACACGAAGTCCTTGCCGCCCGTCTCGCCGACGATGCGCGGGTAGCACTTGTACTTGTCGATGTTCTCGCCGATGCTCTTCCACATGCCCTGGAAGACCGCGGTCGAACCGGTGAAGTGCACGCCGGCGAAGTCCGGGTGCGCGATCGCCGGGTTGCCGATCGCTCCGCCCGAACCAGGCACGAAGTTGACGACACCCTTCGGCAGACCCGCCTCTTCGAGCAACTTCATGATGTAGTAGCCGGAGTGCACCGCGGTCGACGCGGGCTTCCAGATCGACGTGCAGCCCATCATCGCTGGCGACGTCGGCAGGTTGCCGGCGATCGACGTGAAGTTGAACGGGGTCACGGCGAACACGAACCCCTCGAGCGGACGCTGTTCGACCCGGTTCCAGCAGCCCGGCGAGCTCAGCGGCTGCTCTTCGTAGAGTTCGCGCATGAAGTGCGCGTTGAAGCGGAAGAAGTCGATCAGCTCACAGGCCGCGTCGATCTCTGCCTGGAACGGGTTCTTGCTCTGGCCGAGCAGCGTCGAGCCGTTGAGGACTTGACGCCACGGTCCGGCGAGGAGGTCCGCGGCCTTCAGGAAGATCGCGGCGCGGTGCTCCCAGGGCATCGATGCCCATTCCTTCGCCGCCGAAGCGCACGCCTTCGCCGCCATGTCGACATGCTCGGCTCCGCCCTTGTGATAGGTCGCGAGCACGTGACCGTGCTCGTGCGGGCAAACCGCGGTGCCGGTATCGCCTGTGCGAATCTCCTCGCCACCGATGATCAACGGGATGTCGATCTGCTCACCGCGCATCTTCCGGATCGCGCCCTCGAGGTCGGCGCGTTCAGGGTTGCCGGGGGCGTAGCTGAGAATCGGCTCGTTCTCGGGGGGCGGGACTCGGAAGGTGGCGTTGGACATGGTCGGGCTCCGGGTTCGGAAGGGCCGGGAATGCTAACGGCGCGACCAGCCGACCGACACACCGATGTCGGCGGGCGACCCGGATCCGGAAGGCCGGGACGCCGACCGCGACGAGCCCCCACGTTCAGTCGGATTCCGCCTCGATCCGCACCCGGGTGCACCGTGAATCCACCCGCACGGAGCGGCGCTCGACCCGCTCCTCGCCACCGCGTCGAATGCGCAGCTCGTATTCGCCGGCATCGAGTCCTTCGATCGAGCACATCGCGCCGGCGGGAACAGTCCGGGACGCAATCGGCACTCCGATCGCAACAGGTCGCCGGGCTAGTTCCGGGCTGCGCAACCCGAACACTCCGACGCGCGCCGGGGCCGTCGCACGACGTGAATGGTCGAGCAGCAGCGCGCCCGTTCCACGGTGCCACGCGAGCTCGACGTCCGTGATCGACTCACCCCCCCGCACCTCGATACGGGGTCCCCACGCGAAGTGGGGCTCGACCAGTGCGAGTTGCCACTCGCCGGGCGAAGGGTTCGAAAGGAGAAACTCACCGCCCGGCGTAACGAACACTCGCGCACTCTCGACCACCGCCGTCAGGTCACCAGTCAATCGATAGGCCTCGACCACCCACGCGTCTCCGAAACCCGGCGCCCACCCGCCGATCAATCGCCCGGCAACGGAAGTCAGCCTTCGTGCTGGCCGCGACAGCGGCACGTGCGCGAGTACCGGCTGCCGCTGCGACGCGATTCCATTGCAAGCGACCTCCGCGCCCTTCGATTGCGAGTCGAGTGGTCGCTCGCCCGACACAACCGGAAGCCGACCCGGCGACGACGCGGTGAACTGGAACGCACACCACGCCGCCACCACCGCGAGCAACAGGAAGACGCACCGTCCGATCATTCGGTCGTTCTCAGGAGGTCCTGGCCACCGAACTGGTTGACGTCGGTCACGGTGACGTTGCCGCTCGCGTCGTAGGTCAAATCGAACACGGCCCAGAAGTTCCCGCCACCCGGGTTCTCGGTCGGAACGTTGTAGGTCCGCGTCGGCTGGTCCTTGAGCACGAGGGTCACCACGGCGCCCGATTCGTTGATCAGGTGCTGGCCGTTACCCGAGTAGTTGTGCACGCAGTAGCGATACACGCCTTCGAGCGGCTGAGTCACGGTGATGATCTCGGGGCCGAACGACGTGACGTCGTCAGTGTCGAGGTTGGTCCAGGGTGTGGTCGCGAGCGCGCCCTTGGCGCCGTAGAACACGTGCGACCGAAGCTCGGTCGGAATCGTCATGTGCGAATCGAGGTCCGACGGCCGCTCACCCCAGGTGAGCATCACGGTCGCCGCCGATTCGACGACGCCGTGCGTCTCGTCGAACTCATTGATCTTGTGGCCGTCCGGGCCAGGCATCGTCTCACCCGTGCGCAGCACGTGCCACTGACCACTCGGAAGCAGCATCAACACGTCGGCGACGGCAGGGAACACCGGCGGAGCGTGACCCGAGACCGGCATCGTGACTTCGCCGTTCGCGTCCGTCACACCGCCGGCGAGCCAGCCCTGACCGCGGACCCGAACGCTGACGCCGATCACCGGGCTTCCCTCGAACCGCAGCTTGACGGTCTTGCGAGCCGCCGGCCGACCCTTGTCACAATTCCACGAAGTGAAGTGAGACACGGTCCCGCGATAGACACCCGCCGCCCCGTCGCGGGCGACGTCGCCCTCACGGATCCAATCGCCGCTGGACTCGTCGAACCACCACAGCGGAATCGTCGCATCGTTCGGGTCGTTCGGGTCGTTCGGGGGTAGCGGGAACTCGAGAGTCGCCGTCGCGCCCTGCGCGAGCTGCAGCGCGTTGCCCGACGCGTCCTTGAGCTTCACGTCGATGACGCCGTAGCTGATCAGGTCGACGCGGTTGCCGCCGTCGACTCCCGTGAAGTCACCCGGCATGCAGACCTCGTAGTCCGGATCGCCGGGGACCATGGTCGTCACCTCCGCGACCACGTTGGTCACGACGGCTCCACTGGAGTCGACGATCCCGTTCGCAGGGAGCTGGACGCTCCCGCCGCGGTGCGTCACGGTCGCCACCTGGCTGGCGTCGATCGTCTGCGTAGTGCCGATGGCCTGCATCGCGACCGAGACCGGCGCGTTCCGATCCGCCGTGACGGAGACTCGCTTGGTGTTCGTAACGAATCCGCTGCGCACGAAACGCGCGGCGTAGTCGCCGGGACTCACGCCATCGAGCGCGAAGAATCCCTGCTCGTTGGTCTTGGCAGTCTTCGCGGAGGCGCCCGTGCCAACGACGACTTCGACGTTGCCGAGTGCGCTGTTGCCCTGGTCGGCGATCCGTCCGGAGATCGTGCCGAGGTTGCTGGAAGTCGGAGGCGTCGGCGCCGGCGGATTCGGGGGCGGCGGGGAAGAGTCCGAAGAACTTCCGCTGCTGCACCCGAGGATGCTGACGAGGGCGAGGGGCGCGGCGAACCACGAGAGACTGCGGAGCATGGTGTTGACCATTCGGAGGGGGAGAGAAGCGATCCTGTCCCCTTCACAAATGCGGAAACGCCCGGCGACGGGACACGAATCCGAAGCCAGCGCGCGACTCTCGGCCGCGAAGCTCCAGGAGACGCTCGGATCGGGTCGATGAGTACTCGTAGATGATCGTCTCGATGTACATGTCCGAAGACGTCGCGACCGTCGACTCTCGGGACGACGTCGCGAGCGCGGCCTCGATCATGGGCCGGCGTGGCGTCCGTTGCGTTCCGGTTGTCGATCGTGGTCGACTGGTGGGCATCCTCTCGCGCTCGGACGTACTCCGAGGCTCGTCGGACCAGACCAACCCATTCTCGGCAGAAGCCCGAGCTCGCGCGATGGGTCGCACGGTCGCGGAGGTCATGAGCTCCACCGTGACGACGATCGCGCCGGACGCGGCCATCGACGCCGCAGTGCAAGTCCTGGACGATCGACACCTGAGCAGTCTGGTCGTCGTGGACGGAGACGCGATCGTCGGCATGCTTTCGCGCACGGACATCCTGCGCGCCTTCCGGGAAGTGCTCTGTTCCGACGACGCGGTCCGAGTCTCCCTGATCGCCGGCGACGACGTGGACCTGTCCGCGCGCGCGCTCCAGGGCCTGAGCGAGAGCGGAATCGAGCTGGTCGCGTTCGCGGAACACCGCAAGAACGGCAAGCGCTACGTTCTCGTATCGCTCCGAGGCGACACCGACTCGATTCACGAGTGGATGGACTCGGCCTGGAGCGAGGGCGTGCGCGTGCTGCAGGTTCAGCGCCCGTAGTCGGGCCCCGAACCCCGATCGATCTCCCAGGTTCTCGCAGAACCGGCAGGCGCTATCCTCCCGCGCGTGGCATCCAAGCGTCCACCGATCGACTCCCGTCAAACGCTCGACTTCACGGGTCTCGGGTGCCTCCTCGCGGGCATCGTGTTCGCGATCGGATTCGCGACCATGATCGTCGCGTCTCGCAAGCTGCAGGCCATCCCGGTGCGCACCCTCGCGTGGCCGATCCTCCTCGCACTGTGTCTGGGGACGCAGATTCGATTCCTGATCTACGTGTGGGACCGAAGGATCGCCAAGCCCTGGAACGATGCGATCCGGGCCCGCGACAGGCGCCGCGCGCGGCGGATCCGGTGGATCGCGGGCTTCGCGGTTCTCACCGGTCTGACCGAGCTGTGCTACGGCTTCGAGATCATCGCGCACCACGACGCCGCGATGGTGCTGCGCACGGCGTGGCTCCTGCTCGGTATCGGCTTCATCGTCATGCACGCGACAACGACGATGCGGGCAGCAACCCGACCCGAAGGCGAGGAGTCGGTACGCATCGCGCGGGAACTCCGGATCGACGGTCTGTGCCTGGGGCTGACGTTGGCGGCGCTCTGCATCTTCATGACGCCGGCGACGATCTATCGCTTCGTCTGGTGGCACCATGACGACCTGGTCGCGCTGTGCGCGGGCGAGCGCCCGGAAGCCTTCCACGGTTGGCCACGGGAGAAACCGATGTACGCAGACTATCTCGAAGGTGTTCGCGGCAAGGCCGCGTTCGAGTGGACCGAGTGGAGTGTGCTGACACTGTTCTACGCCCCGGGAGGACTCACCCTGAGCGAGGGCAGCGACCGATCGCTTCCGACGCCGCTCTACGGTCCTTGGTACTACGTCGTCGCGGACTGATGCCCTCCAGTCGTTTCGCTAATGGGGTGTCGCTGAAGAGCGTCGCGTATGTCGGTGTTCCTGGGGTTCGCTCGCAAGGCGCTGCGACGACATGGCTTGTCAGTGGACAAGTTGAGGAGCA
>JANQJF010000128.1 GCA_028281765.1 Planctomycetota bacterium | reverse complement strand
AGCACTCGATCGGGAACGACTGCGAGGCGAACCCGCTCGCCATCTGCACCGGCACCGCGAGGAACGGGACGAGGATCGTGCACGCACCACACGGCACGTGATTGCCGGGGATCCCGATGTGCAGCGCCGCCGCGCTGATCGAAGTGCTCGCACCGTTGAGCTGGATCGTGACCTCGTTCGCGAGCGCGAATGCGCCTTGGACCGTTGCGAGTCCGCCACCGGCACAGCCCGGCGCCACGCTCGTCACCGGACCACCGCTTCCGATCGCGCTGTAGAGCTCGAAGCGGACGTCGCCGTCGAAGTTGTCGCTGACGTCGCTCGAGCTGAACGCGATCATCGCGTCGTCGTCGGTCGACCCGGACTCGAACTCGGTGGCCACGACCGGTTGCGCATCGAACTCCGCCGAGTTGCGGACCGTGATCTCCAGGCTGCACGCCGAACAGTCGCTCGGATCGAGGCTCAGCGCCTTCACGTCGAAGTCCGCGAACGCCGCCGCTGCCTCCGACCACGCCACGACGTACTTCGGGCCACAAAGCCCGATCGTGGCCTGACGCTCGTCCTGACCCGGATCGTCCGCGAGGGGCCGAGCCGCGCCATCGGTCTGCAACGATCCCTGCGCCGGGTCGTAGCGCATGGGCCGACACCAGATGTCACGTGCCGTCGCGCCCACGCCTTCCTGGCGCTCGTAGACCACCAAGAACTGCGAGCCGTCGCCCGCGACATCGGGCCGGTCCTCGTCGATCCCGTTCACCGACGCGACCAGGCGTTCGCCACCGAGCGGGTTGAGGTTCCGATCGGTGGCGATCGCGAAGATCGCCGTGCTCGCGAACTGGCGCTGCCACGTGACGACCCGGCGGCCGATCCCTCCGGTCCCCTTGGTGATCGCGGGGTGCGAGTCGCCAGCGTGGAACGAGAGGTTGCGGACGCCACCGATCGGCGCCGGGCTCGAAGTTCCCGAAGGCACCCGCACCTGCACACCACGGATCCCGACGCCTCGATCGTTCCAGACGAGCAGGGCTTCGTCCTCCGCGAAAGTCGGCTCGTTGCCGGCGGCCGGCTGGATCTCGTCGCCGGCGGTGCCGACGAGGGTCGTGGTGATCGAGACGAGCCCGTTCGTGCCGATCGCGCACGCACGAATGTCGTGCGGCCCGACAGGCGAAGACGCGTGCTGCCACGCGATCAAGAATCGGTTCGTCGCGTTCACATTGGCCACCGTGGGATTGGACGAGATGCCGGAAGAGCCGAGCGAAACAAGGCTGCCCACGGGCGTACCACTCGACGACACCCGCTGCACACGGATCGCGCGGTGCGAAGCCGAGAACGTGCGGGTCCAGGCCACGCAGTACTGACCACTCGAGGCGTCGTGCGCGACGTCGGGGTCGGAGTCGTTCTCGTGCGGAGCGCCGAGGTCGAGCCCGGTCCCGATCAGCGGATCCAACACCATCGGGTAGGCGGCGCCATCGACGAACGACGCCGGCAGGCGCAGCTCGAGATGGGTCCCGTCGAAACGCATCGACCCGCCCGAGCGCGCGCCGTTCGCATCGATCCCGGTCACGGCACCGAGCGTGACGCGACCGTAGGGGCTCGCGAACTGCAGGCCACCGGCAGTCTCGGCGAACGAATCGGCCGCGAGCTCGGTCTCGAACTCGCCGCGGACGACGAGGTCGCCTCGCCCTGGTAGCGGCTCGCCGAACGTGAAGGTCTGTTCGACACCGTCGACGCGCACCTCGTACGCTTCCCGGATCCCTCCGGGATAGGCGAACACGGCGCGGCGACCGTCCTGGTGTGCACACGGACGGTGCGTGCCCGGCCGCAACACGTCCTGGCCGCCGCGCTGGATCGAGACCAGACGGAACCGAACGGGCAGATCGTGCGGCGCGGCCATGCCGAACGCGGGTGTGTACTCGAATGTCCCCGCTCGGAACTTGGCCTCGTAGTCGGGGCCGTCCGCGCGCAGGCCGTACGCCGTGGTGCTGATGCCGACCGCGCGCCCGATCGCATCGGTCGCGACGCGGGCACCGGCGGACTCGACTGCGTGCTGAGCGGAAACGGCGGAACCGATCGAGCAGAGCGCGATCGCGAACAGGTTGGTCGTGGAAGTGTTCATCGGACTGGGTTCTTTCGTGGAATGAAGTCGGTTCGGGCGGATCACTGGATCTGCACGCGGAGGGCGTTCGAGAGGTCGGTGCCGAGCGGCGCGCACTGCGCGGCTGGAGACAGGACGAGCCACTGGTCGTAGAAGACGAGACCTTCGAGTGATGACGAGAACGGCAGCGGCATCGCGACACTCGCGTCGCCGTCGAAGTCGGTCGTGGTCGAGAATCCGAAGCCACTGAACGGGTTCGGGATCAGCGTGCACGGTCCGCACGGCAGGTCGATGCGCTCGTAGCCGAGCACCAGCAAGGCCAGAGAGTTGGTGCGCGCACCCGCGAGGCGATGCGCGAAGCCGGGCTGGCCCGGGCGGGCGCAGCCCACCATCGCCGTGCCCCCGGCGCCGCATCGGCCACCGAGATCTTGGATCAGCCCATCGACGGCGACGAAGCGGCGTGAGTAGATGAGCCGGTCCCCGCCCGACGCGGGATGAGACTGCCAGACGGCAACCGCTTCGTCACCGGCCCCACCACCGCTGAACGGCGTACCGATGCTCGGAAAGGCCGCCGAGTCCGCGCCGATTTCGATGGGCGACGTTCCTTCGCAGCTCTGGCAATTGTACGGGTCGATCGAAACGGCCAGCACGTCCCTGTCGAAGAGAGACACCTGGAGACTGAACGCGACCAGCGCGCTGTTCCCCAGCCAGGCGACGTCCGGCGAGTTCTCGTCGGTGTTGCTGTCACCGTGGACGGTGACCGCGCTCGAGGCGAGTCGAGCCGCGTTGTTGATCGTGCTGACCTCCACGCTCCGAGCGACGATGTCCTTCGGGGACGTCGTGGTGAGTTCAGACTGCTCCCAGGCAACGACCCAGTGCGTACCGTTGCCGTCGACGGACGGGTTCTGCTGGAAGTAGTTGTCGTTCGTGAAGCGCAGGGTCGAACCGATCGGCGTCATCTCGGAGTCGATGGCGCGGCCGTAGATCTCGTTCTTGCCATCGAGTTCGGTCCACGCGACGAAGTAACGACCGATGTCGCCACCGCTCTTGCTGATCGACGGCGTGTTGAGGCCCCACTGGTCGTCCGACTCGATGACGTGCACCGGACCGGGCAGAGCGACGAAGCTCGTCGACGAGATGCGGATCTTGCGCGCCTGGATCTGACGCTGGGTGTAGTCACTCCACACGCAGATCACGTTCTCGCCGTTCGTCGAATCGCCGCCGAGGTCGTTGCCGTAGCGCAGGTTGCTGCCACCGGCGACCGTGATTCCCGTGGTGTTGAGCACGATACCGGCGGTCGTGACGCCGGTCGCGCGGATGTTGCCGCCCTCGTCCCAACTGACGACGAACGCGTTTCGCGCGTTGATGTTCGCCACGGACGGCGCGTACTTGGACGTGTCCGAAGTGTTGATGGCGAACACCGAGCCGAGCGGCTGCCCCGTCGACGACAGTCGACGGCCGCGGATCTGCCGGAGCGTGCCGACTTCGCGCTCGAACACGACGAGGTACGTATTACTCGACACGTCGTAGGCGATGTCGGCCTGGTTGTAGTCGAAGCCACTCGAGGACACCGGCACGTTGCTGCCGATCAGCGGGTCGAGGACGAGCGGCAGCGCGGCGTTGTCGACGAAGTGCTCCGGAAGCACGAGCTCGAGCACGCCATCGTCGTAGCGCATCGAGCCGGCCGAAGTCGCGCCGTCCGCGGCGATGCCGGTCACCCCACCGAGGGTCGCGGCGCCGTGGCCCGGCAGCTCGAAACGCATGCCCGCGCCGTCCACCTTCGGATCCAGCGAAGTCTCCACCTCGATGCGCACGACCAAGTCGCCACTCCCGGACGGCAGCGACCGGAACACGAAGCTCTGCTCCATCCCCTCGACGCGCAGGTCGTAGACCTCGTCGTAGTCGGAGCGAACGTACCGGACCTCGGTGCCATCGACTCTCCGTTCGCCCGGCGTGGCGGCGGCGTAGCCACCGTCCTCACGACCGATCGATGCGAGTTGGAGCGAGAGCTTGTGCGGCGTCTCGGTCGCCGTTCCGAGCGTCGGATAGAACTGCAGGCCGGCGACGCCGAACTGCACTTCGTAGTTCGGGCCGAGCCCCCGCAAGCCGTGCGCGTTCTGTTCGATACCGACCGACGGCGTCAGCGCGTTCGCGGCGTCGGGTTGGATCTGCGCGCCGAGCGGCACGCACAAGGTGGTCACAAGACCGAGAGTCGAAAGTGAGTTCATCGGAGTTCCTGTCGCAGTTTCGATGCGTCAGCGGTGTGCCGACGCTCATCGCGGGGAGCAGGAACGGGGGGTCCGATGTCACTCCGATTTCATGGATTTCGGTGTGCGACGCGCGAGTTTCGTTCGAAGCGTGGATTCGGCGGAATCCATGGCAGGTCGGGGCGTGGATTGGCGCGAGACCAGTTTCCGCACCGAACCCACACAGTCGCAGTCACTGGACAGCGCAAGAACGGGACCCGTGCTGCCGGGCGACTCGCCTGCCCCTGTCCCCGAGAACGGCGCGTCAGCACAAGGCACGACCTGGATCGTCGACGCGGCCAACGGGCCCAACACGGACTTCACGACGTTGATCGACGCGGAGGCAGCCGCGTCCGATGGCGACACGCTGATCGTGCGTCCTGGCCAGCACACCGGCTTCGACACGATCAAGGGGCTGATACTCCTCGACGCCCCGACGAGTCCGTTCGACTGGCCGCGGATCGAACCATCGTCGTCTGACGACGTGACGACGGTGGGTATCTCCAACCTGGCCGCGGACCAGGCGTTTCGAATCGAACGCATGGAGATTCGAGGCCCCACCGAGACCGGCCTCTTCGGATTGTCCGCGGCGGTTCGGGTCGAAGACTGCGTCGGGGCGGTGCACCTCGAAGACATCGAAATCGTCATGGGCTCCTTCGACCGCTCGGCCGGTATCAGCATCGACAAAGCAACTCAGTTCAGCGTGAACGGGTCGCGCCTGTTCGGCCGGCCCGCCGTCTATGACATCGGTGACTGCAAGTCCACCATCGTCGACTCGTTCGTTCTCTACTGAGAGAAGCTCGCGTCTGCCGGCACCAGAACGGGTCCTGCGTCGGGGTAGAATCCCTGCATGCGCAGGACCTGGAGTCGGAGGAAGATCGATCACTCTCGTCGTTGGTGGCTCCCACTGCTGACGTGCCTCGCCGCGTGTGAGGATCCCTACACCTTCGATCCTCACACTGACGCGCCTTGGGAGTGGATCCCGTTCGACGTGCGCGCGCACCTCCACGAGTCGATCCACGGCGAGGCCCCCGACGAGGAGAACGACTTCGAGTGGTTCACCGCGTTCGACCGCGAGTTGCTCGCCGGGATCGAGACGCTCGACCTGACCAAGATTCCGCGCGCTTCGCTCGAGCGAGACGGCATGCAGTGGCTCGTCTTCCTGACGGGACTGCGCGAGCTGCGCCTCGACCTGACGGATCTGTTACAGAGCGACGACAAGTACGGAGAGACGGCAACCACGACCATCGTCAAGACACCGGACTCGATCCGACTCTCGCCGTCGATCCGCCTTCCGAAGCTCCAGCAGCTGTGGGTGCGGACGAACGCGCCTCAGCGCCTCGACTGTTTCGCCACCTGCCCCGAGCTGAGGAGGATCCAGATCGTCAGTCGGGCACCGATCGCGTTCGAGGTCTTCGCACAGGCTCCTCGCCTCGAGTCGGTGACGATCGAACGGCCGCGGGGGCCGAACGACATTTCGATCGTCGAGCTCGGCGACGCTCCCTCGTTCGAACAGCGACTCTCGAAGCTCGGACAGATCCGTGAGCTGGACGTCGCGACAGCGTGGATCGAGGACTTCGCCCCCCTGCAGCAGCTCGAGAAGCTGCGCATCTTGCGGACGGGACTGGAGAGCAGCGACACTCGAGGACTCGAAAGACTCCACCAGCTCGAAGGGCTGACCCTCGTCGCAGAGACCTTCTTCGACGAGTCTTCGGAAGAGGGTCAACAGACGCTGACGAAGCTGCGCACGGCCCTGCCCGGCTGCCGCATCGAGGTCGAACGACGCTGATCGCTCCGATCTGTTACAACCGAACCATGTTGCGCCTCCTGCTCCCGCTCCTCTTCGCGTCGCTCGCCAACGCGCAGTTCGTCTACGACTTCAACTCTCTCGCCGGCAGCGACACGCATCCGTTCACGCTGCTCGACGGCCAGGACAACTGGACCGAGGAGACGTTCAACACGAACAACCGCTGCGGCGTCACGGCATCGCTGTCGCACGACGGGACGCCCGCGTTGCGCTTCCAGGAGTCCGGACCAGGCTTCGGCTGCGACGCGTCGCGAATCAACGACTCGAACTGGCTGTTTCCGCCGTTCGCCGGGATCGAGCGCACCGCGTCGTTCGAAGTCGACATCAAGGTCGGCTTCTGGGGCGGCTCCTTCGGACTCGCGCACGACACGAACGGCGACGGCGTCATCCGCGGCAGCCAGGCCGGCGAACGCGGCGTGCGATTCATGATCGGTAGCCAGGCCAATCAACAGCTGCGACTCTACGCGGCCGACCAGACGTTCGCGCAGGTCCCGCTCAGCGGCCTCGGCATCTCCGGCGGCCACTGGGTGCGGGTGCGCGTCATCATGGATCTCGTCGCCGACGGCGGGGCCGGTCGAGGGTCGCTGTTCGTCATGAACATCACGCAGGGCGCGACCGACTTCACCGCGGTCGCCGGGCTGCAGGAGATTCCACTGGCGCTCGATCCGGCCGCGCTCGACGCCACGAATCCGATCTTCTGGGATGCCGTCTGGCTGCACTTCGAAGGCGCGACGTACGAACTCGACAACATCGACATCGGGCGGCGTGGCTTTACGCGTTCGTACGGCACGGCCTGCAACGGCACCGCCGGACCCGTGACGCTGACGGCCACCGGCACGCTCGAGCCCTTGTCCACGCTCACCCTGGAATCCGACAACCACGAAGCGAGCGCCATCGGCGCCACGATCGTGGGCTTCAGCGACGCGGACCAGCAGGGCATCCCGCTGCCGCTGCTGCTCGACCCGTTCCTCGGCACGAACGGCTGCAGTTTGCACTGCGCGATCTTCGGCACGGTCTCCGGCACGACGTCCGGGACGGCACCCGCAACCCTGACCCAGAACCTCAACATGCCGCACATCATCTGGAGCGGCATCACGTTTTACGTGCAGCACGTCTGCTTCGAATCGGTACCGGGTGGGTTGTCGTTCTCGAACGGGGTACTCGTGCAGCTCCCGTGACCTGGAGACGGACAACCGCGAGTCTTGCGCTCGCCACGATGCTCAGCACAGTCGGATGCTATTCGCTGGCCGAAACGCGCCACCCTCAGTTCGTGCGATGCGAGAACGGCGACGTTCTCTTGGGGCTTTGGATCGACGAGCGCGGATGGTTCGATGACCGTGGACTACCCAGGCGTCGCTACCCGCAGCACTTGGGGATCTTGCCGACGGTCGACGGGTTCACACCGGTCGACGGACTTCTCGCGCTGCTCTCTTGGCCCCTCGACGCCGTTGCGAGCACCTACTGGGCGGTGCGCGCGCCGTTCGACAGCGAGTATTCCATCCAAGCCGGCCCCTTGGGCGCATTGTGCGGGATCGCGCTTCCGGGCATCACATTGATGCCCGGCTTCATGAATCAACCGATTCCCGAGGCAACACTGTCGCCATCCGACAAACGGCGACTCCTCAGCGGCATCCGATCCGGCCGAGCGGTCGAGGCATACAGCGAAACCGTCGGTCCAGCACTCTGGAAGAGCACAAATCTCCCGCTCGCTGACGTCGAGATCCTCGCCGAGCCCACGACCGCGCGGCTTCGTTGATTTGGTCGAGCGCCAGGATCGACTTGCGCACCGCTAGTGTCCCTCGTCTGGAGTCCGTAGCGAAAGTAGCCGCGTCAGTCGATTCGCGCGCAAGGCGCTGCGACGACACGGCTTGTCAGTAGACAAGTTGAGGAGCAGCAACGCAGCGCGCGGGTCGAATGGCCGGTTACTTATGATGCGGACTTCGGACGCGGGGCACTAGGTCGCCGCAGACCAAGGACTTCTCCAACGATCGCCCGCAGGGGAACTTCCTAGCGTGGTGGCTCGATGCGCGTCGCTCGCCGTGTAGCATCTCGACTCCCGCGCGATCGTTTCCGGGCCTTCGATTGATCCGACAAGAACTTCTCGGTACCGCCCCGATCCCCGGCGGGCAAGGCCGCGAACTCAAGCTCTACCGCCACGACCAGGACTTCGTTCTGCGTCTGCAGGGCATCGATCTCATGACCAGTCGTATGCACGGGTCGGAGGAGATGTTGGCGGAGTTCGCCGTCGCGCGCCTGCGTGACGCGAAGTCCGCGCGCGTGCTCGTCGGCGGACTCGGCATGGGCTACACGCTGTCCAAGGTGCTCGAACTCACGGGACCATCCGCCGCGATCGAAGTCGTCGAGCTCGTGCCCGAGATCGTCGACTGGAACCGAGAATGGTTCGGAGCTCTCAACGACAATCCCCTCGACGACCGCCGCGTCGAACTCAGCGTCGGCGATGTCGTGCCGCGGATTCGGGATTCGAAGGCACGCTATGACGCGATCTTGCTCGACGTGGACAACGGCGCGGAGTCGCTGACACGATCCACCAACGACCGGCTGTACAGCCGCGGTGGATTGGCCGCGGCACGCGTGGCGGTGACTCAGCGGGGCGTGCTCGCCGTGTGGTCGTCGTCCGCCAATCCGAAGTTCGCCGAGAACTTCCGCCGCGCCGGGTTCTCCGTGACCGAAGAGCGCGCCCGCGCGCGACGCACGAAGGGTCCGCGTCACACGATCTGGGTCGGCGTCCGCACGTGACGAAATCCTCGAAACCAGTGTAACACCCCCCACGGCGTTCAAGTCAGCGAGGTGAACCCGCAAGGAGTCCACCATGAACGCCACGATTCTGACCACCGCCACTTTCGCAATCCTCTCCGCCGCCGCCGCGACCGCCCAGAACGGCAACGGCCTCCTCTACTCGACTCTCGTCGACGAGCAGAGCAACCAGTGCGCGAGCACGCCGGGTCTGAACCTGGTCCGCGACAACTCGCTGCAGTACGTCGAGCCGGTCCCGCACCCCGTGCTCGGCGTCTATCCGTACGAGTCCAAGGCGTACATGCCCGGCCTCGGCTACAACACGGTCGCCGGCGACGTCGACTGCGACGGCAACTACTTCGACCCGACGAGCTTCGACGGCGTCGACGCGAGCCTCCACCCGCGCGACATGATCGGCGTGCCGACGCAGCTCGACAAGACACGCGTCTTCATCTCCGGGCAGTCGCAGTACAACGACGTCTACGGCAACTTCGCCGCGCCCGGCGACGTCTGGCGCTTTCGCACCGCCGTCGGCGGCGCCGGCTCGATCGAGTACTTCCTGACGGAGCAGGACGCGCGTAACGCGTTCGGGATCGCGGCCTCCGACCCGTTCAACATCGACGCGATCACGATCGGTCGCTCGACGCCGGGCGCGATCGGTTTCGACATCATCCTCTCGGTCGAAGACGACGTGATGATCAACGTCGCCTCGGTCGGCTCGATGTTCGTCGAAGACGGCGCGATCCTGATGATCCCGTCCTGGGCCGTCGGCGTCTGGAACGTCGCGGCGGACGGCGCGGTCCTCGTCGGCGCTGGCTCGGTCGCACCGAACACCGGCATGCTGCTCGCGACCGAGCCCGATGTCGACGCTTGGGTCGGCGCCTCCAATATCTCGAACCACGTCGGTGCGCCCGCAGGTCTGATCGGCGACGTCGACGGGCTCGCCAACGACCCGTGGGGCACGACCTGGTTCAGCACGTGGGCCACGACCCCGGCGCCGGACCTCCTGATCTCCGGAGAGATGCTGACCGGCGCAGGCGTGATCTCCACGCAGGGCGGCGGGCAGATCGGCGTCGTCAACTCGATGCTCGGCCTGCCGGCTCCGTTCCCGACGTCCGGTCTCCAGGTCGGACTGATCACCACCGGCGGCGTGCACAGCCTCGACGCCCTCGCCCTGACTCGACCGAACCTCAGCCACTTCACGATGGACTCACCGACCGAGCAGATCCTCGGTGCCGGCCCGATGACGATCGAAATCGGCGGCGGCGACCCCGCTGGCCCTCCGGCGCTGGTCCTGATCGACCTCGGCTCCAACCTGCCGTGTGGCTTCGATCCGGCGACCTTCCCCGGACCGATCAACCCCGACTTCCCGCACGTCTACCCGACGACGGTGTTCACGAACCTGCCGATCAACCCGAACGGCACGGCGACGTTCACGCTGCCGATCTCGGCGGGGCTCTGGAACCTGTTCAACACGGCGAGCGTCGCGCTCGAGTTCCAGGCGTATCAGGGCACGTTCACGGGCTTGCCGGGCAAGCTGAGCAACCCGATTCGGGTTCAGTTCTACTGACGCGCGGAGCGCGTCAGTCCCGCGCCCGAGCCCGAGCCCGCACCCGACCCGCACAAACCCCACAAAGAACTCACACGAGCGGTCGGCACACGCGCTGACCGCTCACTTCATATCGGACGGATTTTGCATCCACCCGACCGCCGCCGGTCAAGAACTCTCGGCCGCCCCCGAGTGTTCTCCTATCAATCGGCAAAACATCCCATGTGGATCCGCAGCGCTCTCCGCACCACATCCCTCGCGGTCGTCGCAACGACGGCAGCATTGCCCGCCCAGAACGTCACCATCATCGACTCGTCGACTCTGGACCTGCAGTGGTTCCTCGACGAAGCCAGCCCCGGGGACACCTTGCTCTACCGCAACGCGCAGCCCCCATCGGGACTCACAGGCGTCATCGACAAGCCGTTGCGACTGATCGGGGACGGCCCGGGACCGGTTCCGATGCCGTACAACCTCGCCATCCAGAACGTCGATTCGGGCGAAGTGCTGGTCCAGAACCTGGAGATCACCCTGTTGGCGCAACGCATCGACATCGTCGATTGCGACGCCTCGGTCTGGCTCGCCGACCTACGCACCTCGGTGATCGTCCACGTGGTCGACAGTGTCTCGGTCGTGTTCTCGGACGCGGAACTCGGTGGCGGGTTCGCGCTCGCACCCGACGGAGAAGCCGGCCTGAACGTCACCCGGTCCACCGTCACGATGACCGGATCGGACGTAGTCGCCTCGGTCTTTCCGCTGGCTGAGGGACTCGCCGGCATGCGCGTCGACGACGCACACGTGCACGCGATCGACTGCACGTTCCAGGGAGGAGAGGCACCACCACTCCCTTTGCTGGTTGGCGGCGCCGCAGTCCGGTTGTCCCCGACCGCGTCGCTCATCGCACGTGGTTGCTCCTTCGTCCCGGGATCCGGCGCGCCGACGTTCGCGAACGCGCCCGGTTCGACGCTCCAGCAATCGAACGGCCCGACCCACACCCTCCGGCTGCCACCCACCGTCCGTGAATTCCAGCCGCTGACGTACGTTCTCGAGGGGCCGCCCGGAGACTCGTTGGCACTGATGTTCACGTTCTCGCCGACGGTGACGCCATCGCCGTTCTCGATCGATACTCTCGCGCTCGGCCTCGCCGCGGCACCCGCATGGAGAGGACTGATGCCCGCGTCGGGGCAGCTCTCCATTCCCGGCGTGCCGACGCGCATGCTGCCCGGCGTGGACTCGGCAACGTTCTACATCCAGCTTTTCGCGCTGGGATCGAGCGGCACCATCGTGGTCGGCAGCGCCCGGGCAACGACGCTCATCGACGCCGCGTTCTGAGTCACGCCAGCCTAAGGCCGATACGCATCCGTCGCATCGACCAGCGCCCGGCTGTTCTCGTGCTCGAATGCCGAGTGCCCTGAGTTGGGCGAGATCACGAGCTTCGCCTCCGGCCACACTCGCTTGAGATCCCAGGCCGAGCGGATCGGACACACAACGTCGTAGCGGCCGTGCACGATCGTGCATGGGATGTGCTGGATCCTCGGCACGTCACGCAGCAGCTGGTCGTCGCACTCGAAGAAGCCGCCGTGCACGAAGTAGTGGCACTCGATCCGCGCAAACGCGTCGGCGAAGCGATCGCCCGCAGCCTTCTCGATGTGCTTCGGATTCTGCTGCAGGAAGCTCGTCGACGCCTCCCAAACCGACCACGCCTTCGCGGCCGCGGCGCGCACTTCGGGATCGCTGCTCGTGAGCCGGCGATAGTAGGCCGACATGAAGTCGTGCCGCTCGACTTCGGGAATGGCGTCTCGATACACGTCCCACGCGTCCGGGAACATGTGGCTGCCGCCGTCTTGGTAGAACCACAGCAGCTCGGAGCGGCGCAGCATGAAGATTCCGCGCAGCACGAGCTCGGTCACGCGTTCGGGATGCTTCTGCGAGTAGGAAAGTGCGAGCGTGCTTCCCCACGAACCGCCCCAGACCTGCCACGTGTCGATGCCGAGGTGTTCGCGAATCCGCTCGATGTCGGCGACGAGATGCCAAGTGGTGTTCGCCTCGAGACTCGCGAACGGCGTACTCTTGCCGCATCCGCGCTGGTCGAAGAGCACGATGCGATAGACCTCCGGATCGAAGTACTCTCGCATCGCCGGTGCGGATCCGCCACCCGGGCCACCGTGCAGACCGACGACCGGCTTGCCGTCGGGATTGCCCGACTGCTCGACGTAGATCGTATGCCCATCCCCCACCTCGAGCATCTCGGTCGCGTAGGGTTCGATCGGGGGATACCGTCCGGTCGTCGCATCGCGTGTGGCCATGGAAGTCGAGTGTGGGGCCGAACCGCTTCTCGGGCAAGCCGAACTCCACCCTACAGTCGTCTGCCCCCGAGAGGCCCGTATCGACTCCCGAGCACTCGCCGGCTTCGAAGCTCCGAACCTCGTCTCGATCTGAGACGGTGCCGAGGGTGGGGCTCTCAAGCCAGCTCGCGTTCAAGTCGACGGCGTCCAGTGGCCACTCGGCTTGTCTCCATGATCGACCGTTCCACAGAATCCGGCACCAGCCTCATCGAGGTGATGATCGCGACGCTCACGTGCCTCGTGCTCGTGGGCGCGGTTCTGACGATCGTGACGCAGCAAGGGCGACACCGTCAGGTCGTCGCGGAGCGCAGCCTCGCCCTGAGCGCCGTGGTCAACAACCTCGAGCGCGTGCGCACGCTCTCGGACGCGGAGATCGCCGCGCTCGACGGCGTCGGGTTTGATATCCCGGGCGCCAACGGCGATCCGGGTGGGCTCGAACCCCGCACCGGCGACAGCGACGGACTGCCCGGCGAATTCGTCGTCACCGAGGATCAGAACGTCGGCGGTGAGGTCCTGCACCGAGTCGTCGCGATCGTACGCTGGAGAGGCGTCTCAGGAAACTCACAGCTGGCCCTTCAGACTCTCGTGACGGAGCGGCGGTGATGGTGCGCGAGGCAGCGAGCCGCGAAAGCGGGTTCACCCTCCTGGAGACGATGATCTCCTTGTCCGTGGTCATCCCGATCCTGCTGATCATCGGAGCCACCAGCTCGACGGCGAGTCAGTCCATCGAAACCAGTAGCCGGGCCGCCGACGTGAACACCGCGTGCCGACGCATGAGTCAGCGACTCGCCAAACTCATCCGCCCGGCAAAGCTGTCGACTGTCGAAGTCCCCGCCGTCACGGACGACGTCACCACACTCCTGGCCACGAGCGTCGGGGAATGGATCTCGCCCACGGATCTCGCCTGGCGCCCCGGACTCCAGTTCCTCTCGGCGACCGGACAGTTCTCGATGAACGCCGCCCTGTCGACAACTCCTCGTCGAATCGTGTTCGAACTCGATTCCGGCGAAACAGACAACGACCAGGACGACGATGGAGACGGACTGATCGACGAGGGCCGGGTCCTGCTTCTGCAGAACGGCATCACGCTCGCGATTCTCCGAGATGTCGAAGAGTGCACCTTCATGTTCGACGGACGGTTGCTGTCGATGCGACTGCGCATCGCTCGCCGAGCCGCCGACAACAGGATCTACCGCAGTGAGGTAGAGCAGCAGTTCTACCTCAGAAACAACTAGAGCGTGATTCCATGAGACACCAGCAACACGAGCGCGGCTTCGTCTTGATGTCGCTCCTGGCGATCATGGTTCCGATCGTGCTGCTCGTGGGGTCGTTCGCCACGACGATGTTCGGGCGCAACGCCGAGCTCAACTCGGAGATCGACAACGAGATCGCTTTGCTCGCCGCGGAAGCCGGCGTCGACGACGCGATCCACCGAAGCAAGATCGGAACGCTCGTCAGCGGCATGGCGTATCAGCGCAATCTGGGCTCCGGGCAATCGTTCACCGTGATCCCCACGTTCCTCGGGACGGACGGCCACAACAACGATGCCGACCTGCTCGTCGACGAGGCCGATGAGGACGTGTTTCAGATCGAGGTGATCGGTCGCTACCGCCACACGACGCGCCGCGTCGCGGCGTATCTCGGGACGATTCCTCTGCTGCCACCGTTGGACGCCGCGTTCGCGACTATGGACGACGGTATCGAGATCGACCTGAACGGTACACCCGTCATCTCGGGAATCGATGTCGAGATGGACGGCACGGCCGGTTCAGGTCCAGACGTGCCCGGCATCGCGATCGCTCCCCCGGGCACCCTGGCGCATCTCACTAGCGAACTGAGCGGTGAGGAGGCGTACGTAGTCGGACCCGGTGGTCCGCCCAGCATCGGGCTCGCCAATGCGGTTGATCTGCCGACCCTAGTCGCCCAATTGCAGAACATCGCGAACGTCGTGCTGACGAACAGCCAGTATTCAAGCTTCTCGTTCGGCGACGGCCCAGCAGGCGTCGCCAACGTCACGTATCGAAACGGGAACGTTCGCTTCGCCGGCAACACGACCGGTGCCGGAATCCTCGTCGTCACCGGAGACCTCGAGTTGCGGGGAAACTTCCGATTCGACGGGGTCATCATCGTGCTCGGCGAGATCGACAACAGCGCCGGCACGGCGGACGTTTTCGGCTCCGTGCTCCAGGGCCCGTCGGGTGGAAGACTCCAACTCCGCGGCACCTCAGAGTTTCACTACTCCTCGCAAGCCATCAATCTCGCGAACTCTCTCGCGGGGCAGAGCGTCGCGTTCAATGGCTGGCAGGAGCTCTCGCGGTGAGGGGACCACGATCGGCCGAGGGTGTCGGCAGCACGGACCCACTGGAGCGTCACAGCCTCGAGGAGTTGGCGCTGGCGGTCGAACGCGACCAGCCCACGGGAGAGGAGTCGGAGGCCGCCAGCGCCGATGAAAACTGGCGCAAACTCGACGACGCCGTTCAACAGGCAGATGCTGCGCTGGCCGAGCGCACGAAACGCCGAGAGTTCAGTCCGGCGACGCGCGGCGCGATCGAGAGACTCGCCGAGGCGGTCGAAGAGCACGCTGCCGAGGACGATCACACTGGAGCGGACTGGCTCTACACGGGATTCGACCAAGTTCGAGCGGCCAGGATCGCGGTCGCCATCCTGTCCCTCGCGGGAGCTGCCGTCGTGTTGCTGTTCTGGCTCTCGGTTCCCGACCGGGTGATTGTCATCAAGCGACCAGACGACGTGCAGTCCAAGGTCGATCGGACCGTCACGTCCGAACTCACACGGTTTCGCGCCGCGTGGCACCCGGACGAACGCGCACGACTGAAACACTTCGCGGCGGGCGGTGCCGGCCACGGGACGGGCCGAGCCCGCACGAAGGCAATTCGCGACGTTCTGAACAAGACGGCTCACCCGCTGGTCGGCGAAGCAGCGGAGTACGCCGGCGTTTCGGGCGCAAAGTCGCTCCGACCGGATCTCGAACGGATCGTCGGTAGCGAGGCCGCGCCGCAGCTCCGAGTGCGGGCCTTGAAGGCCGCGGAGCGTCTCGCGCCGTGGACCAAAGCACAGCTGCGCACCTTCTTGCACGACGACGCACCCGCAGTCCAACTCGCCGCACTCGAAGTGTGCGCAAGCCGTCCCGAAGCGCCCATTGACATCATCATCGAGATCTTGATGTCCACGCGCGGGCAGTTGCGCGAGGCAGCTCTCCGCGCCATGCCCGACGTGATCCCACCCGAGGCGTTGCAGACCATCTGGGAATCCGCAGAGTTCGGCGACGCCGAGGACATCGAGATCGCGTTGCGGGCGCTGGGAAGAATCCGACTCGCGAACGGGGATGCGTTCCGGCTTGCGACGCTTCTGCCGAGACTGCCAGCGCGGTCGATGAACACGTGCCTGGACATCCTCTCGAAGTTCGAATCGCTCGAGCACGCGAAAGGGCCAATCTGGGCTCTCGCCCGCGATTCGAACCTGGAGTCCGTCGTCCGCGCACACGCCATGTACTGCCTCGAGCAGACGAACGCCGCTCGACCGGACGAGATCGTCGACAGCATCCTCGTGCTCGACCCGCTGGTCCGATATTTCGCGGCGCGCTGCCTGCTCATCGCGGATCGCGAGGAAGCCGTCCCGGTTCTCGTGGATCTGATCGAGTCCGATCACTTCGAAGCGGCCGTGCTGAGTCGACGGCTGCTCGCGTGGATGACGGGCCGCAACGTGGGCCTGTCCAAGGCCGAGTTCGAGAAGATTCTGCGAGACCTACCGAGACGGCGCCGGCGCCCCCTACCGCCACCGGGAATTGCCTTCGCTCTCGACGATTAAGCGGACGGTCAGCAGCGAACCGCACCAAGGCACTTGGAGCGCGTCAGTCGCCGCTGCCCAGCTCGCGCAGCAACCACGCCTGCGCCAGACGCCAGGCCCGGAACGCGCCTCCGCGCGGGACTTCGAGCGCCTCGTCGACCTCCTCAACGTGATTCCGGCAAAGAAGCGCAGCTCGACTACCTCTGCCAACTGCGCGTCGCTTTGAGGCCTCCCGCCGACGACGCCGGCATTCGACGACGAGCGCAGCCTCGAGATCGCAGAGACGACGTGCCCTGGCGTCGTGCGCCCGGTCGCGATGTCGGTCGGCCGACTCCTCGCGCACGCGGACGAGTTCGGACAGTTCGACATGGTCTACTCGGTGGACCCGTTCGGCGCCATCGGCTACGTCGAGGTCCAGCGCCGGGGCTGAATTCCCGATTCGCCCGGGAACTGACCCGGATCGCCGCGGTTCCGCCTCCCTGCACTAGCAGGGAGCAATTTCATGAACCGCCGAACCGCAGTCCTTTCCACGGCCCTCCTGGCCTTCGTCGCGTCCGCGCCACCGGCGCAACGGACCATCCGCACCGTCCGACGACCGGCCCCACAGCCCGTCACGACCGAGAACGTTCGCGTCACTGCCAGGATCGTCGACGGGGTCGCGACGACGCGCATCGAGCAGACTCTGCGCAACCCCGGTCGCCGCGCCGCCGAGGCCGACTGGGTCCTGCCGCTCCCCCACGGCGCGATCGCCGACCACTTCACGATAACGATGAACGGAGAAGTCGTCGCCAGCGAGATCCTCGACGCTCCCAAGGCCCGCAAGATCTACGAGGACATCGTCCGCCGCCGCCGCGATCCCGGCCTGCTCGAATACTACGGTCAGG
Source organism: Planctomycetota bacterium (assembly GCA_028281765.1). Taxonomy (GTDB): domain Bacteria; phylum Planctomycetota; class UBA1135; order UBA1135; family UBA2386; genus JANQJF01. Next base: position 175,613 of record JANQJF010000128.1, on the reverse strand, counting down.
GCTGCCTCCGCGCGCGCGTATTCCCGGTGCCGCCTTCCGGCACGGTCGACGTCGTGGTGCAGTACCGCCAGGTCGTGCCCGCAAACGCCAACCTGCGCGAATGGGCTTTCCCCCTCCGCGCGGTCACCGGCCTGACCGGCGCGAAGCTGTCGCTGGACGTCCGCGTCGAGTCACGGCAGCCGCTGAAGACGGCCTACTCTCCGCTGCCTTCGATCGACGTCGTGCGATCGGGCGACCACGAGATCCGAGCCTCGCTCGAACTGCCCGCGGGATCGATTCCCGACCGCGACCTGCAGCTCTTCTACAGCACGCACGAGTCCGCGTTCGGGCTCGACTTGTTGACTCACCGACTCGGTGACGACGGCTACATGCTCGCGATGATCTCGCCGAAGCACGAGTGGCCGGAGCCGAAGAACGTGATGCGCGTCGTGCAGTTCGTCATCGACACGTCCGGGTCGATGAAGGGCAAGAAGATCAAGCAGGCTCAGAGCGCGCTGCGATTCTTCGTGCAGTCGCTGCGTTCGACGGATCGGTTCAACATCATCCCGTTCTCGACGGAGGCGCGCCCGTTCTTCGCGGGTCCGGTCGGCGCGGACGAGGACAACCTGAAGAAGGCACTCGAGAAGATCGCCGCGATCCAGGCGGTCGGCGGCACGAACATCGAAGAGGCGATGACGAGCGCGATGCTCGCCGACCTGCCCAAGTTCGACACGACCCGGACGGTCGTCCCGATCACGGTGTTCTTGACGGACGGGCAACCGACGATCGGCCTGACCGACCCCGACCAGCTGACGAAGAAGATCGCGACGGCGAACTCCGACAAGGAGCGCATCTTCGTGTTCGGCGTCGGCAACGACGTCAACACGCGCCTGCTCGACAATATCGCCGAGGACAGCCGCGGCGATCGCGACTACGTCCGCGAAGACGAGAACATCGAGGTCAAGACGAGCGCGCTGTTCACCAAGCTGAGCCACCCGGTCATGACGAACCTCGCGCTCTCGATCGACGGCGTCGAGATCGCGGACCGCGCACCGAAGCACCTGCCCGATCTGTTCAAGGGCAGCCACCTCCTCGTGCTCGCGCGCTACCGCGGCAAGGGCCAGCGGGCGATCCGTCTCCGAGGCACGGTCGACGGCGTGCGGCAAGAGCTCGTCTTCGAAGGCAACTTCGACGGCCGGCAGAGCCACGACTTCGTGCCCGGTCTCTGGGCCGAGCGCCGCGTCGCCGTGCTCCTCGAGGCGATTCGCCTCAACGGCAAGTCGAAGGAGCTGACCGACGAGGTGCGCCGCCTCGGCAAGCAGTTCGGAATCGTGACGCCGTACACCTCCCACCTGATCGTCGAGGAAGGCCAGCGCGTCGCGAACGCGCGCGGGCTGCGTCGCCGCGAGGGCCGCCACATCGCGTCCGCCGGCGAGGCCGACCGCGTCGCCGACGAGCTTCGCAAGAAGGGCGCGGGTGTGTCCCTGGACAGCGGGCGACTCGGACGACGGCTCGAACAGGTCGACCGGGAGGCCACCGAAGCCGAGCGCGCGCTCGACGACATAGCCGTCGCGCCGAGCACGGGTGCGACCGCGGTCCGGCGCAGCGTCCGCCTCAAGGCGATGAAGGACCGGGCCGGCGTCCGCGGGTTCGCCGGCGACGACTCGGCCGTCGGGCTGACTTCGCAGCGACTCGGCAGCCGCACGTTCCACCTGGTCGGGGGTGCCTGGGTCGACCAGGCGTTCACCGAAGCGATGCGCGGCAAGGAGCGCCGGATCCCGGCGTTCTCCGACGAGTACTTCGCGCTGCTGCGAGCCAACCCGGACCTGGCGACGTGCTTCGCGTTCAGCGCACGGCTGGTCGTCGTGCTGGCCGGTGGTCAGGCCGTCGAAATCACCGGCTGACCACCCGCCGGGGCCGCTTTTCCCCACGGTCCGGCGTTGCGAACTGCCGATAGCTACGGCAGGTGACGATCTGGTACACACTCAACACCGCGCTCTACCGGACGCGGTACGCGATGCAGGCTCGCCGCGCCCGCCGGCGCGGCGGCGCGATGGGGCCAGTCGCGTCCTCCGCCGGCCGGTCGGCGCCGCGCCTCCTGCACGTCGCCTGGGGCCGGATCGGGGACGCGGTCATGGGGACCGGCATCCTCAAGCACTTCCGCGCGGCGTTCCCCGACCACGAGATCGTGCACCTGGGACGCGCGGAAACGCGGACCATCGTCGCCCCCTACGTCGACCGCTTCCTGGCCTTCGACGAGCGCGGCTGGAACGCGTCCGCGGAGGCTCGGCGCCACTTCGCCTCGAAGGTCGCCGGGGAATACGACGTGATCGCGTCGGACCTGCACCTCTTCTACGGCGGCACGTTCGCGCTCGGCGACCTGCTCGAAGCGCTGCCCGCCCGTCACAAGTTCGTCTACGCCGGCTACGACGACGGCGTGTCACTCGCCCCTCGGCGTCACGTGCCCGCCGGGTTCGAAGTCGTGCCGTCCCGTCCCCGGCGGCGCGACGACGTCTCCGACCGGCATCTCCTGCTGGATGGCGCCTACTATCTGGGCGAGCTCACGCGGCGAGTCCGCGGAGAAGCCTTCGAGCCAGCCGACACACGCCCGGCTCTCGAGCTCGACGCCGCGCCGCGTCCCGAGTTCGAGGACGCAATCGCGTGGCAACCCTTCAGCAACAATCGCAAGAAGGACTACCCGCCGAGCCACTGGGAGCAGGTCCTCGCGGCCTTCCCGACCCAGCGGTTCGTCGCGCTCGGCACGGAACGGGACGCGGTCGACTCGATCGGGCTCCCGAACATGACCAACCTGTGCGGCCGCACTTCCGTCGCCGAGGCAGCGACCGTGATCGCCTCCGCGCGCGGCTTCCTCGGGCCTGACAGCGGCCTGACCCACATCGCGGCCTGTCTCGGACGCCCGACGGTCTGCGTCACCCAGAGCAGCAACCTCGGATACTTCTTTCCGTATCCGCAGGGCGCCGGCTTCGACAACCTCCGCACCGTCGCGCACCCCGACTTCGAACGCTGTTCGGGCTGCTTCATGACGTGCGCTCACGAGCCGATCCTGGTGACCGCGCTGCGGGGCGCGAAGTGCATCCGTGAGCTGCCTCCCGAATCGGTCGTCGACGCGATTCGGGCAACGATTCGGACAGAAGCGGCCGCCGCAGTATCGGCCGGTTAAAGTGCGCTGGCCCGCCCGGGAGCCCCCAGGCACCCGGACGAGCCATCGCGTTCCCCGAATGGCATTCCTTATCTGCCCCCTACAGCGACAGGAGCAGCCGATTCGGTACGCGAAAATCCAAAAAATCCGCAGATCGCGATGATCCGACCCCTGATCTTCCCAATCCTCGTTGCCCTCGCGGCACTTCTGACCAACTGTCAGCCGCAGCCCGAGACCTCCCCCGAGACCTCTTCCGCGACCTCCATGGACGACACGAACCACGCTTCGACGAAAACCGACGACTCGACTTCCGGAACCCAGATCGCGACGCTCGGCGCGGGCTGCTACTGGTGCATCGAGGCGGTCCTCGAGCAGCTCGACGGCGTGCAGGACGTCGAATCCGGCTTCATGGGCGGGCACGTCCCGAATCCGACCTACGACGAGGTCTGCCGCAAGACGACCGGCCACGCCGAGGTCGTCCAGGTCAGGTTCGACCCGGAGAAGATCAGCTACGAGCACCTGCTCGCGTGGTTCTGGAAGCTCCACGACCCGACGACGCTGAACCGCCAGGGCGCGGACGTCGGGCCTCAGTATCGCTCCGCGATCTTCTACCACTCCGAAGCGCAGCGTGAGGCCGCGGAGAAGTCAAAGGCGCAGCACGCGGGCGAGTTCGCGGACCCGATCGTGACCGAGATCACGGCGGCCAGCGAGTTCTACACCGCGCCCGGCGAGCACCAGGACTTCTATCGGGGCAACCGCACCTACGGCTACTGCAAGGCCGTGATCGCGCCCAAGCTCGATAAGCTCGGGCTCGAGAAGTGACGCAGTACGTCCGCATCCAGGGCGACCGAGTTCCCATCAAGGCGTGGATCGACGGCGTCCAGGCCGAACAAGAAGCGATCGACCAGCTCAAGAACGTCGCGAGCCTGCCGATCGTCCACAAGTGGGTCGCCGCGATGCCCGACGTGCACTGGGGCATCGGCGCGACCGTCGGCAGCGTGATCCCGACCAAGGGCGCGATCATCCCCGCGGCGGTCGGCGTCGACATCGGCTGCGGCATGATGGCGACCCGAACCACGCTGACCGCGAGCCAGCTTCCCGACGACCTCAAGTCGGTGCGCGGCGCGATCGAGCGTGCGGCGCCCCACGGCCGCACCGCGAGTGGCGGTCGCAACGATCGTGGCGCCTGGGGCGACCGGGTCCCGGCGCTCGTCGAGAACGCTTGGCGCAAGATGCGTCCGGGCTACGAGCGCATCCTCGAGCGGCACCCGCGTCTCGATCGTGGCCAGCACGTCCGCCAGCTCGGCACGCTCGGCACGGGAAACCACTTCATCGAGCTCTGCCTCGACGAGGAAGACCGCGTCTGGGTCATGTTGCACAGCGGCTCCCGCGGCGTCGGCAACCGGATCGGCCAGCACTTCATCAAGCTCGCACAGAAGGACATGAAGCGCCACCTCGCGAACCTGCCGGACAAGGACCTCGCGTACTTCGAAGAGGGCGCGGACCACTTCGGCGACTACGTGTTCGCCGTGGAGTGGGCCCAAGGGTACGCGCGCACCAACCGCGAAGTCATGATGGCGCGCATCCTCGACGCGCTGCGTGAGCACAAGGAGCTGCCGTCGTTCCAGACGGAGAAGAGCGCCGTCAACTGCCACCACAACTACGTGCAGCGGGAAGAGCACTACGGCGAAGAGGTCTTCGTGACGCGCAAGGGTGCGGTCAGCGCACGTGACGGCGAACTCGGCATCATCCCGGGTTCGATGGGTGCGCGTTCCTACATCGTGCGCGGCAGGGGCAACGCCGAGAGCTTCCACTCCTGCAGCCACGGTGCCGGGCGCGCGATGTCGCGCGGCGCGGCGAAGCGCAAGTTCACGCTGCGCGATCACGAGGAGGCGACCGAGGGCATCGAGTGCCGCAAGGACGCCGGCGTGCTCGATGAGACGCCGATGGCCTACAAGGACATCGACAGCGTCATGGCCGCGCAAACCGACCTCGTCGAGGCCCTACACACGCTGCGACAGGTCGTCTGCGTGAAGGGCTGAATCTCCCCGCCGCTAGTGTCCCTCGTCTCAAGTCCGTAGCGAAAGTAGCCGCGTCAGTCCATTCGCGCGCAAGGCGCTGCGACGACACGGCTTGTCAGTGGACAAGTTGAGGAGCAGCAACGCAGCGAGCGGGTCGAATGGCCGGTTACTTATGATGCGGGCTTCGGACGCGGGGCACTAGGGCGGCAGTCCGAATGTCGCCGAGGGTGCGCCACTCGAGCTCTATCACCTCGGCGTGGCGAAGGAGGGATACGGGACCGGGGCGTGCCTCGTGTTCCGTCCGAAGGGGCTCCGCGCGCGGCCGGGCGAGAAGTGCGTCGCTCGCGTCTGGGACAAGCCGAAAGGCAGCTTCGCCTCTGCTGGCTCGTCGAGTTCTGCGAGGCCGTGGGGGTCGTAGCGGAGGGACGCCCTGGCGCGCCCGAGCGATCCGCTAGACTCACCGAATGCCCGAACCAGCTACCCGCGCACTCCCGGCCATAACAGTCGTGCAGTTCGCCCTCATCCTCGCTCTGGGTTGGTTCTGCTTCGACCTCGACGCCCGCCTGGCCGCGAACCCCGAAACCGGCCCCGTCGCGCAACCCCGCGACACCGAGCGCCTCGACGAACTCGACCGGAAGATCGCGGAGATGTCGCAGTCCCTGCCGGTCTTGGTCGAGTCCATCGACGAGGAAGAGAGTCCCACCGCCCGCGCGACCGTCGTCGACGGTGCACTCGAAGCCCGACTCGCCGGTCTCGAGCAGGCGGTCGAGCACTTGCAGCGCGCCCTCGCGCAGATCGCGAGCGAGCGCAACATGCCGGGCGGCGTTGCAACCGTGGATGGCGGGAGCCGCGCCGCCGACGAACCGCCGCCCCAACCCAAGAACCGCCCGATCGTCGACGCCGCCAAGGACGGCGACTTGGCTCGCGTCCAGCAGCTGCTCGCCGCCGGTGCGGACATCCACGTGACCGACGGCGACTCGCGCACCGCGATTCTCGCCGCGTTCAAGGCCGGCCACGAACAGCTCGGACTCGACCTGCTCGACCTCGGCGCGCGGCACACCGACGAGGACGGCAACGGCGACACGCCGCTGTTCTGGGCCGTCGCGAAGGGGCACGAGCGTGCGGTGCGGCGCCTTCTCGAAGTGGGGGCCGACGAGAACCACCGCAACCACGGCAAGCGGACCGCGCTGATGCGCGCGGTCGAGTCCGGGCGCACGGACATGGTGCGCGTGCTTCTCGACCACGGCGTCGACGTCAACGCGCGCGACGAACAGGGCGACACGGCGCGCAGCCTCGCCGAGGAAGCCGGCCGCACCCGCCTCGTCGATCTCCTCGAGTCGTACGGCGCGCGCTAGGTGTCGCACTTGTCTCCGAGCAAAAACCGACACCTCGGCGTTACGCAGGCGTAACGCCCGTCGCCCTGGGTGCTTGCCCTGATCTTTACACCTCGTGCGTTCCGCGTCGGCGCGCGCGTGTTCGCGCGGTCGTCGAGACGCGCCGTCGAACGGTCTCCAGGCGCGCGATTCCGTGATTTCGATCGCATCGCGAGTTCCCGGCCGTGCCCGGTGCCGCGTCGTGGAGGAATCCGGCTTGGCGTAATCATCGTGCCCGCATAACAGGCTGCGGCGCGGTACAGTTTTGCTAGACTCCCCGCCCCGTCTCTGCCTCTGCGGCTCCGCCCTCCCTCTGGTCGCTCGGCTGGCAGCACCTCGTCTTCTACCTCACCTCTGGAAAGTCCACCCGTGATCCGCACCCCGCTTTGGATCGTCGCCGCCGCTGTCGTCGGCGGCGCCCCGATCGCCGCGCAAGCCCTCGACACCACCGGTGTCTCGGACACGTTCAGCACGCTCTTGAACCCCCGCTTCAAGACGTTCGTCCGCGCGAGCTCCGACCCCGAAGACTTCCCGACCGCGCTGTCGAAGGGCAACGACGACGGCTTCACCGGCACCAACCAGGTCGAGGACTATCGGGAGACCGAGGGCGCGAGCGAGTACGCCGTCATCGCGCACCTCGAAGGCCGCCCTGGCTACATGGGAAGCTACTTCCGCAACTTCTGGGGCGGATTGGCCGGCATCTTCCAGCTGCCGTGGGAGGACTCGCGCGGGCAGATCTTCATCGAAGGCCAGATGCTCTGGGACCTGCCGCTGTCGAACTACTTCCGTTCGCCTGGCAACCTCCTCGCCCCGCAGATCACGCCGTTCGACGGGCCGTTCACGCAGTCGCGTGCGGGCGGCAGCATCACCTACACCCCGATGGTGTGGGAGAACAGCTTCCGCCTCCGCGTCGAAGAGAACTGGTTCGACAACGCGGCGCGCTTCCACCGCCTGACGGGCGTGCTCGGAACCTGGGACGACGTCCTCGAGGTCCCGAACCGCGCGGAGTGGGAGACGGTCTACGCCGCGCGCGGTGGGTGGCCGCACAAGACGACGCGCGTGCCGACGATGACGAACCTGACGATCCCCGGTGGCGGTGGCTCGCAGACGATCAACCTCGTCGGCCCGTCGACTCTGCTCGAAGTCAGCGTCACCGTGACCGATCCCGCGCACTGGGACGGCCTGCAGGCGCGCTTCACGTGGGATGGTCAGGCGACGCCGGCCGTCGACGTGCCCGTCTACGTGCTCGGCGCGATGGTGCGCCAGCCGTTCGAGCCGACTTCGCCGATCACGCCGTTCACGCCGATCACGTCGCTGCTGAACAACAACAACGGCACCGACAAGATCACCTGCTACTTCCCGATGCACTTCACGACGAGCGCAGACCTGGAGTTCGTCAACACGAACGGCAAGTCTGCGAGCATCACCGTCGAGACTGCGGAAGGCACGGGCGTGCACCCCGAGCCGTGGGGCTACTTCCACGGCACCTACGACTTCGGCGTCACGCAGACCGGCATCGCGTTCCAGGGTCCGACCTATCCGACCGGGCACGGGATGCTGCGCTACCACGCGCTCGAGTCCGCGATCACGAACGTCCCGGGCGTCATCCCCGGCAACGTGAGCCTCATGCACATCGAGGGTGACATGAGCATCCGGACCAACAACAACAAGGGCGACGACCACGTCTACGCCGCGACCGAGACCGGGATCGGCCACTGGGGTTGGTACGACAGCCCGTCCGACGTGCCGTTCCAGACCGACTGCTCGTTCCACAGTGGCCTGCTGTCGATGCCGCTGAACAAGAAGCAGTTCGAGACGGCGCGCCTGATGGGCTCGACGCTCGTCTTCGACCCGGTGCACTACGTCGACGGCATCGACATCGTGCTCGAGCACGGTCCGGGCAATGAGGAGAACGCGATCTACCGCTTCACCACGTTCCACTACATCGCGCCGAACGCGGCGCGGGACACGATCCTCGAACTCGACGTCGGCGACGCGGCGGACGAAGCGACGCGCGCTGCGAGCTTCACCGAAGCGGCTCCGGAGTACGAGCTGACGCACGGTTTCTTCCGCGACACGCAGTTCCAGACGCCGGACGTCACCGACGACGTGCGCGTCATCGACACGTTCTTCACGTTCAGCGTCAACGAGCCGAACCTGACGAACTACGACGCCTTCTGCATCGGTCTCCGCATGGACCGTGACCGCGGCACCGGCGACGGTGGCATCGCGCAGGCCGACGTCTACGTCGACGGCATCTGGGCCGGCCTCCTGCACAGCCCGCAGTCGAACCAGTGGTTCCGCTGGAAGGAAGGCACCGAGCTCGAGGTCGAGCTGCCGCGTCCGCTGACTGCCGGCAAGACGCAGTTCACGGTCGAGCTGCGGCCGCGCGCGGGTGGGGACCCGTTCAACTTGGCGCGCCTTTGGCTCTATGGTTATCCGTAGTCCGTTGACCGCAGGTCAACGGACTCCCGCGCCCGCGCCCGTTCCCGCGCCCCAACCCGCGCCCGTCCATCCTCACGCGCCCCGCACCGCCGCGACGAGCACTTCCGTCGTCACGACGTTCAGTGGATTCGCCCCGACGTCGAACACCGCCCCCTGGAACGCGACGTCGAACCCACTCAACTCTCTCGGCAACGCAACGTCGGCGACGCCGTGGAAGCCCCAGCCCGGCCCGACGTCTGTCGCGAGATGGAATCCGAGGATCGACAGCTCGCAGCCCGGCGCGCCGATCACGCCGAGATCGATCCCCGGCTCCGTGGGCGCGAGCGTGAACACGATCGCGCCCACGGAGCCGGCCGGCATCCAGCGTAGTTCGAGCGAGAACGTCGAACCGGCGATCGGTCGTTCGTTCTCCGCGGCGCGGATGTCGACGGGGGAGCCCGTCGTGGACGGACACGCGGATCCGGTGTAGCTGTTCGACGCGAAGAGAAACGACAGGTTGGGGTCCTCCCACTGCACGGTCAGCTCGTACGTCGAAGTCGTGAGCCACTCACCCGTCGGCAGGATCTGCTGCGTCGGGACCACGGCGTAGTACGTGCCGGGACCCAGCGTCGTCGTGCCGGTAGGCGTGACGCCATCCGCGAGTCTCAGCTCGGCAGGGAAGTGGTACGTGGTCGTGCTGAAGTCGAACGGGTCGACGTACGTCGCCGGATAGCGCGCGTCGACGGTTGCGGTGGTGGGCAGCGTGAATCGGTAGAAGTCGAGATCGTTCGCCGAGTCGAATCCACCGGTGATGCGGCTGCAGCCCGGCAGCGTGGTCGGGCCGGGGTGCGAGCCGGGATGGTCCGGTTCCGACGCGGCGGGGAGCACGGCGATCGAGGTGCACGAACTCGCCGGACCCAACAGCACGGCGTCGATCGCGTACGTTCCGCTCGCGGGGAACGGTTGTCCGAGCAGGCACCACGTCGCCGGATGCACGGCGAAGTAGGTGTCGCCTCCGGGAAGCGCGAGGATCCAGCGCTCGAATCCCGAGTTGACCGAGCAGGTTTTGCCACCCAGGATGAGGACGTCCCGCGGTGCGACGACGATGCCGTCCGTGCGATGCGCGCTGAGTCGCGCCGCGCCGATCGGGATGTCGCTCGGCGCCGTGCGGTTCGAAACGCTGATCAGCACATCGCTCGGTTGGCTCAGCGAGACATGCCAGTAGTCGACCGCGTCCCCTGCGGAGCCGAGGTGGCCGATACCCTGCTGTCCGAACAGGAGGGGCGTGGCCGTCGCCGCCGAGTCGTTCGGCTCGGCGTTCTCGGGCACGCTCTGTCCCGGTGCGGTGGTGGCGAACAGGCAGACCAGGGCCGCTCCGACGTCTCTTCTCCGCATATCGGCATGTTAAGCGTCCGGGCGGCGGCCGTGTCCGTCAGTCTCTCGGCACTTTTCGCCATTTCACCCGGCCGAGGTCGAACGACTTCGACTGCAGGTCCCGCGCCCGCTCGACGTCGACCCGGGTTCCGCCGCGGGTCCGGTGGACACGAGTCACCGCGCACAGCCCGTGCCCGCGCACCTCGATCCAGTCGCCGCGCGACACGATGTCGTCGTCCTCCGGCAGTTCGCCCCGCGGAATCGCGCGTCGAGCCGCCGGCTCGAGGTGATCGTCGAGCCACTCACTCGTCGGCAGGCACATCGCGCACGCGCCGCAGTCCTCCTCGAGCGGCAGCCCGAAATAGTCGTGGATCACGGCCTTCTGGCATCGATCGGCGCGCGCGTAGCGCACCATCTCGAGTAGCCCCTTGAGGTCGCGCTCGCGCTTGTCACTCGGCAGCATCTCGGCGATCTCGTCCGCGTCCGGCGTCCGCAACCAGTCGAAGCTCTTGCCGAGTTCGCCGCGGCAGCATCCGGCCGTCGTCAGCAGGCGGATGCAGGTCTCGACGCGGCCGTCGCGGCGGTTCTTGATCAGGAACGTGTCGCGCACTGTGTCGACGTCGAGCGCGTGCAGGCGTTCGCCCGCGTGCGCGAGCAGCTGCACGACCTGCGTCAGGAAGTCCTGATCGGGGTTCGCCCATTCGGTGAAGTCGCGCTGGATCGACACGTCTTCTTCGAAGTAGAGCAGCTCGCACAGGCTCGGCTTGCCGTCGCGGCCCGCGCGCCCGATCTCCTGGTAGTAGGCTTCGAGCGTGCGCGGGATCTGGTAGTGGACGATGAAGCGGATGTCCGGCTTGTCGACGCCCATCCCGAACGCGTTCGTCGCGAGGATGACCTGCGAGTCGCTCTCGATGAACTTCTGCTGCTGCTCCCGACGTTCGTTTGCGCTGAGTTTGCCGTGGTAGACGAGCGGCTCGAACCCGCGCCTCTGCAGCTCCGTCTCGAGCCGGTGCAGGTCCTTGATCAGCGCCGTGTAGACGATGCCGGGACCGCCGACCTGCTCGAACACTTCGAGGATCCGTTCGAGCTTCTCCTCGTGGCTGTCGACGACGTGCGTGCCGAGAAACAGGTTCGGCCGCTCGATGCCCGTGTGGAAGCGCGCCGCGTCCTCGATGTGCAGCGCGCGCAGGATGTCCTCCTGCACCGGCGGCGTCGCGGTCGCGGTCAGCGCGATGCAGGGCGGATCGCCGAGCTCGCTGCGGATGCGGCCGAGTTCGCGGTAGTCGGGTCGGAAGTCGTGACCCCAGTGGCTGACGCAGTGCGCCTCGTCGACCGCGAACAGCGACAGGTCGACACTGCGGATCTTGTCGAGGAACCCTTCGACGCGGAAGCGCTCGGGCGTGACGTAGAGCAGCTTCACCTTGCCGTCGAGCGCGAGCTGCAGCCGCTTCCCGCGGTCGTGCTTCTCGAGCATGCTGTGCACGCACGTCGCGGGGAGCCCCTTCTGGCGCAGCGCCGCGACCTGGTCGTCCATGAGCGCGATCAGCGGGCTGACGACGAGGGTGAGGCCGTCCTGCATCAGCCCCGGCAGCTGGTAGCAGATCGACTTGCCTTCTCCCGTCGGCATGATCGCGAGCGCGTCGCCGCCGTCGAGTACGTGCGCACAGACCTCGCGCTGGACACCGCGGAATTCGGGGTAGCCGAAGTGTTCGAGGAGGGCGGCGTCGAGCGGGTGGGGCATGAGGCGGGGGAGCATAGCGAACGTTCGTCGCGGCACGAATCCGATGCCGTTCTTGGTCGACGGACCGCGCCGCCTAGAATGGCTCCCCAGTCGGTTGGACACCTGGGAGGCATCATGCGGAACACCCTGTGCGCCGCGAGCATCGCGCTCGCGACGGCGTTGGATGCGCGCGCGCAGATCTTGGTCGAGGAAGACTTCGCGTTCACGGGCGCGTTGACCGACAACGGCTGGATTGCGCATGGCGGCGCCGGTGTCGGGCCGCCGACGTCGAACGGCGATTTCGTCACGCTCGGGCAGCAGTTCGGAGCCGACGAGGACGTGCACCGCTCGTTCTCGGCGTTCACCTCGTACGAGACGTCCTTCGCGTCGTTCGCGCTGCGCGTGCCGTCGGGCGAGACGGTCGAGCCCGGTCCGGACGGCTCGGTCTTCTTGCACCTCCGCAACGGTGGCGAGGAGTACCGGATGCGCGTCGGGTTGCTGAGTCCGGCACACGGCGGGGACTTCGGCATCGGCGTCAACGCAGACGCCGGGAGCATCGGCAGCGGCGCCGTCTGGCCTACCGATCTGTCCTTCGACGCCTGGTACACGATCGTCGGCACGTTCGATCCGGTGACCGGCGAGTCGCAGCTCTGGGTCGATCCAGTCGACGAGTCGAGCCCGCGCGTGTCGCACGTCGGCGCCTCGACGAACACGCTGATCGACTCGATCGCGCTCCGCCAGGACGACGACAACGAGACCCCGCAGCAGATCGACGACGTCGTCGTCGGCAAGTCGTTCTGCGACGTGATGCCGCTGGCGTTCGATCCAGACTTCGGCACGGGGCTGAGCATTGGTCCCGGCGGCGACGATGCGATGACGACGGTGTCGCTCGGGTTCGCGTTCCCGTTTCCCGACGGGACGTCGACCAATGCGGTCGACGTCGACTCGAACGGGCGGATCGTGCCGCAGGGCGCGGACACCTCGGACTTCAGCGAGAGCGTCGCGGAGCTGCTCGGCCAGACGACGTCGATCGCGCCCTACTGGGACGACCTGACGCCGATCGGGCTGGGTGTGGGGGACATCTCGTTCCGCACGACGGTGTCGGTCGCCGTCATCACCTGGCACGACGTCGTGCGCTTCGGCGGGGCCGACGAGTTCTCGTTCCAGTGTCGGCTGTATCCCGACGGCCGCGTCGTGTTCTGCTACGACGACCGCGTGCCGCTCGAGAACGACGCGATCGTCGGCGTTTCGGAGGGTAACGGTACGGCCGATCCCGGCGCGACGGACCTACGCGTCGTCGACGACACGCTCGGCGTGTCGACCGTGTACCGGCGGTTCCTGCCGGGACAGTTCAACCTCGCGGACGGTTGTGTCGCGCTGACACCGGCGTCGCCGGGTTGGTTCGTCGCCGACTGCTACGCGCCGCAGCCGATCCCGGGCTTCGCCGTACAGATCGCGAAGCCCGTCGACGTGACGCTGCGTTTCAGTCCTGACGGCCAAGGCGGCTACGAGGTGAGCAAGGTGCCGGCGAGCTGGGTCGACGACGCCGGCATGAGCCCGGCCGATCTCGGCACGGGTCTGGGCGACGATGCGCTGACGGCGGTGCAGGCCCTCGGTCATGCGTTCTCCGGGCCGGGCGGTGGATCGTGGACGGGAGTGCGGATCGACAACAATGGCGTCGTTCACGATGGCTTCGGGGTCGAAGTGTCCGGTGACGACACGCCGTCGGTGCCCGAGCTGATCCTCGACGACGCGAAGATCGCCGTGTTCTGGTGCGACCTGAGTTCGCAGCTGGCTTCGCTTCGCTTCGCGACGAGCGCGACGATGTCGGTCATCACCTGGGAGAATGTGCCGCAGGCCGGCGAGGCCAACGCGTTCACGTTTCAGGCGGTGCTGTTCGACGATGACTCGTTTCACCTCAACTACCGCGACACGTCGCAGTGGCGCACGGATGCGGGCGCTGTCAGTGACGACGTGATCATCGGTTGCTCGCAGGGCGGTGTCACGACGGGTCCGGGCGAGTCGGACTTCGCGTCGTATCCCTTGCTCTCCGCGGGCGAGCCGACGATCTACGAGCACTGGGACGCGAGTGCATATCTCGCCGGCGACCTCGTCGAGCTGCCGAGCATCCAGCCGCGGATCGTCGCGGTCGGCACGCCGACGATCGGCGACGCGATCAATGTCGCCGTGCAGGGCTTCACTGCAAGCGGGGCTCTGCCCACGTTCCTCATCGGTTTCGAAACCATCGACGTGCCGATCGACGCCGTCGGCGTGCCGGGCGGTACCCTCGTGCCGCGGCACGAAGTCTTGGTTCCGATGACTCTGGTGCAGGGCGGAGACGCGTTCTCGTTGCCCCTGCCGCTGATTCCGTCGCTCGCCGATCTGCTCGACGCGTACTTCCAGGGCGTCTACTTCGCCCCCGAGAATGCGTTCGGTTTGGCGCTGACAGACGCGGTGCACGTGTACTTCTGACGGGAGCGGTCCGCTGGTGATATCCTGGGGCGACCCCTCTGCGCCTGTCCGACCCCCTCTCCCAGGACATCCCGACATTGACCTGCATATCCGTCCCCGGGGCGGCCGTACGCGCATCCCTGCTCACTGCGCTGACGGCGTTCGCCCCGTGTGTCGACGCCCAAGACACTGCACTCGGTGAACGTTCGACCGGCGTTCTCGCTCGTTACTACGACGACGCGGAGCAATGGGCTCTCAAGGCCATCGTGCTCCTCTCGCTCGGAGATCATTGGCATCCCCGAGGAACGCCCATGGTCCTCGACGCGCTGAGGCACAAAGACAGGCGGCTGCGCGTCTACGCGGTCGAAGCCTTGCGCCGCACGCGCCCCGACGTGCTGACCGCAGTTGCCGATGCCAAGCTCGTCGACTGGCTCGTCAAGAAGGGCGCCAAGAGCAAGAACTCCAAGCTGCGTGCGAGCGTGTTCGAAGTGCTCACTCACGTCGCGCCCGACGTAGACGCCAAGAAGCCGTCGGACTGGACGCGCTGGTGGGGGAAGACGCGCAAGGCATACGCGCCGACCGAGTGGCCGAAGATCGAACGGTCGAAGAACTCCGAGGAAGGCAAGACGTCGACAGCGCCGTTCGTCGCCAAGGCGTTCGACCTGCAGGCCGCCGGGCTCGACGTGGTCGTGGCGATCGATTCGACCGGTAGCATGCAGCAGACGATCGACTCCGCGCGCGACGCTCTCGACAACATCGTCGCGATCCTCGCGGGCATCGCGCCCAAGTTTCGCGTCGGTCTCGTGCACTACCGGGATCTCGGCGAACTCACTGACGGTGCGCAGATGCTCGAGCCGCTGACCAAGGACGTCGAGAAAGTCGAGAAGAAGCTCGGTCGCCTCGTCGCCGGTGGCGGCGGCGACTTCCCCGAGCGCGTCGAGAAGGGGCTGGCGCTCGCGTTCCATCGCGACATGAAGTGGAAGCGCACCGCGAACAAGGTCGTCGTGTTGATCGGCGACGCGCCGCCGCACCCCGAAGCGATCGAGACGGCGGTGGAGTTGGCGCGCCGGGCGCACAAAGATCCGGGACGCGTCGGGCGGAGCGGTCCGTCGACCGGGAGCAAGAAGAAGGCGATCCCGCCCTACATCACCTCGGCGATCTCGATCGGTGGCGGGGCGTCGGAGGCGTTTCGCCAGATCGCGGACGCCGGCGGCGGCGCGTTCGCGCAGATGCGCGGGGCGCGGGGCCAGGGACGAGGCGGCGGAGGCGGCCGCGGGCGCCGGGGTCGTCCGGATGGTGGAGGTCCACGGGGCGGACGTGCTGGAGGCGGCGGCGAACGTGGCCCGCGGAACTCCGGGTCGAGCTCGCGCGCGATCGCGGGACACATCCTGTCGATGTCGTTCGGCCCGCGCTGGCGCAAGAGAATGGACGAGTTCGTCGAGATTTACTTCGAGTACAGGGACGCCGGGGCTTTCTGAGCTGCTCGACTCCCCCGAGAATTCCGGTCACGTTGCGCGCACGCTCCTCCCTAGAGAGCAGATACACGGAGGAACTTTTGCAACGAATCCTGACCCGG
Source organism: Planctomycetota bacterium (assembly GCA_028281765.1). Classification (GTDB taxonomy): domain Bacteria; phylum Planctomycetota; class UBA1135; order UBA1135; family UBA2386; genus JANQJF01. The sequence goes on along the minus strand of JANQJF010000128.1, from coordinate 159,535 downwards.
GCGCTCCTGTTCGCAGCGCCGGTCTTCGCTCTCTCTTGGTCCGCGACGGCGCAAGCGCCGAGCGGCCTGCTGTGCAACGCGCTGTCGGACAACTACGGCGTCGGCTGGCCTGGAACATCCGGCGTGCCCGCGTTGACGACGACCGGACTTCCGGAAGTCGGCGCGACGTGCACGCTCGACATCGACAACGCGAGCGCACTGCCTCAGTGCGCGTGCCTCCTGGTCGGCAACGCGCCGGCCGGCGTCGCGACGCCCCTCGGCGGCACGATCCTCGTCGACTACACCGCGACGTCGCCGCTCGGCATGGTACCGGCCGCGGGCACGACCTTGCTGTTGACGGTGCCGGACGACCTCTCCCTGTGTGGGATCGAAGTACGCATGCAGCTCGTTCACTCCGATGCCGGTGCGTCACACGGTGTGGCGTTTTCGCGCGGCCTGCGATTGCGTATCGGCATCGGTGGCGTGACCTGAGATCGGACTCCCGCGGCGGGCCGTGGTATCGTGGCGCGCGCCTCATGATCGAAGCCGAGCCCGGGTACCTGGACCTGTTGCGATCGGTCGCACGTGCGGACGCCGTGTACGATCGATCTGTGACCAGCGTCTTCGTGCATTTGCCGAAGACCGCGGGATCGACGTTCGGGCACTTTCTCCTCGCGAGCTTCGCGCGACCGTTCGAGATTACCTGGGACGATCTCGATGCGCGCGTCGACGCGCTTCGGGCGGCGTGTCGTGGTGGCGGCGTCGTGCCGGACTTGGCGTACGGGCACGTCGGCTGGGATCACATCGAGCAGCTCGCCGCGGATCCGGAGCGTTACCGGTTGGTCACGTTCGTGCGAGACCCCGTGGACCGTGCGATCTCGCACTACCGCTACTGCTGCTCGCCGAGCCATCCGCACCACGAGCGGTTTCGCAAGAACTACCCGGTCATCGACACCTACATCGAGCGTGGTACCAAGATGTGGGCGAACCACATGACGAACGCGATGGTCGGCGGCGCTGCGAGTGTCGACGAGTGCATCGCGAAGGCCGAGAAGCTCTATGCGTTCGTAGGAGCGACGGAGCTCTACGACCTGTCGCTGTACGCGTTCTGCACGGCGTTCGGACTGCCGTTCGAGCCGGCGACAGAACGCGTCAACGCCGCGCGAGATCGCGCGCCGGACGACGTGGTCGTCACGGACGCGCATCGCGCGGCGCTTGCAGCGGGGAACACGATCGACCAGGGCTTCTACGAGCACGTCGTGGAGGAGTATCGCGAGCGGGCCCCCGAGCTGTTCCAGAAGATCGCGCGTCAGGCGTTCCCCCGGCGTGAGCGTCGCAGGTGGCTCGGTCGTCTGCGGCGCGAAGCCTGAAGCGGCCGAACGCGCGCTCGCACCGAAGACTGACGCGCGGGATTCTCGATCCGGGACTCCGGGCCGTAGTGGCGCGCCGTGTCGGCCGATCACACACGCATGCAACTGCCTCTTGCCTGCCGGTCGGCACTGCTCGTCTTCGCTCTCGGCGCGGGTGGCGTCGTCGCCCAGTCCGATCCGCATCGCGATGGCGTCGCGGCGATCCAGGCGAAGCAGTACGAGAAGGCGATCCGCCTGCTCGAGCACGCGCACTCGCTGAAGCCGAGCCGCGTCGATACGCAGCGCCAGCTCGCGGTCGCGCTTTCGCACCGGGGATCGCAGCTGCATAACGCGCGCATGTTCGAGGAGTCGCTCCACTGCTTCCAGCGCGCCGACCGAATGTGGCCCGGGCAGCTCAACCTCGTGATGAGCGTCGGTGTGCTGCATCTCGAGCTCAAGCAGCTCGTCGACGCGAAGCGCCGGTTCGAGGCCGTGCTCGAGCTCGAGCCCGGCAATGCGCGGGCGCTCGGCAACCTCGCGCGCATCGCTGCCGAGCAGGACGACGTCGTCAAAGCCGCCGAGCTGTACGAGCGCGCGCGCAAGCGCGACAGCTCTGGCCGCTACGAGCAGCACGCGCAGAAGTACGCGCGCCATGCCGAAGTTGAGTCCGAATTCAAGTCGCTCCGCCATGGCATGTTCGAGATCCAGTACCCCACGGGTCGCGAGTACGGCGTCGAGAAGGCGCTGCCGGTGATCCGCTCGTGGCTCAACCAGGCGCTCCGCGACCTGCGCCGCGACCTCGGTCGCATGCCGCAGAAGCCGGTCAAGATCGTCCTGTACGCGAAGGGCCAGTACCAGCACGTATCGTCCGCGAAGCACTGGGCGAAGGCCTACTTCGACGGCAAGGTGCGGCTCGACCTCGGCGACTGGGAACAGAAGCGCGACACCCTGAAGGACAACCTGCGCCACGAGCTCGCGCACGCGTTCCTCGAGTCGTTCTACCCGAACCTGCCGTCGTGGCTGCACGAGGGCTACGCGCAGCTCGTCGAGGGCCGCAGCCTCGACGTCGCGCGCACGCTGTTCCGCCGCGGCCGCCTCTCGGCGCTCGACATCGAGACGTTCGTCGACAAGTTCGCGGACAGCAACGACGAGCGCATCGTAGGCGCCGGCTACGCGCAGTCACTGCTCGTCGTCGCGCATCTGCGCGACGCGCGCACACCCCGGGAGTTCGCGCGGCTGCTGGGCAAGATCTCGAAGGGGATGGAGAGCGGGAAGGCGGTGCGGGAGGTATACCGCCTCGACTTTTCGACGGTGTTCCAGGCGGCTGTGCCTTCCCGGTAGAGGGAGGCCCGCCCGTTCCCGGTTGTACGCGAGGTTCTGCCTGCTAGGATCGAGGGATGGCGCATCGCATTCTCGTCACGGTCCTCATCGCCTCGGGCGTCACCGCGCAAGACGACATCATCCACTACAAGTTCGAGATGGGGGATGGCTACCGCGTGATCAACTACGCGGCAGATCCTCCTGCCGGTACCGAGTTCGGTGTGCTCGAGTTCAATGAGAGCTTCGTGACCTTGGCCGACGCTTGGGGCACGGGTCGCTACGGCGGCGGCCTAGGAGCCAGCGCTATCCTCGGTGCCGAAGTCAACACGGGGTGGTCGAACGAGGTGCCTGAAGACGTGACCATCGCGTGCTTCTTCAAGATCGCGCGGCCGGTTCCGCTCAGCGAAACGTTCAAGATGGCCGGATTCGACGGGGCAGGGCTTGCCCAAGTCGGGCCGCGTCTTTGGTTCCGTCGCGGGAACGGCAGCCAGTTGGACTCCGTGCGTTTCGAATGGCGAGACAACCAGGGCAGTGGGCATGAAGTCGTTCCTCTGACCGGTTCCGATCTCTACGCCCAAGCGCTGGCGGGCTGGGTGCACGTTGCCGTGAATGTCGATCATTCGTCCGGGATCTCCCGCTGGTTTTGGAACGGCGCGTTCGCGGGCGCGGATGTTCTGTCGAGTTCGATCAACCCTCCGCTCTCGGGAACTTCCCATGGCTACCGCATCGGCGATCGCGACGGCTTCGCGATCTTCGACGAGTTCCGCATCAGTACCCGCACGGTGGTGACGCCGGAGATCACAACCTGGGCGCTCGAACAGTCGGCGGTTGCGGCGCGATACGGCGAGCGTTGCCACCCGTTCGGCTTGCCCTTCGTTCTCGACGGAACGCAGGGAGGGCTTCCCTCATTAGGCAACGCGGCTCACGAACTCACGGTGTTCGGACTGCCTCAAGCGACCGTCGGTCTGATCGTCGGAACTTCCGGTGTGTCGATCGGAGGGCTTCCGCTGCCGCTCGATCTAGGCGTGGTCTTCCCGGAACTCGCGGGATGCGAGCTGGGTGCGAGCAACGACATCGCTTCGTTCGGCGCCACGATCGCTCCGAATGGCAGCGCCTCGTTTCCACTTGCGGTTCCCTCGGACCCGTCCTTCACGGGGTTCCCGTTCTACGCACAAGCGATCACGTACAGCGCGATCCTGCAGCGTGCGTCGTTGACCGAGGTGTGGGCGGGGATCGTCGGCACCTGAGTCTGCACACGTTACGATCGTGGGCCCCATGTCCACGTCTCCTACGTGCACACCGGCCCCCGCGAACGTCTCCTCCAGCTCGGCGAACCCCGCCTCTCCGATTCCGAATGCCTCGCGCTCATCCTCCGCACCGGCACGCGTGAGCTCCCCGTCGAGCAACTCGCAACCCGCCTGCTCCAGGAGTTCGGTGGCCTCGAGTCCCTCGCCGCGACGCCCGTCCGCGAACTCGCCACCGTTCCCGGGATCGGCCCGGCCCGTGCCGCCGCGCTCCACGCCGCGTTCGGGCTTGCGAGGCGCCTGAGCGAGCACCGCTTCCAGCCCGGGCGACGCATCTGCAAGGCCGAGGACATCGCGCGCATCGTGCGCGACACGACGCGCGGGTCGGGGCGCGAGACGTTCTTCGTGATCCTGCTCGACGCGCGGCATCGCGTGCTCGGGGTGCGGCCCATCAGCACGGGCGATCTCTGTGGCGCCCCGGTGCATCCACGCGAAGTGTTCTTGCCGGCGATCCGCGAGAGCGCGGCGTCGATCGTCGTCGCGCACAACCATCCGAGCGGGGACGCGACGCCGAGCGATTCGGATCACGGTGTGACCGAGCGCCTGCGCGACGTCGGCGTGCTCGTCGGCATCGAGCTGCTCGACCACGTCGTCGTCGGCGCGTCGTCGTACTACAGCTTCGCGGATCGACGCGCGTCGGTGATCCGGAGCGACCGCCGGTGAACGCGCTGCGGGTGAACGGACTACTGCAGCAGTCGCGCTGCGCCGACGAGCGCCGCGGTCTCGGTGCGCAACGTCAGCGGCCCGAGCGAGGCCGGGCGGAAGCCCGCGTCCTCGAGCGCGGCTTCTTCGTCCTCGGTCAGACCGCCCTCGGGGCCGACGACGAGGATCGCGTCGTCGGCGCCGGCGCCGAGCGGCTCGCCGCGGGCGCTCGCGAACCAGCGCGCGGCCGGCAGGTCGTCACGCACGAGGAGTTCGGGCAGCGTCGCCAGCGGATCGATCGTCGGGACACGCGCCCGGTCGCACTGGCCGCTCGCCGCCTGGACGATCCGGGTCCAGCGGGGGAGGCGCTTCTGCGCGTCGTCGCCGAGCGGGCGGGTCCGCTCGGTGCGGAGCGGGCAGAATCGGGAGACGCCGACTTCGGTCGCGTGCTCGAACAGCCATTCGGCCCGGTTGGTGCGCGGGATCGCGACCGCGAGCCAGACGCGCAACTCCGGTTCTCGACTGCTGTTCTGTGCTTCCTGGGCCTCGACCTCGACCTCGCGGCGGCCGACCGCGACGACCTCGGCCGCCGCCTCTCGGCCCGCGCCGTCGAACAGCACGATCGAGTCTCCGACGCGCACGCGGACGACCTTCGCGAGGTGGTGGGAGACCTCGGCCGGGAGCTTCGCGCGACCGGCCAGAGGCAGAGGTGTGACAAAGTACCGCCGGGCCACCGTTCAGCCGTCCGTCGTGTTGACAAGTTGCTCCACGGCCGTAGTTTACGGCGCCCCGTGGGTCCCCGGTCAAGCGTCCCGTGCCGGTTCCTACGCTGCTTGCCCCTGTCAGCTCGTGCACGTCGGTTACCGAGGCTGCACAATTCTCTACTCTGGACAGAGGTGTGCGAAGTCGCACTCGCGTCCCCCCATCCCTGCACCGCCCGTCGCACCGGGCGGCCTCTCACCGAATGAGCAAGTACGTCCTGGAGATCCTGGACGGCAGTCAGAAAGGTCTCGTGTTCCCGATCGAGGGTGAACGCGTGACGCTCGGACGCCGTCCGGAGAACTCACTCGTCCTCAAAGACGAGAAGTGCTCGGGCCAGCACGCCGAGATCGTGCAAGAGTCCGGGCAGTTCGTCCTGCGCGACCTCGACTCTCGGAACGGCACGATTCTCGACGGCCGCAAGATCCAAGAAGTCGCGCTGTCGCCGTTCGACATCCTGCAGATCGGCACGACGCAGATCGCGTTCCGCGATGCCGACCAGGCGATGCCGACCGACGACATGTCGATGACGACGCTCGACCAGTCGACGGTCGCGCGGCGTGGCGGGCAGCGCAAGCTGCCGATCGGCGCGATCCTCGTTGTCGTCCTGCTGATCGCGGGTGGCGGCGCGTGGGCCTACCTCGAGTTCCTAGGAGGCGATTCCGGTGGTGGCGGCACGAGTCGCGGACCGAAGAAGCCGCTCGTCGTGCGCGGCAACCAGATCCCGGTCGGCGTCGACAACTTCGAAGGCGACGGGGGATGGGTGCTCAGCGGCCTCGAGCTCGCGGGCTTCGAGATCGCCGTCGGGCGCGCGCTCGCGCATACCGGCGACACCGCGATCGAGGCCGTCTACCGCGAAGACGAAGAGGATGGCACGAAGTACCGTCTCGCGCTCGCGCAGCTCGCCGAGCCGGTGACCGTGTCGCCGGACTCGAAGCTCGAGCTCACGGGTCACCTCGAAACCGGCGGTTCCGCGCGCGCGGCGCTGCGGATCCGTTTCCAGTCGACGGTCGACGGTGCGACGCTGACCGCCGGCACGAACCCCGTGTCCTACGACGGCTACGAGCCGGTCACGCTGTCGGTCGCCGTGCCGCGCGGCGTCGACCGCGCCGAGGTGCAGATCCTCGCGCTGCTGCCGGACGAGACGGCCGCCGTGCGCGCCGATGACATCGCGCTCGTCGTGAACCGCGAAGCCGACGTCGAGCCGATCGCGCTGTCGACGGACAACGGCCGCACGATGTCGGGGGCCGGCGGCGGTTTCCGCGTCACGACCGGCGAGCACGTCGTGCTGCACGGCGTCCGCCCGCTCGTCGACGACCCGCTGCTGCTCGAGCTGGGCCGTCTCGGCGAGCTCGCGCCGTCCGACGCCGGTCTGAGCGTCGAAGCCGCCGCGAGTGAGGACAGCGGCTTCGACGTCAAATTCGCCGTCGCGAGCGGCGGCCAGGCGAAGGGCGTCGTCCTCGAGTTCCCGGTCGCGAGCGCGAGCGTCCTCGCACGCGAGAGCGAGGACGCGCCGTTCGTCCCGTTCGAGCCGACGTTCTCGGCGCGCGTCGCGGACGTTCTGCTCGGGTCGGACGAGACCCGCTGCATGCTCACCTTCTCCGGCGGGGCGAATGTCACCGGCGCACACGGCCGCGGGGCCTACGAGATCTCGCTCGATGGCGCCTACGAGTTCGGCTTCCACGTGCGGTTCGAAGGCTCCGCCAAGACCGCGCGCGAACTCAATCGCGCGGCCGCGCGCTCCAAGCGTGAGCGCGGCTTCGCCGCCGCGCTCGACGCGATCCAGCAGGTCGTCGAAAAGCATCCGCACGACGATCGCCTCGCGCGCGAAGCGCAGGCGATGCGCGTCGAGATCCTCGGTGAGCTCGGCACGCGTGCGGCGGAGCTCATTCGCGAAGGTGCCGCGGCTCGATTCTTCGACGCGCGCAACGGCTACGAGCGCGTGTCGAACGGGATCGATGCCCTGATTGCGCAGTTCGGCGAGAAGCACGTGCCGCAGATCGAGGCGCTCCGCGCGCTCGCACAGCGGATGCGCGACGGCATCGGCGTGCTCGACAAGGCCGCTGGCACCGAGCACAAGGCCGTGCTCGAAGAGCTCGCGGACGCTCTGGCCGACAGCGGTCAGGACGCGCTCGGCAAGACCGTTCGCACCTACATCACGACCCACTACCCCGCAACCGACGACGGGACTGGCAACGGCGACGAGGGGGGCAAGTAGTCATGGCAGGCAAGTGCACCGCGATCGATCTCGGCAGTCACAAGATCAAGACGATCACGCTTCGCGACACCAAGCACGGGCTCCAGGCCGTGTCCTTCGCGAGCGTCGAGACCGCGCAGACCCCGGCGGCGATCACCGCGACCGGGATCTCGCTCAAGGACTCCGTCGCCGGCCTCGCCGGCAAGGACATGACCCTGCGTTACACGCAGGTCCCGCCGTCGCCCGACTGGCAGCTCGCGAACCTCATGGATCTCGAGATTCAGGACATGGCGGGCCAGAGCGGGGGCTCCCTCTCGGCCGACTACAACCTGCTGCCGATCGAGGATGAAGAAGGCGGCATGGACACGATCCTGCTCGCCTTCGCGCGTGACGAAGCGCTCGAGCGGGTCTCGGGCGCCGTCGCCCAGGCGGGCGGCTCGGTCGCCGGCCACATCCCGAACTGCATCGGCCTCTACAACGCGTTCCTGCGCTGTGGCCCGGTCGAAGAGGATTCGGTCGTCTGCTTGGTCAACCTCGGCCACGACACCACCGACATCGCGATCGTGCGCGGCGTCGACCTGCTGTTCGTCCGCAACCTCTCGAGCGGCGGCCGGGTGTTCGACGATGCGATCTCGAACGCCTTTAACGTGAAGTCGCAGAAGGCCGAGCAGCTCAAGCGCGAGCTGCTCGACCTCGACCCGTTCAGCCGCGGCAAGTACGCGTCCGGACAGGCCGAGAAGGTCACGATGGCCGCCGGCGGCGCCGGCAACATGATCGTGTCGGCGATCCAGTCGTCGGTCGCGTTCTGTCGCTCGCAGACCAAGCAGGCCGACCTGCAGCTCGACAAGGTGTTGATCTGCGGCGGCACGGCGCGCACGCGTGGCATCAAGGGCATGCTGCGCGAGGCGCTGCGCACGCCGGTCGATCTGTTCGATCCGTTCGAGAACGTCGACCTTTCTCAGCTCGACCCGGACAGCGCGGCCGATCTCGACGGCGCGCGCTACGAGTCGGTCGTCGCGCTCGGTCTCGCGGCCAGCAAGCTCGACGACAGTCTCTACGACCTCGAGATCCTGCCGGAGGCGGTCAAGAAGCGCCGCGAGTTCTTCGGCAAGACGATCTACAACATCGCGGCCGGCCTGGTTGCGGCCGTGCTCGTCGTGCTTTTCGCGGTCAACCAGAAGACCCGCGTCGAGGCGGCCGACGTCGCGCGCAAGAAGCTGCGGGCGCAGAAGAGCCGCATCGAAGGCATTCACCGTTCGACCGAGCAGCAGGTCGAGAAGAACCTCGAGCTGCACGCGGTCGCCGACTACCTCGCGGCCCGCGCGATGCCGCTGCACGGCACCGTGCTGGCGCTGCGCGCGTTCGACAAGTCGCCGCCCGCGATCTGGCTGAACGAGCTCGAGGTGCTCAACAAGGAGTCCGCGGTGCGCGTCAAGGGATCCGCGAAGGACGTCGCCGGTGGTGACGTCGGCGAGATCTACCGGCGCTTCCTGACCGAGTTCAAGGCGCAGGAGCACGACGGCGTCAAACCCGACCTGCGGCCGAAGGCCAGCCAGGACGCGAACGGCAACACGACGTTCGCCTGGGAAGTCGATTACCGCCCGGCGCTGCCGGAAAAGGAAGCCGAGGAGAACTGACCGATGGACCTCAACGATATCTGGGCGCAGAACAAGCGCTGGATCCTCGGTGTGTTCGCCGGGCTGATCTTCTTCTGGATCGCGACGTCGATCGTCAGTTCGGTCTACAACGCGCAGTCCGCCGAGCGGAGCGCGCGCCAGGTGCCGGGCAGCGTCGCGAAGGAGGAGTTCTACGACCAGCGCGATCGCAAGACCGCGCGCGCGGTCGGAGAGCAGCTCGCCTCTGCGAATCAGCGGCTGATCGACGAGCTCGACTTCGACGCGCCGGATCGCTTCCTCCTCGCCGGCAAGGGTGACCCCGACCTGCACTTCGACCAGGTCGCGCGCTACGTGCGTTCGACGCTCGTCGACAAGTCGCAGCAGTTCGGCGTGGAGCTCGCGGGCAGCTCGCTCGACTGGGATCCGCCGGTCGGCCGCGAGGAGATCCAGCGCACGCTGATGGGGCTGTGCGTCCTACACAACGCCGTCGAGCGCCTGCTCGACGCCGGCGACGAAGTGCGCGGCGCGAGTGGTGACGCGGTCGGCCTGCAGGCCGTCGAGAAGTTCGAAGTCAGCAAGAAAGGGCGCTCGCGCAACTCACGACGCGGCGGCATCCGCCGTGTTCGCCAGCGGGGGCAGAAGCGCGCGAGTTCGATCGACGTCTCAGAGCGCGTCGACGAATACGAAGTGAACTTCAAGTTCCGTGCTGACGCGGCGACCGTGCAGCTGTTCTTGGAGAAGTGTCGGGCGCAGAAGCCCGCGATCCTGCTGCAGGACGGTTTCAAGATGAAGAGTGGTCGCAACCCCGGAGATCCGCTGACGGTCATGGGGCGACTCGTCGCGATCGACGTCCGGGACACGGAGGCGTCGTCGTGAAGATCACCCGTGAACAAGGCCTGCTGCTGCTCGTGATCGCGTTCGGCGCCTGGTACTACACCGGGCTCAACGCGTCGAAGCTGCCGTCTACCGTCAAGGCGCGTCCCCGCGACCTCGACGAGATCCCGACCCCGCGCGTCGTGCTCGGGCCCGCGCTGCCGAACGCCGGCGCATCGGACCGTCGCCTATTCAGCGAGCCGTCGGAATCGTCGCCGCTGCCGCCGCGGTCGCTGCCGTTCCCCGAGCTCGCGCGACTGCCGGTCGTGCTGCCGCCGCTCACTCCGGGGCAAGAGGCTGGCCAGTTCTGGCAGCTGCGCCTCGAGCGTGCGCCGGTCGAGCACCAGTTCAGCGACGTCGCGATCGTCGAAGCGGCCGCGACCGACATCGGCGAATCGTCGTCGACCGGCGCGGCGCTGCAGCTCGACAAGATCGCGTTCGCGAACGGCAACACGCTGCCGGTCGTCATCCACAACAAGAACAAGATCGAGCTCGCGCTGATGAACATCCCGGAAGAGCCGATCCGGTACGACTGGGTCTCGCCGAAGGACGGTCGCGTCATCAAGCGCGATCAGGTCGCCGAGCCGAAGGACATCGCGCAGATCACGCTCGCGGACACGATCGAGAACCGCATCGGCAAGGAAGAGCTGCGTCTCAAGCCCGCGGGTCCTGCGCTCGTGCCGGCGCGCAAGGAGTTCATCGACGAGCTGCTGCGCATCGGTCCGAAGTATCCGCAGTTCTACAAGCTCGCCGAGCAGCAGGCGCAGGAGTGCGTCAAGGTCGCGGCCGTCGACGGGAGTCGCTGGCTCGTCAAGGTCCTGCGCGCGCAGGGCGCCATGGCTCGCGAGTGGGCGCTCTACACCAAGAACGTGCCGGCCGATCTGCAGAACACGCCGTTCTTGCACCGCGGCAAGGGGCAGATCGCGGCCAAGCTGAGCCTGTGGGCGGATGCGGAGCGCGAGATGCGTCGGGCGGTCGAGATCGATCCGACCGAGCCGCGTTCGCAGGCGGCGCTCGCGCGCTTCCTGCTCGAGCGCGGTCGCCCGAAGGATGCTCTCGAGCACGCGCAGATCGCGTCGCAGAAGCGCGTCAAGGTCGCCGAGTCGGACGGCGCATACGCCGTCGGCTCCGTCCTCGTCGAAGTGCAGCTCGCGCTCGGCAACGTCGACCGCGCGCAGCTCGAGGTCGGCAAGCTCAGCGCCCAGAACGGCCAGGCGGCGTCGCTCGCGTACCTGCGCGGCGCCGTCAGCTACGCGGCCGGCGACTACGACAAGGCGAGCACGCAGTTCACCGACGCGCTGACGAAGGGTGACAAGCCCGACGCGCGCCTCGGCATCGGTCTGTGCGCGATCGCGACCGGTCGTTGGGACGACGCGAAGGCGAACCTCGAGGCCGTCGCCCAGCGCGCGCCGATGCTTCGTCATCGTGCGCACGCCGCGCTCGCGTTGCTCTACGAGCTGACGGGTCAGCTCGAGGAGGCGCAGACCGCGATCGACAACGCGCTGCTCGCCGCGCCCGAGGATCCCTACTCGCTCTACCTGCAGGGCCGCCTCGCGCGACTCCAGGGCAACTACGACGGCGCGTTGACCGCCGAGCTGCTCGCGCTCGCGCAGCGCGACGACCTCGTCGAGTCGCTCGCCGAGATCACGCGCACGCTGTTCGACCAGAGCCAGGGTGCCGTCGAGGATCGCGACGACGTGCTCGCGCGCGCGTCGCGCTACGCCGACCGGCTCGTCAAGCTCGACGCCGCGCGCGGCAAGGCCGTGCTGTTCCACGAGCTGTCGGGTCGCGTGAAGTTCGAGCTCGGCGACATGGCAGGAGCCCGTCAGGCGTTCAACACGGCGCTCGATCGGGGCAGCGACTACGCGCTGATCGGGCTCGGGGCGATCGACTACAAGCAGAACCGGATCACGGAAGCGCGGGGTTCGTTCTCGTCGCTCGCGGGCGATCCCAGCCGGCCGGATGAGGTCAAGGGTCTCGCGCGCGCGCTCGTCGACCTGATCGACGACCACTCGAGCAAGGAGCAGGTCCGCGACTCGTTCGATCGCGAGGAGCTCGGCGGCATCTGGGAGAGCCAGCGCTCTGACCAGGTCGCGCCGCGGATCACCGACAACAAGCTCGCGTTCCGCGGTCGCAGCATGCGCGGGGGAGCGCCGGCCTACGTGCGTCGCTCGCTCGAGCGGGGCGGTCACTTCCTGATGGCGGGGGCGACCCTGCAGGTGGCCTCTGGGACGAGCGTGAGCTTTGCCGGCATCGAGCTCGTGCCTGGTGGTCGCGGTGGATCGAACAAGTTCTCGCTGCGCTGCGGCATCTTCCAGGGCACGCAGGGCATGCAGCCCTACGTGCTTCTGAGCGACGGCAACAAGCGCCAGTTCCAAGAAGTGCTGAACGTCGACGCGTTCGATCCCTTCGCCGAGAACCGCATCGAGATCGAGACCGTCGACGGCTCGAAGCCCAACACCTTCCGCCTGCTGGTCCGCTGGAACGGCACGCAGGTCTGGGAGCAGGACGAGCTGCGCACGCTGCGCCCGATGAGCTCGGCGGCGATGCACATCGAGCTCCGCGTCGAAGCGCGCGGCGCGGTCGATGCGACGTTCGACGACTTCCGGCTCAACCGCCGCCGCACCGGATAGAGACATGCGACAGACCTCTCGCCAACACGGCTTCACCCTCGTCGAGCTGATCGTCGTGATCGGCATCATCTCGCTGTTGGCCGTCGCGCTGACGCCCGCGATCAGCCGCGCGATCGGCGCGTCCGACGACGGCGAGACGCACGCGCGCCTGGAGCGGCTCAAGACCGCGATCAGCAAGTTCGAGGGGGAGAACGGCTTCTACCCGCCGGACGACTTCGTCGACATGCAGGACGCGCCGATCGGCGTGAAGGCCAAGACGGACTCGGTCAACTCGGGCATCGAGTCGCTCGTGATGTTCCTGTGCTGGCGCCACCAGGGCGGCACGGACTTGACCGAGCACGAGGACTGGCTGTCGAACACCGACGGCGACATGAACACCGCGGCCATCCCGTTGCTCGACCGCAAGGACAAGGTCGAGGTCGCCGACGCGTGGGGGACGCCGTTCGCCTACTTCCACAACCGCAACTACAAGAAGCGGCAGATGGTCCGCCGCGGCGGCGAGGGCGGCGACGACGTCACCGTCTACGCGGCCAAGCATCCCGAGACCGGGAAGGTGCTCGGCAAGCGGTCGTACCAGTTGATCTCGGCGGGCGCGGACCTCGAGTTCGGCACCGACGACGACATCACGCACCCGGCGATGCCGACGAACTGAGATGCAGCGCGCGGACTCGACACGACGAACGACCGGCGGCTTCACGCTCCTCGAGCTGATGATCGTGATGACGCTGCTCGGCGTGCTCGGCGGCTTCGGCCTCGGCTTCCTGCAGGATCGCGGGAGTGACGTCGAACTCGCGCTGTCGATGGTGCGCGATCACGTGCGCGTCGCGGCGCTGACCGCGCGCACGCGCCGTCTGCCGACGTCGGTCGAGCTGACGAAGGGTGACGGCATCGAGGCGCCGACCGTGCGCGCCCGCGTGCTGGTCCCGGTCGGCATCTGGTCTCTCGAAGAACGCCAGCGCGGCGACTCGCGGCTGACCGCGACGATCGGCGGCACGATCGTGCCCGGCCGCTTCGGTATGGCGCGTCGCCCGACCGACCGTGAGCCGCTACTCACGCTGCCGACGGCCGAGAGCCGCGACACATTGTTCGACCTCTCGGAGGGCTTCGCGATCCAGCTGGACGTGAAGCTCGACACGCGCGAAGAGATGGTGCTCGCGCGCCTCGGCACGAACGTGTCGCTCACCCTCGATCGCGACCTCTACCCCGAGGCCAAGGTCACGTTCCGCGACGGCGATCGCGCCGGCGGCAGCGTGACGATGACGAGCACGATCCCGCTGCGTCTGCACCAGTGGACGACCGTCACGCTCGCGCACGACGGCAAGGACGTCTCGATCCTCGTCGACGAACGCGTCGGCGCGTCGCGCGCGATGGGCGGCGCCCTGTATCAGTCGGAGAGCGACACGTTCGAGATCTCGCCCGGCGACGCGTCCGTGCTGGGTCTCGTCGACGAAGTGCGCGTCCTCGCCTACGAGTTCACTCAGCTGGACACGTTCCCGGTCGGCGTCGAACTGCGCTGTCGCGAGGAGCGCATCGAATTCGGCCGTGATGGCCGCATCCTCAGCCCCGTCGAGTTCACCCTCGTGTTCGGAGACGAACGCCAAGAGCACCGGATCGACCCGGGAGGGGTCGTGCAATGAGCAAGGGCACGCAAGGATTCGCACTGATCGCCGTGCTGGTCGCGCTGAGCATTCTGCTCGCGCTGGCCGCGCCGTTCCTGTTGAGCATGGGCCACGGGGACGAGGCCGCGCGCCAGGAGGTCGAGGCCAAGCGCGTCGACTGGGCGGTCGACTCCGTCCGCGATTTCCTGCTCGGCAACGCGGCGAAGAGTTCGTTCGCCGAAGACCTGACGCCGCTCGTCGATTCGCTCGACGAGTACCCGTCGAGCGTCGAGCTCCCGGAAGGCTTCGAAGCGCTGACCGAGCGCGGCAAGGTGCGACTCGGCGGTGAGGTCTGGGACCTGCAGCGCAAGATCGATCTCAACAGCGCGACGCCGCTGCTCCTCGCGAACCTGCTCGGCCTCGGCGCGCGCCTGAGCGAGGAGCACGAGGGCGAGTGGACCGAGGTCAAGGTCGACGACGCGAGCGGGTTCCCCGAGCAGGGCTACCTGATCATCAACCGCGAGATCGTCCAATACGGCGAACGCGACGACTCGACGTTCCGCGACCTGACGCGCGGGCTGTTCATCGCGGAAGGCTTCCGTCCGGCATACTTCGAGACGCCGGACGGCGAGCCGGTGAAGACCGGTGAAGGCACGCTCGTGCTCGACTTCCGCACGGTGCTCGCGGTGGCGTTCCCATTCTGGGGTGACCAGACCAAGCTCGAGCAGTACGGCACGGTCCGCGAGCTGCAGCGCTTCGCGCAGCTCGGCTTCCCCGGCTTCGATCGCGCGGAGCTCGACGAACTCGAGCGGCACTGCACGGTCGGGTCCCGCAACCAGCACTCCTCTCGCTTCGGCAAGCCCGAGCGCGTGTTCGGCATCTGGCGCGACGAGATGGAGCGACAGCTCGCGCTGCGCGTCCGGTCCGCGGCGGACATCGGCGGCGGTAGCCTGATCCGCATCCGTTCGACCGACGGCACGCGCTCCGAGTACAACATGGTCTGGTCGACCAGCATCCCCGGCGGCCAGCAGGGCGCGATCAACCTGCCCGCCAACTGGTGGATCACGGTCGTCAAGCCGCTGGTGCACGAGTACGTGCCGACCGAGACGATCGTTGAACGCGTCGTGCCGGTGCCGGTCAACGTCAACACCGCGAGCGAGGAGATCCTCACCGCGCTGATCCAGTCGATGCGCGTCAAGCCGCGCTCGATGGTGGCGGGTGGGCACCGCGAGAGCATCGCGACGAAGCC
Source organism: Planctomycetota bacterium (assembly GCA_028281765.1). Lineage (GTDB taxonomy): Bacteria > Planctomycetota > UBA1135 > UBA1135 > UBA2386 > JANQJF01. Next base: position 144,016 of record JANQJF010000128.1, on the reverse strand, counting down.
CTACTACTCGCGGCGGCAGGCCCAGTCGATGGCAGAGCGGATCTACGCGCTGCGCACGTACGTGCCCGGCATCGAAGACGAGGTCGAAGCCGACGACATCCCGGGCCCGTTCAACGGTTGGGAAGACTTCGAGAAGCGGCTGTTCCGGCCGTGGTTCGCCGAGGCGACGACGCGGGATCGTCTGCGCCTTCTCGTGCTGCTCTACGACAACTTCCAGACCGGTCGTCCGGGCGGCGGCGACATGGGCACGCTGCCGATCTGCTTCACGTCGTCGCAGCTCGTCGGCTACCGCGCGGCCGCGTCGCGCGTGAACCCGCTGCGCGGCGCCGAGAGCGCGCGCCTCGAGAAGCACGGCATCGCAATCGCCGCGCCGGGCAAGGGCGCGGCGTGGTACGTCGGCACGCAGGCGCAGTTCGAGGACCTGTTCCGGCTCGACCGCAACGCGCCGTTCTGGCTCACGTACCCGATCAACACGTCCGCGCTGCAGCCGTTCGACCGCGGCACCGACCCGGCGGTGCGCACGTTCTCGCAGGTCGTCGCCGACGCGTACCCGAACGCCGGCTTCGGCAACGCGCGCTTCCCGGACGCGGACGGCAGCGAGGGCGGCTTCCAGCTCTCGCCGTCGAACACGCCGTTCGGTGGCTACGACCAAAACCAGTATCGCCTCGAGTCGTTCTCGACCGCGCTCCACCCGGAGGGCCGCGAGATCGCGAGGCAGGGCGTCTACGAGATCGACAACTCCGGCCCCCGCGGCCAGGGCAACACGTCGCGGCAGGCGAGCCACGAGCGAATCCAGCACCAGCTGACCTCCACAGGTGGGCTGACCAGCCGCCACGCGATCCAGTTCTGGTTCCAGGTCGACGACACCGGACAGCAGGTGCTCTACGACCTGTCGGTCCCGCAAGAGGGCTTCCCGGATCGCAACCGCATCTCGCTGCAGATCCGCGATCAGAATCTCGTGCTCGAGGTCATCGACGAGGCGGGTGTCGATCCCGACCCGTCGGTCATCAACACGACGCCGCAGCGCACGACCGGCGTGTGGGAGGTGCCGATCACGGACATCAACCTGCAGGCCGATCGCTGGTATCACGCGAGCCTGTCCGCGATGGGCAACCGCCCGAACCAGATGCATTTGCTGATCGACGGCGTGCCGCGCGGCGAGCCGCGCATGCGCACGTATCTTGCGCAGCAGATCCCGGCGTTCCAGTTCAGCCAGCAGCTGCAGCAACAGCAGATCGAGGCCGAGCTGCACCGACCGATCGTCGTCGAGAGCACCGAAGGCTTCCCGCCGCGCGGAGTCCTGAAGATCGGCAACGAGCTGTTCGAGTACACGTCGCTCGATGGTTCGACGTTCTACACGACGCACGACGACTCGTTCGGTGGGCGCCTGCAGCGTCAGCGCATCAACGAGTTCGGTGGCTCGACGCCACCGGCGAACGGCACCTACAACCGGCAGAATCTCAGTCGGATCCTGCGCGGCACGCGCCAGGCGATCGCGATCGAGCACAACGTCGGTGCGGTCGTCGAGCTCTATGGCTACAGCCTGCCGGCGTATCCCCGTCGGTTCATCGAAGCCGGCGGCGCGAACCTCGTCGAGAACGTCGGACCGTTCACGGTCGCGCGCGTGATCAACCAGCAGTCGTCGAACACGAACCAAATCGTCGTCCAGATCCCGCTCCCGAACCAGCCGAACCAGACGTTCCCGTTCCTGATCGGCAACGGCATCGACGACCAGATCAACAACGAGATCGTGCTCGGGGATCCGCGCTCGGCGCCCTTGAACGCGGCGTCGGCATCGCAGGAGATCCTGTCGGGCTTCCCCGAGAGTGGGGGCTACGCGCTGATGATCCAGCGGCCGATCACGTTCGGGCCGCAGTCGCCGGGCGGCACCGACGTGCCCGTCGGTGGGTGGGAGATCATCCGCTACAGCGGGCGCCAAGGGGATCGCCTCACCGGGCTTCAGCGTGGCCAGGTTCTGCAGATCGACGGCGTCGACTTCTTCGCCGACGACAACTTCGACCCGACGCAGCCGATCCGTCGCTTCGTGACCGAATGGACCGGTCTCGTGCTCGGTGGGCAGCCGCCGCCGCCGGTGAACGACCTCAACCTGCTGCCGCGTTTCTACACCTACATCATGCCGATCTCCCTCACGGTGAGCGGCACGGTGCCGACCGGCTCCGGCACGGTCGAGTGGCTGCAGATCATGCCGCGGGGTGACGAGGTCGACACGGAGTGGGTGCGCTACAACACCGTGCTCGAGAATCGATTCGTCGTGCGCGCGGAGCAGCGCGCGTTCAACCAGGTGCTGGTCGAACTGTCCGGCACCGACCAGCGGCGGCGCTTCGGCCTGCAGCAGGGCGCGTCGTCGATCCAGGAGAACGACGGCGGCGGCACGGAGCCGTATCCGGCGCCGATCGACCCGCGGCCCAACAGCATCGGCTACATCGATCAGGTCGAGACCCAGCACCCGGCGTGCTTCTACGCGAGGCGTGGCCTCGGCTTCCGCGGGGACCCGTTCACCGGCACGACGTCGCACACGCACACGACGGCGGACCGCGTGCTGCCCGTGCATCGTTTCGAGTTCGACTGGTCGCGTTACGGCGCGCTTGCGCCGCGCCCGGGTCGCAACGACCGCATCGGTCTCGTGCAGGGCTCGGCCCGCGCGAACGCGCAGGTGCCCGGCGTCGAGTGGCAGGTCGTGAACTGGGCCGTGCGCCACTACAACGCGGACAACCTCAACCAGGCGTCGATCCAGGGCAACCAGCGCAACCAGGCGCTCGAGGACCTCGGCCCGACTCCGTTCGTGCTCGTCGGTCTCAAGGACGTCGTCACGGCGGCCTACCTCGGCGGCAACGACCAGTCGCGCGACACGCTCGACGACTCGCGCATGATCGACCGCGCGGTCAAGTTCCCGAGCGGGGAGCTGCCGGCCGCCGACGTCGAGTTCGCGTCGATCGGTGAGACCGGGCACCAGGATCAGCTGCAGATGCGCGGGGTCGTCGACGAAGTCGCGGCGCAGGCGCGCATGGTCACGCCGAAGCTGCTCGACAGCTCGCTGACCGAGACCGGGCGGGAGTTCTTCATCCGGAACCGCTTCGCGATCACGCCGCTCGGGCCGTTCTTCGACGCGCAGCCGCGGCACTGGGCGAACTGGGGCAACAACGCGCAGTTCCCCGAGGACGGTGGCCTCCTGTGGATCGACGGCGAGATTCTCGCCTACTCGAACTTCAGTCTCGCGGACTTCCGCTTCCAGATCGCGTCCGACGGTCGCGGCTTGCTCGGCACCGAACCGAAGCAGCACGACCCGGGGACGATGGTCTACTTCCTCGAGCAGGTGCCGTGCGAGATCCTGACGCAGGGCGTCGGCCCGAACGACTCGAGGATCCAGCTGTCGAGGCTCGGCGGCTTCCCGCGTCACGGCGGCATGGCGCTGCTCGGCACGGAGGTGTTCCACTACACCTGGACGGAGGCGAACACGACGCTCGCGATGCCCGAGTGGTACAACCCCGCCTTCGAGGGATCGCGGCCCGAGGGTCTGTTGCGCGGACGGTTCGGGACCAATCCCGTGTCGGCGGGATCCGGATCTCCGGTGATCTGGTTCCCGTTCCGCTACTGGGATCGACACCGCATGCGCGGCAACGATCCGGCGCAGAGCTACACGCAGTACACGTTCGAGCCCGGCCCGTCCTGGATTCGCAAGTTCGGCTGGAAGGAAGAGGGCAACAGCCTGCTCGTCGACCTGCAGTGCGTCGTGCGCCTGGACCAGCGCGGGACCTGGGAGAGCGACCCGGAGGACACCCCGGGCTTGTTCCATCTGCGTGACGGCCAGGTGAACGACGACCTCGTGCCGATCGGGTCCGCGGCCTCGCGACTCGAGGCCCGCTTCTTCGTCGAGTACCGACCCGGCTGCTTCGACTCGCAGACGTTCCTCGCGCAGGACTGGAAGTACACGCCGATCGTGCGGGAGTTCGCGATGACCTACGAATCCGAGGGGCGCATCCTCAGCGAGTGGGTGACGGCACGATGACGCACGCGCGGACAGTTCGATCGACCGAGTCCGGCTTCACGCTGATCGAGATCGTCGTGGTCATGGGGCTCCTGTCGTCGTTCATGCTGATGCTCGTCCAGCTGATGGGTTCGGGCGTTGACATGTTCACGACCGGTCAGCGCGGTCAAGACCTCGCCGATCGCGGCCAGCTCGTGAAGCACGCGACGCTCGACTGCTTCGAACGCATGGTCGGCCCGCGGCGCACCGTCATGGTCGAGCAGGACCCCGACGTGCGCATGCTCGTCAGCTGGGAGAACCAGGGCTTCCTGCAGGACGACGGCGCGCACACGCGCCAGCAGGTCGTGCGCGCGACGGTCGGCCTGACCGAGCTCGAGGAGATCGACCTGCTGACCGAGGTGTTCCGGCCGATCGCCGAAGAGGAGACACCCGGCGGCGAAGAGGAAGTCGCGCGCGCCGTGCAGCAGATGATCGCGGACGCGCCGCGCAAGGGGCGCGCCGACATGCTGCTGTTCGCGTGGCCGCAGGATCCGAAGGGCGTGTTCCTCGAGCTGCGTCACGCGCTGTTCACGAACTTCGACGAGATCCAGATCATGGACGTGCGCGCATTCGGGACCGAGGAGTTCCCGCGCGTGCTCGTGCCCGAGATCTCCGAGGTGCTCGCATCGAACCTGCTGCACGTCGAGTTCGAGTTCTGGTCGCGCGAGACGACCGGGTGGGGGCGCGAAGCCGGCCGCGGCGGCCCCGAGTGGGTCTGGGATTCGGCGCGCGCGGGTCGCCTGCTCGACGAAGGCTCGCGACTTCCGCGTCGCGAGTCGTTCGGGCTCGACCTCGGAGCGGGGAGTCTGCGCGACCTGCGCGACGACACGTATCCGCGCTGGGCGCGCATCACGCTCGTCGCGTCGCGCGGACCGAACGAGCCACCCGAAGCGTTCTTGTCGAGCGAGCTGGCGTCCGACGGGCGCACGCTCGACCTGACACGTGCCGACAAGCTGCCGAAGCTCGAAGACTCGCGCTTCCTGAAGATCGGCACCGAATGGGTCGAGTACGGCGACATCCGCGGTCGCACGCTGACCGGTCTCAAGCGCGCCCAGCGCGGCACGCAGGTCAAGACGCACGGCGTCGGCACCGCCGTGCGCGCGGGCCGACAGATCGTCGTCTATCACCGCTTCCCGCACGGGAGGGACGGCTCATGATCGCATCGCGCCAGGAGCGGGGCTTCACCCTCGTCGAGATGCTGTTCGCGATCGGGGTGCTCGTGTTCGGGATCACGTCGCTGATCGGCGTGATGAGCGTCGGCGTCTCGACGCGGCGTACGGCCGAGCAGCGCGTCCGTTCCTCGGTCGTCGTCGAGCAGGTGCTCCACCGCATCGAGACCGAGATCCTTGCCCAGCTCGACTCCGTGGCCGAAGCAGAGTCTGCGGAGGACCTCGACATTCCGCCGCTCGAAGGCCAGCTCGCCGACGACTACGCCGGCATCAAGTACACTGTCCGCTATCGAACGGACATCGACTTCCCGTATCTCGTCCTCGCGACCATCCACGTCTCCTGGCTCTCCCAGGGCGAATCGGTCGCGCAGACGTTCCATCGCATTCTGCCCCGGCAGAAACCGTTCTCGCATCGCGTCCAACGACACTCGAGGTAGCCGATCATGATCGCACGCATCAGCGCCGCTCTCCTCGCTCTCACCATCACCTGTAGCACCGCCGTTTCCCAGGTCATCCAACTCGCTCGCGGGCAGACGCTCGTCGGCGAGGTGCAGGATGCGACGAGCGACGGCCTCACGTTCCGCCGCCTCGACAATGGCGGCGTCCTCGAGCTCGGCTGGGACGACCTGTCGAGCCAGAGCGCGGAGAAGATTCGCCGTCTCAAGGGTCTGCTCGTCGAGGACGAGTCGGAGCCGATGGTCGACGCGGACGTCATCATCTACGCCGTCGCTGGCGGGATCCGCCAAGAGATCGTCGGACGCATCGTCGAAGAGACGGACACGACGTTCACGATGCGTCGCAAGGGCGCGGCGATCCCGGTGCAGCGGGCGTCGATCAAGAACCGCAAGAAGCGCTCGGTGCCGATCTTCGAGATCTACACGAAGGAAGGCTACTACCAGGAGCAGCACGAGCAGTTCGCGCCGGGTGAGGATGCGGACAAGCACATCGGTCTCGCGGATCAGCTGCGTCGCGTCGGCGACTACGACAACGCCGAGAAGCACCTGCTGCAGGCGCAGTCGCTCGGCGGCGGCAAGCAGCGCAACCAGCTCGACGCGATGCTGACGCGCGTGCAGGTTCTGAAGGAGTCGGCGGCGGAGCGCGACATGCTCGCCAAGATCCGCCACAAGCGGAACCGCAAGGACTTCGCCGGTGCGAAGGCGCTGATGGAGGAGTTCGAGACGACCTACGCGGATTCGCAGCTGCTCGCCGATCTCGAGCGCGAGAAGCGTCGCTGGGAGCGGGACCGCAAGCGCAACTTCATCGACCGCATGCGGACGATGTGGGACCGCACGATCCATACGCTGTCGAACGCCAAGACCGCCGACGCGAAGCTGTCGCTGAGCGCCGCGCGCGAATACGCCGAAGGCAAGATGGCGGACGACATGTTCGACCACCTGGCCTCCGCGCTCGATACCGAGGCCGACGAAGTGCGCGAGCTCTGGCAGGAGCGCAGCAAGTACGGCACCGGTCGGTCGACGATCTACAACTACGGCGTCGGATCGTGGGTGCTCGGCGAGGACGAGATCATCAAGGGTACGAAGGTCGAGCAGGGCAAGCAGGACCAGCTCGACAGCGACACGTCGGATCCGGAGCTGCAGCGCATCAAGCGGATGATCCGCGAGCACAAGAAGCGCGCTCGCCAGCTCGCGCGCCAGCGCCAGGGGCAAGGGGAGGAGAGCGACGAGTCGTGGTGGAAGAAGCTCAAGCTCGCGCAGAAGCGTCAGTGGCTCCGCGTCTACTTCGCCGAGTACGGCGGACAGATGGAGATCACCGCCGCGCACGCGGCGCCGTGCGGCAACTGCAATGGCCAGGGACAGACCACGACACTCGGCAGCGCCGGTCGCCCGCAGAAGTCGAAGTGTCCCGTGTGTCACGGCACCAAGTACACGCGACTGGTCCGAGCGCGTTGACGCGTTGGGCACACGCGCTGTGGGTGTGCGCCGCCGCGTGCAGCGCGCCGCCGGACGTCGCACCGGCGGCGTTCGATCTCGAGGAGCGCGTGTTGCCGGCCGCGGCTTCATTCGAGGTCGCGATGCCGCCGGCGGGTGTCGCGGGTCAGCTCGACCCGTCGATCCTGCTGCCGAAGAAGCCGCACTCCGACGACGTCGTCGCCCGCGTCGGTGAGGTCGAGCTGCGCAAGAGTCACGTCTTCGATCGACTCGTCGAGCTCAATCGCCGCAACGCGCGCAACCTGATCGACGTCCTGATCATGGACGCCGTCGTCGCGGCGCACGCCGCCGAGCACGGCATCATCATCGACACGAAGGCCATCGAGAACCTCGTCACCAACGAAGAGGAGCTGCTGCGCGAGCGCGTGCGCATCGAGTGGGGTGGGCGGAAGACGTTCGAGGACTACGTCTTGAGCCAGTTCGATCTGGGCGTCGACGACTACCGCGAGTTCCTCAAGCTCGAGCTCGCGCGGGAGCGCTATCGCAGCTACGTGATCCGGTTCCTGGCGCTGCTCGAAGACCGCGTCGAAGTGCGCCTGCTCAGGAATCGGGACAAAAAGGTCGTCGAGGACGTGGCCCGATCCGTGCGCGACGGAGCCGACTTCGCGACGCTCGCATTCCGGCACTCCGAGGACGAGACGCGGAGCGACGGAGGACGGATGCCACCGTTCAGCCGGACCTTCGAGCACCCGATCGCGAAGATCGCGTTCGGGCTCGGGGAGGGGGAGGTGTCCCAGCCGTTCCAGATGGAGCTCGGCGGGTCCGAGCACTGGTGTCTGGTCTATTGCCTTCAGCGGATGCCGGGCCGGCCCGGCGTGACTTTTGACGCCGTCCGGGATGAGATCACGGCCGGGCTGAAGGCGCGGGCGCTGACGCCGTTCGAGCAGAAGTCGTTCCAGCTGCGCTGGTGCCGAGATGCGGCGGGCCGCTAGACCGAAACGTCCGTGGCGCGTTCCGGTGCCGGCGGAGACCCGGTCGCCGGGCGGTGGAAACGCTTTGGGAGAAAGAGGTTTGTTCCGAAAGGGCTTCCGGCTAAAAACTTGCGTCCATGGACGACATCACTCGCGACTCGCGTGTGGAGGTTTCCCCACCGGAAATGCGCCCGGCGAAAGGGCCGAGCGAAGCCGTCGCTGGGGATCTGGAGGTGGTCGACGAGGTGGCGCTGTCGCGCGGTCTCGTGACGCCGGACCGCATGCGGGAGCCCGAACCCCTGCGGATCGCGCCGCTGAATTCCGATAGCACGCGTGTGACGCCGTCCGACGAAGACCGCCCGAACCCGCCGGCCGAGGACGAGCCGCAGGCCGCGGAAGAGCCGCAAACGGCGGACGGTGAGCCCCAGGCGTCGCCGGAGGCCGTCGAGGCGAACGCCGAGCCCGCCGAGGCTCCGGAAGCCGCCGCAACGGCCGAGCCTGCCGGCGACGACCCCGAGTCGACCCCGCAGCCGCGCGCCGCGACGGACGACGAGGACGACGAAGCCCCGGCTCTCGACGACCCGACCGAGATCGCCCGCGTCGCGCTGCCGCTGCTGCTGTCGACCCGGGAGGCCGTCTCCTACCTCCGCCTCGCCGAGGTCTGCGGGACGACGTCCAAGAAGGTCCAGGCGGGCCTCGACGAGTTGCAGAAGATCTTGACCGACAACGGCCTGCCGCTCGAATTGAGCCGCACCGGGGACAAGGTCAAGATCCTCACCCTCCCGGCGGTCTACCCGTTCCTGAAGCGATTCAAGGGCCTCAAGCGTGCCGCGCAGCTGTCGCCGGCCGCGCTCGAGACGCTCGCCGTGATCGCCTACCGGCAGCCAGTGATCCGCGCCGAGATCGAGTCGATCCGCGGCGTGAAGGCTGGCCCGATGCTGCGGAGCCTGCTCGAACACAAGCTGGTCAAGGTCGTCGGCCGCGCCGACGTGCCTGGCCGACCGCTGCAGTACGGCACGACCCAGACGTTCCTCGAGCGCTTCGGCCTCGAGTCGCTCAAGGAGCTGCCGAGCATCCAAGAGTTCAAGTCCCTCGGGTAGTTCGGTGCTGCGATGTCCGGTGCTGCGATGTCCGGTGCTGTGATGTCCGATTCCGCGAAGTCTGGCCGATCGAAAGGCTTGACTCCGGCGCGCCGGTCCCTAGCATCCTCTGCCCGAGAACGAGTCCCGTTCGTCTAGCCTGGCCTAGGACTCTAGATTTTCATTCTAGCAACAGGGGTTCAAATCCCCTACGGGATACCAAAGCGGGTCGACGCAGCGCGTTGGCCCGCTTCTTTTTTGGGGTGAGCGAGGGGGTGGGTTGCGCTGTCGGGGCGCGGGAACGGGCGGGCTACGGGTCACCATCGCGCAGGCACAGGCGCAAGCGCACGCGCAGCACGGGGTCGCCGTTGTGCCGCTCATGGATCCGCGAAGCTGCGACGACTTCGCCGTGAGGAGCCGGGATGCGGTGCGCCAATACGCTCCCGTGCTGCGCGTGCGCTTGCGCCTGCGCGGTGGTGACCCATGTCCCCTACGCGTAGCGCGATGCCCCCTGCCCCGCCCGTGCCCGTTGCCCGTTACCCGTGCGCGTTGCCCGCCCCCAACACACCCGTTTACTCTTCCGGCATGCGCCGCGAGCGGATCGCCTGGTGCCTGTTCGACTTCGCGAACAGCGCGTTCAACACGATCGTCATCACATTCGTCTACGCGGTGTTCTTCAAGCAGGCGCTTGTCGGGGACGACGCGCGTGGCGACACGCTTTGGGGGGCTTCCCTGACGACGGCGGGCATCGCGATCGCGATCCTCGCGCCCGTCTTCGGCGCGATGGCCGACCGCGGGGGGCACCGACGACGGTTTCTCATCACCTCGTCCCTCGTCACGATCGGCTGCACGGCGCTGCTGTTCTTCCCGCACGGGAACGGGGCTGAGTCCGCCATCTGGACCGCATTCTGCCTCGTGACGATCGCGAACGTGGGGTTCGAGATCGCGTTCGTGTTCTACAACTCGTTTCTGCCGCAGCTCGGGGATGCGAAGACCGTCGGGCGTCTCAGTGGCTACGGCTGGGCCCTGGGATACGTCGGCGGACTGGGCTGTCTCGTCCTGTCGCTGGGGTTCGTCGGGGCCGCCGGGCTCGGGCCTTGGCTGCCGGAGACCGATGGCCTGAACGTGCGGGCGACGAACCTCCTCGTCGCGGTGTGGTTCCTCGTGTTCGCGGTGCCGATGTTCGTCTGGGTGCGGGACAGCGGTGAGGCCACTGGCGAACCGGGCGGCCTCCGTGCCGCCCTGGCGACCCTGCGCAGCCTGCGGGATGCGCCAGACCTCCTGCGGTTCTTCATCGCGCGACTCTTCTACAACGACGGGCTGATGGCGATCATCGGCCTGGCCGCGCTCTACATGAACGAAACGCTCGGCATGGAAGTCGGCGACATCATGATCGTCGCGATCTGGCTGAACGTCGCGGCGGGGATCGGCGCGTTCGGGTTCGGCTTCATCGACGACCGGGTCGGGGCGCGCGTCACCGTGATCGCGAGCCTCGTGCTGTTGATCACAGGCACCAGCCTCGCGTTCTTGGTGCCGACCGTGTCGATGTTCTGGGTAGCCGCGACGCTGATCGGGGTCGGCATGGGCCCCAACCAGTCGGCCAGCCGCACCCTGCTGGCTCGCATGATCCAGCCGGCGCGCTCGGCCGAGTTCTACGGGCTGTTCGCGCTGTCCGGGAAGGCGACGGTCTGGCTCGGTCCGCTGCTGTTCACGCTGGTCCGGCCGCACGTTGACGACCAGAGGATCGCGTTCCTGCCGGTCGTGCTGCTGATGGTCGTCGGCTTCGTCCTGGTGCTCGGCGTCGACGAGAAGCGCGGAATCGCGCTTGCCCACCGCGACTGAGTGGGATCGCGCGGCCGTTTCCGCACAATGGCGCGCCATGCACCGGCGTCCTCTTCTGGATCTGTTGGCTCGGCACGTCGAGCGATGGCCCGGGGACGGCGCCATGGCCGGGCGGATTCGCGCGCTCGTCGAGGCTCACGAGGACTGCTTCCTCCGCACGTGCATGCCGGGGCACATCACGGCGAGCTGCTGGATCGTGTCCGCGGACCACGAGAAGTCGCTGCTGACTCACCACCGCAAGCTCGGTCGCTGGCTGCAACTGGGTGGTCACGCGGATGGTGAGACGGACGCCGCGACGGTTGCCCTGACCGAAGCGCGCGAGGAGTCGGGCATGACCGAGTTCACGGTGTTCGGAGACGGCATGACGCTCGACGTCGACGTGCATGACATCCCGGCGCGCAAGGACGAGCCGGCGCACGAGCATCACGACGTGCGCTTCCTGCTCGTCGCTGGGCCCGATCAGGACATCGTCGTCAGCGAAGAATCGCACGACGTCCGGTGGTTCGGCTGGGACGAGATCGAGCGCACGGTGCACGAAGAGAGCACGGTGCGGATGGCGCGTCGCGCGCGGGAGTGGCTCGAGATTTGACTCCGCTCGCGTACGCGATCCTCGGCTACGTCGTCGTGCAGCTGCTGATCGGGCTGTGGGCGGCGCGGCGGGTGCGAACCGAAGACGACTTCCTCGTCGCGGGCCGCAAGCTCGGCACGTGGACGGTCGCGATGTCGGTGTTCGCGACGTGGTTCGGTGCCGAGACGTGCATCAGCGCAGCCGGTCAGATTCACGCGGAAGGCCTCGGCGTGAACTCCGTCGAACCGTTCGGGTTCGGGATGTGCCTCGTAGCGATGGGGCTGCTGCTCGCAGCGCCGTTGTGGCGGCGTGGGATCACGACGCTCGCCGATCTCTTCCGTCAGCGTTTCGGCATGCCGACCGAGCGGCTCGCGGCGATCGTGACGATCCCGGCCTCGGTGCTGTGGGCGGCGGCGCAGATCCGCGCGTTCGGCGAGATCCTCTCGGCGAGCACGGGCATGTCGGTCGCGACGACGGTCGCGATCGCGTCGATCCTCGCGATCGTCTACACGGGGATCGGGGGGCTCCTCGCCGACGTCGTCACCGACGTCGTGCAGGGCATCGTGCTCGTCCTCGGGCTGTTCGTGCTTCTCGCCTGCTCGGTCACGCACGCGGGCGGGGTTGCCGAGTTCTGCGCGCAGATTTCGAACGCGCCGCCGCGCCCCGCGCCAGCCGGCGGGATGTGGCTCGAGACCGTCGAGACGTGGGCGCTCGTCGTGATCGGCTCTCTCGTCGCGCAGGAGATCGTCGCGCGCACGCTCGCGGCCCAGTCCGCGTCGTCGGCGCGGCGCGGTGCGTTGTTCGGAGGGATGCTCTACCTCGCGGTCGGCTCGATTCCGGTCCTGCTCGCGCTCGCGAATCGCGGCGCGGTCGGCAGCCTCGAACACGCCGACGGCTTCCTGCCGACGCTCGCGCAGCAGCAGCTGCCGACGGTGCTGTTCGTCGTGTTTGCGGGCGCGCTCGTGTCCGCGATCCTGTCGACGGTGGACAGTGCGCTGCTCGCGGCCGCGGCGATCTTCGCGCGCAACCTGCTGCCGAGCCGTTCGAGCGGGGGGCGCGGTCGCCTCGCCGCGGCGCGTGCCGGGGTCGTGCTGTTCGGCCTGATTGCTTGGCTGCTCGCGAGTTCGGCGGACAGCGTGTTCGACCTCGTCGCGGAGTCTTCGGGCTTCGCGAGCGCGGGGGTGGTCGTCACGGCGGTGTTCGGGCTCGGGTGCCGCTTCGGAGGCGTCTGGGCCGGGACCGCGGCCCTGCTCGGCGGCGCGGTCGCGTGGGTCGGCTTCGCCTACGTCGTCGGTAGCAGCTATCCGTTCTTGTTGTCGCTCGGGATCGCGACGGTGGCGTATCTCGCGGGCTCGGCGATCGACGCGCGCCGCGGCTGAGCTACTCGTGCTCGGCGCCGTGCGGGTGCGCCTTGTCGTACACCTCACGCAGCTGCCGCATCGACACGTGGGTGTAGATCTCGGTCGTGACGAGGTTCTCGTGGCCCAGCATCTCCTGCAGGGTCCTGAGGTCGGCCCCACGCTGCAGCATGTGTGTTGCGAACGAGTGGCGCAGTCCGTGGGGCGTGAGCCGCGTCGGAATGCCCGCTCGTCGCGCGTGCTGCAGCACGGTTTCGAACATCCAGCGCGAGGACAGAGGCTTCGCGAAGCGGTTGAGGAACAGCACGCCGGGGTCGCCGGTCTTCTGGGCAGCGATGCGCTCGCGGCGGCTCTCCAGGTAGGCTTCGAGCGCCTGGCGGGCCGGGTTGCCCAGGAGGCAGATGCGCTGCTTCTTGCCCTTGCCGTGCACGAGCACGGAGCCGTCCTCCAGGTCGACGTCGCGGAGTCGGACGGTCGCGGCTTCACTCACGCGACAGCCGGTCGAGTAGAGGAACTCGAGCAGGGCGTGGTCGCGGCGACCGAAGAAGTCGTCCTCGAACGACAGACCGAGCAGAAGGTCGACCTCGGACTCGGACAGGAACTTCGGAATGCGCTTGGGCAGCTTCGGGCCGCGGACGAGTTTGCTCGGGTCCTCGGCGAGCCCTTCGAACTCGCGCAGGTACTTGTGGTACGAGCGCACCGCCGCGAGCTTGCGCTGCACGGTCGTGGCCTTGAGCCCGCGCTCCTCGAGCTCGACGAGGAAGCGGCGCAGCTCGAGGCGACCGGGGGCTTCGCAGTGCTCGGGCAGCCACGTGAGGAAGTCGCTCAGGTCGCTGCGGTAGGCGCGCAGCGTGTTCGGCGACATCTGACGCACGTCCCTGAGCTGGCGCAGGAACGCGTCGAGATGTCGGCCGAACGGGTGCATGGTCTAGGAGGCGACCGCGGCGAGGAGCGCGCGCAGGCGGTCGGGGCTGTGGTCGCCCATGTGGCCGACTCGGAACGTCGTCTCCTTGAGGTCGCCGTAGCCGCGGCCGAGCGTGAAGCCGGCGGCCTTTGCGCGCGCGACGATGTCGGCACCGTCCATCGAGCCATTCGTCAGCGCGGAGACGGTGGGCGAGCGGTGCGCGGCTTCTTTGACGAACGGCGCGAAGCCGTGCTGTTCGGCCCAGCCGAGCGTGATCGCCTGCATCTCGAGGTGGCGCTGCCAGCGGTTCTCGAGCCCCTCGGTGTCGAGGATCCGGTCGAGCTGGCGGTCGAGCGCGAACGCGAGCGGGATGCACGGCGTCGCGGGCGGTGCGCCCTTGGCGAAGCGGCCCGGCGTCGCGACGAAGTCGAACAAGAAGCCGCGGCCTTCGACGGTCTCGGCTTTCCGGATCGCGCGCTCGGACACGGCGTAGACGCAGAGACCCGGCGGCAGCGCGAGGCACTTCTGCGTGCCGGCGAACGCGAGGTCGATGCCCCAGTCGTCAAAGCGGAGCTCGGCGCCGCCGACCGCGGTCACGGCGTCGACGAGGATCAGCGTGTCGGGCGAGACCTCGCGCACGGTGGCCGCGAGGTCGGCGAGCGGATTGATGACGCCGGTCGACGTCTCGTTGTGCGTGATGCAGATGGCCTCGAACGGTTCGTCCGCGCTCTGCAGCGCTTCCCGCAGGACGTTCGGCGTGAACGCCGTGCCCCATTCGGCTTTGACGATCGTCGGGGTGCGTCCGCACGCCTTGCTGGTCTTGTGCCAGCGATCGCCGAACGAGCCACAGGTCAGGTGCAGCACTCGATCGTGCACGAGGTTGCGGATCCCCGCCTCCATGAGCGCGGTGCCCGGGGCGTTTTCGAAGAACCCGTACTGCTCGGTGCAGAACAGCTTCTTCAGCCTGTCCGCGAGCCGCAGCGTGCAGTCTTTGAACTCGCTGCTGCGGTGGCCGACCAGCGGCATCGACATGATGTCACGCAGCTCCGGGTCGACTTCGACGGGGCCGGGGATGAACAGGATCGGGTGGTCGGTCACGAGGTGGGTCCTTCGAGGAGGTGTGCGAATCGGGAGTGAGTGCGCAGGCGGCCCTGCTCGGCGGGCGTCGTACAGAATGGCAACACCGACGCCAGCGACGGGCCGTCCGCGTAGTGCTCGGAAGCGTCGACGACCTTCTCGCGTCGGGCGACGCCGCCGAATCCTATGAATCGGCTCACGACGGGTGCGGACTCGAGGTCCGTGATGCCGTCACCGACGAAGGCGAGCGGCGGTTCCGCGGCGACGTTTCGCAGCACCTCGGGCTTGCCTCCGTTGCGTGCGAGTGGGCAGGTGCGGTCGAAGTCCTGGTAGTTCCCGGCGGAGTCGAACTCGAGGCCGACCGCGTGGACCCGCGACGGCTCGACGTCGAGATGCCGGGCGAAGACGTCGACCGCGAGCTGGAGTCCGCCGCTGACGATTCCGACCTGCTTGCCGAGCCAGCGGAGTGCCGCGACGACGTCCGTGACGTCCGGGACCGGGTTGTCGATGTAGGCTTGGCCGATCGCCTCGACCGCGGCGCGCGTCGGCCGGATCAACGCGAGGCGTTCGCCGTAGACCTGCTCGACCGACTTGTCGCCGTCCATTGCGGCATCGGTCAGTGCGGCGATCTGGTCGCGCACTTCCGGGGGGCAGCCGCCGGCGAGATCGTCGATTCCCTCGATCGTCGAGAGCGTGGAATCGCAGTCGAAGTAAATGGCGCCGAATGGGGTCACGGCCTAGGTCTTACCGCGAATGGCGCCGCCGCCCAAGAGTGCTCGGTGTCCGCGTGCCGCCTCGCTCGACCGGTCAGCGCAATACGCGGTCGGCGATCGAGTTCGTGAAGCGTGCCGTCGTGTCGAGCTGGATGTCCAGCGCCTGGAAATGCCAAGAGCTGTCGGCGAGCGCGGGGTCGTTCGGGACGTCGATCGTCGTGCGGCCGCGCCCGACGAAGGGTGGCAGGTAGACGGGATCGAGGGTGATCAGAACGGACGGATCGAGCGCCAGGCCGCCGAACGCGGGGATCTCGATCCAGTCGTGATCCCGTCCGACGATCGGGATCGCGATGTGGAAGAGCGTCGAGAAGCCAGGGTTGGCGTAGTGCTCGAGGACGAAGTCGAGCCCGGGGACCAGGTGCCAGGGCGCGACGAGCTGGCGGGTCGCGTTCACGAGCAGGTGATTGGCCGAGCCGAAAGCTCCGGAATCGGCAATCACCATGTCGAGGTCGCCGTCGCGGTCCACGTCGGCCGCTGCGATGTCCCACGCGTTGTCGCCCATGTTCTGTAGGCGGGTCGCCGTCGTGTCGGCGAAGGTGCCTGTCCCGTCGTTCTCGTAGAAGCGACTGCCGACGGACTTGCCGACCACGAGGTCGAGGTCGCCGTCCCCGTCGAAGTCTCCGGTTGTCGGGGCGCGGCTCGATGTCGGGAGGTCCGGCAGCGTGCCGGGAGGGGTCACTGAGAAGAAGCCGCTGCCGTCGTTGACGAACAGTTCGTCGGTCGAGTTGTTGGCGAAGTAGATGTCGGCGTCCGCGTCGCCGTCGGCGTCGAACACGGCCAGGGTTCGGGACCTCGTGGACGTCGCCGGTAGGCGCGCGTCACTCTCGTCCGTGAAGACTCCCGAGCCGTCGTTGATCAGGACGAGATCGCGTTCGTTCACGGACAGGAGCGGTGAACTCGCGGCGATGACGTCGAGATCCAGATCGCCGTCGACGTCCGCGAGTTCGATGTCGCCCGCAACGATCGAGATTCCCGGCAGGCTCGCCGCAGAGTCCTCCGTGAAGAAGCCTTGGCCGTCGTTTCGATACAGCCGCAGGGGGACCGGGAAGATCAGGCCCGCGCCGAGCACGATGTCCGGATCCGTGTCGCCATCGACGTCGCCGACGGCGATCGCCATGGCCGGGGCGGCGCCGGGCAGTCGGGTTGCCGTCACGTCGGTGAACGTTCCGGCTCCGTCGTTGAGGAGTAGTCGGGTCTCGCCCGGATCGGGGCCGCCGATCACGAGGTCGAGATCGGCGTCGGCGTCGGCGTCGACGAAGACCGCGGCTTCGGTCTGGGCGACGTCGGCCGGGATCGCACCCGCGTCGGCGTCCACGAAGCGGCGGGTCTCGGGGTCGAACACGTGGAGGTGGTTCTCCCCGCCCCAGCCGACCAAGATGGACGGCTCGTTGCCGAAAAACACGTCCAGGTACCCGTCGCCGTTCACGTCCCCGATGGCCACGGCACGGCTCGTCGCCTCCGCGATCGGTAGGCCGGTCTCGTCGGCTCGGTCGAATGTGCCGGCGCCGTCGTTGAGGTGCAGCGCGTTCCGCACGGCGCGGCCGACGCCGAGTCGGCACGCGAGCCAGTCGAGGTCCGCGTCGCCGTCGATGTCGCCGATCACGATGCCGCTCATGCGGTCACGATCCTTCGGCAGCTGGGCCGTGGCGTCGGAGAAGCTGCCCGAGCCGTCGTTCAGGAAGAGGCGGTTGGCCGCCGCGGGGGCCGTGATGGCGCCGCCGTTGCCGAACAGGAGGTCGACGTCCGAGTCGCCATCGATGTCGAATGCGCCGACGGCGGCGGTGAGTTCGAGGTTCTGTGGGAGTCGGTTCGACACGTCGCCGAAGTTTCCGTCGCCGTCGTTGTCGAGCAGGCGTGAGGACCAGCCGTTGTCGGTGCCCAGCGCGATGTCGAGGTCTCCATCCGAGTCGAGGTCGGCGGTGGCGAGGGAGAACACTCGGTTGATGCCCGCCGGCAGTCGGCTCGCGCTCGCATCGACGAACGTGCCAAGGCCGTCGTTTGCGTAGATCTGCAGTCGTTCGATCGAGCCCAGCAGCAGGTCTGCGTCGCCGTCCAGATCCGCGTCGGCAAACTGCACGACGTTGGTCTGGTAGGAGGAGGTCGCGGGAAACTGGGTCGCCGTAACGTCGACGAACACGCCGCTGTCGTTGCGATAGAGCCGGTCCGGTTCCCCGTGATTGCCGATCGCGAGATCCATGTCGCCGTCCGCGTCGATGTCCGCGAAGTCCAGCGATCTCGTCGCGGTGACTTCTCCCGGAAGGACGGTGGCCGTGACGTCCACGAACGTGCCGCCGTCGTTGCGGAGGGCGCGGTTCTGGGACTCGTCGTTCCCCCAAACGAGGTCGAGGTCGCCGTCCCTGTCGAAGTCGAACGCGACGACGCAGTGGGTCTCGTCGTCGTCGGTGGGCAGAAGGCCGCCGAACTCGGAGAAGCGCCCGTGTCCGTCGTTCCGATAGGCCGTGTTCTGTCCCTGGTTCGCGACGACTAGATCGAGGTCGAGGTCGCCGTCCACATCGAGGAAGGCCCCGGCGTAGCTGATGGCGGCGTGTGGGGGCAGATGATGCTTGGGCGCCCATTCGAACAGGGTCTGCGCGCGAGCTTCGCTCGGGCAGAGCGAACAGCACGCGGCGAGAGCACCCAGACACGACACGAGCTTGATTCCGAACACGGCGACTCCGATCTGGCAAATGGCAGACGTTGGGCCAGGGTCAAGGCCGGGAGCCGGGCCGCCGGGACATGGAACCGCGGAATTCGGGGCTCAGTCGCCGCCCACGTCACGCAGGACGTCGTCCTCGTCGTTGTGGGAATGCGTGAAACCCAGCCGGCGCTCCTCGGCGATGGTTTCGCGGCTGCGGAACGCGATCACGTAGGCTCGGCGCCAGCGGTCGCTGGTGTTCCCGCCGCTGCCGTGGATCACGCTCTCGTTGTGCACCGTGACGTCGCCGCGGCGGATCTCCGCGTAGCGGACCTCGTCGCGGTTCTCGTCGACCTCGGCGATCAGCGTGTGGGATTCGCTGCGGTCGCCGGTGGCGGGGCGGTGGGGGCGGAGTGCGGGCTCGCGATGGGATCCGGGCACGAAGCGCATGCAGCCGTTCTCGATCGTCGAGTCGTCGATCGCGAGCCAGAGCGTGGCGGTTCGTAGATCGTCGGTGACCGGCCAGTAGGCGAGGTCCTGGTGCCAGGCGAACACCGCGTCGTCCTTGCCGGGCCGCTTCGCGAGCAGCTGGTCGTAGTCGATCGCCATGCCGTCACCGCAGAGCTGCCGTGCGATCGTCGCTGCGCGCTGCTCGTAGACGTTGCCCCGCCACGCCGGGTGATACTTGCGCGGCAGCATCACGTTGATGATCGAGAAGTCGGCGGGGTCCTTCGAGTAGTCGCCTGACATGTCGCAGAAGTCCTTGCCGGGGACTTCGATCTCGCCGCGGATCAGCCGGTCGTAGTCGGCTTCGAGCGACGCGACTTCCTCGTCGCTCAGAACCCCGGGCAGATGCACGTAACCGTCGTGCTCGAACGCCGCGACGTGCTCGGCGGTGAGTCGGTAGTTCGTGCCGTCGCGGCCGCCTACTTGGCGTTCTTGTACTTCTTCTTCGCCCACTTCTTCCAAGCCTCGTCGAACTCGTCGAGCGACCAGCCCCAGATGTCTTGGATCGCTTGCTCCTGCACCTTGAGGATGTACTCCTTCGGCGCGCCGGTCCCCTGCGCGGTGTAGCAACCGCTCAGCGCGTGGATCAGCTTGCCGAACTTGTCGTCTCCAAGGCTGCGCAAGAACTGCACTCGCGACCAGATCTCGATGTGGTCGACGAACTTCAGCTTGTTGTGGGTGAATTGAGTGCACGTCACGCGAGCGGGCTTCGTCAGGCCGTGCTTGATGAGGCCGTAGCAGCGCTTCTCCCAGTTCGAGAACTCCTTCTTGAACAGGCGTTCGGTCTTGTCCGCGATCCCCGAGAACGCGTTGCGCTCCTCGTAGACTTCGCGACGGAAGTCGTGGGCCAGTCCTTCCTGCCACCAGACCGGCATGCGGTACATGTAGCCGCGGTACGCGTCGGTGAGGTTGCTGACCAGGTTGAACTGCACGTGCGCCCACATAGCGGTGTCGTCCTTGTACGCCTCCTCGGCGAACTCGACGGCCGTGGCGAACAGGAAGCAGTCGGCAGGCTCTGCGGTGAACCAGCGGCTCGGATCCGTGCCCTTCGACGGGGTGAACGTCGACAGGAAGCGTGCGCAGTCGGACTCCTTCTGCAGGATCAAGACGTTGAACTTGCCCTTCACGCCGAGGTAGGGGCCGCGCCCCATGTACTCGCCGTCGATCTTCTCGCCGTCCTTCGGGAAGCTCTCGTCCGTGACGCCGAGGATCTCCTGGATCTCGGCGTAGAGCTCTTCGAGCCGCTGGGCGAACAGATGCGCGCGCAGCCAAGGGCTCAGCGTCTTCGGCTTCTTCTTGACGGTCGGCAGCTTCTTCCGGAGCCGCGCGATCTCCTCGTAGACGCGCTTGCGGACCTTCTTGGGGTGGGAGGGCACCTTCCACGACTTGACGGCGCATCCCAGGCGGAAGTGCGGCGTCTCGATCCAACGGATCTTGACGTCGCCGAGGGCTTGCTCGATGCGCTCACTCGTGAACGAGGGGCGCCAGCCGATTGGCCCGAGCTTGACGATGCCCGCCTTCTCGAGCGCCTCGGTCTCGTTCTTCGTGTAGGGGTCCTCTTTCCACTTGTCCGCGTCCTTCTTCGGCTTGCGGTCCGGCTCGTCACGCTGTGCGAGCGCGGGAGCCGCGAGGAGGAGCGACAAGACGACTACGGCAAACGCCCCGACCTTCGACAGACCGGGGCGCTTTTGGGCGGGTCGCGCGCGGCGACCCGCAGTGGGGAGTTGGTTCAAGACCGGTCTCTCAGTCACTTGCCTTTGGTTCGCGCAGCTTGAGGTCGAACAGCTTGCGCTCCTTCTTCTTCATGGCGTCCCGCTCCTTGCGGACCTTGTCGATCTGCTTGCGGAGCTTCTTCGCCTTGGACGACTTCGGGCCGTTCTTCACGAGCTCGTCATCGAGGCGCGCCATGTATTCGTCCTCCTTGTAGTCGAGGAGGTCGAACTTGTTCAGGAGGCGGCGGATCTCCTTGATCGCCTTCTTGGCGTCGCGGTCGTAGCGCTCCTTCAGCACCTTGCTCATCTCCTTCCAGAGAAGGGTCTGAGCCTGGTTGCCGTCGAGCGGGATCACGTTTTTGCCGTGCTTGTCGCAGAGGAACAAGTGCGGCGGATGCTCTTCGGCGAAGAGGTTGCGGAACGGGTGGTCCTTCTCGAGCACGTCGGTCGGCAGCTTCACGCAGCGGAACCAGCGCGTCATCAGGACGGTCTTCTCGTTGTCGAGCTTGCGCGACAGAAGGGCGGCGTCGCTGCCCTTGCACTTCGTGCACTCACGCAGGACGAGAAGCGGGCGATCGTCGCCGTCTTCGCTGATCTCGACGAACGCCTTGTCGCGCGGCAGCGCCGTGAACGCGGCGCCCGTCGTCGTGCGACCGGTCTCGACCTTGCCGAGGTCCGGAGCGTAGACCGGGTGCTTCCAGTCGATCTTCAGCAGGTTCTTCGACGTCTCACGCCGACGCATGTCGACCTGGATGCCGCCGCCGCCCGTCGAGGGGCCGCCGCCGCCCGGGCCGGTCATGCCGCCGCCCGTGCCGCCACCAGCGCCGCCACGGCCGCCGCCTCCACCGAGGCCGCCACCCGTGCCGCCACCACCCCCGTCACCGGGACCACCGTAGCTCGGACCCGAGCTACCACCGCCCGTTCATCACTGGGGGGCCGCGCCAGCCGGCGCGGCGATGATGGCCATGAGGAACGCGAGCGGCAGAAGTCTGACTAGCGAGTTGAGCATTCTGTCTCCGAGAGGTCCGAGGTCCTTGGGCAGGTCATCGGGCGAACACGGGGAGTATAGAGCGTGAGAACGGCTCGGGAACAGGATGTCGAGCCATTTCCTTACCCGGGGGCCGGTTGTGAGCACGGTCGGCGTAAGTCGCGTCGGGCCAGGCGGAAAGCGATGGACCTGGAGGCCCCAGCGGAGGTGCTTGCTCCGCGGTGCGCGGCGCGACTATCGTCTGAGCGTACCCCGGACGAAGGCCCACCCGTGAATCACGCCAAGATCCTCGCACTTCTCGTCGGTCTCCTGTTCGCCGTCGACGCCGGCGCGCAAAAGCTGATGCCGCTCGGTTGGGTCCCGCCCGACAAGCTCGAGCGGGAGACGAAGAAGGACGACGCCGGGTTCCTGCAGTGGAAGAAGTTCGAGACCGCTCCGTGCCCGACGTGCAAGCGGTCGAAGAAGCACGAGTGCCCGCACTGCGCCCGCGCCGAGCGCACGAAGTCGTGCCTCGAGTGCAAGCGCGACGTCAGCAAGGACCCCGAGGGCAAGGGGGCCGCGCCGTGCCGCATCTGCAACGCGACGGGCAAGACGATCGACATCCTCGAGCAGTCGCCGTGCCCGGGATGCATGGGGGCCGGCGTGCAGGTATGCATGGTGTGTGGCAACGAGGGCAGCTTCCCGATCAAGGGCGGCTCCAAGAAGCCGGCGAAGTGCGGCTGCTGCAAGGGCAAGGGCGGCTATCCCTGCACCGTGTGCAAGGGCAAGCGGTTCGTCACGCCGTTCAAGCTCAAGCCGTCCGTCGCGGAGGCGAAACTGAAGGATCTACGCGCCGCGCTCAAAGGCGTCGAGAAAGCGCACAGCAACCTGGCGGGCTTCGCCTCCAAGGGAGAGGGCCGCAAGGACGCCAAGGCGTTCGCCAAGATCCTGAAGCCTGCGGAGAAGTATCTGCCGTCTCTGAAGGGGACGACGAAGTTCTACGTCGCGGTCAGCAAAGCCCACACGAAGGGGTCGATGTGGGTCGGCTACGGCGACATGCAGAACAACATGACCGAGTCGTTCCGGCAGTCGATCCAGTATTTCCTCGAGCGCCAGAAGCGCGTGCTCGAGCTCTGCATCGCGCGCCAAGAACACAACGAGCAGGTCGCCGGCGCGGGCAAGTGAAGCCGAAGGCCCAGGAGCGCGGGAATCTGGCCCGATCGCTGACGCGTCCGCGCATCGAGGGCTAGACTTTCCGCCCTCATGAGTCTCAGTCGTGTAGCTCGCCCGGTGTGTGCCGGGCTCGTTTTCCTGACCGCAGCCCCGGTCTCGTCCCAGGAGATCAACGCCTCGATCGTCGCGGCCGAACCGGACACCGAGGCCCAGGCCGCGCGTCGCAAGACCCAGATCGCCGATGCCCTCGCGAAGGTGCGCGGGGCGGTCGCGTTCGTGTCGATCGAGGTGCGGGCCGAGCCGAAGTTCCGCATCGAGCGGCCGAGCACGGGCGTGATCGTCGACCCGTCGGGTCTCGTCGTCACGCACTGGTCGCTCGTCCGTGAGGCGCACGGCGCGACCGACAAGACCGTGTTCGTCGAGGTCGAGGGTCGGGAGGAGATGGCGGCGAAGATCGTCGCCCACGACGAGAAGCTCGACCTCGCGCTGCTCGCGATCGACGAGCCGTCGATCGGCCTGCCGTTCTGCGAGCTCGCCGATTCGAGCGGGATGCTCGTCGGCGAACCCGCGGCGGTCGTCGGCTACCCGGACGGTGAGGATCACGTCGTGTTCGCGGGCATCGCGCTGCGTCCGTCCGGCGCGACCACGATCGGCGCGCGCGAGCTGAGCACCGACGAGTTCGTGCTGACGACCGCCGCGATCCAGGATCGCTGCGCGAGCGCGGCACTCGTCGACGCCGCCGGTCGTCTGCTCGGGCTCTGTAACGCGAGCAACGTGCTGCGCGCCGTGCGCGAGCCGACCACGGCCGACCTCAAGAAGCCGAGCTTCGGCGTCGCGATCGCGGCCGACACGATTCGCAAGGTGTTCCGCCGCGAGTTCCAGTCTCGCAAGCCGAAGAACTCGACGCTGCTGAGGCCGCCGCCGGGGATCGACGCGATCCGTTCGCGCGGCACCGCGGACGCGGTCGCCGCCGTACGGAACGGTATCGTGACGGTGCGGGCGGGGGACGATCCGAAGAAGCTCGGGCTGAAGGATCCGTTCGCGGTGCAGCGCCGCAAGCACATCGGTTCGGGTTTCATCGTCGACACGACGGGGCTCGTGCTGACGAACGCGCACATCGTCGGGTCCGAGAATGACGTGCGAGTGCGGCTGTTCGGCGGCAAGAAGGACTACTCCGCGACGCTGCTCGCCAAGAAGGGCAACATCGCGCTGCTCAAGGTCGACTTCCGCGGCAAGAAGGTCGAGCCGCTCGTGTGGGGCAGCGTCGAATCCGCGATGCAGGGCGAAGCCGTGCTCGCGATCGGCAACCCCGAAGGCACCGCGCTGACCGTGTCGGAGGGCGTCCTGTCGGCGATCCGCGACCGCCAGGTGCAGACCGACGCGCAGACGGACAGCCGCAACGGCGGCGGCCCGCTCGTCGATCTGTCCGGCCGGGTGCTCGGGATCGTGGATGCTGGCGCGTTCGATCCGTGGGAGATGGAGGCCGCGATGCGCGGCACCGACGAGGTCAAGACCGAGACCGGTCTCAACGACGTGCCGCACGTCGACTGGCTGCGCAAGGCGTTCGGCGCGGATCTCGACGAGCACGCGGGCTCGAACGAATCGACGGCCAAAGCGCCGGAGGTCGCGCCGGCCGACCGTGAGCTGCGGCACACGCCGATCGTCGACCTCGTCGAGCGGACGCGCTCGGCCCTGCTCAACGTCTACGTGAAAGTGCCGACGGCGCCGGTTGCCGACGACAACCCGTTCGGTGCGTTCGCCGCCCCGACCAGGACTGCGACGCGCGGTCTTGGCTCCGGCGTCGTCATCGACGCGAGCGGCCTCGCGCTCACGAACTGGCACGTCGTCGATTCGGCGACGCACAGTAACGGCGAGATGAAGGCGGGCTACGAGGTGACGGTGTCGACGGGTGACGGCACTCGCTACAACACGCGCGTTCTCAGCACGTCCCGCGAGGACGATCTCGCATTGATCCAGCTCGAGATCCCCGAGGGCGAGTCCGTGAACTTCGTCAAGCTCGGCAACTCGGAAGAGCTCACGGTCGGCGAGGCCGCGATCGCGATCGGCAACCCGCACGGTCGCGCGAACACGGTGACCGCCGGCGTCGTCGCCGCGAAGAACAAGAAGATCAACGTCAAGGGGCGCGCGACCAAGCTGCCGAGCCTCATGGAGACCGACGCGCAGATCAACGGCGGCAACAGCGGTGGCGCCCTGCTCGACATCAACGGACGTCTGATCGGCATCAACAGCGCGGGCGGCTCTGGTCGCAACGTGACGGGCTTCGCGATCGCGGTCGACGCGGTGCGCGAGAAGCTGCGTTCGCTGCTCCTGACCACGGACAAGCTGCGCTCGGCGCACCTCGGGTTCACCGTGCTCGACAGCGACGGCAAGGTCTACGTGCACGCCGTCGACCGCTTCGGTCCCGGCAAGCGCGCCGGCGTCCAGAAGGACGACGTCGTCGTCGCGGTCGAGGGGCAGGCGCTGCGCTGGAGCGTCGACCTGGCGCACGCGCTGCTCGAGCACCGCGACAAGGATCGCATCTCGTTGACCGTGCGCCGTGGCGGCGCGAACAAGACGATCGCGATCGCGCCGCAGTCGGCAGTGGTCCGGCAGGTCTACCGTCAGATGCGCTTCGAGGGTTCGAACACGACGGATGCCGCGCAGGTCCGCGCGGCCGCCATCGCGGTCGAGCGGGCGATCACCGAAGACCCCAACGCGGTTCCCCTCGACTTCCCGGTGTCGATGCCGCGGGTCGACCGCGTGCATCCCTCGGTAGAGGCGCTGAAGGCGGGGGACCTGATCCTCGCGATCAAGACCCTCGACGGCTGGAAGCGGTTCACGCAGCTCGAGCAGCTCGAGAACTACGTGAACAACAACAGCGTCTACGACACCGGTGTCGAGTTCGACTGCCTGCTCTACCGCGGTGGGAAGGCGGTCCGCGTCGAGGTGAACGGCAAGCGGTTGCGCTACGGCCGTCGCTGGCAGGAGTAGACGTCCCCTCGGTCGATGCCCTGTGGGGGCGTCTACTGCCGATCGTTCACTTGGTCGTGAACTTGGTCTTCAGCGACTTGTCGCCGCTGTCAAGCTTCCACGTCCAGGTGACTTCCACTTCGCCGCGCGGCAGCGGCTCGAACGGGATGAACGTGATCAGTCCCGGCGAGCTCGTGTTGCGGATCTTGCCGTCGTCGAACAAGATCGCGCCTTCGATCGGCTCGCCGCGTCCGGAGCGCGCACGGCACTTGTACGAGTGCTTGTCGCCCGGGATCTGTGTGCCGCCGAAGTGGATCGTCAGCGGGAAGCCGACGGTCTTCTTCTTGCCCTTGCCGTGCTTCTCGAGCAGCTCGACGAGTTCGGGGCCGAGGTCCGCGACCTTGGCCTCGGTCGGGACACCGCGTGCCGCGTTGCGCGGGTACGGCGAGTAACCCGACTTCTTCGAGCGCGGCGTACCGATGCCCGAGATGACGTTCATGACGAAGATGTCGCCGTCCGTGTAGATGCCTACGGTGCGCAGCGTGTGGTTGATCAACGCGTCGCGGTAGCCGGGGATCGTCATCCAGCGCTCGAAGATCTTCTTGGCCTTGCCGACCTTCGCGCCGGTCTCGACGACGGCCATCTGCGCGAACATGTTGCCGAGGTGGGTGCCGCCGAGGTCGACGAGTTGCCGGTGTTCGGCGGCGGGACCGCGCTCCTTCTTGTTGGTCTTCAGGTACTCCGCATGCTCCTTGCAGCGGGCCGACAGGTTCGACGACCAGTTGCACTCAGTGGCACCGAGCTTCGTCCGCGCGGCGTTGAGCGCCTTGAGCCACTTCTCGACGCCCTTGCTGACCGAGGCCAGCGGCGGGGTGTTGTTGCGGATCGCAGCGAGCACGGGGGTGGCTTCCGTCCAGAAGTCCTCCCACTCCTTGTCGAGCTGGGCGATCGAGACGCCGACCTTCTTCGAGTAGGCCGCGTCGAGCTGCTCGCCGCGCTGCTTGCGCTGCCCGAGCGAACGGGGGCGATCCTTCTGGGCCAGGTCCTCGAGGCCGGCGCGATCGAGCTGGCGCAGCAGATTCGGATCGCGACGCATCACGTAGTCGCAGAACGACCAGCACTTGATGCGCTCTTCGTTCGTGAAGCTGCCGACCTCGACGAACGGGATTTCGCTGGCCGCGATCCCGCCGGTCATCGTCCACGCCATCTCGAGCGCGAGGTTCTTCCACACGTCGAAGTCCGGCGAGGTGTACTCGTTGTCCTCCTCGGTCGTCGTCGTGCCCTCCTGCTTCTTCGTGTCGACGGAGAACAGGCGGTTGTTGTTGAAGATCATGCCGACGAACGTGTGGCCGATCCCCTCCCCGAGACCCGGGCGAATGAACCCGGAGTGGCCGCGCGCGACGTTGCGCACGCACGCGTCGAACAGGGTCTGGGCACCGCCGGTCGCGCCGACGCGGATGTTGTCGAGCGTGCGGGTAGACGTGTGTTCGAGCGCCCACTCGAGGTTCGGGATCTTGTCCGCGTGCGCCTTGAGGATTTGCTTGTAGGTGTCCTTCGAGGTGAAGAACGCGTATTCGCCGGTGACGTTGACCTGCCATGGGAACGCCTCGGCGCAGACGACGCGGGCGCGCTCCGCCCACTGCAGCGCTTCCTTGAGGTTCTCGAGTTCGGCCTCGTCGCCGTGCAGCAGGAAGTGCTCGGACTTCACGCTGATGTACGGGACCTGTGCGCGCTTCAGGACCGCGCACTCCTTCTCGACCTTCTCGACGCCATACTGCACCTTCGCCTGCTCGGCGACGACCTTCTCGATCATCTTGCTGCGATCGTAGAGGGTCTGCTCGAGCCCGGTGCCGGTGACGCCGCCGACTTCCTGGTGCTCCAACGCGTTCTGCGCTTCCGTGTCGTCGCGGACCCAGCGCAGGACCATGCCGTAGTGGAACAGCTCTTTGTCGCGCCGTTCCGCCTTCGCCCACTTCTTCGCCTCGGACTTGTGCGCGGCCGCGAGTTGCTTCTTCAGCTTCTCGTAGGCCGAGAACAGCGAGCGGCCGTCCTTGCTCTCGCCGGTGTCTTCGAGCGGATACTTGAAGTTCGGGCGCGCGACCCAGACCCGGCCGGATTTGTCGAAGCCGAGCTTGTCACGGGCGACCGCGTTGTCGAAGTCGTAGAGCTTCAGGACCTTTAGCCATTCGAGGCGCGCGGCCCGCGGGAAGCCCTTCTTGAAGGCCTTGTCCGCGAACGCGTTGATCTTCTTGGCCTGCGACTCGTTGAACTTGGCATCGTCGTCCTGGGCGACCAGGGGACACGCGAGGAAGAGCGCGAGGGCTCCGAGGGAGAGAATTCGTTGGATCATCGCGAGATTGCTGCGCCGTCAGAGGGGCGGCGGGAAAGCTTAGCCTGGAAGACAGACGATCGTCACCGGCAAGAACGCCCGAATCCCCGCCGGGCGGGGCTTTCGGCGCGGTGAGGCAGCTGGGTCAGTCCTGCAGCCCCAGCACCCGCCGGATCGACTGCTCGAGCCCGTCCGGGGCGAAGAAGAACGGGCCGCGCCCGCCGGAGTAGGCGACCTTGCCTTCGGCGTCGATCAGGAAGAGCCGGTCGGGCCAGCCCCGGTAGGACGAGTTGACGGCGTCGTCGATCGAGTCGACGAGTGCCGGCATCGGCAGCCCGAGATCGGCGACGCAGGCGCCGGCGACCTTCGCGCGTTCGATCTCGTCGATCGGATCCTCGATGAACTGGGTCTCGCCGGCCTTGTTGTCGTGCAGCATCGGCCACGAGCTGTCGACCGCGTGCGCTTCGCGGATG
The DNA here is from genome assembly GCA_028281765.1 of Planctomycetota bacterium. GTDB lineage: Bacteria > Planctomycetota > UBA1135 > UBA1135 > UBA2386 > JANQJF01. The sequence goes on along the minus strand of JANQJF010000128.1, from coordinate 115,575 downwards.
TAGACGATGTAGAACGCCACGCGGTCATGGTAGCGCTCGTAGAGTTCGGTCAGCCGACCGGCCGACTCGCGGAACGGCGGTCAAGTGTACGAGCCGAAGATCAGCGCGACCGGCTTGTCGCCGCGGAAGCTCGACAGCGTCACGGATCGGCTCGGGTCGTCGGCGTGGCGCAGCGTGAAGTCGGGTGCGACTTCACCGACACCCGGCGGCACCGGAACTTCGTCGGTCGACGCGACCCCGTCGTCGTTCGCATCGACGGCGTCGAACGCCGCGAGCAGATCGGCCTTGCCCGCGTCGTCGTCACCGTCGACGTCGAGCGTGCGGAACATCATGCCGACCATCGGCGCCATCTTGGCCGCGCCGTCGGGGCCGAGTAGCGGCTCGAAGTTCGCGGCGGTGAGGCGCGTGTCGTCGTCGATGCCGAGGGCGTCGATCGCGGACGTCCATTCCGCGCGCGTGATGCCGGGCTGGCCGTCCGTGTTCACGTAGCAGCCGTAGACGTCGAAGATCCGGCGCGCGACTTGCCGCGACTTCGCTTCGGCGTCCGGGCGTGCGTCGCCGCGGCCCGCGCCGCGCGCGAAGTCGGCCGCCGTGATCGCGCCGTCACCATCGCGGTCGAGGTTGCCGAACGCGCGGTCGTCGCGGCGGTACTCCGCGCGGGAGACCGCGCCGTCGCGGTCGGAGTCGTAGGACTCGAGCAGGAAGTCGAAGCGGCGGGCCGTCGCACCTTCGAGGGTGCGGGAGGAGGGAGAGATCGGGGACGGTGCGGGGCCCCCATGGTCCCTCGTGAACTGGCAGCCGACGAGAGCCACGAGAAGCGCGGGCGCGACGACCCGGCGTGAGTGCGCTGCGATCATGCGTCGATCATACGACCAGAGTCTCGTTCCCACCGTGGGGCGGCCCTAAACGACGACGCCCGCGTCTCCGCGGGCGTGTCTCGGAGCGAGTTTGTGACTCACTCGCCGGGAGTCTTGCGCATCGCCTTGGCCTTCATCGCCGGCTTCTTCGCCGTCGCGAGGACCTTCTTCGAGAACGACTTCACCTTGAACTGCTTGTCGGACTCGATGAGCTTCTTCGCCGTCTTCTCGGTCATGGCGCCGGTCTTCTTCGCGTGGATCGCGACCTCGCCGGTGCCACCATCGGGATACGCGGCGATCACGTCGTCGCGCTTCTCGAGCATCGCACGGATGCTCTTGGCGGTGCCCTGTCAACCAAGGCCCTTGACCTGGACGGTGTAGACCTCGGCGGCCTTGGCCATCTCGGTCTTCGTGACCTTCTTGGTCGACATGCGCCGGCCGAGGGCCGTGTTGATCGCCTTGACCGTCGGCTCCTTGTCCTTCTTCATGCGAAGGACGGCACGGGCGGTCGTGTCGACGAGGGCGCTCTCGACGCCGTCCATCTTGCTGAGAGCCGCACGGGCTCCCTTGGCCTTACTGGCCGCGCTTCAACCGCTGATGCCGCGAATTTGGAACGTCCAGACGGTCTCGGTCTTCGCGACCGTCGGCTTCGACGTCGGCGCCTGCTGGGCGCCGAGGCCGAAGGCGAGAGCCGCAAACGCGCCGAGGGCGAGTGTTGCTGATTTCATACTTCGGAATACGGGTTGTGGATCAGGTGGGGCGGGGAAGGCTCCGGCGCCCGACCGGTGTATTTCCCGTTGTTCGAAGGATCTTGCGGGTGGATGCATGAATTCTGGGGTGGGGTTGCTGGAGAGGCGGGCGCGGGCGTGGGGCGAGGCCCTCGGGCCGCATCTCGCGCCCGCATCCCGGGCGCCGCGACCCGCGCGCGCTCCCGTCTACAAACGACGAACCCGCTCTACTCGACCTGACAAACCCGCTCGATCACATCGAGCTGAGCCAGCTTGCCCACCGCCTCATCCGACAGCGGCGCCTCGAGGTTCCAAATCCCCATCGCCGTATGCCCGCCCTCCGGCGGATCCCCGAGCTGCATGCGAGAGATGTTCTCACCCATATCGCCCAGCGTGGTCGCGATCTTGCCGAGGACGCCCGGCTCGTCCTTGTGGTAGGTCACGAGGAGCGGGCTCTCCGGAATCGCGTCGATGTGGTAGCCGTCGAACTCGATGACGCGGCCGTGCTTGTGGCCGAGCACCGTGCCGGTCGCGCAGACGCGCTTCTCGTCGAAGACCGCCTCGATCCGGATCAGGTTCATGAAGTCGCGCTTCAGCGTCGACTTCTCGGTGTGGACGCGGACGCCGGCTTCTTCGGCGATGCGCTTGGCGTTGACTGGGGTCACCGGGCGCTCAGACCGCGGTCGCAGCGCGCCGACGAGGGCGGCGACCGTCAGCGGCTCGGGCGCGCCGCCGGCGAGTCCACCCTGCAGCGTCACGCGCACCGACTGCAGTCGTTCGTCGATGTGCGCGTTCGACAACAGCGCGGCGAGGTTTGTCGACAGGTTCAAGAACGGCCCGACCGCCGCGGCCTCCGACGGCGCGATCCGCGGGACGTTGATGCCGTTGAGCACGATGCCCTTGGTCATGCAGAGGGCGATCTGTTCGGCCATGTCGCGCGACACGGAGCGCTTCGCCTCCTGCGAACTCGCGCCGATGTGCGGCGTCAGGACGACGTTCTCCATCGAGCGCAGCTTGTGGTCTTCGGCGAGCGGCTCGGCCTCGAACACGTCGAGGGCGGCCGCGGCGAGCGGGCCGTTCTCGAGCGCGTCGATCAGCGCGGCTTCGTCGACGATGCCGCCGCGAGCGGCGTGGATTAGGCGCGAGCCTTCCTTCATCATCGCGAACTGCTCCTTGCCGAGCAGGCCGCGAGTTTCGTCGGCGAGCGGGACGTGCACGGTCACGAAGTCGCTCTCGCGGAGCAGCTCGTTCATGCTGACCATGCGGATGTCCGGCGGCGCCTGCTCTTGCGTGACGAACGGGTCGTAGGCGACGACCTTCATCTGCAGGCCCTTGCCGCGTTCGGCGACGACGCGACCGATGTTGCCGAGGCCGAGGACGCCGAGCGTCTTGCCGGTCAGCTCGACACCCGTGAACTTCTTCTTGTCCCAACGGCCGGCCTTCAGCGCGGCGTCGGCGGCGGGGATCATGCGCGCCATGCTGACGAGCAGGGCGATCGCGAGCTCGCCGGTCGTCGTCGCGCCCGCGTCGGGCGTGTTCATGACGACGATGCCGCGTTCGGTCGCGGCGCCGACGTCGATGTTGTCGACGCCGATGCCGGCGCGGCCGATGACCGAGAGGCGGTCCGCTTCTTCGAGCGAGCGCGCTGTGACCTTGGTCGCGGAGCGCACGACGAGCGCGTCATAGCCGGGGAGCGTCGCGCGGAGCGTGTCTTCGTCCATGCCGGTTTGAACGGTCACGTCGCAGCTCGCGCGCAGGATCGTGAGGCCTTCTTCACCGAGGTCGTCGGCGACGAGGATCTTCATCTTCGGGGTCGTCATCGGGCTCCCTTGCCGAACAGCACCACCCCGCCGGTCCGCAGGATGATGTTCAGGTCGAACAGTGGGCTGAGGTTCTTGATGTAGTAGAGGTCGTAGCGAAGCTTCTCGATCGAGTCATCGAAGCTCGCGCCGTAGTGGTGCATCACCTGGGCCCAGCCGGTGAGGCCGGGCTTCACGGTGTGGCGCAGCATGTAGTACGGATTCTTCTTCGCGAGTTCTTCGACGAAGAACGGTCGCTCGGGGCGTGGACCGACGAACGACATGTGGCCGGTCAACACGTTCAGCATCTGCGGGATTTCGTCGATGCGGGTCAGCCGTAAGAACTTGCCGGGCCGCGTGACCCGGGCGTCGTTCTTGCCGGCGAACACCGGGCCCGAGTTCTTCTCGGCGTCGACGGTCATCGTGCGGAACTTGATCACGTTGAAGAGCTCGCCGTCCTGGCCGACGCGCTCTTGCTTGAAGAACACGGGACCCTTGCTGTCGAGTTTGACGACGATCGTCACGATCACGCACAGCGGGAACGCGATGATCAGGCCGACGAGCGACACGACGATGTCGATCACGCGCTTGATCGCGCCGGCGACCGGGTGCTTCGCGAAGCCGCTGCCGAAGATCAGGTAGGACGGGCGCAGGCTCGTGACGGCGATCTTGCCGGTCAGCCGTTCGTACATCGCCTCGGTCTCTTCGACCGAGATGCCGGCCATGCGGCAGGCGAGCAGCTCGGTGACGGGTAGCGTCCCCCGGCGCTCTTCGAGAGCGACGATGACGCGCGCGGCGCCGTGCTCCTGCGCGAGCTCGACGAGGACCGCTGCGTTCTCGGAGCCGTTGAGGCCCGAGTTCGCGGGCAGCTCGCCGACCATGCCCGCGACCTCGAAGCCGGCCATGCGGTGCGCCGAGATCAGCTGTTCGATCTCCCGCGCGCGGGGACCGGTGCCGAGGATCAGCACGCGCTCGCCGAAGTTCCACTTGTAGAAGAACCAGTGGAAGCAGAAGCGCCACGCGTAGATCACCGCGAAGCTGACCAGCACGAGCACGATCAGCTTCCAGGTTTCGTCCGAGACGTTGCTCAGGCCGGGGAAGTAGAACAGCGACGGCACGAGCAGCACGACCGCCGCGATCATCACGAGCGCGTAGCCGGCCGAGTGCAGCAGGCGGTGCGAGAGCTCCGCCCGGTTCTGCGAGACGCGCCAGTCGTAGAGGTCGTTGTAGGACAGCGACACCTGGCACAGCAGCGAGATCGTGAAGCACGACAGCAGGCCGCGCAGGACCTCACTGCCGATCGGGTCGAACTCGAACTGCCGCGCGCCCGGCGCGAACGTCGTGCCGAGGAACAGGACCGCCATGATCAGGGCGGTCTCCGACGCCATCAGCATCAGCTTGCGGCGCGGGATGATCTGTTCGCGAAGAGTCGGCATCGGTGGGAGAGGCGGCGGTGCGGCAGGGCGCCCACGGGACCTCTGTGGACGAACTGTTGCAAGTACCGCTTCTTCCATCGGCCTGGGAAAAACAGGCGCGGGAGCGCGGTCGCATCGGGGCCTTCCTACGGGTCGTTCGGGGCTGGAAACGGGGTGCCCGCGAAGTGTCGGATTTCGGGATCCTGGCGGGGTTGGCAGGGCCACCTCACCGCGACGATGTCGACGCGGAGGAGGTGGGGTCTCGGACGGAGCCGCGGGGTGAGTCGCCGCAGTGCCTCCTCGAGGCGATCGACCTGCTCGATCGAGACGGCGCGCTCGGGGGCGGGATGGTGGGCCCGGCTCTTCACTTCGACGGCTGCGTAGGTCCGGCGGCGCCGGACCAGGATGTCGATCTCCGCGGCGGTCGTGCGCAGGTTGCGCGCGACGATCCGGAATCCGAGGCGGCGCAGATGGCGCGCCGCGAGGTCCTCGCCGGCGCGGCCGCTGGAGTCAGGAGGCCTTCTGCCCGGCGTCTTCACCGCCGAGCGACTCGCTGCGCTGGATCGAGCCGCGATCGAACATCAGCACGACGTTGGAGTCGACGCGGACGCGGACGGTCTTCTCCGTCAGCTCCTCGACGATGCCGTGCATTCCGCTGTTCATGACGACGGCGTCGCCCTTCTTCAGGGCGCTGACCATCTCCTTGCGCTGCTTCTCCTGCTTCTGCTGGGGGCGGATCAGCAGGAAGTAGAACACGCCGACCATCAGCAGGATCATCGGCAGCGACTCGTAGCAGCCCTTCATCGGGTCCTGCTGCCGCGGAGCGCCGCCGGGAGCTCCGTTGGGATCGACCGTCCCCGGCGTGCCGCCGGTCTCGGCCGGGCCGGCGCCGGCCGGTCCGGTCACGCCAGCGGGCGGTGCGTCGCCGGTGCTCTGGCCCTTCTGGGGGAGGAACTCGGCGCGCAACGTGAGCGATTCGGCAATCATCGACTATCGGGCCTCCGGCGGGGCCGTTAGGCTCCCGCGGGTCAGGAAGGGGGCGGAAATATAGGATCCGCCGTCTTATTTCCCAGCAATCAATGTCACCAGAGACTCCAACACCCGGCAGTTCTGCGCCGGTCCTCGCCGCGATGTCCGGGGGCGTGGACAGCAGCGTCGTCGCGCTCCTGCTCAAGGAGGCGGGGCTGGACGTGGTCGGCGTGTTCATGCGCAACGGGATCTCCGGCAAGGGGCCGGCGGCCGAGAAGTCGTGCTGCTCGGCGTCGGACTCGAGGGATGCCGCCCGCGTCGCGGCCAAGCTCGACGTGCCGTTCTACGCGGTGGACTACGCGGCCGAGTTCAAGCGGATCATCGATCACTTCGTCGCGGAGTACCGACGCGGCCGCACGCCGAACCCCTGTGTGCTGTGCAACCAGGATCTGAAGTTCGGACACCTTTTCACGGTCGCCGAGGATCTCGGTGCGCACGGTGTCGCGACCGGGCACTACGCGCGGGTCGACGACGGCAAGCTCTACCGCGCGCGCGACGACCAAAAGGACCAGTCGTACTACCTGTTCGGGATCGATCGCACGCTGCTGCCGCGCGTGCACTTCCCGCTCGGCGACATGACGAAGGCCGAAGTTCGCGAACACGCGCGGCGCGCGGATCTCGTCACGGCGGAGAAGCCCGAGTCGATGGAGATCTGCTTCGTCACGTCGGGCGACTACCGCGACATCGTGCGCGGCCGTGCGGGCGCCGGCGTGCCCGGCACGTTCGTCAACGTGCGCGGCGACGTGGTCGGGGAGCACGACGGAATCGACGCGTTCACGGTCGGCCAGCGGCGTGGGCTGCCCGCGCTCGGGACGCCACACTTCGTCAAACAGATCGATGCCGACAGCGGCACGATCGTCCTCGGGACGCGTGACGAAGTGCAGTCGGCGACAGCGCTCGTGCGCGGCGTGAACTGGCTCGTCGACGTGCCGAGCGGCGAGGGCACCTCGTGCGAGGTCAAGATCCGCGCGCGCTCGGCGCCGACTCCGGCGCGGATCGTGCCGGACCCGACGGACCCGACCGTGGTGACGATCGAGTTCGCGGATCCGGCGTTCGCGATCACGCCGGGACAGGCGGCCGTGTTCTACGACGACGACCTCGTGCTCGGCGGCGGCTGGCTCGACTGAGCCGCGCCGGCTCCTCAGAACGTGATCGTCTCGAACACCGGATTCGAAAGCGTGAGCGTGCTCGAGATCGTGCCCAGCTGTAGCGCGAACGTCAGGCCCGCGAGCGACGGATCCGAGCCGACCTGGAAGCCGTAGACCGACTGTCCGGCCGACACCGGCAGCGGCGTGATCGGCTGGAACAGATCCAGGAACAGGAGTGCGCCGAGCACCGGGATCGGATTCTCGCGGGGCGCGCCGAACATCAGCGTGCTCACGCTCGTCGGCGACGGCGCGAAGAACGCGAAGTACTGCGAGTCGAGTGCGGGCGATCCCGTCGAGACCAGGGTTTCGGGGAGTGCGTCACTGCGGGTCGCGACGATCGGAACGCCGTCGAGCTGGTGACCCCACGGCTGGCCGAAGTGGGTCACTTCGGAGCCGTCACCGCCGCGCACGATCGAGCCGACGACCGTCACGCCTGCCGCGACGATGCCGGGGCCGCCGTCGCCCGAGTGCGCCGGGCACGGACACGGTGCCGGCAGCGGTGGAATCCCTTCGATCACGGTCGGTCCGACCGAGCTGCCGCGGATCGTCGAACCGGTGACGAACACCTGCGCGCCCGGGGCGTCGATGGCGGCGACACCGTTCGGCGGGAAGACGTCGTTCACGAGCATCGCGACCGAACGAGACGCGGTCAGCTCACTCCGAACGATCGCGATCTGCTGCGCGAACTCGAGCCGGATGGCTTGTGCGCCCGGCTTGATGCCGTCGAGGTCGGTCCACTCCGGGCCGCTCACGACGCAGTCTTGGACGTGCAGTCGGGTGAACCCGGCGCCGTCGATTGCCGGACCGGCGACCGCGAAGCCTTCGAGCTCACTGACGAGCCCACCGCCGACGCGAAGGTTGACGAGCGTGAGAGCGTCCGAGCCGGAGCCCTGGAGCTCGATCGCAGCCGGCTGGAACGGGCCGATGCCGCCTCGTGGGGCCACGATCTCCGGCATCGGATCGCCGATGATCGTCAGGGTTCGGTCGACTGCGATCGCACCGTAGGAGCCGCCGACGACTCGAATCACCGAGAAGGGGGCCGCCGCGTCGATCGCGGCCTGGAGTTCGGTGTAGTCGCCGCCGCCGCCAGGATCGACGACGATCTGGGTCGCGGCGGGCGTAGAGAGGAGCGCGATGGTCGCTCCGGCGAGCAGGTTGCGGAACATGAGAGCTTCTCAGAACGTAATGACTTCGATGACGGGGTTGGACAGGGTCAGGGATGCCGCGACTTCCGCGAGCTGTAGGCCGAAGCGCGTTCCGATCAGGTCGGTGTCGTTCGGCACGCTGACGCGGAACGAACTCTGACTCGCCGCCATGGACAGCGGGGTGATCGGCTGGAGGGGATCCAGGAACAGGTCCGCGCCGAGTGCCGGCAGCGGTGGCACGCGCATCGCTCCGAACAGCAGCGTCGCGCTCTGCTCGAGGGTTGGCGAGACGAACACGTCGAACGGTTCGCCGATTCGCGGTGCGCGCGTCGAGCTCAAGCGCTGCGCGTACGCCGTGTGCGTCGTTGCGATCACGGGGACGCCGTCGAGCTGATGCCCGTAGGGTTCGCCTAGGAAGAACACCTCGCTCCCCTCGCCGCCGCGGATCAGGGACTGTACGGAGAACACGCGCTGCGCGAGGATGCCCGCGCCGCCGTTGCCGCTCGCGGGAATGCACGGGCAGGGGTGATCCGATACCGGTGGGATTGACACGAAACGGGTCTCTCCGGCGCCGCCGCCGAGGACTTCGGAGTCGATGACCAGCACGTTCGCGCCTGGCGCATCGATGCCGACCGGTCCGTCGAACGGAAACACGTCGTTCGCGCCCGGGTCGTCGGGCGACATCGAGCCCGCGACGTCGCAGCGCACGAGCAGGATCGACAGCGCGAAGTCGACGTCGATCGCGGGCACGCCATGGGCGGTTCCCGTGACCTGGAACCACTCCGGTGCCCGGACGGTCGAGTCGGCGAGCTGGAGTTGCGCGAAGCCCGAGCCGGCGATCGGCGAGCCGGCGGCGCTGTAGGAGTTCCCGTCGACGATGCTGCCGCCGAGTTCCACGTTCTGGAACACGATGCGGTCCGAGCCCGAGCCGCTCAGGCTCACGGCCGGAGGCTGGACGAATCCGGGACCGGTCGTGGCCGCGCGGATCGTCGGCCTCGGGTCGCCCACGATCGTCAGGGTCCGGTCGATCGTGACCGGTCCGTAGCTGCCACTGACGACGCGGATCGTCGTGAACGGCGCCGCGGCGTCGATCGCCGGTTGGAGAGTCGTGAAGTCGCCGCCGCCGCCGGGGTCGACGACGATCTGCGCGCCGACGGAAGCGAGACAGAGGGGAAGCAGGCAGGAAGCGAGCACTCGGATCATCACGAAACCTCCAGGGAACGGGGAACGACCCTCCAAACGCCATCCCGACGCGCTGCGGGACGAAGAACTCAGGAACCGACGATCGTCGCGAGCGCGTTGCTCGTCGCGACGGGGATCGCGTGCGGCGCCGTGAGCTCCAGGCTCGCCCATTGGAGATCGACCGGGACTCCGATCACGGACGGGTTGTTCGGCCAAGTCAGGTCGATCGCCGCGCGGCCGTGCGCATCGGTGAGCGTCGATGCGCTCGCGAAGGGTGCGACGAACAGCGAGCAGCCGGTCATGCCGATCGGGTCGAGCGGCACGTCGACCGACTCTCCGACCAACAGCTGGGCCATCGTCGTCGGCGATGCGCCGCGCAGCTTCGCTTGCATCGTCGTCCCCACGCGAGCGTGCCCGTCTTGGTCGATGCGGAGCAGGCCCGCGCCGCCGAGGCAGGCGCGTCCGTGGGTGCGTGCGCGCGGCGGGGTGCCGGTGGCCCCGAGGTCGTAGACGTAGACGCGACCTAGTCCCGTCGGGTGCTGTGCCTGCGGGGCGCCGACCAAGAGATCGCCGAACCCGTCGTCGTCGACGTCGCCGGCGGGCGAGAGCGTTTGTCCGAAGCTGTCCTGGCCGGGAGCCGGTGCGGGGAACGTGTGGATCGCAGCGGGAGCCGGGTGCAGCGTGAACACCGTCACGGACGTCGAGAACTCGGTGATCGCGACTTCGTCGAAGCCGTCGCCGTTCACGTCGCCGGCGGAGGACACGGTGCTGCCGAACTCCGGGCTCGGGCCGGAGAAGGTGTGCAGCTCCGCTCCGGTGGCGCCGGAGTAGAGATGGACGAGTGCCGGGAACACAGCCGAGCCCGAGTCGGAGACGAGGTAGTCCGTCGTGCCGTCCCCGTCGCAGTCGCCGGCGGACGCGACGTGCCCGCCGAAGAGCTGGCCGCCCGCGTGCTCACGGATCATCGTTCCGTCGGCGCCCGAGAAGACGCGCACGTAGCCGTTGCCGAACGCGGGCTGGCCGGCTGCCCCGACGAACACGTCGTCGAAGCCGTCGCCGTCGACGTCGCCGAGACCGCCGACGAACGCGCCGAAGCGATATCCCGTCGAAGTGCCGGTGAACGTGTGCAGCACTGAGCCGTCTCGTCCGGAGATGACCTTGGCGTAGCCGGGACCGAACCAGGCGAACAGCGGGTGACTCGGGTCGACCTGGTCCGCGCCGATGATCACGTCGTCGAAGCCGTCGCCGTTGACGTCGCCCGCGGCCGCGCACGAGTGGCCGAAGAAGTCTCCGTCCGCGAGGCCCGTCGGGTTGTGGAGGACCAAGCCGTCCGCGCCCGAGAACACGAACGCCATGCCCGGACCCTGCGGGAATACGCTCGTCGACTGTCCGACGACGAAGTCGTCGAACCCGTCGCCGTTGACGTCCCCGGCGCCGCTGACGGCGCGGCCGAAGAACTGGTTGTAGGCCGTGCCATACCGGCGGTAGATTTCGCTACCGTCCGAGCCCGAGTACACGATCGCGGCACCGGTCAGCGTGAACGGCGGTGCCGTGATCGTCGACAGGAACGCGCCGACGATCGTGTCCGGGATCCCGTCGCCGTCCACGTCGCCCGCGTTCGCGATGCTCCACGCGTACCCGCCGTCCTCGGGGATCGGCTCGAGCTGACGGATCTCCGACTGCGCGACAATGGAGGGCGTCGCCAGCGACGCGAACAGGACGGTGGTCATGAGTCGGGAGATCATGGGTCTTCTCGACAAAGGCCAGGAGCGGCGCAGACGGGACGTCGATGCTCGGGAATCTTCAGATCCCGACGACGAACTCGATCCCGTTCGTGAAGCCGAACCCGACGCCCTGCGCGGCGACCGGATCGAGCATCAGGCCCTGGGCGTAGAACGTCACGCCGTAGAGACCGGGATCGGCAGGGATCGCGAGGATGGCCGGTGCCGGTGTCCCCGGACCGTACCAGAGGGAGTCGATCTGCACGGTCGCGGTCGCGAGGTCGACGAGCGCTTCGCCGCCGGCGCCCGGTCCGGCCATGCCGAAGCCGGGCACGACGACGCCGCATGGATACAGCGGCGCCTGGAACGGCGTCAGCAACACGAACGCGAACGAACCCTGCGCCTGAGTGCCGAGCGGGTTGTCGACTCCGAGGACGAGGTTCTCACCGGGTGACGGTCGTCCTGCGAGCCAGCTCAGGCTGCCCGGTGGATTGACGCCGCAGCCGAAGCTCGCGACCGTCGCCGCCGGCACGAACTCGTCCGGGCCGATGTCGACGACGGCGCCGGCAACGCGGGGTTCGCCATCGAGATCGAGCGGCGACAGGCCCGCGGGCGAGGGGTCCCCGGCGCCGATGCACGGCGAGGTCGCGTCGAGTCGGTGACTGCCGGGGTAGGTCCACTGCGGATCGGAATCGAAGTTTCCGACGCCCGCGAAACCACCTTGTACATCCGAGTATCCGATCGTCGGCGTGCCCCGGATCGGGAAACCCGAGTTCGCCCAGACGATCGAGTTCCGGATGCTCATGCCGGACGCGCGGTCGTCGAGCGCGGAGCCACCGAGGACGACGCCGTTCATGCCGTTCGCACCGTCTTCCCCGTCCGTTCCCGACGGAACGCCGCTGCCGCCGAGCCCGCGGTCGCCGCCCGAACCCCGGTTGCCGGGTCCGCCGGAGAGGTTCTGCCAGAACGAACAGTTCACGATCTCGACGCTGCCGGACAGCAAGCACACGGCACCGCCGGAGCCTCCGTCGCCACCGTCTCCGCCGTCACCACCGCTACCGCCATCGCCACCGGCTCCGAAGATGCCACCGTCGTCCCCGTCGCCGCCGTCCCCGGCATCTCCGCCATAGCTCGCGTCACCGGCGCGATTGGACGTAAACGCGCAACTGAGAATTCTCGGCGCGCCGCCGTCGATCGAAATCGCGCCGCCGCAGCCGCCGTCGCCGCCGTGTCCCCCGTGCTGGCCGTCCGTGGCCGGGTCGCCGTCCCAGCCGTCGTTGCCGTCGCCGCCGGCGCCGCCGTGGCCTGCTCGATTGTCCAGGAACACGCACCGCCGGATGGTGGGAGACGCGTTGACGATCCGGATGGCGCCGCCGTGCGCGCCGGGCGTCCCGTCTACGGACGGCCCGCCCGCCGTGCCGTTCGGCGCCCTTCCGCCGACGAGCGTGAACCCGTCGACGACGGCGTTCGCGGTCTCACCGTTCTGGAAGTGCAGCAGTCGTCCGAGTCCTCCGGAATGGAGGTAGGTCGCGTCCGGCCCCGCCGTGCTGCGGAGCACGAGGTTTCGGCCGCCGAAGTCGAGATCGTGTTCGAAGTAGATCCCGGGCGCGACCGAGATCGTGTCTCCGCTCGTCGCGACGGCGATGGCGGAACCGATCGTCGGGGCCTCCGTCGGAACGTGGATCGTCGACTGGGCCGCCAGCGATGCAACGGCGAGAACGGGGGCGAGCAGGGCGGGGAGGTTCATCACCCCGTCAAGGCGAGCAATTCCCGGATGGGGACGCCCGATCGCGGATTCGTCAGCGCGGGAGCAAATCGATCAGGCGGTCGAGGGAGCGGTGGTAGATCTTCTTGACCGCCTCCATCGACTTGCCGATGCGCTCCCCGATCTCCTGGTACGTCAATCCGTCGCGCATGCGCAGCAGGAGCACCTCGCGTTGCGCTTCTGGGAACTTCTCGAGGATCTGCATCAGGTGTGCGACCTCGTCATTCATCGCCGCGTTCTGACTCGGCGTGCGCTCGGTCGTCTGCGGCAGGACGTCGTACTCCGGAAGGGGCGTCGATCGCTTCGCGCGACGCTTTTCTGCGCGGTGGAAGCGTCGCTTGCTGTTGATCTTCCGGATCAGGCACTCGTGGAGCCAGTGGAAGAACGAGTCCGGACCGCGGTCTTCGAACTGATGGAGCGCCTGCAGAACGTCGCGCCAGACGGATTGGACGAGGTCGACACTCTCCATCAGACCGTGGAGCGTGTGGCCGAGTCGCCGGTGCGCGACGCCGACGAGCTTCTGGTGGTACAGGCCGTAGAGAGTCGCGACGGCGTCTTCGTTGCCGTCGAGCGCGTGCGCAACGAGATCTCCAATTCGGTGTTCGACGCTACTCAACGTGGGCTCCGGATCCGCGGAGTGAGGGGAAGCGTGGAGTCTAACCCGCGCGCTCATCGTGTATCGTGTGGATCCGCAGTCCCGATTCGTAGGGGATAGCACCGAATCGGTGCGAGTTTCCGCTGCCACGATGACCGAAGAACCGAGAGACGACGCGGACTCGATTCCGGACTACGAAGAGTTCGAGAAGCGAATCAAGCACCTGTTCGATGCGTTGCCGCGTGGGGACGTCGCGAGTACGGGTGCGTCGAGGACGCACGACGCGTGGGTGGGGCGGGTTCTCGACGATTTCCGCATCGTGCGGCAGATCGGCGCGGGCGGGATGGCGACGGTCTACGAAGCGGAGCAGCTTTCGCTCGATCGGCGCGTCGCGCTCAAGGTGCTGCCGAGCCTCCTGAGCCTCTCGGCGCGGGCTATCGCGACGTTTCACGAGGAGGCCCTCGCGCTCGGCCGGCAACACCATCCCAATATCGTCGCCGTGCACGCGGTCGGAGAAGCGGACGGCGTGCACTACATCGCCCAGGAACTCGTCGGCGACGGTCGCACGCTCGCGGACGAGCTCGAGGAGCGGCGCCAGTCCGGTGGCTACCCGCCCGGGTTCCTGCGGACGGTCATCGGCTGGATGATCGACATCGCGGACGCGGTCGGTCACGCCCACGAGTCGGGTGTCGTGCACCGCGATCTCAAGCCTTCGAACATCCTGTTGGACGAAGGCGCCGCTCCGAAAGTCGGCGACTTCGGGCTCGCGAAGATCGGGGGGGCGCTGCGACTGCCCAAGCGTGCCGAAGAGTTCGTCGGCACGCCGTACTACGTCGCCCCGGAGCAGGCTGGCGAGACGGATGCTCCCATCGACCACCGGGTCGACATGTTCTCTCTCGGCGTCACGATCTACGAGTCGGTGACGCTGACGCGCCCGTTCGGGGGAAGCACGACGGCGGACATCGTGCGGAACGTGCAGAAGACGCAGCCGGTCCACCCGCGGGTGTTGAACCCGCGCGTGCCGCGCGACGTCGCCGAGATCTGCCTGAAGGCGATGGAGAAGGATCCGGCTCGTCGCTACCAGACCATGGAGGAGCTGCGGGAGGATCTGCAGCGTTCTCTCAGGGGTGAGCCGATTCGGGGTCGGTCGATCGGATTCGTCCAGCGGCTGGCTCTGTGGTTCGGTCGTCACAAGCAGCTGGCATCCGTCGGGGCGGCGGGATTGCTCGGGATCGGGCTGGCTGTCGTGCTCTGGTGGGTCATGGCGTCCCAGCGTGCGGCGTTTCACAAGACGATCGCGGCTCGGTTCGTGGCGCTGGATCAGCTCACGCTGCCGCGCGCGGACCGGCGGATCCTCCCGGCTTGGGCGTGGTGTCGGGACATCGATCCGGACAATCCGGAGTGGCGCGTGTTGCGGGCGCTGCATCTGTTGCGGTTGGATCGGCTGCCCGGCGCGCTCGAGGACCTCCGCGCGCTGAGCCGTGAGGGCGAATTCGCCACGGGATCCTGGCGTGCCCAGATCGAATACTTGCGCGGGCTCGTGGCATCACGGATGCAGGCGGATCCGCGGAATGCGCCGCGGCAGGAGGCGCTGCGCGACGAGGCCAGGAGCGCGCTCGCTCGTAGCGGCGGTATCGACCCGACCGTGAGTGCGACGCTCGCGATCCCGGAAGACGAGCGTGAGCGCGACGAATCGCCGACCTCACGCATCGCCGCGAGGATTCGACTCAATCCGGATCACTATCTCGTCGCTTTGGAGCGAGGAGTCGCCGCGTTCGACGTCCTGTTTCTGGGCGGTCGTCGGCACGAGTTCCAGGAAGCGATCCAGGCGTTCCGAACCGTGTTGTCGGTCCGTCCCGAGCACCGCGTCGCGCTGACATGCCTCGGTCGCGTGCAGTTCTTCCGCGCGCGAGGATTCGATCACCTGGCCGCGGCTCTCGATGGGGAGGATGCCGCGCGGCGAGCCATCGCGGCGTCCGGTGCGCGGCCGTTCCATTTGGACTTCTCGACGCTGGGGCAGATCGCGCTCTTTCGCGGTGATCTCGACCTCGCGGTCGAAGAGTTCCAACGCGCGATTCAGCACGCGGACGAACGGCGTGGCCCGAACCACAACGCGCATACTGGTCTGGCCATGGTCAGCCTCGCTCGCGGCGAGTGGGCCCGGGCCCGCGACCTCTTCCAATCGCACGAGGTCCAGGCGCGCGACCTGCGCACGCACGTCGTGCGTGCGCGACTCGCCCTCGCGACAGGAGATCCGGAGCTGGCCGTAGAGTTTGCGGCTCGCGCGCAGCGTCGTCCGGAGGATGCGTTCGGACGGAGCCGAGAGACCGGACTCGCGAGCGCGCACTTGACCGCCGCTCTCGTGCACGTCGAGATGGAGCGATTCGAGGAGGTGCGCCGCAGCTTGGATCGACTCTACGACCTCGCGGTCTATTCGCCTCGAGACCTAGCCAGTGCGACTCTGCTGATCGCGACGTTGCCGCCGAGTGAGCTGACGCAGGACGACGGTCGTCCGGGCTACTTCGTCAAGCTGGCGTGGAACCTCGCCCGATTTGCAGCTGCCGAGTCCGCGTGGGGTGGTGAGAGTTCGCCGATCGCGTCGGCAGCGCTCGGCGTCGCCGAGTACCTGCGGGGCAACCACGCGCGATCCGTCGAGCACCTCTGTGCGGCGATCGATGCGCGTGCATCCTGGCCGGCGAGCGCGCAAGCGCTGCAGCGTGCCGAGAACGCGCGAGACGGGTATTTCCTGGCGCTCGCGGCACACGCGCTCGACGGTCGCCCCGATGGCGAGTGGCGACAACACCTCGAGTCGGCGGATCGAGCCCACGCAGCGGCGACGACGCCTCCGGTATCGTTCTCGATCTCCGCGCGCGCGCGAGCGTTCGCGCACTCGCGACTCGAGTGAAGCGTCCCTGAATTGTCGCTCGCGGTTGCGCGCGGATCGGACTTGCGCGAACGTGTGACTCCCGTGTCCGACGAATCCAAGCCCCCGATCACGCAGATCCTCGGCGACGTGCGCTCCGGCGATCGCAAGGCCGTCGATCGCTTGATGGCGGTCGTCTACGACGAGCTGCAGAAGCTCGCGGCCGCGGCGTTCAAGAAGGAGGGCGGGCAGCACACCTTGCAGCCGACGGCGCTGATCAACGAGGCGTGGCTGAAGTTCGGAGACGAACTCGACAACCTCGAGAACCGCCGGCACCTGTTCGGTGCCGCGGCGCGCGCGATGCGGCAGGTGCTGATCGACCACGCGCGGCGACGCGATCGTAAGAAGCGCGGCGGGAACAACGAACGCGTCGAGCTCGATCCCGGGCTCAAGGAAGCGGGGGAGAAGTCGATCGACGTGCTCGTTCTCGATGATGCGTTGCGACGTCTCGGCGAGATCGACGAGGGAGCCGCGAAGGTCGCGGAGATGCGGTTCTTCGTCGGGCTGAGCGTCGACGAAGCCGCCCAGGCGATCGGATGCTCGAACTGGGCGGCGGCCGAAGACTGGCGCACGGCCAAGGCGTGGTTGCGCGAAGCTCTCGCGGACTGACGACGGTCAGCGGCTTGCGCGGAAGTCGTTCGTGTGGAACGCGCGCGCCGCGCGGCATCCCAGTCCCGTCGCGCGCAGGCCGGGCGTGTAGTAGACGCGCGTCGACGCGCGCGCTTCGCGGGCCGGGTTGCTGAAGCTACCGCCGCGCGAGACGCGACTCGTCGAGCCTTCGGGCGTGCGCAGCCCGTTGCCCTCGGCGGGCTCGTTCTGCCGGTAGCTGCCGTACCAGTCCTGGCACCATTCCCAGACGTTGCCGTGCACGTGGTGCAGACCCCACGCATTCGCACGCAGCGCGTCGACCCGCGCGTGCACGGCCCAGCCGTCATCGAGTTCGGGCCACGCCTCGATGCCGCGCCAGCGGACGCGCGCGCGCGCAGCGGCGCGGTCCGCGAGGTTCGCGGCGACGCCGTGCGCGATCAGGGAGTCTCGCTCGCGGCCGGTCCACCACGGTGACGACGTGCCGGCGCGGCACGCGTACTCCCACTGCGACTCCGTCGGCAGGGACAGTCCGTGCAAGCGCAGCACGCGATCACTCATCATCCAGTCGATCTGCTCGACGGGGTGGTTGAGCGCGACGGCGCTCGGCATGCCTTCCGACGTCGCGCCCCAGCCGGGCCGATACTGACTCGGATTGGTCGCGCCCGTGAGCCGCACGTACTGCCCTTGGGTCAGTTCGTGCCGCGCGACGAAGTACGGCGCGAGCGTGACTTCGTGCGGGGCCTCGATGCCCGCCGCGTCCGGGTCGAAGTTCGGCGCGCTCTCGTGGTCCGACTGCGCGCCCATCCAGAACGTGCCGCCCGGGACGAGCACGAACACGATTCCGGTGTCGTTGCCGACCTCGATGTGCCCGTCCGCGTCGTGTTCGGGAATCGGCAGGTCCTGCGGCGCCGTGTCGCGCGTCGGGGCCCAAGCCGAGCGGAGGTGGTAGAACTCCCAGAGCTTCGTCGCGGGATTCATGCCGATCGGCACGAGACCGCACTGGGGCACGAGGTCCGGCGAGCCCTGGTATCGCGCGTGCGCGGCTCGGCCGTCCGCGGCCGCGATCGCCGCGCGCGCATCGTCCCAGCTCACGCGGGCGTGCGGGTGCGCGAGTGTCCAGTCGGTGACGGCGTTGGCCCATCGTTCGCGCTGGCGGACGCGCGCGAACACCTCGTGTTCGAATGCCCGCAGGTCGCGCACGAGGTCGCGCAACGTGTCCCGCAAGAACTCGTGCTCGATCTGTTCGTCGCCCGAGAGTCCGGTGCGCGCCTCCTCCTCGCGGAGGGCGTCGATGAGCTCCGGAAGCGCGGCGAGCAGCGGCTCGCCCCGGTCGCGCAACCACGAAGAGATGGCCTCGCGCTTGTCGGGCCGCGCGGGCCACGTCGTCGACTCCGCGGCCTTGGCCTTCCGTAGCAGCACGACGTTGCGCAGCAGATTGTAGCGGTCGAGGTTGGCCTGCGCCGACTCGCGCTGCTGGTCGGCGAGCACCGCGTAGTCGATCGCGAACACGGCGCCCAGAATCGCCGTCAGCAGGACGGCCGTCGCGGCGAGGACTTCGGTGCGGTAGCGCCGCGCGAGCTTTCTCAGTCGGTAGCTTGCGCTCGGCGGACCGGCGAGAACGGGCTCGTGTTCCAGAAAACGTGCGAGGTCGTTCGAGAGCGCATCCGCGGACTCGTAGCGCCGCTCCGGATCCTTCTCGAGCGCCTTCATGACGATCCAGTCGAGGTCGCCGCGCAGGCGACGCCACAGTCCGCCTTCGCGCACGCGGCGGACCTCTTCGCGCGCGAGCTTGGCCGAGTCCTCGAGCGCCTGGATGCGCGAGCTCGGCTTCGGCGGCTCGACCGTGCGCAGCAGCTCCTGCGTCGCGATCCAGCCGCCCTTGCGCAGCTGCTTGCGGCTGAACGGCAGCACGCCGGTCAGTAGCTCGTACAGCATCACGCCGAGCGAGTACACGTCCGCACGCGTGTCGATGATCTCGCTGTCGCCGGTCGCTTGCTCGGGCGCCATATACTCCGGCGTGCCCATGACGTGCTCGGGCTCCGTCATGAACGACCCGGCGCCGAGGTCGCGGTTCGTCGCCTTGGCGAGGCCGAAGTCGAGCACCTTGGGAAGGGACTTGCCGCTGTCCGGCGCGACGAGCACGTTGCCCGGTTTGAGGTCGCGGTGCACGACGCCCTTCTGGTGCGCGTGCTGCACGCCCGCGCACACTTCTTGGAATAGGCGAATGCGCTGCTCGAGCGGCATCCGGTGCTGGTCACAGAACTGGTTGATGGGGGTGCCCTCGACGAACTCCATCGCGAAGTAGGGCTGCCCGCGATCCGTGGTCCCGGCGTCGAATACCTTCGCGATCGACGGGTGGTTCATCGCGGCGAGCGCGCGGCGTTCGAGGTCGAACCGCGCGAGCACGGACTTCGAGTCCATGCCGAGCTTGATCAGCTTCACGGCGACGACGCGGCGCACCGGCTCGAGCTGCTCCGCCTTGTAGACGACGCCCATGCCGCCCTCGCCGAGTGGCTCGACGATGCGGTAGGGGCCGATCGTCTCGGGGACGTCGGGTTCGCCGAGCAGGTCGAACGCGCGCTCGGAGAATTGGCCGAGCAGATCGTCGTTCGAGTCTTCGTTGCGAGTGTCGGCCACCGCTCCTACTTGCCCGCCTCGGGTTTCGCTTCTTCCTTCGCCTCGTCGGCGCCGGTCGCGGACGTCTCGATCGTCTCGAGCAGCTTCGCGGCGAGGCTCACGAGGCGGTCGCGCTCGACGTCGTGGTTGCTGACCATCAGCTCGACCGCGATTCGGCCGCGCGCGAGCACGACGACCGCGACGTCCACGCTGCCGCCGGGGAACGCGACCTTCTTCGTCGCGTGCGTGCCGAGGCTGCCTTCGAGCTGGAGCGGCGCGTACGTCGATGACGTGATGCGCGTCATGCCCTTGGCCATCGCCTCGTCTTTGGCGCGCAGGAGTCGCTCTTCCGCGGCGACGAAGTACGCCGCCTCGGTGTACGAGTCGAGTTCGTAGACGCCGGCCGCGATCAGCTTCTCCCCGGGCTGCGCGGTCCAGTTCAGGACGAGGACGCGGTTGGACCGGGTCTGCTTCTTGATGCGCTCGACGTCCTCTTTCGGCAACAGCGCGAACGCCGCATCGAACTGTGGTGGCGTGAGCGTCGTGCGGCTCTCGGTCCAGTCGTCGGCGCCGAACGCCTTGGCGAGTTCGGCCAGACCCGTCGCGAAGTCGAATTCGAGCTTCGGCTGCTTCGACGGGTCGAGGAACCACTCGGGGTGAAAGATGACGGATGGGGAGGTCGGCGGTTCCGTGTACGCACGCGCGACGGCTTTCTCACCGCCCTCCTCCGCGATCGCCGCGACGAAGCGCTCGCCGTCGTGGTAGGCCCACGAGAAGCTGACCGCATTCATGCGCGCGAGCTGGCGCGCGATCGCATTCTCGATCTCCGGCACCTTGCCGACCGAACTCGTGAACTTCTCGAACGCGCCCGTCCAGCCGCGCTTCTTGCAGATGCGCCGCGCGACGTGCTGCGCGTGACCCTCGATGACCGCGTTGTAGGCGAGGATCGCGTCGGCGTCCCTGCACTTGGAGAGTCGTTTGGACCAGCTGAACTTCGCTTCCGATGCGGCGTGTACCGCCTCGTGTACGAGGATGGCCTGCAGGCACTCGGGCGTGCGCAGTTCGGGGATGTCGAGCTGGTCCGCGAGGTCCTCGATGTTGTCTTGCTCGACGAGGATCTCCTTCGCGGTCGTATCGAACTTCGCCATGACGGCGGGCGCCATCGACTCGGCGAACATCCGGCGCTGCCGGTCGGCTTCGTCCGGATCCGAGAACTGGATCGCGAACTGCGGCACGAGCTCCTTGTCGAAGATCTCGATGAGCTCCTCGGTCGTCGTGAAGCGCACGCCGACGCCGTCGAGCTTCACGTCGAGTTCCTTCTCGACCGCGGCGATCGCCTTCGCGCCCGCGGCCTTCAGCGCGGCGAGTGCGTCGTCGGTCTGGGCGGGGACCGAGACCGCGAGGAGGAGGGCGGCGAGAGTCGGTCGGATTCGTTCGAACATCTGTGGCCCGAGGATAACGGGCCTGGGCGCGCGCACTACTTCCGCGTTCGGAACGTCACGCGCAGTGGCTCGAGCTTGATCCCCTCGGCGCTCGCGAACGAGTCGTACTTC
This sequence comes from Planctomycetota bacterium, assembly GCA_028281765.1. Lineage (GTDB taxonomy): Bacteria > Planctomycetota > UBA1135 > UBA1135 > UBA2386 > JANQJF01. The sequence goes on along the minus strand of JANQJF010000128.1, from coordinate 94,511 downwards.
CCCCGGTTGAGCCAGAACTCGTAGTCGTGGTTCGGCTCGAGATCGACCGCGAGTCGCAGCACCCTGCAGCCGTCGTCGTAGCGGGGCTTGCCCTTGGTCTTCGGATACTTCGGTCCGCCGCCGACGAACGCCCACGACCCGTCGCGCATCTTGCGGTCGAAAGTGATCACGATCTCCTTCAGGTCGGGGTCGACCTTGCGGTCACCGATCTCCGGGACCATCGATACGACCTGGGGAGCTCGCGACATGCGGTCGCCGAATCCCTTCGAGTAGTCGTCGAAGAACTCGACGATCCTCGGCATGAACGGTTCGAGCGTCGGATACGTCTCACGGTCCTTCTCGTATTCGATCAGGAGGTCCGACAGTTCGCCTGCCCAGAGGAACTTGCGCCGCTCCTCGTTGCGGATCTGCATCGTCCGTTGGCGCGGCCCGCCCGTTTTCGCCATGTAGCGGATCACGCACGCGCGCACGAGCGACTCGCGCATCATCGTCTGCCAACTGCCGTAGGCCTGACGGCGCATCGCGTCCTCGACGTGCGGCCACAGGCGCTTCGCGGACTTCGCGAGCTTCTTCGCGTGCGCGTCGACGAGGCGGTTGCAGTACGAATGGCAGAACTCGTGGACGACGGTCGAGATCACCTTCTCGTCGAACGTGGGAATACCCTCGTCGTCGGTCTGCCAGACGCCGAGGATGCAGTAGAGGTCTTCGCGGCCTCCCTTGTGAGAAACGTGGGGGCCGTAGTTGCCACCGCCGTTCAGCAGGCCGAGTGCGAGCTCGAACTTCGCGGTCGGGTTCTCACCGAAGAACTCGTCGAACCAGTCGAGCTTCGCGCTGTCGCGTAGCCGCTGCTGCATCCGTTCGACGGCAGTCGCGTGGAGTTCGCTGTGCTCTTCGACAAACTCGGCAAACTTCGCGTCGGCGACGAACTTCTTCGCCGCGCGGACGAAGCGTTTCGCCGAGCCCGACTTCCAGCGCTTGTCGAGGCTCTTCGGGTGGGGGGAGAACGGTACCAGCTCACCGAGTTCGGTCGCGTTGGTCAGGTGGATCGCCATGCCCATGACCGCGTCGAATGAGACGCCGTAGCGTTTGCGCAGGTCGCGCGCGAGCTTGATGGCCGCGTGGTTTTTGTGTGGCGCGAAGTGTGCGTCGACGGCTTCGGCGTAGCGGTCGACCTTCGCCATGTTGTATTCGCGGTTACCGGCGAGTCGAAAGATCACGCTCAGCAGTTCGACGCGGGGATCGACCTTGACGGTGATCAAGTTGCGCGATGCTGTGGCGTGCTGCTGCGCGGCCGGTGTGGGGGCGAGGGCCATCGAGAGCGCGGCTGCGAGCGGTGCGAGTTGGCGGCGGGCCATGCGGGTATTCCTCTCGTCTTCGAATCTGTTATGCTAAACATAACAGATGGCTGAGCCCGCCCACAAGCCGCCCGAGCCTGCCGCATCGCGTGCCGGTTCCAAGGTCGAACGGATCGTCACGCACTGCGTGTTCGAGATCTCGACCGGAGCGTGGCCACCGGGCGAGCGTTTGCCGTCGGTTCGGCAGGCGGCCAAGGAATGGGCGGTGAACCACCTGACGGTGCTGAAGGCGTATCGCCGGCTCGTCGAGCAGGGCCTCGTGCGCAACGTCGACAGGTCGGGGTTTTTCGTCGCCGATTCGGTCAGCGCGCCGCCGGCGGAGCAACGCGAGCTCGCGAAGCTGTTCGAGAAGCTCGCGAAGCGATTCGACGGGGATGCCGACGTGTCGACGCTCGCAGCATTTCGCTACCTCGCGGACCTCGCCGACGCGCGCGCGCGCCGCGAGCCGGAGCTCGCGTTCGTCGAGTGCACCGCGTTCCAGGCCCGCGGGCATGCGCGTGAGGTGTCGAACCGGCTCGGCGTGCCCTGTATGGCGATGACGCTCGAAGAACTCGAGGAGGAGCCGCCATCGCACGTCCGGACGCTGTTGACGACCGGGTTCCACGCTCGGCAAGTGCGCCGTCGACGGGGCGATGCCCGCGTCGTTACCGTGCCGATCGAGTTCTCTCCGCGACTCGCCGAGCGACTCGCGGTGGCCGCGCGCGAGGTTGTGTTCTTCCAGCTCGACGGCGATGTCGCGGCGCATGTGGCGCGCGACGCGGCGAAAGTCACGAACGGGCTGCGAGTCGTTTCCGCGCAGGCCGACATCGGTCGCGTGGACGATGTCGTGCGGCGCGCGTTGCGCGCCCGGAGCCGCGCCGCCGTCTTGTCGCCCAGCCTTTGGACGGCGGCGTCGCGAGACCTCAAGCTCCACGAGCGCGTGTTTCCGCTCTCGTTCGAGGTGGCGACGCGGGCTTGGCGCGCGCTCGAGCGAGCCGCGCGACTTTCGATATTCTAGAAGCAGCGATCGCTAGCGCACGCCGACCGTCGACACGATCGCGTTCGACGCCGCGAGCCCGAGCGCACTCGCCCCCGGGTCGAGCACGAACCCCTGCACCGCGAAGCTGCCGCCGACCCAGTCCGTCGCGTTCCCGATCGCGAACGACCACGTGCGCGTGCCTCCGGGACCCGGCTGCATCGCGAACGGTAGCGCGGGCTCGGACCACACCGTGCAGCCCGGCGCGCCCAGAGGGTCGAGCGTGAGCGGCAGCGCGATCGAACCCCAGTCCGTCGTCGAGAAGCCGAACCCGAGGACGGCCGGCGCGACGGCAGGCGCGCCGGTCAATTCGACTTGGTACGTGTCGTTCAGCCACGCTTCGGCGAACGGCGCGACGCTCAGCTCCGTCGGACCGTCGGACGACGTGCAGCCCGTGCCGAGGGGCACCGACGTCGCGGGGTGCACGCTCGTGCGCGTCCACGTGTCGGCTTGCTGTGCCGCGTCGGACTGGCCCCCGAACACGACGAGCTCCTGCGTCAGTTCGTGGAACGCCATGCCGGCGTAGCTGCGGCCGTTCGGCGCCGGCCCGGACGTGACGTCGCGCCAGTCGACGCCGTCCCACTCCCACTGGTCCTGCAGCCGTGACGAGTCGTTGCGGCCACCGAACAGCACCGTGCGACCGCGCGCGGCGTCGAACGCGAGCACGTGCTCCTGCCGCGCCGGTGGGATCGTCGCGGGGAAGCGCTGCACCCACTGCACGCCGTCGAACTCCCAGGTGTCGGAGAGTTCGGACTGGCTGTCGTAGCCCCCGAACATGACGACGCGGTCGAGGCGCGCGTCGTACGCCATCGCGTGGCGGAAGCGCGCGGCGGGCACCTCGGGTCCGTCCGGCAGCTCGAACCAGACGCCGTTCGAGAAGAGCCAGCTGTCGTCGTGCATCCCGACGCCGCCCCCGGTGTAGGCGCCGCCGAACAGCAGTGCGCCACTGCCGCCAGGCATCTTCGCCATTGCGTGCATGAAACGCGGCCCCGGTCGCGGGTCGAGCGGCGACGTTGCAAACTGCGTCCAGTCCAGGCCGTCCCACACCCACGTGCTCTGCCGCGCCTGGGTACCGTGGATGCCGCCGAACAGCACGGCGATGTCGTCGTCTAGGGGCGCCATCGCCGCGGCGTGTACGGCATCCGGCACGTTTGTCGGGAACCACTCGATCCACGCGCCGCCGAACCACAGCCACGTGTCCCCGAGCTGACCGGTGAACGGGACACCGTCCCAGCCGCCGAAGAGCACGATGTGGTCGCCGGATGCGATCGGGGCCACGGCCGGGCGCGAGCGGGCGCTCGGGCCGGTGGCCTGGGCTTCCGTCCACTGTGTCTGGGCCAGCGACGGGGTCGCGAGGAGGGGCGCAGCGAGCAGAGAACGGAGGATTCGCGTGGCGTGGTTCATCGGGTGTCCGAGTCCCAAACGCCATGGATGCGGGAAGCGTACACGAACTCTTGTCGTCGACTCCCGATTCGAACCGCGTGTGTGCATGTCAATCCGCCAACGCGAAGTGCGTTTCGGCCTTCGCCACGCCGTTGACGATCACCGTGAGTCGATGGTCGCCCGGGTAGTGCTTACGGGTGCTGCGGTCGACGAAGGAATGACGGCGACTGACGGCGCGGCATGAGTCGCTGCAGTCGGATTCGCCGATCTGGAACACCTTGCGCGCGCCGCGGCCGTGGGGGCGGGCGAAGTCGATGCGGTACTCCAGGCGGATCCTGCCGAGGCTGTCGGGAGCGTCGAGTTGGAAGTGAAAGTGGAGGTCGCCGCCGAGCGGTACGGTCTCTTGATCGAGGCGGAGGTCGGTGAGGGTGATGTCCGCCGGATCGCGAAAGCCGAACATGCGCATGGCTCGCGGATGCCCCTCGCGCAACAGAGTGCGGCAGGCATGCTTGACCACGCGATCGATCTGTTCGGACTTGCCTTGCCAGCGCTCGGTCGTGGTCAGGGTGACCTCGGGGTGATCCTTGGCGATGTCGTTGAGGTTGTTGGCGACGCTACGACGGACGTAGTCCGAGTCATCGTCGTGCAGCGCCTCGAGGATCGGCAGTAGGGGGGCCGGGTCGTCTTGGAACACCGGCAGGTTCATCGCCCACGGCAGGCGTGGACGGCAACCTTCGCTGGCCAGGCGCCGGACGTGTTCGTTGCGATTGTCGGCCCACTCCCGCATGGTGGCGACCATGCGCGCCGGATCCTTTGCGAGGAATGGGCGCACCGCGAATTCCGAGCTGCCGAAGCGAGTGAGCCAGCGCAGCGCATCCACCGACGGGTCCCAATCGTCGAGGCCATACTGTTCGACGAAGTCGGGGAAGTGCATCGAGAGGTAGCCGCCGAAGCTCGCCGCGGCTCCCCGCACGATGGGAAGGGCATCGAGATAGTCCGTGGGGAGGACGGCGCGCGTGGCTTCGGTGATGCGTCGCATGCGCCCCTTCAGCTCGAGTTCTTCCCAGCCCTCGGCAAACGCGGCGTCCAGGAAGGCATGGCGATCGATGCCCGCGGGAGCGCACGCATCGAGGGTCTCAGCCAGGCGTTCGAGATAGGCCCGGTCGTATCCGTTCTTCAACGGTTCCGCCACGCGGCCCAGCCTAACGGAGTGTGGGAAGTTGCATCTCGGCCGAAACGGGAACTCTCTTGCTGCCGGCCTCGCTCTGCCGCTCCAGTCCTGTTTTCCTTCGCAGGGCCAAGCTCAAGCTCGCACCGAAAGCACCCGACACAAGCCGTGGAGAAGTTCGATGGAGAGTCCATCCGAATCGGCTTGGCGTCGGCGCCTTCGCGCGGAGATCACGCCGCGCCGCGCGTTCGTGGTCTTGTGCGTGGTCGTGATGCTCGGCAACTTGGTCGTCGTGCCGACCTACATACCTTGCTTCGTCGGATACCTCGATTCGGTGCCGATCTGGGACATCGTTCGGGATTGGCGTCTCGGCCGTGAGATCTATCCCGAAAGACCCTTGCTGATCGGCTGCCGTTTCGATGTCGCGTGGGGCGCGTGGGCCCAGCGCGCGGGACTCCTGGCGCTCGGCTTGTGGGGCGTCTCGATGGTGTTCCGCTTCGTGCGGTTCGTTCGCGTCGATGTGAGAGCCCAGTGAGGGGCCGGCTCCAGTGAACGGTCATTGTCCGCCGCGCTATTGCACGTCGTGCACCCGCGCACCTCGCGTCACGACCCCGAGCACGTTTGCTCCCGGCTCGAGGTGCAGCCACTGCGTGTAGAACGACCCCGTGAACACCGGATCGTCGTTCAGTCGGAACGTGATCGTCGCGTTGCCGGACGTGCCGGTCGGCGTCGGCACGAACACCGCGCTCGCGGGGTCGACGCCGAGCACGCAGCCGCTCATGCCGATCGAGTCCAGCGGGACGTTCGACTGGGACAGTGCGATGCCGATCGCGGCGGCTGCGCCGTTGTGGCCCCACATCTCGCCCCAGAAGAACTCGCTGCCGGCGATTGCCGGCGCCCATTGCTCGGTGTCGGCCGACGCGCAGCCGGGCGCGACGATCGGGTGCTGGTCGACGCCGGCCGGGTAGGGTTCTTCGATCGCGTAGACCTCGTGCGACTGGCGCAGCGTGTACTGCACCGACCAGCTGCCGGCGGTCGTGGCGGACGGCGGTTCGATCCATTCGACCGCGCCGACCGCGGGGCGACCGGTGCTCGAGCCGTGCGCCTGCACGGTGTCGATGACTTCGCCGTGCAGCCCGAGGCGCGCGAGCCGCACCGTCGAGCCGGCCACGCCGACGGTCTCGGTGTAGGCCGCGAGCCATTGCGACTGCGTGTTGCGGTCACACGCGAGGTCGTTGTTCGTGTAGGTCCCGCCGAACGAGACCGTCGCGCGTGGATACACGCTCGGTGCGGAGGCCGCGCCGATCCAATCGAAGCGATGCGCGCGGATCGCGATCACGCCGAAGCCGATCGGCGACGAGTAGTAGGTTGCGCAGTAGCGGCCGCCGGCGCCTGCGACGCGGATGCGGGAGAAGTTCTCGGAGCCGGTCTGGTAGAGGATCGCGGGTGTCTCGAACGCTTCGTCGGTCGTGCGCACGCGGCGGCCCATGATGCGCGACGTTCCGCCGGCTGATGTGGTCCAGCACGCGAGCCAGCGGTCGGCGTCGGGAAGAGCAGCCAGGCATGGCCTGACCGGCTCGGTGACGGTCGCGAGCGTTCCTAGCACATCACTCGTCAGGGAGCCGCCCGGGAACGAGAAGTCGACGCGGCGCGCCTCGACCGTGTGTCCGGTTGCGCTCTCGAGGTCGTAGACCGCGAGGATGCGTTCGTCGTCGGGATTGGCGGCGATCGAGATGTTGCGCAGCGTGTCGGTGTTGAGCACGATCGAGCCGATCGAGGAGCCCTGCTGCAAGGGAGTCGCCGAGAATCCGAGAGCCTCGAACAGGATCTTCCCGGCGTTGGACGTGCCCTCCTTGCGGGTCGTGCCGAGGACATAGCGCGAGCCGACCACGTCGATCGCGACGTCGACGCTGGTGACGTCGTCCGCGGTGAGGTCCGCGTAGATGAGCGTCGAGAACGTGCCGTCCAAGCGAGCCCGGTAGGCAAAGCAATCCCGGTCCGTCGCAGAGAAGGTGCGTGTGAACGCATGGAAACATGGCCGGGAGGCCGTGCCCGGTTCGGCGACGGCGACCGCGGAGTCGTCGACCGGTGCGACGCTGAAGCTCGACAGGATCGGATCGACGACCAGCGGGAACGATGCGCTCGCGACCGACTCCGCATCGAGGCGCAGCGTGATGTGACTGCTCGAGAACTCCGTATGCATCGGGATGCGTTGGCCGGTCGCGTCGATGGCCGTGGCGGCGCCGTAGGTCATGAGCGGTTCGCCCGACGCGCTTCGGAACGTCAGCGACGTGTGGGCGGGTTCCGCCGTCGGCGTCGCTGCGAGCTCCGTGTCCACGCGGCCGAGGATCGTGATCGCGCCGTGTCCGGGTTTCCGCGCGATCGTGAACGTCTGCTCGACGCCGTCCGAACGAACGTCGTAGGCCTCGATGCATCCTGGCCAGGTCCGCTCCCAACGGAAGTCGTGGGCCGCGCCTTCGTGAGGAACGCCGTCGACCAGCTCGGTATCACCGGACCGAATCGACTCGGTGTGCCAACGCCACGGCAGCGTGCGCGGATGGTCCGGGCCGAGGGCCGGGTAGAAGGCGAAACGGCCGTCGAGTCGGCACTTGAAGCTCGGCGCGCCGGCCCAGGCGTGGGGTGCTTCGCCGGAATCCGAGGCGCGGGTGTGGATCGGGATCGCGTCGTCGAGCCCGGAGGATTGGGCGAGGGCGGGGGCGGCGTAGAGCGTGACACAGAGGGAGAAGGCGCGGAGGTCCATGTCCGACGATGTGTGGACGCGGGGGTACTGGACAAGTTGGATACGATTGCCGCGTGATCGCCTCTCGCGCCGTGTTCTGTCCGACCCTCTGCTCGATCGACCCCGCTCGCACCGCGATCGTCCTGATCGACGCCCAGCCCTCGTTCTGGGGCTGGATGGCGCAGGAGCGCGAGCCGATCGAAGCCCGCATCGAGCAGCTCCTGCTGCTCGCAACGATGGCCGACTTGCCCCTCGTCGCTACGTTCGAGCATCCGACGGAGAGCAACGGCTGGCTGCCCGAGCGGCTCGAAAAGGCGTTCCCCGAGCACGGGCAGCGCTACGTGAAACGCACGTTCGATTGCTGCAGCGAGGACGAGATCCTCACGGCGTTGGGGGCATTGCGCGCGTCGGGGATCGAGCAGATCGTGCTGGCCGGAGCGGAGACCGACGTCTGCGTGCTGCAGTCGGCGCGCGGGCTCCAGCAGCTCGGCTTCGAGGTGTTTCTGCTCGAGGACTACTGGTTCACACGCGAGCCGAACACGGCGCCGGCGTTGCGCCGGATGTATGCCCGTGGCGTCGTGCCGTGCACCTACAAGACGCTCTTCTTCGAGCTCGTCGGCACCGTGGATCGGAGCGCTCAGCCGGCCGAATGGCGGGAGTGCCAGCGCGCGTTGCCGGTTCCGATGCGCAGCCCGTACGAGCTGCCGCCCTCGACGGGGCACCAGGCCGAGGCCCGCTAGGCCGAGATCGTTTCCTTGAGCTTGGCTCCGGGACGGAAGCCGACGCTCTTGCTGGCCGGGATCTCGATCGGCTCGTTGGTCTGCGGGTTTCGACCCGTGCGCGCCTTGCGCTCGCGGACCTGGAAGGTGCCGAAACCGATCAGCTGGACGATTTCGTCGTCGATCAGGCCTCGCCCGATGCTCGTGAGAACGGTGTTGACGACGCGCTCGGCGTGCGCCTTCGAGCATTCGGGGCCCAGGTCGGTCTGGACTGTGTCGATGAGTTCGGCCTTGTTCATTCTGTTGATTCCTCCGGAAGTTCGCTGTCGAACGCCCAACCGCCCGGTCAGGCCTTTGCGAGTTGGCATTGTAGTGAGGCGCAGAGGGGAGGCCAGCCCTTTCCGCGTAGCGGAAAGTGCCGGCCTCCCCTCTGCGCCTCACTACTTGCCCTTGCCCTTGCCCTTGCCTGGCGCGTCCCTGGGCGCGGGAGCTGGCACCGGGGCGCGGGCGCGGGACGGCAAGGGCAGGGGCAAGTGCGTGTGAGAAGGGCGCGGCGTCGCCGCGCCCTTCTCACCGCGATTTTCTCCACCCCTGTCTCAAGTCAAGACACCCTTCCCCCCGATACCAGCACTGGTTCGACCGACACCCTTTTGATGGAGATTCCGAACCCATGAGGTCCACTGCGATCATCGCTTCGATGTGTTTGGGACTCGCCGCCTGCGGCACCACGCACTCGGAAGACAACCCCTATCTCAAGCCCAACGAGCTGATGGCTCGCGAGATCGACAACCGCATCTCGCAGATCCCGTTCCAGCAGCGGGAAGAGCTGTTCAACAACCTTCTCTGGCTGGCGCAGACCGGTGAGCAAGCGATCCCGTCGCTGTTGACCGCGCTCGAGCACAACAACGCGAAGGTTCGCTCGAACGCCCTGTGGGTGCTCGGCCGCATTCGCGACCGTCGTGCGATTCCGCAGATGCAGCCGCTCGTGCAGGACCAGGACTCGACCGTGCGCCTCGAAGCCGCGCGCACGCTCGTGCTCATGGGCGACCTCCAGCACACGCCGTCCCTGATCGATGGCCTCGACTCCGACCGCGTCCAGGTGCGCTACCTGTGCCATGAAGCGCTCCGTCAGGCGACCGGTCGTGAGTTCGGCTACGACCACCTTGCGGACAACCTCGCGTCGCGCAACCAGGCGACGTATCGCTGGCGCAAGTGGTGGTCGGATCAGTCGGGTGACCCGTGGTTCGCGAAGGACTACGCGGCCGATCGCGGTCTCGACGTGTTCGAGGCCGAGAACGACTGGCGCATCGGCTCGAAGCCGGGTGGCGAGACTGTCAACCTCGACGACGAGACGCAGGGCGAGCAGCCGGAGATGACCGAGAACCCCGACAGCCCCGAGGACCAGGGCCAGGGCGCGATCGAGAACTCCGAGAGGAACGAGTCTGCCGAGAACACGGAGTCGACCAACTCCGAGAACAACAACGCAGAGAACGCTGAGTCGGGTTCGGCCGAGAACTCGAACAGCGAGGCGAACGGCACGGAGACGACCGGCACGGAGACGACCGGCACCGAGACGACTGGCACGGAGACGTCCGGCGCCCCGCAGTCGACCCAGACGCCGGCCGGCGCGCCGATCACGCTGCCGACCGGTACCGGCGAGAAGCCGAAGAAGAGCCAGAAGTCCGAAGGCAACGGCCACTGAGGCCCGAACCCTGATTCGGCGCCCTCGGGCGTCCGATCCCGAACGCGCTCGGAATCCCGATCCCACGGGGCTCCGGGCGTGCTTTCGTTGAGGGCTACCAGGCGGCGGAGGGTTACTTTTCGGTGGCGCGGGTTAGACTTGTCCGGGTCCGACCCCTCACTCCCGAATACCCCTCCCTATGAATCAACTCCGCTCCGCCGGCTTCACGCTGATCGAGCTGATGGTGGTCATCGCGATCATCGGTGTCCTCGCGGCCGCGCTGCTGCCGCGCGTCATCGAGTCGCAGGAGTCCGCCTACCAGGCGGCTGACCAGCAGAACCTTCGCTGGCACTACGACAACCTGCTCGAGTACAAGCGCCGCTACAAGAGTGCGCCGCGTTTCGGCGGTTCGCAATTCGTGATCGCGCCTTGGGTGCGCGGTTGCTGTGAACGCACGAAGGCGAACTTCGAGCGCTACTTCGTGCCGGGCTATGAGGATCCGCACTCGGAGACGCTGATGATGGACATCGGCGTCGACGAGGTCTGGAAGACGATCGACGACGTGTCGAGCATCGACACGCACTACGCCGGGCGAGCGCGCTCGCACCTCGCCGGCAAGATCTTCTCCGGCAAGCAGCCGCTGATGGCGAACGACAACGAGACCGGCGCGGTCTTCCTCAACCAGACGATCCACGTGCTGATGGGGGACCGCTCGATCGTCGAGCTGCTCTACGACCCGCATCTCATGGAACTTGGCTACGAGGGTGACGGGATCGAGACATGGTTTGAAGTCGGTCCCGACTCGCCCCACAAGCTGCTCCAAAAGCTCGAGAAATGACCTCCCGGAGCCGCGCACTGCTCGTCGCGCTGGCGGCGATCGCCGGGTGCGCGCTCCCGGTGGACGGGGCCCGCGCCCAGTCGATCCGACTGCGAGCCATGCACTTCGACCCGCTCGAGGCGGCGCCGGAGCTCCCTGGCGTTCTCGCAGCCGACCCGGAATCCGGCCTTTGGGTCGTGCAGTTTCGCGGTCCGAGTCGCGACACGTGGCGGGCCGCGGTCCGAGGGGTGGGCGGGCACGTCGCGAGCTTCTTACCCGACCAGGCGCACGTCGTGCGGATCGCGCCGCGAGACGTCGAGAAGGTTCGGTCCCTGCCGTTCGTCCGCTGGGTCGGCGGCTACGCTCCGGCCTTCCGCATGGAGCCGGGACTCGCGGCCGCGATGGTCGGTGGTGCCGTGCCGGCGCAGGCTGACTACGACGTCGTGCTCGTCGACAAGCACCGCGACAAGCCGGGCCTGTTCCAGGCGGTCGCCGCGCTTGGCGGAATCGTCGCCGAGCCGCCGCACGGTGGGCTCGTCGTGCGGCTGTTGCTGAGTGCGCGGCAGTTCGCCGCGATCGCGCGGCGGGACGAGGTGCTGTGGATCGAGCGGGGCTACGGCACCGAGGTGGACGCGAAGCCGCGACGGCGCGCGCGTTCGTCGGCCCTGCCGATGGACAATGCCCGGGTGCAAACCGGCGCGGATCACCTCGAGGCCATGGCCGGCATGACCGGGCAGGGCCTCGTCGCGCACACCTACGAAGGCCTGCAGACGTCGCACCCGGACTTCACGAACCTGCCGCAGGACATCTGCTCAGCCGGTCCGACCGATCACGGGCACGCCGTCGCCGGGATCCTGCTCGGCAACGGCACGAGCATCTCGCTCGCGCGCGGGATGCTGCCCGACGCGCAGGGGCTCTACACTGCCCACAACTTCTGCTTCGACAGCCGCTACGTCGTCTACGGCGAAGTGGTGGACGCGGGCGGCGTGTTGTCGACGGCGAGCTGGGGCACGATCTTCACGTCGACGACCTACAACGCGCAGTCTGCGGCGCTCGACGACGCGATCTTCGATCACGACCTCGCGATCACACAGAGCCAGAGCAACACCGGTTCGCAGCTGTCGCGCCCCGAAGCCTGGGCGAAGAACGTGATCTCATGCGGCGCCGTCGACCACGGTGACGACGCCGACCCGAGCAACGACTCCTGGGCCGCGGGCAACGCGAGCATCGGCCCTGCGAGCGACGGCCGGATCAAGCCGGACCTCGTCGGCTACGACGACGAGATCATGACGTCGGATCGCACCGGCGCCGACGGCTACACGATCGCCGACTTCTTCCCGTCGTTCGGCGGCACGTCCGGCGCGACGCCGATGGTCGGCGGCAGCGTCGGCCTCGCGATACAGATGTTCACGGATGGCCTGTTCGGCAACCCGCTGCGGGTGCCGGGCGGCACGCGCTTCGAGAACCGGCCGCACGCCGTGACCGCGAAGTCGCTCGTGATCAACTCCGCTCGGCAGTACGCGTTCGGTCCGTCGAGCACCGACAACCGGCGCGAACACCAAGGTTGGGGCTTCCCCGATCTCGCGCGCTTGTACGACCTGCGCAGCCTGACCCTTCTCGTCGACGAGGAGGATTCCCTGACGCAGGGCGAATCCACGACCTACCAGATCCAGGTCGCGGACGCCGCGCCGGAACTCAAGGTCACGATGAGCTACCTGGACCCGCCGGGCAATCCGGGCGCCGCGTTCGCGCGCGTCAATGACGTCGACCTCACGGTGACGGCGCCCGACGGCACGGTCTACCACGGCAACGCCGGCCTCATGTCGGGCACAGCCTCGATCGCCGGCGGCGCCCCGGACGATCGCGACACGGTCGAGTGCGTGTTCGTCCCGAGCCCGCTCGCTGGCGTGTGGTCGATCGAAGTGCACGCCCGCGCGATCAACATGGATGCGCGGATCGAGACGCCGAACGTCGACGACGTGGACTACGCCCTCGTGGCCCAGGGCGGCCTGCCTCTCTGCGCGGGCGTCGATTCGCGCTCCGGCGTCGGCTGCGCCGATCGCTTCGGCGTCGACGCCCAGATCATGACGGCCGGCGCCTGGTGCGGCGGCGAGACCGTGACGACAGAAGTCGCCGCGTTCGCCCCGACCGCGATGCGCAGCCTCATGGTCGGCGACGACGCGTCGATGACTCTGACCGGGATGCCGCTGCCGGCCGACCTGACCCCGCTCGGCATGGCCGGCTGCTGGCTCTACCAGAACAACGTCGTGACCGTCCCGCTCGTCGGCGACACGGCCACGGGCTCGGTCGCGATGGCGATCCCCAACACCCCGGGGATCACCGGGCTGACGTTCTACCTGCAGGGGGCGTTCCTGGACCCGCAGGCGAACGCGCTCGGGGTCGGGACGACGGACCTGCTGACGGCGTCGATTCGGTAGGTTCGGGGCCCGCCCCAGTGACGAGGCGGGGCCTCCTCGCTATCATCCCGCCGCTCATGACCTCCCGCCCGAAGTACTTCGTCCACAGCTACGGCTGCCAGATGAACAAGCTCGATTCCGAGCTCGTCGAGAGCCGACTGCTCGAAGCCGGCTACGAGCCCGCGGATACCGAGGGCGAGGCGAACGTCGTGCTGCTGAACACGTGTTCGGTGCGGGAGCACGCCGAGGACCGCGTCTGGTCGAAGCTCGGTCGGCTGCGCGTCCGCAAGCGCAAGGAGCCGGAGCTCGTCGTGGGGATGCTCGGCTGCATGGCGCAGGAGCACCAGCGCCGCGTGCAGGCGCGGATGCCGCACGTCGATCTCGTCGTCGGGCCGTCGGCCTTCGGCGACATCGAGAAGAAGGTCGACGCGGCGCGGGCGAAGAACTCGGTCGTCGCTGTCGACGATGGCGTGTCCGGCGACTCGATCTTCCGCAACGTGCGGGTGCGGCCGCACCGCTCGCAGGCCTACGTCTCGATCATGCGTGGCTGCAACATGCCGTGCACCTACTGCATCGTGCCGACGACGCGTGGGATCGAGATCTCGCGGCCGATGCACGAGATCGTCGAAGAGTCGCAGCGGCTCGTCGACGACGGCGTGACCGAGATCACGTTGCTCGGTCAGACGGTCAACGCGTACGGCAGGGACCTCGGGCGTGAGTTCACGTTGTCGCGTTTGCTCCGTGAGCTGCACGCGATCGAAGGTCTGCGTCGCCTCGCGTTCATCACGTCGCACCCCAACTTCCTGTCGGCCGAGCTGATCGACACGATCGCCGAGCTGCCGAACGTGTCGCGCTACCTGCACCTGCCGGCGCAGTCCGGCAGCAACCGCGTGCTCAAGACGATGCGGCGGGGATACACCGTCGAGCGCTACCTCGCGCGCGCGGAGCAGCTGTGGGCGAAGGTCCCGGAGATCGAGCTGCACTCGGACTTCATCGTCGGCTATCCCGGCGAGACCGAGGCCGACTTCGAGGAGACCGTGCAGTTCATGGAGCGCGTGAAGTTCGCACAGAGCTACGTCTTCAAGTACTCGCCGCGCCCCGGCACGATTGCTGCGGACCTCGAGGACGACGTGCCCGAGCACGAAAAGGCGCGCCGCAACCAGGTGTTGCTCGCCCTGCAGGAGAAACACACGCGCGAGAAGAACGACCGGCTCGTCGGTCAGACGCTCGAAGTGCTCGTCGAAGGCGACAGCAAGGTCGAAGGACGGATGTCCGGCCGGACGTGGCACCATCGACTCGCGCACTTCCCGGCGAACGACCCGGCGCTCAAGGGGCAATACGTGCACGTGCGCGTGACCGAAGCGCTCGCGCACTCGCTCGTCGGCGAGCTGCAGCCGGCACCGGCCCTTTCGTGAAGTCCCTCAACTTGAAGGCCCTGTCGTGAACTACGACGCGCTGATGGACGAGGCGATCGCCCTGGCCCTTCGCGGCCGCGGGCAGGTCGAACCGAATCCTCGTGTCGGCGCGCTCGCGCTGCGGGACGGGCAAATCGTCGGGCGCGGGTGGCATCGCGCGTGGGGTGGGCTGCACGCCGAGCCCGAAGCGCTGCGAGACGCCGCCGAGAACGGTGTGAATCCCGACAGCGTCGTCGTCACTCTCGAGCCGTGTAGCTCGAAGGGGACGGGCAAGAAGCAGCCGCCGTGCGTCGAGTGGCTGCTCGAGGCGGGGATCGAACGTGTCGTCGTCGGCGCGACCGATCCCGATCCGCGCCACGTGGGCGGCGGTCTCGAACAGCTGCGCCAGGCGGGAGTCGAGGTGATCACCGGCGTCCGCGCCGACGCGTGCCATGCGATCAACCGCGCGTTCGATCGATGGCTCTCGCTGGCGCGACCGTGGACGATCGCGAAGTGGGCGATGACGCTCGATGGCAAGATCGCGGCGGCATCCGGAGACTCGCAGTGGATCTCGAGTGCGGAGTCGCGGCGGCGCGTACACGAGTTGCGCGCGCGGGTCGACGCCGTCGTCGTAGGGTTCCGCACGGCGCAGCGCGACGACCCTCGCTTGACGGTGCGCGACGCCGAAGGCGCGAACCCGATTCGCATCGTCGTCGATCCGCGCGGTGAGCTGTCGCCCGATCGTGGGGTCGTGCAGTCGGCCGGCGAGGTGCCGACGTGGCTCCTCGTGCGCGAGGACGCCGAGTGCGACGCGCTCGAGGCGACCGAAGCGGAGATCGTGCGCTGCCCGACGGTCGACGACACCCTCGATGTCGCCGCGGCTTGGGCAGCCCTCCGGGAACTCGGGCTTCGGCGCGTGCTCGTCGAAGGTGGCGGCGCGCTCTTCGCGCGGCTCTACGAGTCGGACTGCGTGGACCAGGTGCTCGCGTTCGTGACGTCGCGCCTCGTCGGCGGCCGCGAAGCGCCGACGCCGTTCGACGGGCGCGGCAGCGCGACGATCGAGAGCGCGTTCCGCCTCGACGAGTGGTGGTGGGACGCGCCCGCGGGCGATGGTGCCGGCGAGGACCTCGTCGTGCACGGCGTGTTCCACTGAGGAATTCGGGTAGAATCGGCGGCTGCCGTTCCCCTGTTCCCGAGATGACCTCCGTGCGACACCTTGACGAATGGTCCGAAGTCCCCGAGCTGCAGGCCGGGGACCGGCTGACCCGGTTCGAGTTCCATCGGCGCTACCTCGCGATGGAGCACGTCAAGAAGGCGGAGTTGATCGAGGGAGTGGTCTACATGCCTTCACCGGTGCGGGCGGATCGGCACGGGGAGCCGCATTTTCTCGCGAGCAATTGGTTGGGTGCGTACGTCATGGCGACGCCCGGAGTCGTCGCGGTCGACAACGCGACCGTGATCCTCGACGACGACAATGAGCCCCAGCCGGACCTGTCGCTCCGCATCGAGCGGGGCCAAGCGCGGCTCGATGACGAAGGCTACATCTGCGGCGCTCCCGAGCTGGTCGTCGAGATCTCCGCGAGCTCGGCTAGCTACGACCTGCACGACAAGAAGAACGCGTTCCGCCGCAACGGCGTGCAGGAGTACGTCGTTTGGCGAGTCGACGACGCGCAGGTCGATTGGTTCGTGCGGCGTGACGGTCGCTACGAAGTCCTGGCGCCGTCCCTCAGCGGTGTGCTCCGAAGCAAGTGCTTCCCCGGTCTGTGGCTGGACGTCGCGGCTCTGCTCGAGCGCGACATCGCGCGCGTGCACGCGAAGGTCAGTGAAGGCGTCGATACGCCCGAGCACGCCGACTTCCGTTCGTCTCTGGGCGCGGAGCACTAGTTTTTCGACTACTCGGGTTCGTCCAGCCCGTCCGGGTGGCCGTTTTCGAGCTCTTGTTCGGACGCGTCGCGCACCTCGGTGACTTCGACCGAGAAGTGCAGCGTCTGCCCGGCGAGCGGGTGGTTGAGGTCGATGTGCACGCCGTCGTCCTGGATGTCCTGGATCCAGCCGGGGAGCACGTTGCCGGACTCGTCCTGGAAGCCGAACTGCATGCCGACTTCGATCTCGTCCGGGAAGGCCTCACGCGGCACGACCTGCATGCCGTCGGGACGGTGCTCTCCGAAACCCTTCTCCGGCGGCACGGTCACGTCGAACTTGGCGCCGGCCGACTTGCCCTCGAGAGCCTCCTCGAGGCCCGGAGCCAGGTTGTGGTGGCCGTGCAGGTAGAGCAGCGGCTCGTGGCCCTCGGTCGAGTCGACCGTCTGGCCGTCGTCGAGCTTCAGCGAGAAGTGGATGCCGGCGACGGTGTTGGCCGTGATCGTGCGGTCGGTCATCCGCGGACTGTATCGATTCGCCGCAAATCGCCGCACGCGAATCCGCGCGATCGCATCGGGAATTCCGACTGCGGCGTCTCAGCGCGAGACGCGAACTGATGGGTTCCGCCTCAGTTGGGAGTGCAGCGTGTCGACGAATCTCGCGGAGAGCGAAATGAACCACAACGCAGTCAATCCGCAGAACAGCCGCTGCCGCGGCCTCACGCTTGTCGAACTGATGGTCGTCGTCGCGGTGATCGGGATCCTCGCGGGTCTCGTCGTCCCGGGCTTCGTCCAGGGTCGCGTCGCCGCCAACGAGGGCGCGGTCGTCGGCACGCTGCGCGCGGTTTCGACCGGGCAGTTCAAGTTCAAGACGATGGGACTCGTCGACACGAACTCCAACGGTGGGTACGAATACGGCACGATGCGCGAGATGACCGGCGGCACGACGCTGCGCGGTTCGAACGGCGATCGCCTGTCGCCGAACCTGCTGCCGATGTCGCTCGACCACATCGACGCGAACGGCCGCTTCCTGAAGCACGGCTACTACTTCCAGCTCTACTTGCCGAACGCGTCGGGCGATGGAGTCCCCGAGACGACCGGCGGCATCGCGAGCATCGACGCGAACAACTCCGAAGGATACTGGACGATGCTGGCGTGGCCGGTGTCGACGCCGAACAGCGGGCTGGCGACCTACTTCGTCAACCAGCAGGGCGAGATCGTGAAGACCAAGACCGGTGGCTACACGGGCCTCGGTGACATGCCGGCGCCGGGCGCTGCGCTGGTGGGCACCTCGGGGGAAACGCAGATCGTCTCGACGGATCTCGCGGTCAACGAGGTGGGGGCGGATGGCAATACATGGACGTCGGTTCGATGAGCGCGCTGCGCTCGCCCGTGTTTTCGGGCGAGGGCTTGGGCGCGGGCGATGGGCGCGTGCTGGGGTAGAGATGGGAAGGCGGGTACTCTTCGAGGGTGACCCGCATTTTGCTTTTGGGGCTCGGCCTGATTGGATGTGCTGCGCCTGAGCCGGTGGATCCGGCGGTGCTCGATCGGCTGCATCGAGTGAATGTCGCGGACGTTCCGGACGGCGTGACGCCTGCTTGGGCCGGGAAAGGTGTACGGCGCGGCCTGGCGCCGTCTCCGCGGTCTCGTCGAGAAGAGCTGAGTCCCGCGCGCGGATCGCGGACACTGTGCACAGGACCGGTCCTTCTCCACAGGCCTTCCCCAAGTCCCGTGCAAAGCTCTGTGGAGAAATCCCAATCGAACTTCCCGTGACAAAATCTCGGGGGGTTCGGGAGTTCTCTACGTAGGTCTTGAGCAATGCCCGAACTCTCTCTCCGGCGTGTCGGTGGGCTGATCCTGCCGGCGGTTCTCGTATCGACACTCGCGGCGCAGACGAATCGCACTCCCGAAGACTTCGTGCTCGCGCTCGGATACGTCGAACGGGGGCTGCATTCGCAAGCGATTCCGAAGTTCGAGAGATTCCTCGAACGGCATCCGCGGCACGCGCGGGCGTCCGAAGCGTGGTATCGCCTCGGCGTCTGCCGGCTCGAGACGAATCGGGCCGAGCAGGGCATCGTCGCTCTTCGCAAGGCCGTGCGCAGTCGGGACTTCGAGCTGATCGCGGAGGCCCGCTACCGGCTCGGCACGGCACTGCAAGAGAAGGGGGAGCTGGACGCGGCCGCCAGTGAGTTCGGGACCCTCGTCGAGCGGAGTGAGGACGACCATTATCTCCGCGCGGCGGCGTTCTACGGCCGTGGCGAATGTCTGCGCGACCTCGGGCGCGACGAGCCGGCGATCGACGCGTTCTTGGACGCTGCGGAGGCCGGGGGACGCAACGGTGGAGACGGCGAGCGCTACGCGTTCTACGGCGGCTACCAGGCGGGGTTTGCGCTACTGCGTCTCGAGCGGTTCCAGGCGGCCGAGCGGCTGTTCGGAGCGCTGGCCCAGCGGCAGCCGAACCACGAGAAGTATGCCGAGGTGCGCTACTTCCAGGGTGATGCGGCATACCGTGCCAAGAACTTCGACGCCGCGGAATCCGCATGGCGGGCGTGCGTCGAGCGTGGCGGCGAGAAGACCGCGGATGCGCTCTACGGCCTCGCGTGGTGTCGGGTCGATCGCGGCGACAAGGAGGGCGGGCTGCGGCTGTTCGAGCGGCTCATCGAGCAGCATCCGCGCGCGGCGATCGCGAAGCGCGGCAAGCTCGAGGTCGGGCGATTGCTCCACGAGGCGGGCAACCATCGCAAGGCCGCGCGCGTGCTGGAGCCGCTGCTCCGGGATGCCGAACTCGGGGCCCAGGCGCTCGAGGTCCGCGCCGCGGCGTTGCTGGCGTCGGGGGACACCAAGGCGGCACGCGCCAGCTACGAGAGCGTCGCGAGCTCGCTCGGCGACGCCGACCCGCGCGCGGCCCGTCTGCAGTACGGCCTCGGCGAATCGCTCGCCCAGTCCGGCAAGTGGCGCGAAGCGCTGAATGCCTATGAGCGCGCTGCGCAGGCCGAGGATCCCGAGCTGCGCGGCGACGCGCGCTATGCGCAGGTGGTCGCGCTGCACGAGCTCGCCGATTTCGCCGAGTCGGCGCGGCGCGCGGCGCAGCTGATCAAGGAGCAGCCGAAGCATCGGCTCGCGAAGGAAGCGGCGTTTGCGCGAGCCGAGAACCTGTTCGCGCTCGAGCGCTACGTCGCGGCGCTGGACGCGTACGAGCGGCTCGGGGACGAGCACCCGCGACGACCCGTGGCGCGGTTCAAGGCCGCGTGGTCGGCGTTCCTCGGCGGCGACGCGAAGGGTGCGGCGCCGCGCTTCGAGGCGCTTGTCGACGACGCCGCGCTCGACGCGGCGATGCGCGAGGAGGCGCTCTCGCTGCTGGCGCTGACCTGGCACGAAGCCGGGGATGCAGAGCGCGCGCTGCGGGCTGCCGATCGCTACCACGCGCGGTATCCGAACGGTGGCTATCTGCCGCGGACCGAGCGCATCGCCGGACGCGTGCTGCGAGCGCGTGGCGAGCTCGACGCGGCCGCGCAGCGGTTCGAGCGCGCATCGCGCGCCGAGCCCGATTCGTCGAATGCGGCCGAGCTCGAACTCGAGCAGGCCGACGTGCTGTTCGAGCAGGGCGACTTCGACGCGGCGCGCAAGCGCTACCGTGCGGCGAGCAAGCGCGAGGATCGCGCGGGTGCCCGCGCGATCGAAGGCCTCGCCTGGTGTGCGTTCGAGCTCGGGGACGACCCCAACTGTTTGCGGACGATCGAGCGCGGTCGTTCGCATCCTGGCGTCGACGCGACGATCCAGGCCGGGCTCGACGAACTCGCGATCAGCGTGTTTCACCGCGGTGAGAAGTGGACGGATGCGATCGGCGCCGCGCAGCGATTCTTGCGCGAGCATCCCGAGCACGAGCGCGTCCCCGCGGTGCGCTACGCGCTCGGCGTCGCGCAGGCGCGCGGTGGCCGCGCCGAGGACGCGCGCGACACGCTGCGTGAGCTGAGCAAGGTCGAGCGTTCGACTCGCGTGTTCTACGAGCTCGCGTGGGCGTGCAAGAACTGTGGCGACGTCGAGGGAGCAAAGCGCGCGTTCGAGCGCGTCGCGCAGCTCAACGACGATCCCGACCGCGTCGGCGAAGCGCTGCTCGAGCTGTCGGTCGGTTCGATCGAAGACGATCCGTCGAAGGCCCGTGCGCAGCTCGCGAAGGTGACGGGCGCACATCGCGGTCGTGCGCTCTATCGGCTCGGCTTCTCCTGGGTCGAAGAGAAGCGCTACCACCAGGCCGCCAAGGTCTTCGAGGAGCTTGCGGCGCGCGGCGAGGCCGAGCCGCTCTACTGGGAGGCACGGTTCATGGTCGGCGAATGTTCGCTTCGGGCCGGCGATCACGCGCGGGCTCTCGAGCACCTCGGCGCGCTGCTGAAGCGCGAGCCGAAGCACGAACGCGCGCAGCGCGCGCGGCTGTACGTCGGCGAGTGCGCGGTGCGCGCGAAACAACCCGCACAGGGGATCGCGGCGCTCGATCGCTTCCTCGGCCAGGCCGACGACGCGACGCCCGCGACCGAGCGAGCGCGTGCGAACCTGTGGCTCGGTCGCGCCCACGCCGATCGCGGCGAAGCCGATCGCGCCGAGCAGGCGTTCACCGCCGCGACGTCGCTGTCCGTCGGCGAGGTCGGTGCGGAGGCGCAGTTCCGCATCGGCGAGACGCGCTACGCAGCCGGCGATCGCGAGGCTGCGATCGAAGCGTTCATGAAACTCTCGATCCTCTTCGCGCACGAACCGTGGGTGCCGCGCGGTCTCGCGCGCGCCGCCGAGTGCTACGACGAGCTCGACCAGCCCGAGCACGCGAAGAAGTTCCGCAAGGAACTCCGTGAGCGCTATCCGAATTCTGACGAGGCCAAGGACTGATCCGATGACGACGTTGATGCTGATGCTGTCCGCTCCGCAGGAGCAAGCGAACCCCGCGCAGACCCTGTGGCAGTTCTTGGAGTCCGGCGGCCCCGTCATGGTGCCGATCGCGATCTGCTCGGTGCTGGTCCTCGCGTTCACGCTCGAACGCTGGCTCGCGTTGACGCGCGGCCGCGTTTGCCCGAGTTCACTCGATCCCGTGCTCGAGAAGATCGGCGCGTCGCAGTTCGACGACGCGCGGCAGGAGCTCGAGCAGATCAAGGCGCCCGCGGCGCGTGTTCTCTGTGCGGGTCTTCGCCGGGAAGGCTACGAGGTGCGCGACGTCGAGGGCGCGATCGAGGATCAGGCGCAGAAAGAGGTCGAGCGCATGCAGCGCAACATCCGGCCGCTGACGCTGATTGCCGCGGTCGCGCCGCTGCTCGGACTGCTCGGGACCGTGCTCGGGATCGCGGATTCGTTCCGCCGGGTCTCCCAGGCTGGCATGGGCAAGCCGGAGATGCTCGCCGGTGGCATCAACGAAGCGCTGACGACGACGATCGCGGGGCTCTGCGTCGCGATCCCCGCGATGCTGCTCGCTGCCCATCTCAACGGCAAGGTGCGTCGACTCGTCCAGCGTGTCGACGACAAGATCGCGCCCACGATCGAGCGGATCGCGATGCGGCCGCAGGAGCACCGGGATGCGGCTTAAGGTCGAAGAGCCGTCCGGCGGCGACTTCAACCTCACGCCGTTGATCGACGTCGTGTTCTTGCTGCTCATCTTCTTCCTCGTCGCGACGACGTTCGCGAAGGAGGAGCTGGAGATGGATCTGCAGCTGCCCGATGCCACGACTGGACAGGCCGGCGAAGAGCAGCATCTGCTCGTGATCTCGATCGCCGAGGACGGCTCGCTGCACGTCGGTGGCCGACGCGTCACGCTCGAGGGTCTGCGCCAGCGGCTGCGCGCCGCGGCTGCCGAGAACCGCAAGCGTGAAGTTCTGATCCGCGGGGATACCCGCGTGCACTTCGGCTCGGTGGCGCAAGCGTTCGACGCGTGCCGAGCGGCGTCGTTGAAGCGCGTGTCGATCGCAGCGTTGCCCTCGGAACCAAGGTGAACAAGCGCACTCGCATCATCCTCATCGCGTGCTGTGCCGTCGTCGCGATCGCGTGCGGCGTCTCGCTCGGCGTGTTGCGGTCGGGGCGACCGCTCTTCTACACGGACGGGACGCGCGCCTATCGCGCCGATTCGCTCGCGGATCGCTCGATGCTCGTCTGGCGCACGCCGGAGGTGCGCTTCGAATTGCCGGGCCCGGTGCGTGGTCGGACGGCGCGACTGCCCGACGGACGCGTCGTGTACGCGCGGGTGCAGCCCGACGACACGACGGAGCTCGTTGCGTTCGATCCGGAGCGGCCGCAGCTCGAGCCGGTGGCGCTCTCGCTTCTCAACGTGCCGGAGCGTCATGATCTGGCGCCGGCGTTCGGCACGGACGGTCGGCTCTACTTCGCGTCGGATCGCGACGATGGCAACGGCGGCTTCGACCTCTACCGCGCGGAGTATCGCGACGGCCGGTTCCGTGCGCCGGAGCCGCTCGGCAGCGAGTTCAATACCGAGCACGACGAGATCGATCCTGCGCCCGAGCCGGGCGGGTTCGGGCTCGCGTTCGTGCGGCGCGTGCTCGGCGAGCAGAACGCGGAGATCTGGCTCGGCAAGTCGAACGCCGAGCAGCCGGCCGTTCGCTTGCTGGCGGACGAGGTCGACCCCGCCGAGCGGGACGTCGTGCGCATCGATCGCGATCCCGCGTTCGCGCCGGACGGCACCGCGCTCTGGTTTGCGCGGCAGGCCGCGGGGGGCGCGCCGGTCGTGCACCGCACCTGGCGGCACGAGGGCGCGTTCGTCGAGCCGGTCGCGGAGACGCGACTCGGCAACTACCGCGGACCGCTGCCGCGTGGCGACGGCTTCTCGGTCGAGCTGATCCAGCTCGGCGCCGCCGCGCTCGTCTACGAAGCGCGCGCGAAGGAGGTCTACCCCTGGTGGGAGGGCCAGTCCGCGCTCGAGCTGTTCCTCTGGATCACGCTGTTCGTCGCGCTGCTGCTCATTGCGTTGCTCTTGCTGGGGAACCGCTGGCGCCAGCTCGACATCATCACGTGGTGCATCCTGATCTCCGCGCTCCTGCACCTGCTGATCCTGATGATTCTCGGCGGCATGCAGCTCGGTCACGACGAACCGGAGCTGCCGGACGACGGCGACCGGCTCGAGGTGCGATTCCTCTCCGCGGGCGAGGCCGCCGGCGGGGGTGGGGGTCGCGCGAGTGACGTGCATCGCACGATCGCGTTCCAGGGTCGGTCGTTCCAAGAGAGCGTCGCGGCGCCCGCCGCCACGGTGTCCGCGGCCGAAGGCGCGGCGCCACGCGTCGAGTCCGGGAGTCGCGTCGCGGCCGCGGCTGCCCCGAGCGCCTCGGTCGCGCCTTCGTCGGCGTTGCAGGACACCGTGCAGAACGTCGCCCCGTCGCAGGGTCGCGATGCTTCGGTCGCGGCGACGGCCGCGCAATCGACGGCCGTCGCCGCGCCGACCGCCGCCGCCGAGTCGTCGGTGAGCCGGTCGCAGGCGGGGGAGTCCACGTTGGAGGTTGGCGTGCCCGGTCGCAGCGGGCTGGCCCGATCCGCGGGCGTGGTCGCCACGGCGGGAGAACGGTTTTCCTCGCAGGACGCGCCGCCGCAGAGTGCGCTCGCCGCGCCGTCGATGCAGGACGCTGTCCGCGCCGAGCGCGCGAGTACGGCTGCCGAAGGCGCACTCGCGATGGCCGCGCCGCAGGCGTCGACCGAGCTGCAGGCGCCCACTCGCGCGTCCGGGCTCGGGACCTCGCGTGCTCCGTCGCGCAGCACGGACCTCGAGGTGTCGCGGCCGATGCCTTCGTCTTCGCTGCGTCCGCAGCGGCCGACGAGGATGACGACCAGTCGTTCGCAGCGCGTCGCTTCGCGGCTGCCGTTGCCGTCGTCCTCGCTCGCGAAGTCGTCGTTGCGGGACGGAGTCGCGGAGGCCTCCGCGTCGCGTCCGAAGGTCGCGAAGAGCGACGCACCCGTCGGCGACTCGCAGATGCGGTCCGAGCCCGCGCCCGAACGGCGGGGCCCCGAGGCGTTCTCGGCGACGCGTTCGCTCGCCAAGGTCGGCCGCTCCGCGCTCGGCTCCAAGATGCCGCGGCCGCGATCGCACCTCGCGCGCGCACCGCACCGCGAGATGCAAGTCGCGCGCCTCGGTCCGCCGACCGCGACGCCGGCGCTCTACGCGAACCGGACAGGCCCCAAGAAGCAGGAGGCGCTCGAGCGGTTCGGCGGCAGCGAAGAGACCGAAGCGGCGGTCGCGGCGGGTCTGCGCTACCTGGCATCCGTGCAGCGTCGCGGTGGCTACTGGGGCAGTTCGCGCTTCGACCACGAAAAGTACGGCGAGACCTACATCGGCAAGACCGCGCTGTGCACACTCGCGTTCCTCGGCGCGGGACACACGCACAAGTCGGACACCGAGTACTCGAGTGAGGTCGAGCGCGCGCTGCGCGCGTTGGTCGACACGCAGGATCTCGAAACCGGACACTTCGGCCGCAGCTCGGCCTACAGCCACGGCATCACGACCTACGCACTCGCCGAGTGCTACGCGATGACGCGTGACGACGAGCTGCGCGAGCCGCTCGAGATGGCCGTGCAGTGGATTCTGAAGAACCAGAACCGACGCGGCGACGAGCGCAACCGCGGGGGTTGGCCGTACTACTCGGCGGACCTGCGTCCGGAGGATCGCTTCTCGCGCACGTCGGTCAGCGCGTGGCAGATCATGGCCCTTAAGTCGGCGCAGATCGGCGGGATCGAGTTCCCGGATCGCGCGCTCGACGACGCGAAGGATTTCCTCTGGAGGATGTTCGACCGTCGCCGTGGCTATGTGCTCTACAGCAAGGATCCTTCCCGGCTGAACTCGGGCTGGCGCACGCTGCCGGCGTCGACGCCGGCGGCCGCGTTCTGCCTGATGCTGCTCGGCGAACGCGTCGACACGCGGATCGAGGACGCGCTCGAATACGTCGTCGACCGGCGACCGTCGCGCTATCGGCAGTACAGCACCGACCAGTTCGTCAAGCGTGGCGCGGGCAACGTGTACTTCTGGTACTACAGTTCGCTCGCGACTCTGCTCGCTGGCGGCGATGTGTGGGACGAGTGGAACACGGCGCTCAAGGAGGTCGTGCTGCCGGCGCAGAATCAGGACGGTTCGTTCTCTCCGATCGGCGCCTATGCGCAGTACGCGAACGACACCAGGCGGGACCGGAGCTACACGACGGCGATGATCGTGCTCAGCCTCGAGGTGTACTACCGGTACTTCACGCCGCTGCTCGCGCGGCGCTGATGAGTCGGCGCAATTCGGGGAACTCGTTCGGCGGCCGCGGTGTATGCCGATGGCCCCGAACCGGTAGTCTCCACAGCTGATGCGATCCACTCTCCCGGCCGCTGCCCTCGTCCTCGCCGCGTGTGCCCCCGCGCAGCACGACACCCCGACGTCGAAACCCCGCAAAATGAACCACCTCGTGAACGAGACGTCGCCGTACCTGCTGCAGCACGTCCACAACCCGGTCGACTGGTACCCCTGGGGCGAGGAGGCGCTCGCGCGCGCGAAGAAGGAGAACAAGCCGATCTTCCTGTCGATCGGTTACTCGGCGTGCCACTGGTGCCACGTCATGGAGCACGAGAGCTTCGAGAACCCCGCGATTGCGAAGAAGCTCAACGAGAACTTCGTCTGCATCAAGGTCGATCGGGAGGAGCGGCCGGATCTCGACGAGATCTACATGGTGGCCGTGCAGGCGCTGACCGGCAGCGGTGGTTGGCCGATGTCGGTGTTCATGACGCCTGACCTCAAGCCGTATTTCGGCGGGACCTACTGGCCGCCCGAGGATCGCATGGGCATGCCGGGATTCCAGCGCGTCCTCGACCACACGATCGATCTCTGGAACAACCGTCGCTCGGACGTCGACTCGTTGTCCAAGCGTCTCACGCAGGCGATCTCGAAGCACCTCGCGGTGCGCGGGCAGCCGAACGACCCGAAGCTCGAATTCGTCGAGTCGTTCGTCGAGCAGAGTCGGAGTCGGTTCGACGAGTCGACGGGAGGATTCGCGGCGCCGCCGAACTTCGCGCCGAAGTTTCCGCACGCGAGCGAGATCCAGCAGCTGCTCCGCGCGCATGCGCGCACGAAGGCGACCAAGCCGCTGCAGATGGCCGAGCGCACCCTGCAGGCGATGGCCGACGGCGGGATCTACGACCAGATCGGAGGTGGCTTCCACCGCTACAGCACCGACCGGGAATGGCTCGTCCCGCACTTCGAGAAGATGCTGTACGACAACAGCCTCCTCGTGCAGGCGTATCTCGACGCGTATCTCGTGACCGACGAGCCTCGCTACGCCGAGGTGTGCCGCGACGTGCTCGACTACCTCCTGCGCGAGATGCAGGATCCGGGCGGCGCGTTCTGGTCGACGACCGACGCGGACAGTGAAGGTGAGGAGGGCAAGTTCTTCGTGTGGAGTCGGGCCGACGTCGACAAGATCTGCGGCGACGACGCGGAGCTCGCCCGACTCCGGTGGGGCGTCACGGACAGCGGCAATTTCGAGGGACACAACGTGCTGTTTCGCGCGATGCCGATCGCGGACATCGCAAAGCGTCTCGAGCTCGAAGAGGCGCAGGTGCGGGCACGGCTCGAGAACGCTCGTCAGGCGCTCTACGACGCGCGCAAGAAGCGCATCCCGCCCGGCACCGACGACAAGATCCTGACGGCGTGGACCGGGATGGTGATTTCCGCCTTCGCACGCGCGCACCAGGTGCTCGGAGAGCCGCGCTACCTGGACGCCGCGCGAAGCGCCGCCGACTTCGTGCTCACGCACATGCGGCGCGACGGTCGCCTCTTGCGCACGTCGCGCGCGGGCAAGGCGCACCTGTCGGCGTATCTCGAAGACTACGCCTTCTTCTCGGTCGCGCTGCTCGACGTGTTCGAGTGCGACTTCGACCCGAAGTGGCTGCGCGAGGTGAAGACGCTCCTCGGTCAGATCGAGACACACTTCCTCGACGAAGACGGCTCGTTCTTCTTCACCGCCGACGATCACGAGACGCTGATCACGCGCAGCAAGAGCGTGCTCGAGTCGGCGACGCCGTCGGGCATCTCGATCGCGACCGCGGCATTCCTGCGTGCGGGTCTGCTGCTCGGTGACGAAGCTCTCTACGAACGCGGCTGGAACGCGCTCCGTGCGCACCACGAGATGCTCAGCACGTCTCCGATCAACTGTCCGAGCCTCGTGCTCGCGCTCGAGTTCGCGCTCGGCGATCCGCGCGAGATCGTGATCGCGGGCGATCCGGAGTCGGCCGAGGTCGGCGCGTTCCTGAACTCCGTGCGCACGCAGTTCCCGCCGCATCACGTCGTGGTCGTCGTCCACGACGGCAATCGCGCCGCGCTCGAAGAGCTCACGAGTCTCGCGACGGGCAAGGAGCCCGTCGACGGCGTGCCGGCGGCCTACGTGTGTCGGCGCGGCACTTGCGACGCGCCGACTACGGATCCAGCCGCTCTGACGCTTCGATGAGCGTCGACGACTCGTCCGTCAGGTAGTTGCGGTAGAGGTCGACGAACCGCTGCAGCTCATCCGCGGTCGCGGTGTCGAGCTCCGAGTGCGTCAGTTTCCCCTCGATCGCGCGTCGCAATGCGGCGAACCGCTCCGTCTCGAGGAGAAACGCCGGAAAATCGGGCGCCGGCGTTGGCGGCTCGACGAGGTTCGGCAGGAGTCGCAGCCACTGCGCCTGCTGCTCGGGCATCCGCACCGCGACCGAATTGCGCTCCGACAGGGTCAGGGACCACGGGTCGTCTTGAATTCGGTCGAGCAGGGGAGCCAGAGGGGTGGCATCATGAGCTGGTGTAAACTGCATGAGTCCTGACCTTCCCGTTCTGCCGGGGGGCACCGACGTGGTGACCCTCATGGCGTGGGGATTCCGATGATCGACCGTTCTGCGACCGACCTTGAGCGACTGGAGGCCAGCCCGGCGTTCGCCTGCCGGCAGCTCGACCCGGCCGAACTCGACGAGGCCCGGCAGGTCGCCGAGGAGGTCGGGGTCCACGCGGCGTATGTCCGGAACGCGCTCGAGGAGTCGTTCCTCGACGGTCGCGACCAGATCTACGGCATCCACGGTGTCGATCGCCTGCTCGGCCTGATCTACTTCGGCGGACGCGGCAACCTGATCGTCGTCGAACGGTCGCCACTGTCGGCACAGCGCCTCGCAGCCTTCATCCGTGACTGTCCGTGGGAGTGGCGCATCGTCCTGGCGCGACGGGAGGTCGTCCAGGAGCTGTGCCGCCACGACAGCCGGACCCCGCTCGTCAACCGGCAGCAGGTCTACTACGGCGCCACGTCGGGCGAGATCGATGCGGAGCTGGCGCGGACGGACGCCCGCCGGGCCGAGCGTCGGGACTCGAAAGCGCTGATGCAGGCTGCCCTCGAGCTCAACGAGAGCGATCTGAACGTCGCGGCCTGGCGCGTGAACAAGGTCTGGCTGCGCGACACCGTGCGGCGGCGGATCAAGCTCGAACAGACCGTGGTCGTGGGGCCGGTCGGCGCGCCGTCGTGCAAGCTCGATGTCGGCAGCTGCGGCTCGGCCGCCGCGGTCCTCGAGGGTGTCTACACCGACCCGAAGCAGCGCGGCCAGGGACTCGCATCCCGGCTCGTCGCCCACGTCGCGGACGAGTTCCTCCGTTCTCACCCGCTGGTCTGCCTGCACGTTGCGGCCGAGAACGCTCCGGCGCGACGCGCCTACGAGCGCGCCGGGATGCGGGCGCTCGGCGAGTGCTGGCTGATGCTCCGCGGCTGAACGGGTCGTTCCGGACCCGAAATCCTCGCAATCGGGAACATTTGGACCTAACGGGACCTACCGGTCGTTGGCTCCTATAGACAGAGAGGTATCGCGATGAAGAGACGCGTTCGGCAAGCACTGCTCCGCGCCGTCACGTGCGGCGCGCTTCTCCTGGTTTGGGCGACGCCCGTCGAAGCCCAGTTCGTCGGGCCCAACCTCGGCGCGACTCCGGTCAGCCCGCTCTACGGCGAGCAGAAACACCGGCCGCGACCCAAGGCCGCCGAGCGCGCGAAGGTCAAGCGGACCAACGCGCGGATCGCCAAGCTCCTGCCGATTCGAAAGAAGCTCGAGTCGACGAACGATCTCGCGAAGCAGGCCGAGGTCGCGAAGGACCTTTTCGCCAAGCGCCGGCTGCTCCGCGCGGCTGTGCGTCGCGCGCAGTCCGCACAGCGATCGCTCGATTCGCTCCGCAAGCGATGGGGCAAGGACATCACGTTCTCGCATCACGCGGACCGACTCGCGTTCTCGCTGCGCAAGGACGTTTTGAAGTTCAAGCGGGCCCTGAAGCAGGCGGACGCGGCGCACGCGCGTGCGACCGCCGCGCGGAAGAGCGCCCCGAAGAAGAGCGCGCCCGAGAAGGCTACGCCGGTGAAGAAGTCGGCAGCGAAGAAGCGCGCTAGCGCAGGACCACGGTCACGACCGTCGCGCTGAGTACCTGTTCCGTCTCGTTGAACGTCCCGAGCGCCGCGATCCGCGCGACCGGGGACGTCGACGAGATGCGCGACGTCAGCGACTCGGCGAACGGCGCGAATTCACGGTGCGACTCGAGCGCGCCGTCCTCGATGATCACGTAGGCCCCGGTGTCGCTGGCGGGCGTCACCGTCGGCGCCGGTGAATCGGTCAGCGCCACCGGCGAGAAGCCGTCTGCGACGCTCTTGATCCACGCGTTGGCCACCGCCAGGGTGAGTTCGGTCGACGTCGCGGTGATCGCGTCGGTGCGAGCCGGCAGCCACTGGCACAGTAGTAGGCGGTTGCCGCCGGTGTTGTTGACGAGCGAGACGGCGTCGAAGTCGGCGTCGGTCGTGACACCGACCGGGTTGAGCCAGCCGATCGCGCGGATGCGACTGTTCGCGGCGACTCCTGACGCGTCGAGTCCGTCCGTGTCGACGGTCATCGCCGTCGCCGTCAGCTGCGTGGTCCCGGACACGTCGAAGTTGAAGCGTGCGATCGGGCGCAGACCGATCCGGGACACGTTGAGCGTGATCGTATCGCTACTGACCGTCCCCGCGGCGACGCCGAAGAGGCTCGTGCGATGCATGCGCACCACGCCGGTCGCGGCCGTCGCGTCGAGTGTGGTCGAGGTCAGCGTACCGAACGCCGTGATCAGTTGTCCGACCTGCAGCGCGTCGCTGTCGAGGGAGTTCCCCGCACCACGACGCAGCACCTTCGTCATCGACTTCGAGACGTTGATCGTGTGCGACGTGTTGATACGGACGGTGCCGCCCGGCCCGTCGTACGAGCGACCGAGCACGGTGAGCGTCGCGTCGCTGCCCGCCGCGCCGGTACGCGCGACGATGTGCCCGACGACCCAGTCCTGGCCGTTGCCGCGGGTGCCGGCGCCCGTCTCGATCGCGAGCGCGGTCAGCTTCTGCTCGGTCGTGCTCAGCGTGCCCTGCACGTAGACCCGGCTGTTGACGAACCCGCCGATCGTCGTGAGGCCTGCCGTGCCGGTGGAGATCGCCCCGTCGATCTGGAAGACCGTCGACGACGTGACGGCAATGGTGTAACTGCCGATCGCCTCGTCGTTCGGCGTGCGACGTTCGAGCGTGATCGAGTCCGTGCCGACCGAGGTCAGCACGCCGCGCATCAGCGTCGGCTTCGGGCTGTCCGGATCGAGCGTGACGTCGAGCACCGGGCTGAACGTGACTTCGTTGTCGGCGGCATCGACGGCGACCGCGCGGTCGAGGTCGAGATCGAGGTTGAACAGGTGGTTGCGACCGGCGATCACGCGCGGTCGCGCGTTGCGCGGGAACGTGACCGTGGTCTCGATCGTGCCGTTGAGCACGTTGCCCGCGGCGTCGAGGATAGTCGCCTGCGTCGACTTGTCGACGATGCAGACCTGCGCGTTCGCGAAGTCGAGCGTCATCTTCAGCGACTCGTAGAAGCCGGCCTCGAGCCCGACGCCGAGCACGAGTTCCCCGACGCTCTGGAGCTCGGCGAAGTCGACACGGGCGCGCCGCGCGAGCACCGAGACGGCCGAGCCGTTTGCCTTCGTCAGCGTGATGTCCGTGACGTCGACCTCGAAGACGTCGATCTCGTCGGACGCGGCGTCGGTCAGCACGATGGCCGCCGAGCCCGTGCCGCCCGTCGCGTCCGTGGAACTGCTGCCGCCGCAGGACGGCAGGAGAAGCGCGATGGCGAGGAGGGGGAGCGTCGACCAACGAATCATGGGGGGTATCTCCATGAAGGGGTTATCGGAATGCGCAGGGGGGTGGGCCGAAGGGAGAAACGGGATGACGTGCGAGGTGCAACGGGAAAATGTGCGGGGGGCGTTTTCGGGCCCGGACCCGGGCCCGTTCACGTACCACGGGTCGGGACACGGGACACGGGCGTTCCACGAGTCCCGAGTCCCGACCCGTGGAACGTGAACGGGTCCGAGCCCGAGCCCGAAAACGTGTCGCCCACGCCCTCAGCGCGTCGCCAAGAACGCCAACGCCCGCCCCGGACTCAACACCGGGTGTCGCGATGCACGACGCAGGTCGATCGTCAGGAGCTGCTTGCGCAGGTCCGCGAGCAGCGCGGTGGCTTCCTCGTCCCGTCCCAACGCGTTCAGGGCGCGGGAAAAGTTCTCGCGGACGAGGGCACCGTCGGAGATGCGCACGGCGGTCGCGAGTTCGCGGGTTTCGTCGACGAGTTCGCCGCGGCGGCGGTGGACCGCGGCCTTGAGCAGCGTCGACCAGACGAGCTGACGGCTTTGCTCGAGAGTCGCGAGGGCGGTGTCCGGAGCGCGGTTGGTCTCGGTCACGAGGATCAGGCCGGCGACGTAGGTCAGCGCCTGGGAGACCGCCGCGCTCGTCGCGACCGGCTGGAGGGATTCGATGCGCGCGGCGAGCTCGCGCGCGCGGCCGAGGCGGACGAGAACTTCGCCTGTCTCGGCGAGGTCGGCCGACACGCTGCCGAGCAGGTAGACGTGGTGGCGCAGCCAGTCGAGGTCGTCGAGCAGGATGCGCGCTGCGTCGTCGCGGCGGCCGTCCAGCAGCGCGAGCGCGGCGAGCATGCGGCGCAGCTCGTGGACTTCGCGTTCGGCCGTGCGGTCTTCGGCGGCTTCGAGCATGCGCTCGAGCTCGCCGCGTAGTGCCGGTGTTTCGTCGGCGTGGTACATCGCGATCGCCATCGGGAGCATCGTGAACTCGCGCGGAAGCGCGCGGCGCGCGCCGCGGATCACGTCGAGCGCCGCGTTCGCGTTGCCCGTCGCGAGCTCGGCGAACGCCCGGTGGTATGCCACGCCGCCGACGTGCGGCCAGCGCACGTGGAGCGCGCGCAGCTCGGGCGCGGATTCTTCGAACCGACCGAGGTAGTTGAGCGCGAGCGCGTGGGTGAAGCGTGCGTGCGGATCGTGCGGTCGCTCGCGAAGCGTGGCCGCACCGAGCTGCAGGAGCTCCTCGTCGCGCGCGCGCGCGTTGCGGAGGTTGCCGCTCGCCGCGCGCGCGAGCAGCAGCGTGCGCGCGAGCCTGGTGCGCGTCGTCGGCGCGGTGCGCGCGTCGAAGTGTCGCAGCGTTTGGTTCGCTTGCTGGGCCGCGTCTTCGGCGAGGCCGGCGTCGAGCATCGCGTTGGCGAGCGCGGCGAGGGTGACCGTGCAGCCCGGGTCCGCGCGGCGCGCGCGTTCGAGCTGTTTGCGGGCTTCGGCGACGCGGCCGCGCGCGGCTTCGTCACGCGCGCGCTCGGTCAGCACGATACAGCGAGGCTCCCGGGTGTAGATCGTCCCGACCGGTTTGGTCTCCGCGCCGGTCGGGTCGCCGAGAGCCGCCCTCGTGTCCGCGGTCAGGGTGTCGATCGCGTCCGTCAGAGCCGCGTCCTGGAACGACGTCGATGCGAGCGGCACATCGGGACTCTCGGTCCCGACAAGGCGCAGGCTGGTCGCGATCGAGCGCACGCGCGCGTCGACCGTCGTGACGATCCGGGCCGCGATCGGGGCGCCGTCGGAATCGGGCGCGAAGTCGAGGCGGGCGGATTGCCGCAGCGCCTCCCGCAGCAGCGCACCTACGACGCGCGATTCCACCGGCGTCGCGTCACCCAGAATCGTCGGAGGCGCGATGCCGACAAGCGTGCCGGCGGCGAGCGCCTCCCGGACGGGCACCGGCGGCCGCTGCGGCTGCTTCGCCGTCGGTCCGGCGCAGGCCACGGCCAGGGCGGCCGTCGCGAGGATGCCGAGCGTTCGGATTCCGGGCATCGGGACAGCATCCGCCGGAGCGGCGCCGGCTGGCAAGCCAATTGTGGCGCGTCCGCGGGGGGATCGCCTTCAGCCGGCCGGCCGCAACTCCCGATGACATTGGATAGATCATGATCACGACTGTCGGAATCCTAGCCGGTCTCCTCGCGCTGGCTCCGCAAGGCGGTGGCCAGCAGCGCGCGATCGGCGTCGACGAGAACGGCTGGCCGATCTTCGAATCGACCGAGTCCGCCAAGCCCGGCACGCCACCCGTGACGAGTAGTGCCGAGACCGCGAACAAACCGCCGCCGGCCGCGCCGCGTGGCGAGTCGGTGACGCTGGAGAAGCCGACGACCGAGCTCGCGCGCGGGCGGGCGAACGACAACCCGCTGGGCCTCGATTCTCCGCTGCGCGACGTGTTTCGGCGCGTCGGTCAGCCGGCGGATCTGCAGGATCTCGGCGGCGTCATCGCGTGGTACCAGTTCATCGTGCGCGACCACCGCGGCGGAGAATTGATCAATCGCGAGGTGACGCACGAGGCCGACATGCGCTTCCCGGATCGCGATCGGCTCCTGCTGCCGGGGCGCAAGATCTACGGCCGGGATGGCCGCGCGGTCTACGCCGAACTGCATCGCCTGCCGATGCCCTCCTACGAGGAAGAGGCGGCGGAAGAGCTCGAACTGTTCGGGCTGCTGCTCCGCGCGCCGTGGAGCTTCGCCGACGACGGCCGGTTCCGGATCCAGCCGCAGAGCCACATCACGGTGGGTAACCAGCGCCTGCTGCGGATCGAAGTCGAGCGAGTGCCGCCCGAGAACGCCAAGGCCGACGCGCCGCAGGATCGATTCGAGATTCTGTGCGACCCACACTCGATGGATCCTGTCGAGATTCGCTACACCCTCGCGAGCACGCGCGCGACGCGCCGCATCCAGCTGACGCAGTACCAGCGGGTCGGTGGCGTGCGCATTCCGATGCGACGCGTGGTCACGGACGAGCTCGGCAACCCGAGTCTCGAGTGGTCGATTCTGCGCTTCGACTCGAAGCAGCAGTTCCCGCGGAGCCAGTTCCGTCCGGTCACGCGCTGAAGTCGTGACGAATGCGTCGCCGCGAAGCGATTCTTGTGCGTCTCAGCGAGCCCATGGCAGGACGACTTGCAGACTTTTGCGAGATTGGGCACGACTGCGATCAAGTTCGCCCGCCGCTCCTGGCCGATACGGATCCTAGGTCAGCTACACCAGCTGGCCTGCCCATTGCGCTGCAGTACGGTCCTGGGGGGGAAACCGGCTGCAGTGTGCGAAGGTTGTGCGGGATCAGGGAGCCTTCGCACGCCGCATCGCGTGGTTGGGGAACCGCGCGGCGCGGTTGCTGGAGTTGCTGTCAGGTCTAAGGGGGGGGCTGGCAGCGACCGGGCGTCCGCGGTGCCCACGCGCCACCGCGGAACGCCTTTTTAATGCGGGTTACGGGCAGGCGCAGGCGCACGTTCACGGGTGTCGCGTGGCACGGGTGGTGACCGCAGTCCCCATGGGACCGGTGGTTTTGGCGCCGCAGGTGGTTTATTTCAGGAGTATGCGTCCGGCAGTCTTCCTCTCGATGGCCCTGGTTGGGTGTGGACTCGGGTCTTCGTCGATCCGGGAATCGATCGGGGACACGCCCTGGCGTGGTGGAGATCTCGACAGGGTCGTGATCCGGGCGCGGGAGCTCGTCGATCGGGACGATGGTCCCGCGGCGCTGCAGCTCGTCGATGGCGTGATCTCGTCGTCGCCGCGGCACGTGGATGCGCACCGGGTGCGGCAGGACGTGCTGCGCGCCCGTGGACGGCTCGGGATCGTGCTACGGGAGGCGGAGCAGCGCGTCGCCGCTTGGAAGGACGATCCGTACGCCTGGTACCTCCACGGCCGCGTGCAGCGCAGCGATGCCGGCAAGCGGGCGGATTTCGAGCGTGTGGTCAGCGAGCGGCCGGAGTCCTTCTGGGGCTGGCTCGGTTTGGCCTTCACGCTGCGGACTCAGGATCCCGCGCGCGGCCTCGCGGTCTACCAGGATCTCTACGAGCGGAGCGACAAGCACCCGCTCGTCGCGACGGCGCTCGCGTCGACGCTGCGGCAGGCCGGGCAGCTCGACGCCGCGCTCGCCGTCTACGAGGAGCTGCGGGGCGCGCCCGGCATGGCCGGGGTCGGTGAGCTCGGCATCGCCGAGACGCATCTGCTCGCCGGCAAGCGGGAGCGCGCCTGGCCCGCGCTGCTCGTCGCGCTGCGGCTCCGGCCCGAAGATCCGGGGGTGCGCCGGGCGATTCACACGCTGCTCGCGCACGGAGTGTCCGAGCTGCGCGTGCGGCGTCTGCTCGACGTGCTCTACGAGAGCCCCGAGCTGCTGCAGCGGTTCGGTTCGGGAGTCGGGGCTTCCCTGCTCGCGACGCTGTTCGAACGGGCGGGTCAGCTCCCCGCCGCACGCGCCGCGCTCGCGCCGAAGCGGGGGGAGGCGAAGCCGACGGCGGCCGAGCTGCGGCAGGAGCGTCGACTGCGTCTGATGACCGGCGACGTCGCCGGCTTCTTGCGTCACCTGAAGGCGCACACGCCGACCGCGATCGTGCGCGACGAGCGCAACCGTCTGCGCGGTCGCTGGGTCGCGCTCCTCGACGGGCCGTGGATGACGACCGAGGCGCCGCTCGCCGACGCCGAGCGTGCGCACGAGCTGTGCCGTGCGTTGCTGCGCGTGGGTCTGCTCGAGGCGGCCGACATCGTCGCGACGACCGCGATCGCGCAGCACCCGACGTCGGACGATCTCCGTTCGACCCGCGACGAAGCGCGCCGCCAGCTCGCGTTCGAGAGCGCGGTGCGGGAGACGATCTACCGCGGCTATGGCGGCGAGGGGGGCGATCTCGACGCCACGCTCGAGAAGCTGCGAATCGAGTCGAAGCGCATCCTCGGCAAGGACGTGATCGGCGATCCCGGTCGGTCGAGCATCCCGCTCGTCGGGCAGATGGTCGACCCGTTCATCGGCACGCTCGCGGAGCATCTCGCGACCTACAACCGTCACCTCGTGCTCGGCCAAAGATGGGCCGGCACGGTCGAGGGGCTGTTGCTCACGCGGCTTTGTCTTCGCGAACTCGAGCCCTCGGACGATCTGCCCTTGCGCGGCCGTTGCATGCAGGTCGTCGGCGACGATCGCCGCATCCAGGCGCTGGGGGGCGTGCTCGGCGGGGACCTGGCGGGCGTCGCGCTGCTCGATCACTACGTCGTCGACTACGACGCCGTGCGGGATTGGGCGACCGCGATCCACGGCCGGCGCGTCATCGCGCGTGAAGACTCGCTCGCCCTGCTCGACGACCCGCTGCCCGAGTCGGTCGACGCGCTCGAACCGGTCGACGTGGAGTGGCGTCTGTCGCTGCTCTCCGAAGTTCCGGACGACGAGCTCGACGCCGCGGTGTTCGACATGATCTGCGCGCACGAACGCGCGCATCTCGTCGACTCGTTCTACTTCCTGCCGCCGGGGGACAACCTGCTGCGCGTCCTCGGGCTCGTGGTCGCGCACGGGTTCAACGCGCTGTCGGTCGAGTCGGAGATGGAAGGGCGTGCGGAAGCCGGTGCGCTCGTGGTCAGCCCGCACACTCGGCTCGTGCTCGCGCACATCGCCGGATTCCTGAACGCGGAGGGCGCCGACGAATCGCCGCACGCGATCGGGTTCCGCAGCCTGGCCGAGCAGCTCAACGAGCGCCTCGCGAAAACGCCGGAGCTCGCCGAGTTTGCGCGCGCCAGCCGGTGGCACCTCGTGCCTCCGGAGCGGATGCGAGAATTCGGCCGCCAGATCCTGCAGCGTTGACGGCCGTCGCGTTACTGCGGCTCCGATCGGCGCTAACCCATTCGGGTCGCGCGAGTTCTTACGTCTCTGAGACCGGGCGCGCGCTATGATCCGACCCGTCCTCATCGCACGGAGTCAGCCATGATCGCACGCAGTTTCCTCCTCGCACTCGGCGCCACTTGCGTCCTTTCCGCGTCCGCGGTCAGCCAGGATCCGACCGCCAAGAAGGCGCCGGCTCCCGAGATCCTCGCCAAGATCAAGACGCTCGACGCCGCCGTGAAGGACCGCAAGTTCAAGCGCGACTCGGAGGCCGTCGGCATCATCGACGAGCTGCTGCAGGAATACGCCGACATGCACCCGAAGAGCCAGGCGGCGTTCGTCAAGTCGCTCGACAAGGTGTTCAAGGCCAAGCAGCGCAAGAAGGACAACACGTCGCTCTACATCGCGACGATCGCGTGCCTCGGCGAGATCGGTGGTGCCGAGGCGAGCAAGCCGCTCGTGAAGGCCTTCTCGAACAAGAAGTTCAGCAAGCGTGAGGACTGGGCGCCGGTGCAGGACGCGATGCTCGAGGCGATCGGCAAGTGCAAGGACCCGAAGCAGGTCAAGATGCTCATCGACGAAGCGGCGGACTCGCCGCACGATGGCATCAAGTCGTCGGCGGGCAAGGCGCTCCGGCACTACGGGGAACACTCCTTCAAGGTGCGCAAGTCGATCGTCAAGGAGCTCGTCAAGGCGTTTTCGCGCGTGCACAACGGCGCGAACCAGAGCACGAACCAGGATCCCGTGCAGCAGACGTTCCGCGCGACTCTGCGCAAGATCTCGGACCCCTGGAACGACACGCTGAACATCCTGACCGGCGAGACCTTCCGCGACGCGCCGGAGTGGAACCGGTGGTGGAACAAGAACAAGAACTCGCCGAAGAAGTGGAAGAATCAGGCCGACGGCAAGTGACGGAAGATCTCCGCCGCCCCGGCGTCTGAGCGCGTCGAATGCGCCTCGTCCTGAAAATCGCCGTACTCGTGGCGTTGCTCGGCAGCCTGCTGTGGCTGTGGAGTGAAAATCGACGCCTCGTGCTCGGGCGCAAGGTCGCCCAGGAGGCCGCCGAGCGGCGGGAGTCGATGCTTCAAGGCTCGGTGCGGCATCTCGAGGCCGAGCTGAAGAAGGCGATCGATCAGCGCGACCACGTGTTCGCGACGATCGACGAGCGCCGAGCCGAGCTCGAGGAGATCCGCGGCGAACGCCAGCGCCAGCTGCGCCGCGGAACCAAGGCGATGCCCGAAGGCGTGCGCGTCGCGCTGCTGCACATGAACGATCAGCTGCGGCACGACGGCTACCCGATGCTGCGCGCGTTGCGCGCCGAGCGCATCGAAGACAAGACGCTCTTCGGCGTCGAGCTGATGGAATACCGCGAGGACCTGTTCGCGACGGTGGTCTACACCGCCGAGCGGCTGTGGATCGAACTTGCGCGCGACACCGGAGCGCTCACGCTGCGGTGCTTCGACGGACGGGTATTCGCGGACGGCATCGATCGCGAGATGCCGGCCGAAGGCGAAGAGATCCGTTTGCGCGCTGTCGACGGGGAGCTCTGGGAGGAGCGCTTGCCGTTCCTCGTGCGGGCGACGGGCGAGTATCCGCTACCCGAGAAGGTCGTGGCGCGGCTGACGTCGATCGATCGCGCGACCGCGGAGATCTGGGCGGAGCGGCTCGACGCTCTCTTGTCGGAGGCGAAGACCCAGCTGCGCTATCGCGTCGCGCGCGTGCGCGACATCGACGACGGGCGATTCGGCGGCGTGCTCGTGCACGGCTACGACGAGAAGCCGACGCTGGCCGCGAGCATCAAGGCGAAGCGACTCGAAGTCCGCGTCGACGACGCGGCGAATACCGTGGAGCTGGTCTTCTACGAAGGTGCGCTGCTCCGCCACGGCGGCGAGGTCGAGATCGGCGATTCCGGCTATCGCATGCTGCTGCCGGGGGTCACGCCGAAGGTCGCCCGCGACCGCGTGCTCGGGATGGTCGTGGAGACGCCCTGAGGGGAGCTCGGCGGAGGCCGGGCATTCCCGCTCTTCCGCCCTCCGAGTCGCGTCGAAGCGAGCATTGGCCCGCCGTTCCTGCTCTACTGCTCGGGCCTCCCCCTGGTCTCCGACTGTTCAAGCCGATGATCGCCCGACTGCTCGCGCCCTCCCTCGCCCTCGTCGCTGCTCTACCTGCCCAGGACAAGTCCAAGCCGTGGTATCGCATGGACTACGGCCCCGTGCTCTCGACTTCGATCGAGGGATTCACGGCGGACAACGTCGGCTACAAGGCCCGTTCCATCGACCTGGGTGGCGGTGCGGGCGTCATCTTCGACACCGAGCTGCTTCGCGTCGTCGCCATGTGGACCGACGGCTACCTCAAGCTGCTCGGCACGCCCTACGACGGCGGGCACGGTCCGATCCCGACGCCGGAAGGCATGCAGGTCCTCGAGACTTCGCAGCTGCCGGGCTGGGCGAGGAACAGCAGCTTCAACAACCCGCGGCTGAATCGGTACGGACCGCTGCCCGCCAGCTGGGCTCGCTACGGTGGCTTCTATCTGCACGGCGAGACTGCGGTGCTCGAGTACACCGTTGGGGACGCGACGGTCGTGCGCGAGAAGTTCGACCGCGTCGAGCACGACGGTATGGTCGGGATCGCGCGGACGCTCGACTGCACGGGCGTGCGCCCCGGGGCCGCGATCTACCTGGCCGACGCCAGCGCCCACTCGCGTGAGGCCGGTCGCGACCGCGTCGAGCTGCGCCGGTTCGAGCCCGGACCGGGACTCGTCCGCGTCGACCGTTCGACCGCATGGAACGCAAACGGCATCGGGGAACCGTCGGCGGAGGACTACGCGGACGTCGCGTCGAAGCAAGGCGTCACGATTCGTCACGTCGAGGGGTTCGGCCGACTGCAGCAGAATGGCGCCCCGGTCGAGGCGTTGATCGACGGCATCGTCGCCGGCAACGAGGACGAGCCGCCGAAGTGCGTGTTCTCGGATCAGAACCGGGTGCGGTTCGCGATGGACCTCAACGGCTCGACGCCCGTCCAACAGGTCAAGGTCTACTCCTGGCACCGTTCGAATCGCGCGCGTCAGCGATACACGCTCTACGGGCACTCCGCGGAGTCGCCGGACTTCTCCGCGAAGAACCCCGCCGAGGTCGGCTGGGAACTCGTCGCGGAAGTCGACACGAAGGGTGCCGGGGTCGGCGGCCAGCACGGCTCCGCCGTCGGTCGCGTCGACGGCAAGCCGCTCGGCAAGTTCCGTCACCTGCTGTTCGATGCCCGCAAGCCCCGCGCCGGGACGTTCTACACCGAGTTCGACGTCTACCGGCTCGGTCAGCGCATCACCGCGAATCCGCGCCGCTACACCTCTTGGATCGCGCTTGCCGATGCGCCGGAGGGCACGAAGATCGGGATCGAGAACGGCAAGGTCGTGCTTCGCCTCGCCGCCGATCAGCCCGCGCAGCGGGTCAAGATCGTCGCGTCCGGTGCCGAAGGCATGCTCGACGCGACGCGCTTCGAGGCGTTGCGAGTGCACGCAGGCAAGGCCGAGAGCCTCGAGAAGTACACGAAGGGCGGCCCGCGACGCTGGACCGAGGAGATCACGACCAAGGGTCGCCTTGGCAAGGGCAAGGGTGCCTACGTCGTCGACACGATCACGGTGCCGAAGCAGAACCCGTGGAATTCGCGGCTGCGTTTCGGTGCGTTCGACTTCTTGTCGAAGGACAGCGCCGTCCTGTCGACCTGGAACGGCGACGTGTGGCGCGTCGACGGTCTCGACGACGATCTCGACACGCTGACCTGGCGCCGCATCGCGACGGGTCTGCACGACCCGCTCGGCCTCAAGGTCGTCGACGGCGTCATCCACACGCTCGGCCGTGACGGCATCACGCGCCTGCACGACCGCAACGGCGACGGAGAGATCGACTGGTTCGAGAACTTCAACAACGAGGTCCTCGTGACGCGCAACTTCCACGAGTTCGCGTTCGACCTGCAGTGCGACGCCGCGGGCAACTTCTACTTCGCGAAGGGCGGCCCGGTGCGTCCGGGTGGGCGCGGCTTCGACGAGATCGTCGCGCACCACGGAACGATCATGCGCGTGACGAAGGACGGCTCGAAGCTCGACGTGGTCGCGACCGGCTTGCGCGCTCCGAACGGCATCGGCGTCTCGCCGGACGGCATCATGACGACGGGTGACAACCAGGGCACCTGGATGCCGGCCTGCCGGCTCAATTGGCTGCCGAAGCCCGGCATGTTCACGAGCTGTGTCGACACGTCGCACATGGACCCGAAGCCGACCGAGTACGGCGAGCCGCTCTGCTGGTTCCCGATGGACGTCGACAACTCGGGCGGCGGCCAGTGCTGGATCACGTCGGATCGCTGGGGTCCGCTGCAGGGTGAGTTGTTGCACCAGTCGTACGGCACCTGCAACCTCTACCTCGTCCTGCGCCAGCAGGCCGGAGAGCGAATTCAGGGCGGCGTCGCGAAGTTCCCGCTGAGCTTCGCGTCGTCGCAGATGCGCGCGCGGTTCCACGATGCGGGTGACGGCCAGCTCTACACGGTCGGGTTCAAGGGCTGGCAGACCCGCGCGGCGCAGATGACCGCCTTCCAGCGCGTGCGCTACACCGGCAAGCCGCTGAACATGCCGCGCGGACTGACGGTCGGCACGAAGACGATCGAGCTCGCGTTCTCCGACGCGCTCGACAAGGAACTCGCCGAGGATCCGGAGAGCTACGCGATCGAGATCTGGAACTACAACTGGTCGCAGGCCTACGGCTCGCCCGAGTTCAAGCCGAGTGATCCCAGCAAGAAGGTCAAAGAGGGCCAGAAGAACCGTGACTCGCTCGAGGTGACCGGCGCCAAGCTCGGGGCCGACGGTCGCACCGTCACCCTCACGGTCGAAGGCATCGTCCCGTGCA
This sequence comes from Planctomycetota bacterium, assembly GCA_028281765.1. Lineage (GTDB taxonomy): Bacteria > Planctomycetota > UBA1135 > UBA1135 > UBA2386 > JANQJF01. Next base: position 52,109 of record JANQJF010000128.1, on the reverse strand, counting down.
TGCAGATGCGCATCAACTTCGACCTCGAGTCGAAGGGCGGCGAGATCATCGCCGGCGACATCCACAACACCGTCAACTTCGTGCAGGACTGACGGCCTTGCGCTCGTTTCTCCGTTCCATCGCCTGTGTTCTCGCCGCAGCTCCTGCAGTCGCGCAGGACGCGGTTCCGGGGCTGCATCTGAAGATGTCGATCGCGGACGAGATGCCGCAGCAGTTCGACGACCGCGTGGCGCGCACGATTGCGCTCTACGTCGGAGAGCGCGAGCCGGCGTCCCCGTTCTTGTCGCGCGACCAGTTCCAGGCCGAGTGGCGCGGCACGATGACGATCGAGCAGCGCGATCGGTTCCGCTTCACGTTCCAGGGGATCGGTCACTTCGCGCTGGCGATCGACGGCGAGGAAGTCCTGCAGGCGCGCAACGCGAGCGGCCAACCGGTCACAAGCGAGTCGATCCGCCTGCGCAAGGGCGCGCACGCGATCGTCGCGACCTTCCACAGCATCCGCGGCAAACCGGCGCAGGTGCAGCTGTTCTGGGAGGGTCGCAAGTTCGGACGCGAGCCGCTGCCGCCGACGGTTTTCAGCCACGATCCGACCGACGCATCGCTGCGTCTCGGAGAGCAGTTGCGCGACGGGCGGATGCTCGTCGCGACGCGTCGCTGCACGGCGTGCCACGACGCCGAGGTGAACCATCCGCTGCCGATGCCGGAGCTCCGGATGAAGGGACCCGAGCTGAACGGCGTGGGCCGGCGACTCGATCCGGGCTGGATCGCGTCGTGGCTACGCGACCCTCGCGCGCACCGCGCCGACGCGCGGATGCCACGCGTGCTGCACGGCGATGACGAAACTGTCGCGCGCGAAGCGGCGGACCTCGCCGCGTTCCTCGCGACTCATACACGGGGACCGAAGTGGGGGCTCGCCCCCGCGGGCGACGCGAGCATCGGCGCCTACCTGTTCTCCGACCTCGGCTGCATCGCGTGCCATCAGATCGCCGACGAGCCCGAGCCCGACCTCGAGGTCCAGCCGGTCGACCTGCGTCGCGTCGGTCACAAGTTCCGCGAGGGCGCGCTCGTCGAGTTCCTGCGCGATCCGCGGCGTCACGACGAGTCGATCCGCATGCCGGACTTCGACCTGTCGCACGAAGAGGCGGCGCATCTCGCGAAGTTCTTGCGGCAGCGCACCAAGGGCGATGCGCTCGTGACTGCCGGTGGCGATCCCGATCGCGGGCGGACGCTCTTCACCGCGCGCGGCTGTGCCGACTGTCATGCCCTCGGTTCGATCGAGGGAGCGAGCGACGCCAAGCCGTTGCGGCAGGCCTTCGCGAATCGCACCGGGGGTTGCCTCGCGGAGACCGCGGCTGCGCGCGGCGCGGCGCCGGACTTCGGCTGGAGCCGAGACGAGCTCGCGGCGGTCCGCGCGTTCGGTCGGGAGGCCCCGGGAGCGCTCTACCAGGCGGCCGCCGCCGAGATCGTCGCGCGCCAGATCGAGGAGCGCCGCTGCACGGCCTGCCACGTGCTCGACGGGCGGACCGACGACTGGACCCGCAGGATCGGCCTGCTCGAAGCCCTGGAGCTCGAGGAGAACGACGAGGATGGCGGCACCCACGTCGCCCAGCACCGCCCCGACCTGACCTGGGCCGGGGACAAATTGCGCTCGGACTGGCTCGAGGAGTTCTTCGCGGGCCGGGTCCAGGAGCGTCCACGGCCCTGGCTGCACGCGCGGATGCCCACCTTCCCGCAGTTCGCCGAGGGACTCGCGATCGGCCTCGCGGCGATGCACGGGCACCCGCCGTCGATGGCGGAGCCGGAGCCGGTCGACGGCCCGCTGAGCAAGGCCGGACGGACGCTACTCGGCGCGGAGGCGGGTTTTGCGTGCGTCACCTGCCACGGGGTGGGAGAAGCGCCTCCGCTCGCCGTATTCGAGGTGCAGGGCATCAACCTCGCGCAGAGCGGGGCCCGTCTGAGGCGGGACTTCTTCCTCCGCTGGATGTTGGACCCGATTCGACTGGATCCGAGTTCGAGAATGCCTCGATATGCCGATGATGCTGGTCGTACACCCTTTACCGAGGTCCTGGATGGAGATGCCCGGAAACAGTTCGCGGCCATCTGGGAGTTCGTTCGTTCGATACAGTAAGCGGCTGGGTGGTACGGGCGTCCCGGGGTGCAATTCCCAGAGCACTCCGGCGGTTGCGTTCCATTCCGGCAACTACGGGCCCGAGAGGTTTTCGTGAGTCGATTCTGGATGTTTGTGCCGTTGGCGGCGACGTGTGCCGTGGTCCTGCCGAGCTGCGGGAGGCAGCCCGTGCGGGTCGTGGACGTCTCCGAGACGCGCGTCGTCAAGAAGGACCTGCGACTCGGTCGCAACCTCGCCGAGCGATTCGGCACCGGGAGCTCGTCGTCGCGACCGCCGCGGCAGAGCGACAGCCCGGCCGGGGGCGGTGGCATGCCGAGTCTGCCACCCCTCGGGTGGAAGCTCCCGGACGGCTGGAGCGAGAAGCCGAAGACCCAGTTCCGCATGGGTAGCTTCGCGTCGCCGGGCAACGGGGACTGTTCGGTCAGCGTCGCCGGCGGCGACCTGCGCGAGAACGTGAACCGCTGGCGAGGCCAATTTGGACAGCAGCCGCTCGATGCGGCGGGTATCGCCGAGCTGACGAAGCGCCCGGTGATGAACGGCCGCGTGAACGGTCATCTCGTCGAGTGCCGCGGCGCCTACACGAGCATGCGAGGAGAGAAGATCGACGACGCGGCGCTGCTCGGCGTCGTCATCCCCGTCGGCCCGACCGTGTCGATGTTCGTCAAGTTCGTCGGCCCTTCGGCGACGGTCGTCGAGCAGCGCGAGAACTTCTTCGCGCTCTGCGACTCGCTCTACTTCGAGAGCGCGGGATCGAACGCGCCAGCGCCGTCCGGCGGGCGCCTCAGCCTCGCCTGGAGTCTTCCGGACGACTGGCAGGAGGTCCCAAGCGGGAGCCGTTACCGCACGGTCACGGCTGCGCCGAAGTCCAACCCGGCCGTGCAGTGTTGGGTCTCCCAGCTGAGCGGCAACGGCGGTGGCGTGCGCAACAACGTCAACCGCTGGCTCGGCGAGATCGGGCAGCCGTACCTCGGCCCGACCGCGATCGCGGCGCTGCCGACGATCAAGGTGCTCGACCGGGACTCGGTGCTCATCGAGGCCTTCGGCAACTACAAGGGCCAGAACGGCGAGAGCCGCGATGCCGGACTCCTCGGCGTGGTCTGCGAGCACGACTCGAACATGATCTTCATCAAGATGGTCGGTCCGAGTGACGCGGTGCGTGCCGAGAAGGAGAACTTCACGAACTTCTGCACTTCGCTGGAGGCCCGATGAAGCGAATCATCGATGCGCTCGCGTCGTTCAAGCTGACGATCTTCGTGCTCGCCGGCATGTTCGTCCTGACCTGGATCGGCACGATCGTCCAAGAGACGACGATGTCGCTCTACGAGACGCAGAAGGTCTACTTCGACTCGTGGTTCGTGATCCAGCCGGTGCCTGGCCTCGACGGCATCAACGTGCCGCTGCCCGGAGGCGTGCTCTTGATGACGCTGCTGTCGGTCAACCTGCTCGTCGGCGGCATCCTGCGCCTGCGCCGGCAGCTGTCGCGGATCGGCATCCTGATCACGCACATCGGCATCGCGATGCTGATGGCGAGTGGTCTGGTGTCGCTGATGGTCGCCGAACACGGCTTGCTCGGCGCCTACGAAGGGGACGAGGCCGTCGAGTATGCGGACGCGCACCATCTCGAGGTCGTTGCGTTCGAGGTGCTCGACGACGGCTACGTGAAGGAGTACCTCCTGCCGGGTGACGAGTTCATCGGGCTGCGGACGGGCGAGAAGGTGACGATGCGTCACCCCGACCTGCCGTTCGAACTCGACGTCCACGACTTCATCCTGAACGCTAGCCCGCGTCGCAAGGGGCCGATGTTCAACGTGAGCGTGCCGGTCGTCGAGGGCTACTACCTGCACCAGCGCGAGCCTGCGATCGGGTCGCGCGAGGTCAACCTGTCCGGCTGCTACGCGACTGCGCGGGTCGACGGCAAGGCGCCGCAGACCGGAATCCTGTGGGCGACCGACAACAAGCCGGTGCGCGAGACCGACCCGTGGACGTTCGAAGCCGACGGCAAGCAGTGGGGCGTCAAGCTCCGCAAGGAAGTGCGCGAGCTGCCGTTCAAGATCCGCGTCGACGACTTCGACATGGCGTTCCACCCCGGCACCAGGCGCCCCGAGTTCTTCCAGAGCGACATCACGATCTGGGACGGCGACGCCGAGGCCACGCAGCGCATCGAGATGAACAAGCCGCTGCGCAAGTCCGGCCACATCCTCTTCCAGACCAACTGGGGTCCGCAGAACGACCCGCATGCGACCAAGCACTACACGGTGTTCGAAATCGTGACCAACCCGGCAGATCAGTGGCCGGCGTGGTCGTGCTACGTAATCGCGATCGGACTGTTGATTCACTTCTCGCGCATGCTGTTTCGCTACGTGCGCACCGAGCAGATGGTGCAGAAGGCCTAGACGTATGACGACTCTGCTACGAATCGTTCTCGCCGCGACGCTCGTCGCCGTCTGTGGAATCGCACAGGACTCCGGCGTGCGTCGTGAGGCGTGGCCGAAGGCGGTGCTCGACGAACTCGCCGTGCTCCCGATCCAGGAGAACGGTCGGGTCAAGCCGCTCGACACGGTGCTGCAGTTCGCGATGTACCGTATCCACCACAAGCGGGCGATGCATCTTCCGGACGAGCCCGCCTTTGGCGTCAACGCGGGCAAGAAGCTCCAGCCGATCGACTGGGGGCTCGACACGATGTTCTTCCCGGGATGGGCGGACACGTTCCCGGCGTTCACGCTCGAGGACACGGTCGTGCTCGAGACGCTGGGGCTCAACGAACTCGCGGAGCAGAAGCGCAAGCGCGACCGCTTCTCGATGATGGAGCTCGCGCCGGGGCGCGCGGCGCTGCGCGACAAGATCGAGGAGTACCGCGGCATTGAGAAGAAGAACCGGACGCGGGTCCAAAACCAGGTTCTCGGGCTCGGCTCCGCGTATCTCGAGTATCTCGACTTCCGCGACGCGTTCGACTTCGCGCGCGCGCGCTATGAGATCCCCGACGATCCGAAGCTGCGCGAGCTGTTCGGCGACAAGAAGGTGCTGCGGACTTCGGACGTCCTGCGCAACATCGAAGCGCTGATCGCCGTGGTCGGTGATCCCAATCCGAGCGAAGCGGTCTCGGGTTTCATCGAACAGGTTGATCGCGGCGTGCGCGGTGCGGGCAACCACCTGCACTGGATCCCGCCGAAGGATCCGAATACCACGGAGTGGCTGTCCGTCGGCGAGCTGTTCCAGCTCGCGTTCGAGCAGCAGGCGACCGCGGAGCAGATCACGGCTGTCGAGCGTGCCGAGGCGTTCGCGGATTCTCTGACGGATCCGACGGCGATCACCGCGGCGGCTGCGGAGTTCCGCGGCTACATGCAGAAGATGGCCGAGGCCCGAGGGGAATACGGCAAGGTCGAGATCGAGTACGCGTACTACCGCTTCGACTCGTTCTACAAGGCGCTGCTCGCGTTCCTCGGCGGCTTCTTCGTGCTATGCGTCAGCTGGCTGCTGCCGAAGTCGAAGTGGCTGCCGCGCGGCGTCGTCGCGCTGACGCTCGCCGGCAACCTCCTCGTCGGCGCCGGCATCGTGTGGCGCTGCATCGTGCGGGATCGACCGCCGGTCCTCGAGATCTACGACACGATCCCGTTCATCGCGTTCTTCGTCGTGACCGTCGCGCTCGTGATCGAGTGGATCAACCGCCGCCGCGTCGCGCTGGCCGTCGCCGCACCGGCAGGCTGGATCATGATGATGCTGCTGATGAAGTTCGAACTCGTCGAACGCCGGGACAACATGGATCCGCCGCTCGCCGTGCTCGATACGAACTTCTGGCTCGCGACGCACGTCACGACCGTGACGCTCGGCTACGGCGCCGGGATCCTCGCAGGCTTGATCGGCGCGGTGTTCCTGCTCGGCAAGCTGGTCGGCTTCAAGAAGGGCGACCGTCCGTTCTACAACGGTCTCACCCGGATGGTGTACGGCACGATCTGCTTCGGCGTCCTGCTGTCGACCGTCGGCACGATCCTCGGCGGCATCTGGGCCAACGACAGCTGGGGCCGCTTCTGGGGCTGGGACCCGAAGGAGAACGGCGCGCTGATGGTCGTGCTGTGGTACCTGATGATCCTGCACGCGCGCCTCGGCGGCATGATCAAGAACTTCGGCGTCAACATCATGGCCATCGGTTCGGCGGTAGTCGTCGCGTTCTCGTGGTGGCACGTGAACGAGTTGGGCAAGGGGCTGCACTCGTACGGACGGACCGAGGGGGTGCTGACGGCGCTCTACTGGTTCTACGGGACGAGCGGCACGATCGCGGTGCTGGGGATGGTCGCGTGGGTCCGCGAGCGACTCGCGGGCAAGGCCGAGAAGGCCGCCCCGGCCGACGAGCAGCTCGAGGTCAAGGAAGAGCCAGCGCCGGGCTAAACCGGCCTTTCGCCTGCGCCACGTCCCACGCACTCGGGGTCCGTGTCCCGATCTACGTGACCCGTTCCGTAGAACGTGAACGTGCCCGTGCCCGTGTCCGAAAACGCCAGGCGGCACACGTTTTCGGACACGGGCACGGGCACGTTCACGTTTCACGGAACGGGACACGGGGTTCCACGGGGACCGGGACACGGAGCACGCGGGGGAGGAAGGTAGACCTCTACCCCGTCCTCCCGCATTCTCTGGTCCATGACCGGAAGCTCCTCCGCCATCGGCACCCGCCTCTCGATCATGATGTTCCTCCAGTTCTTCATCTGGGGGAGCTGGTATGTCACGGTCGGCAACTTCATCGGGGCCGTCGGTTGGACCGAGGACCAGGTCACGAGCACGGTGGGGTGGGCCTACACGGTCGGGCCGATCGCGGCCGTGGTTTCGCCGCTGTTTCTCGGCGTGATCGCCGACAGGTTCTTCCCGACCCAGATCGTGCTGGCGGCGATGCACTTCCTCGGCGGCGCGTGCATGTTCGCGGCCCCGATGATCGCGACCGAGTCGGCCAACCCGAACCTGCTCGTGTGGGTGCTCGCCGGGCACATGCTGTGCTACATGCCGACGCTCGGGCTGACGAACACGCTGGCATTCCACCACGTGACGAATCAGGAGCGTCAGTTCCCGATCATCCGCGTATTCGGGACGTTCGGTTGGATCGCGGCCGGTCTACTCCTCAACCAGATCACGGAGAGCGCGGACAGCCCCGTGCAGTTCTACGTCGCGGGCACCGCGTCGCTGACGCTCGGCGTGTACTCGCTGTTCTTGCCGCATACGCCACCGCCGCTTCAAGGGAAGCAGGTCTCGATCGGCGAGATCTTCGGTTTCGACGCGATCGCGCTCCTGCGGGATCCGTCGTTCTTGGTGTTCGTGATCTCGTCGTTCCTGATCTGCATTCCGCTCGCGGCGTACTACCAGCAGGCGCCCGTGTTCTTGAAGGGCATCGGCTACACCGACGCGGAGGTGCCGGGCAAGATGGCTTACGGTCAGATGGCTGAGGTCGTCTTCATGATCTTGATGCCGGCGTTCTTCGCGCGCCTCGGCGTCAAGAAGATGATCGCGATCGGCATGTTGGCGTGGGTCGCGCGATACGTCCTGTTCGCGGAGGCCGCCGATGACCAGGTGCGCTGGATGGTGCTGGGCGGCATCCTCTTGCACGGCATCTGCTACGACTTCTTCTTCGTCACGGGTCAGATCTACGTCGACAAGTTCGCGCCGGAGAACATCCGCGGCCAGGCGCAGGGCTTCCTCGTCTTGGTCACGCAGGGCTTCGGTCTCGGCCTGGGCGCGAAGCTGGTCGAGAACCACGTCAACCGCACGACGGACGATGGCGTCCGCGACTGGGGCGAGTTCTGGTGGTGGCCGGCGATGGGGTCGGGCGCGATCCTGCTGGTGTTCTGGATCATGTTCCGGGATCGCCCGGACATCACCGCGGACGAGGAGGCGGCATGAGTTCGCTCTCCCGCCGTGACTTCCTGGCGGCGAGCTCCGCGGGGATCGGTGCCCTGCCACACCTGACGGCGCCTACGTTCCGCGCGTCGACCAACAAGAAGGCCGTCAAGCTCGGCATGGTGCGCACCAAGGGCACCTTGACCGAGAAGTTCCAGCTGCTGAAGCGCCTCGGATACGACGGCGTCGAGCTCGACAGCCCCAACGGATTCAAGACGGAAGATGTCCTTGCCGCGCGCGACGCGAGCGGGCTGCCGATCCACGGCGTCGTGAACTCCGTGCACTGGGGCAAGCCGCTGTCGCATCCCGATTCCAAGGTGCGCGAGGCCGGAGTCGAAGGCCTGCGCACCGCGTTGCGCGATGCGAAGGCTTATGGCGCCTCGACCGTTCTTCTCGTGCCTGCCGTCGTGAACAAGAACGTCGCGTATTTCGACGCCTACATTCGTTCGCAGGCGGAGATCCGCAAGGTGCTGCCCCTCGCGCGCGAGTTCGGTATCCAGATCGCGCTCGAGAACGTGTGGAACCAGTTCCTACTCAGTCCGCTCGAGGCCGCGCGTTACATCGACGAGCTCGACCCGGAGTTCGTCGGCGCCTACTTCGATGTCGGCAACGTCGTGAACACGGGCTGGCCGGAGCACTGGATCGACGTGCTCGGCCCGCGGATCCTGAAGATCGACGTGAAGGAGTTCAGCCGCAAGAAGCGCAACGACGAGGGGTTGTGGAAGGGCTTCGGGGTTGAGCTACACGAGGGCGATTGCGATTGGCCGGCGGTCATGGCGGCGCTGGACCGCGTGAAGTTCCGCGGTTGGTTCACGCTGGAGGTGCGCGGTGGGGGAGAAGAGCGGCTAACGAGGCTGGCGAAGGACGTGGATCGGATCTTCGCGCTGGCGAAGGACTGAGGTCGGCGACGCCTCCCGGGCCCGTGCCCGTGACCCAGGCCCGCCCTTGTCCCTACTTGCCTAAGCGAGCGCAGCGAGCAGCTGCCTAGCGAAGCGTTTGCCTAAGGGAGCGCAGCGACCAGCTGCCTAAGCGAGCGCAGCGAGCGGCTGCCTAAATCCAAGGGCGCCGCGAAGCGGCGCCGCGGTGCGCGATTGCGCGGTGGGCAGCCTCGCTCGGGCTCCGCGTCTTCTCGCACGCTCGGGCAATGAGAGCTGTCGGCAGGCGGGCGATCTACGCGTAGCCCTTTAGGCAACCGCTCGCTGCTCGCTCAGGCAGCTGGTCGCTGCGCTCCCTTAGGCAAAGGCAACCGCTTCGCTAGGCAAGTGTGTCGTGTGCGAGCCTACGGCTCGCACACGACACGGAAGCCGACGAAGATCGCATCCGTGTGATACCAAACACTCTGCGGAATCTGAGGATCCTGCATCTTCCAATCCTCTTCCGATCCCACACGCGCCGCCGACCGCAAGCTCCCCGCGACATCCTCCCAAGACCCGCCACGCACCACGCGCGGGTACAGCTCCGTCGGCTCGACCACGGGATCCATCAACGCCTTCCCGTCCTTCGCCGCGGCGTAGCTCGCGTGCTGATCCTGCACCCATTCACACACATTGCCGTGCATGTCGTGGATGCCCCACGGGTTCGGCAGCTTCTTGCCGATCGGCTGATACTGGTCGTCGCTGTTGTCACCGAACCACGCGTAGTCGCCTAGCTTCGCGGCGTCATCTCCGAACGAGTAGCGCGTCGTCGTGCCTGCCCGGCACGCGTACTCCCACTCGGCTTCCGTCGGCAGACGGTACTTCTTGCCGGTCTTCGCGCTGAGCCACTCGCAGTAGGTGCGCGCGGACTTCTGCGTCATGCAGATCGCAGGATACCCGTCGCGCCCCATGCCGAACGTCATGTCGGTGTACGGCGGCGTCGGACGAGACACCGCGTCGGCCGCGACGTCGGCCTCGTTCTGCGGCGCCTTGTCCCCGTCGCGCCGCTCGCGTTCGAGGCTGAACATCCACTGCTCGTACTCGTCCCACGTGACTTCGCACTTGCCGATCCAGAACGCGGACAGCTGCACGTCGCGCTGCGGCCCCTCGTCGTCGTTGCGGCCGTCCTCCGCATCTGGGCTGCCCATGCGGAACGTGCCGGCCGGCACGGCGATCATGTCGAACTCGATGTCCGTGCCGGCGATCTTCTGCGTGAACGACTCGAGCGCGGCAACTTCCTCGACCACCTCTTCGGTGCCGTGGGTGACGTCGTCGAGCATCGGGGCGGAGCCGTCGTCCGGGGTCGAGGCGCCGCAGCCGCCGAGCGTGAACAGGAGCGGGAGAGAGAGGGAGAGGGACTTCATCGCGTGGGTCCGGGATCGAGGGGCGGCCGGAGATTACGGAGAACGCCCGCCGATCGCGAACGGTCGCTCACACGAATGCCGCGCAGATCGTCGAAAGCACCGCCCCGAGCCCAGCCGCGCTCATCGCCAGCGGCAGCTGCGTCCGCACGTGGTCCATCAGATCGCATCCCGTGAACATGCTCGACAGAATCGTCGTGTCCGAGATCGGCGAGCACTGATCGCCGAACACGCCGCCGCCGATCACGGCGCCGAAGCAGATCGAGACGTAGGTCGGGTCCGGGGACAGCTCCCAGGCGAGGGGGAGCGCGACGGGGACGACGACCGCGTAGGTGCCCCAGGACGAACCCGTCGCGAACGCGATGCCCATGCATAGCGCGGTCAACAGGGCCGGAAGGACGACCGCGTGTAGGCTGTCGGCGATCGTGCTCGTGATCCACTGCGCGGTGTGGATCTCCTTGGCGACGGCGCCGAGCGTGACGGCGAGCGCGAGGACGATGGCGCCGATCGTCATGCGGGAGCACCCGTCGACGAAGCCGTCGAGCACCGCCGCGAGCCTCATGCCCCGCACCTTGGCCGTGACCATCGAGGAAAGCAGGCACAGCACGAACGCTTCGTTGATCCAGTCGCCGTCTTCGATCACGCCCGCCTGCGCGAGAGTGAACGGCACGATCGCGACGCCGAGCAGCGTGCCGATCGGCACGAAGAAGTCGAGCAGCGAAGGCGAGTAGCCGGGTTCGTGCGTTTCCTCGACGTCGGTGCGCAGCATCGGCTCCGCGTCCGGTGCGTCGAGTTCGCCGCTCCGGCGTGAGCGTTCGATCGCTTGCCGCATGCGCGGGAAGCTGATCGGCAACTTGCCGAGCGAGAACAGCAGCGTGAACACCAAGGCGAGCATGCCGTAGAAGTTGAAGAGGATCGACTCGACGAAGAACAACCCGGCCTTCGCGATGTCGCCTTCGGGCAAGAACGTCACGGTGCCCGCGGCGAATCCACCGATGACGGCCGGCCACGCGTTGAACGGGATCACGGTTGCGACGGGCGATGCCGTCGAGTCGACGACGTACGACAGCTCCTCGTGACTGACGCGGTGCTTGTCGGTCACGGGCTTCACGGTCGTGCCGGCGAGCACGGTGCTGACCGTGCCGCCTTGATGGAAGATGACGCCGACGAGCCAGCTGAACAGCAGACTCGAACGTGGCCCCTTCGCCATGCGCTCGCCGATCGTCTTCGCGAAGTGGCGCGCGCCGCCGGTCTTGGCCCAGACGCCGAGCAGGCCGCCGAGGCACCACAGATAGATCAGCAGGATCTTCGCGAAGCCGCTGGAGCCGACCGCGGGCAGGATGAACGCGTCGAGCGGGTTCGACTTCGTCAGGCGCTCGGCGAGGGGCAGACTCGCGTGCCCTTCGAAGAACAGCACGATACTGCCGGTCAAGATTCCGGCGCACAGTGCGACGATGACCTGGCGCGTCGCGAACGCGATCACGATCGCGACGACGGCCGGAAGAATGGTTAGCCAGCTCGGTTCCATCGATTCGGCGCTACTCGACCGTACAATGCCGCTTGTGGCCAGCCGACAAACTGCAGAATCCGGCGCGGGGCGGAAACTCGTCGTCGTCGCCGTGCTCGCGCTCGTCGCGCTGTCGGTCTTCGTCGCGTGGCCGCCACCCAGGGATGCGACGGCGGACTCCTCGTTGGACGATCGCGCATCGATCGACGAACCGAAGGCCGTGGATCCAAAGCTCGCAGACGCCGTCCGGGCGGACGGGGGCGATGAATCCGCGGAAGCCAACACGCCGGACGGAAGCACTCCCGACGACGACGCTGGACGCGAGCAGGTCGAGACCGGGGACCCCCGACTCGTGCACATGCGCGGTTCCGTCGTCGACGTCGAAGGTCAGCCGATCGAGGGTGCGAGCGTGCGGGTCTCGATCACGCTCTTTCCGATCACGCGGCGCAGCTACGACGCGGTCACCGATGCACGCGGCGAGTTTCGCATCGAAAACATGATCGCCGGTCGCGCGGCGATCGGCATGAAGTGCGACGGCTACTGTGAAGCCACGCTGCGCGCGCGTGACGTCGCGGCCGGTGAACGCGTCGAACTCGATCCGGTCACGCTGCATCTCGGCACCGAGATCGACGGTGAGGTGCGCATCGACGGCAAGACCGCGCCGGGCGTGCAGATCTTCGTCGTCGGCCGTCGTGATCGTCGCGTTCAGGTCAGCGCGGCGACGGCGGTCGCGCGCAAGGACGGCAAGTTCACGCTGAATCACCGTTTGCCGCCCGGGCACTATCGCGTGCTCGCGATGCCGGCGCTGCAGTTCGGTCCCTTCTCTCGGGCGCGGCAAAGGAAGGTCGTCGTGGGCGAGTTCGACCTCGTGTCCGGGCAGGCGAAGCACACCGTGTACGTAGACATCAAGGGACGCGACTAGCCGAATCCGCGGTGCCATGGGCGCCGCCTTCAAGGATGTGTGCACGCGCGACAGCGGGTATCATGCGGGTTCTGGTTCGAAGCTCTCTTTCGCTCTTTTTTCCGAGCAGGCCCATGTCGCACTTTCCATCCATTCTGACGACTTGCTGCGCCCTCACGATCCTGTCGGCGACAGGTATCGCGCAGTCGATCACAGGCTCGGCGCAGGCGTTGACCAACATCACGGTCGAAGCCTTCGACGTCACCGATCCGGTGCAGCCTCCGGCGACGGGGTTGCTCGCGGCTCTGACGCCCCTACCGGACGGCACGCTCGTGTCCGCGGCGGTCTCGGGAGGACCGAGCTTTGCCGTGACCCGCTTCACGCTGCAGCAGAATCCGGTCGTCTACCGCGTCGAGGAGACGACGACGTCGCAGCCGCTCGGTGACAACACGGATGGCTACGCGCGGACCGGATCCCACGACACCTGGCTCATCTTGCAGGTGACCCGCGACTACTCCGGCGACGTCGTCGTGCGATGGAACGGGATCGAGCAGAACGACGGTTCGGGCTCGCTCTCGTGTGCCGTCGACATTGGCGCGGACAACACGTTCGAGTTCAACGGCAGTGACGGCGAGACCGCAGAAGTGCGGTTCCCCGTGTCGTTCACACCGGCGTTGCCGCTTCGGGTCAAGACGCGTACTTCCGCCGAGTCCCTCGGCACCGAGTTCTCGGCCTACAAGAGCATTCTCGAGATCGAGTTCGAGCCCGACGAGAACACGGTCGCGCCGGGTCAGTGGTCTCCGTTCGGATTCGGCTGCGCGGGCACCAACGGGTTCGCGCCCCTTCTGTTGGCAGGCGCCAACCAACCGTTGGTCGGCGAGGCGTTCACGACCGAAGTGTTGTTCGTGCCGCCTAGCAACACGGGCATCTTCGGCTTGCTCGCGTTCGACTCGATCCCGGCGCTGCACCTCGACATCCTCGGGATGCCGTTCTGTTTCCTGTTCCTCAACCCGCTTATCGCGCTGCCGATTCAGGATCCGGTCGTCGGGGATCCGACCTGGGATCTGCCGATTCCGAACGCGACGAACTTCGTCGGTGGCACGATCGCGCAGCAGGTGCTCGTGTTCGATCCGGGCGCGAACCCCTTCGGGGCCGTGCTGTCGAATCCGGGGGAAGGCACGATCGGCGGGCAGTAACCGGTGCAGCCAGTGACTTCGTGCAGCCGGTGACGCACGGCAGCGCGGGTCGTTTCGATTCGTGAGTCCGGGTTCGAGACGATCGGAAGCGTGCGCGACCGTGCTTCCGCGGCGTCGGTCGGGAGCGGGGTATCCTTGGAGGCTTCTCTTCTCGACCCCCTCTCAAGGCTCGACCCATGCGCCTCATCCCTGCAATCTTCGGAATCCTGCTCGCTTTCGCACCGAGCGTCGCCGCCCAAGTGGCCGCGATTCCGGGCTCCGGCTGCGCCGACGGAACGTCCGCCGGTGCTCCGATCGTCCCCGTCGGTCAACCTCAAGTCGGCAACCTCACGTTCGCACTGAGTCATCAGTGCCAAGCGTCGTCGACCGCCGCGTTCTTCCTGTGGGGGTCGTGCGGCGCGTCGCCGCTCGTGGACTGGAATCTCGGCGACAGCTGCTTCGGCAGCTGGGCTTCGACGCCCGCGACGTGCGGCAACGTGATTGGCTCGAGCTTGTTCTTGCTCGACGGCACGCTGACGGACGGCAGTGGTTCTGTGGCGTGGGCGTTCCCGATCCCGGGCATCCCGGAACTCGTCGCGTTCACGCTCGCGACTCCGTTCTGCTACCAGTTCATCTGCGTCGAACTGGGTGTGGCCAATCCGTGTCGCGGCGTCTCGCAGGGCCTGCTCGTCCAGATCACTCCCTGATCTGTTCGCGGTTCGCGATGCCCGGCGACGTCGGGCGTCTCGCGGGGCCGCGCCGCGGCGTCACGGGAAGGTCTCAGTAGACGCCGGACCGCATCTGACCCGGAGATCCACCCGGGTTCCCCCGGTTGTCGATCTTCCGGGCGATGTCTAACATCCACATTGCACCTGTGCTTCTCGCGCTAACGCCTTGCACATGCAAAGCCCCCCCCTTGCCCGACACCATGCGAATCGCAACGACTCCTGCGCGATTCAAACACCCGCGCGAAGGTGTGGTCCGTCGATCCTCGTCGACGGTTCGGAAGCAGTCGTCTCCTGGCTACGGTTCGTGCGAACCGCCGGCTTCACCTCGCGCCGCGAGGAACCTCGTCATTCGCAAACACAAGAAAGAACCCCTGTCTCAACTCGGATGAACACCGAGGGGATAACAACATGCGCTTAGCTTCCTTTCTACTTGCCGCTCTGACCGTCGCGTCCGTTGGTACGGCGCAGATGGCCGGTTTCCCCGGCACGGGCTGCCGCGACAATGGCCTGCCCCCACAGCCGATCACCGCGAACGGTCCCGTCGTTGCGGGCAACCTGACACTCTCGCTCTCGACGCCGTGCGACGGCACCGCGAACGCCGCGTTCGTGATCTGGGGCACCTGCAACGCCGCCTTGCCGAGCTGGAATCTCTCCGATCCGTGCTTCGGTGGTTGGGCGGCTCCGCCTGCTTCGTGCCCGAACACGCTGCTCCAGCTGTTCCTGTTCGACGGCGCTCTCGTGCCCGGCGGCACGTTCAACTTCGCGTTCCCGATGCCGGACCTCCGTCCGGCCGTCGACCTCGCGCAAATTTCGCAGAGCGCGCCTGGCTGGTGCTGGCAGGTGATCTGCGTCGAGCTCGGCAACCCGAACCCGTGCCAGAACGTCTCGCAAGGCACGGCGATGGTCGTCACGAACCCGCCGTAAGGAGCGAGATGAGGGCAACGTAGGGTTTGCCCTGTTCCCGCCACCGCGAGCGCGTCGAGTCGTTTCGGCTCGGCGCGCTTTCCGTAAAGGCCTAGACAGAATGGGTGGCGCGGTCTCCTCTCTGTCTAGATCTCGCCGCGCCAGCCGCGCGTCAGGTCCATCCACAGAGCGAGGCCGCGCCAGTCGCCGAATTTCGCGTATCGCCGTTCGAACCAACGATCGCTCGGTGGACGGCTCCGACCGAGGCGATCCTTCATCGTCGCGCGGCACCAGCTGTCGAGCGCGAGATCTTGGTAGTGACCGAGGAGGCGCAGCGCTTGCCCGACGGCGTATGGTCCGAACCCCGGCAGCGCGAGCAGACGCTCGCGCAGTTCGTCGGTCGGCAAATCGGGATCGAAGTGATCGTCGCCGAGCGAGCCGTCGGCGAAGCCCTTCGAGATCGCGATGCAGTGGGGGGCGCGGTAGCCGACGCGCACGGAGTCGCGCCAAAACGCTTCGCGCTTGCGTGCGCATCGCTCCGGCGTCGGGAAGGCGCGCACTCCGTTCGGTCCGCGTGTTCCGAGTGCCTTTACGAGGTTCGACGTCATCGAGCGCGTGGCGGCCCACGAGCAGTTCGTCGTGAACAGCAGCTTCAGGAGATCCTCGAACAGCGATGGCCCGCGCAGCAGGTGACCGGCCCGCTTCGCGGGAACCGCGCTCAGATCCGGTTCGCTGCGGCACATACGCCAGAAGTCCCGCAGGTCGTCATCGAGTCGAAGCGCGCGGCGGATCGCGCGGCGCGCACGGTCACCGAACGCGCGGGTCCACGTCGCGTCGGTCGCGATGCGCGCGCGCACGCCGCCGTCCTTCGACGGCGTCGCGTGCACCTCGATCACCGCATCTTCGATCTCGAACGCGAACGCGAGCGTGCGTTCTTCGGCGTTCCATTCGAACGGCGGCAGGTCGAACCAACCGTGCCCGGTCACGGCCGCGCAGAATTCGTAGCTTTCGCGGGGTGCGAGTTCGATCGTCCTGCCTGACATCGCGGCGAGCGTACGTGCTCATCCGCGCCGATGGAACGACTACAGTTCGGGCGCTCTCTCGCTCTCCTTCCCACGCTCTCCGACATGCGCTACGCGTTCTCCGTGGTTGCCCTGGCGCTCGTGGTCTTCGCCGGTGCCTGGGGCGGGGGCCACGGGTAACCCGCGCCTCGGCTCGATGCACTCGGCATGCCGGGGTGCACGATCTACCTCGACTCGTACGCGATCGTGCCCGGTCCCGGCGCGCCGTTTGCCCTCGGCGTGGCGCTCAGTGATCGCGCGCGGATCGTCGTTGGGTCCTGAGTGTTGCGAGCCGTTCTCGGGGAAGTGGTATACGCGGCACCGTGTGCGCGTTCATACAGGCTTGATAACAGCGTGCATTGAGTTGGCACCCGCGTGCATATACTCACGCGCTGTACGACATCCACCAGGAGACAACCCACAGTGCAACCCTCTTTCCCCTCCGCTCTCGTAGCCGTCGCGTGCCTCGGCGCCGGCCTCTCCGCACAGAATGCGCGCGCACCGCAGACCGTCGACGGCGCCGCCGGTAGCGTCGACTTCGATCCGGTGCTCGCCACCGCGGGCGACGTGACCATCGCCGGGTGGGTCGAAGGCGTGAACAACGACGTCACGATTCGATTCTCCGACGGCCAAGGCATCAACTGGGGCGCGTCCCAGATCATCGATGGCGACGCTGGCACGACCCGTAAGGACATGCAGGAAGGCGACATCCAGATCGCCGGCAACAACGTCTACGTGACCTGGAAGGACGAGCGTGCAGGCGCCACGTTCGACGACGTGTTCTTCAACGCATCGAACGACGGTGGCGCGACCTTCAACGGCGAAGTCCGCATCGACCCGACGTTTGCGGTCGGTGTCGGCGCCGTGCGCAGCTGGCGCCACGCGGCCGAGGGCAACAACGTCTACATCCTCCTCGAAGTCGACCCGAACACCTCGTCGAACGAGGAGCTCTACCTCGTGACTTCGACGGACAACGGCGCGACCTTCAACGCGCCGGTCTTCGTGCCGCAGGGCGTCGCTCCGGGTGCGTTCGACATCGACCTGTCCGACATGGCGGTCGACGGTGGCACGGTCCACGTCGTCTGGGCCGACAACCGTTCGGGCATCGACACGGTCTACTACCAGCAGACCAACGATGGTGGCGCGACCTGGCTCGCGGCCGACACCGTGATGTCGACGGCCGGTGGTGACGCGGATGGCGTCCCGGTCGTCGATGCGACCAATGGTATCGTCGCGGTTGCTTGGGACGAGGAAGTCCCGGATGGAGCTCCGGAAGCGTCTCGTGCGAACGTCTCGCTCGACGGCGGCCTGACCTTCAACGGCGACGTCACGGTCGGCAACTACGCCGCCGGCGTCGACGACACCGACAACCGTGTCGTCGGCGTGAGCTCGATCGGCACGGTCATCGTCGTCTGGGAAGACAACCGCACTGGCGGCGACGAGATCTACGCGGCGTCGTCGAACGACGGAGGCCTCACCTACAACGAGACGCAGCTCTCGACCACGGGTGGCGGCTTCCCGCGCATCGTCGAAGCCGGCGACGGCTGCGACGTTGTCGCCTGGACGAGTGGCAACTTCCCGAACACCGCGAACGCGAGCATGACGCAAGACGGTGGCGCGACGTGGTTCGGCGACACGCAGATCTCAGACAACACCGGCGATGTCGACTTCGCCGAAGTCGTCTGGAACGACCTCTACGACAACGCGATCGTCGCGTACTTGTCGGACGACGGTGGCGCCAACGACGTCTACGTCGGTGGCTTCCGCGCGGCGACCGTGACGCCGATCGGCTGGGACGACATCTACAACCCGGCCAGCACCGTGCTCGGCTTCGACTTCTCGGGCTTCGGCAACAACGGTATCGCGATCATCGGCCTCTCGGCCGGCACCGGTCCGCTGCCCACGCCGGACGGTCGTCTCTGGAACCTCGGTCCGACGATCGGTCCGTTCGGTGGTCCGGGCTTCGAAGCCGTTCTCGTCGGTGGCTCTGGCAGCACGCTGCAGTTCCCGAACATCTTCGCGGGTGGCGGCCCGGCCGTCGGCCTGAACGTCTTCTACGCGGCGGCGGGCTTCGCCGGCACGGGCGCGGACTTCCTGACCGACACCTTCTCGTTCCAGCTCTGACGAGCGGAATCAGCTCGAGGTCTCGTCCTCGAGCCAACTGCCGGTCCGCAGGGCGCTGACCTTGCGGGCGAGCTTGGCGACGGCGCGCTGGAACTTCATCCGCGCGCCGTTCTCAGTTAAGCCCATCCGCTCACCGATCTCGGCGAACCCGAGCTCGTCCCACTGCCGCAGCACGACGGCGCGCCGGTCGTCCGGATCGAGTAGCTCGAGGCCGAGGCGCATCCACTGCGTCTCCTCGTTGCTCGCGGCTTCCCGCGACGGGGAATCTGCGCTGTCTGCCGCGATCGCGAGCGCCCCTTCGGCGCCGGCGTCTCGGCTCATCGACCGTCGGCGCGCGTGAAAGAACGCGTGGCGGTCGCGAAGGATGTTCTCGACGACTTTGACCATGAGCGCGCGGAATCGCGGCTGGTCCGGTGCGACGAAGCGCGGCGCGTAGCGCAGGACTTCGAGCATCGCATCCTGCACGACGTCGACGCTGTCGAGCTTCTGCCGCAGCTCGTTGCCGAGCCTTCGCCGGACCTGCTGGTGCACCCAGGACGCGTCCCGGTCGATCAGCTCGTGAAGAGCTTCCTGGTCGCCGGCATGCCAGCGCGTCAGCATCGCGGTTGTCAGATCGACGGGCGGAGTCATCGCGATGTGGCTTCTTCGTAGCGGGCGATCGAGGCCTCGATCCGCGCTTTGTGTTCGGCGGCGCCAGGGAGCACTTCTTCGGGTGGCATCACGAGATACTCGCGAAGGGCAATGGCCGCCTGGGTGGGGCGTCCCGCGCGGAACAGGCACTCGGCGAAGCGCTCGGCCTCGCGGAGAAGGTAGGCGGGATCTTCCTTCCACACCGCGAGATCGCGGACGAGTCGAGACGCGCGCTCGCTGATCGGCGCGAGCCGCACGGCTTCAATCGCGGTCGCTTCGCAGGCTTCGAAATCCTGCCGGTTGTAGTACACGACCGCGAGCGCGAGCCGCGCGGCCGCGTGCGCGGGATCGAGCTGGCAGGCACGCCGCGCGCAGCGCAGTGCCTCTTCGTCTTCGCCGCGTCCCGTCGCGATCTGCGCCGCGACGATCCACGCCGTGATGTCGTCGGTGTCCTCGTCGACGACCGGGGCGATCTGCGCGTGGGCCTGATCGAGGCGATTGGCCTGGAACAGCATCTTCGCGACCGCGACGCGCGTCGAGCGGAAGCGGTCGTCTATACCGCGGGACCGCGTCAGCACGAGGCGCGCTTCGTCGTGGCGACCGGCGTCGGCGAGCCCGAGTGCGAGGTCGACGATGTAGTCGGTGTGACCCTGGCGGGCATACGGCGAGAACGACGGATTTGGCTGCTTCGGTACACGGCCATCGAGCCAGCGCTGCACGTCGAAGGCGTCGCCCTCGGCCGCACGCAGGAGCAGTTCGACCGCGCGTGCGTCGTCCTCGGCCTGCTGGGCGAGGCGCGCGCGGCCCACCAACGCCGGCACGTGCCGCGGGTGCTCGTTAAGCACGCGCTCGTAGCGGGTGATCGCATCCTCCGTGTCTCCCGCGCGGGCTGCAAAGGACGCGGCGTGCGCCGCGACGTCCGGGTCGTTCGGCGCGAGCTTCTCGGCGCGCACCACGGACTCTTTCGCGAGCTCCGGATCGATTTCGCGCGCGATGTCCGCGATCGCGATCAGCGCCGGGAGTTCGTCCGGGAACAGACGGCGCAATCCCTCCAGCGCAGCCGCGGCCGCGTCGTCGTCACTGGCCTCGACCGCGGCGCGCGCCCAGGCGCAGTGGTAGTGCAGTCGATCGTCGGCCAGGGCGGCCTGTTGGAATAGACGGGCCGCGCGTTCGATCCACTCGATCTCCGTGCTGGAGCGTCCTCGTTCGAGGCAGTAGTAGCCGGCGATCGCGTAGTCGCTCGTTTGCCAGCCGTCGCGCGAGCGCACCCACTGCACCTGAGGGTCGTGACCGCGGGTCATCGTGTCCGCGAGCTTGCGGAGTGCGATGGAGCCGTCGACGACGTCATGGTGTGCCTCGAGCCACACCGACAGCGGGGCTCCGGTCTGCAGCTGTCCGAGCACGAGCATCTGGCCGGCGAGTGCCTCCGGATGTGCGTCGTGCTCCTCGGCGATGCGTTCGAATGCGCGCATCGCGGGTCCGAGTCGTGTGGCGGCGAGATCTCCGTAGGCTCGGTTCAGCGACGCGTCGAGTCGCTGCTCGGCGAGCGCGGCTTCGCCGGCGCTGACGAGGTCGGAGCTCGCCCATACGTATCCACCGAGGCCCGCGAAGCCGGGGATCGCGATCGCGAGCAGGCCGACGAGCGCCGCGCGGAACGGCTCGCGGCGCGCCCAGCGGCCGATCCGCATCATCGTCGTCGCGCGCCGCGCGGAAACCGGACGCAACTCGAGCCAAGCCCGCAGGTCGGCGGCGAACTCGGCGGCGCTCGCGTAGCGCCGGAGTGGATCCTTCTCGAGCGCCTTGTGCACGATCGCAGCGAGGTCGGCGGGCACGTCGGCGCAGATGCGCACGAGGTCGTCCGGATCGTCGTGGCGAATCTGGTGTAGGACGTCGTCGCCGTCGAACGCGCGACGGCCCGACAGCAGCTCGTAGAGCGTCGCCCCGAGGGAGAACACGTCCGACGGTGGGCCGACGTCGTCCCAGTTGCCGGTGGACTGTTCGGGTGAGGCGTAGTTCGGCGTGCCGGCGAAGAGGCCGGTCTGGGTCATGCCGGGGGCGTCGCCCTGCCGCGCGAGGCCGAAGTCCGTGAGCACGACGCGACCCGTCGGCAGCAGGATCGCGTTCGCCGGCTTGACGTCGCGGTGCAGCACGCCGTGCGCGTGGGCGAACGCGAGCGCTTCCGCGAGCTGCAGGCCGATCCGCGCCATCACCTGCGTGCGCTTGCCGGAGAACACGAGGCGGTCCTCTGACGCGCCGCTCTCCGACACCGAGTCGCCGTCGCGCTGCGCGAGTTCGCGCAGCGTGTTCCCGTCCGTAGCCCCGCCGAGCCCGCGGAGGAGCACGTCGAGCGCGGTGCCCCGCAGGAGCTCCATCGCGAACCAGTGATGGCCGCCGGTCTGGCCGACGCCGAACACGTCGACGATGCCCGGGTGCTCGAGATTGGCCGCGAGGTTCGCCTCGCGCTGGAAACGGGCGATCGCGGTCGGGCTCAGGGTCAGGTGCGCCGAGAGCACCTTCAGGGCGACGGAGCGCCCGAGGCCCGGCTCCGTCGCCTCGTAGACGACGCCCATGCCGCCCCGGCCGAGCTCACGCACGAGTCGGTAGGGTCCGAGTTCGCGGCCGATCTCGTCGCTTGTTTCGTCGGATTCCGGCTCTTCCTCCGCCAGCATGGGCTCCAGCAGCTCGCGCAGGGGCTCGTGACGCGCGAGGAGCTCCTCGGGAGCTTCCCGTGGCGTCCGGGTTTCCCAGGCGCAGAACACGGCCAGCGCCTCTTGGAGCTGGGTCATGCCGCGGGTCGGATCGGTCACCGCGCGTCGTGGGGGGCGAGGAGGGGCATGGGGCCAGTTTACCCCCGGATGCGCTTTGTCGAGTTTTTCTAGGTCCCGCCGAGTCAGGCTTCGCTTGGGAGGGTCAGCGGGACAACCCCGCGACTCACTTCCAACCGGAGCCCTTCCAATGCGTGCACTCACGACCCCGTTGTTCGCCTCCCTCGTCGCCGCGTCCCTGGCCGCCCAGCAGCCGGACGCGCTCATCTTCACGACCGCCTCGAACGAGCTCACGGCGTGCCCGAAGCCGGCCGCCCTCGAAGAGATCGAGCCGCAGGACGTGATGTCGGTCGTCCCGAGCCTCGTCCCGCCCTGCGCGGAGAAGTTTGCGCCGCACAACGCGTTCCTGACTCTCGCCGGTGACGAGGACGGGGACTCGCAGATCTGGGAAGCGGTCCTCAGCGGCGCGATCGACGCGCTGGTCTGGGATCCGGATGCCGCCGGTGCGACCGACGCGCACGGCAACGGTGGCAACCCCGACGATCCCGATGGTGGTCAGGGTGGTCCCGGTGCGGGTGTGATCGGTGGGTCCGACCTGCGCGGCCTGTTCTTCTCGCCGA
This sequence comes from Planctomycetota bacterium, assembly GCA_028281765.1. GTDB lineage: Bacteria > Planctomycetota > UBA1135 > UBA1135 > UBA2386 > JANQJF01. The sequence continues at coordinate 29,415 of JANQJF010000128.1, read as the reverse complement.
AGCACGACATCGACGACTGCGTCAACGCGAGCGGCACGCCGACCGTGTTCACGGACGGAGACGTCGCGCGCATCGTCGCGGACGGCCAGTTCTCCTTCCTGATCCGCGAGGAGCAGATCAAGTCGGCGTTCGGGATCCCGAACGCGGACGAGATCAACGTCGACGCCGTCGCGCTCGATCGCGATCAGCTCATCCTCTATCTGTCGCTCGAAGAGGCCCACACCATCGATACGACGAACGCCGGTACGGTCGTGGCCGAGGACGGCGCGATCCTCGCGATCCCGCTGCTGGCCTACGGTGAGCCCGTCACGGTCGCCGCCGCCAGCGGACTGCTCGTCGCGCACGAGGTGCAGGTCGACAACTACGTCTCGAACTCGAACGTCCGCGACCGCAGCAACATGGCGCCTGCCGGCATTGGCGACACCGACGGCTTGCACGTGATCGGCGGCACGTGGGCGAACCAGTGGGGCCAGTGGAACCACCTGATGTTCTGCGGCGAGAACCTTACGGGCGGTGCCGTGCTCTCGACGCGCCCGAACGGTGCCGGCACGACGGGCAGCATCATGCAGCTCAACGGCATCCCGCTCGCCAACAACGCCTCGCCGACCACCGGCGGCCGCGTGGGCCTGCGCACCGCGTTCCCGAACGCCGGCAGCCTGAACGGCCTCGAGTGCCGCAAGGCTTGGAGCGTCTGCAACTTCGTGCTCGAGACGAGCACGCCGCAACAGGCCCCGGGTGGCGCGTTCGACATCCAGATCGGCGGCGCGATGCCGGGCGCGGCCCTGCTCCTCGCGCACTTCCGCTTCGACACCGCGTGCTACGTGCACCCGATCCTCGCCCCGTGGGCCAACCCGTGCTTCCCCGAGATCATCCAGTTCCAGATCCCGGTCGGCCCGGTCCCGATCGGCGCGGCAGGCTTCGGTGTCCAGACGCTCGCAGTGCCGGCCGGCGCGGCGGCCCTCGACCTGACCCTGCAGGCGGTGACGTTCGACGGCGTGCAGTTCCACTTCAGCACGCCGATGACGCTCGAGGTTCTGTAGGCTCGGGTGGCTCGGAGAAGGCGCGGCGTCCGCGAGAGCGGGCGGCGCGCGATTTTGTGTACTCGGAAATTGGTGGGCGGTGGGCGAAATCAGCAGCTCCGCGACAAAGGGCGTGCCGACGATTTGGCCGGCTTCGCCGGAAACACCAAGCGACCAAGCGACCAAGCGACCAAGCGACCAAGCGACCAAGCGACCAAGCGACCAAGCGACCAAGAAGCAGGCGAACGGTCTTGGTCGGTCGAGCGACCATCGGCGGTCGGGGCGCTTCGGTCTATCGCTATGGCGGAGAGGCGCTTTGCGCATCCGACCCTCTCGGCCGACCGAACGCATCACGGCAGTTCGAATGGGTTGTTCGATGGCGTGGATCGGCCGAGTGCGTTGTTCGCCCCGCCGGCGACTCCGCGCTCTCCAAATGTCGAAGTCGTCGGTTTACCGGTGGTTGTGCAAGTGTTGGACGTCGCCGGTCTGCCTCTTGGTTGCTTGGCTGCTTGGAGTTTCCGGCGAAGCCGGCTAAGTCGTTGGCACGCCGTTGTCGCCGGGACTTTCGAAGCCAACCACTGCCGACAACGTTCCCACCAACCATCTCCGGGCCACATGTCCCCGGAGCCATGAATACGACGTCCAACCGTTTCGACCCAAGCAGCCCGTCAGACCGCGCCGCACGCGAAGTCGTCGACGCGGGAATCCTGGTTCACCGCGAGCTCGGACCCGGATTGCTCGAGTCCGTGTACGAAGAGGCGCTGGTTTCCGTTCTCTCGGATCGACGTATCGCGCTACGTCGTCAGCTCCGCGTCCCGATAGAGTTTCGCGGTCGCGTGCTTACAACTCGTCTCCGCGTCGACTTGTTCGTGGATGACTGTCTGGTTGTCGAGGTGAAAGCCGTGGAGCGTCTCACGCTTCGGGATCATGCCCAGCTGTTTACTTACTTGAAGCTCACGAATGCACCGCTTGGTTTGCTGATGAACTTCAACGAGCGGCTGTTGAAGGATGGGGTGGTGCGGGTTCGGAGGTGAGGTTGTCGGCAGTGGGCGAAATCAGCAGCTCCGCGACAAAGGGCGTGCCGACGACTTGGCCGGCTTCGCCGGAAACACCAAGCGACCAAGCGACCAAGAAGCAGGCGAACGGTCTTGGTCGGTCGAGCGACTATCGGCGGTCGGGGCGCTTCGGTCTATCGCTATGGCGGAGAGGCACATTGAGCGTCCGATGCTCTTGGCCGACCGAACGCATCACGAGTAGTTCGAATGGGCTGCTCGATCGCTGCCGAGCGCGTTGTTCGCTTGGCCGGCGACTCCGCACTCTCGAAATGTCGAAGTCGTAGGTTTGCCGGTGGTCGTGCATGTGTTAGACGTCGTCGGTCTGCCTCTTGGTTGCTTTGTCGCTTGGTGTTTCCGGCAAAGCCGGCCAAACCTCAGGCACGCCGTGGTCGCCGGGACTTTCGAAGCCAACCACTGCCGACAACGTTCCGACCCGGACCAGCGCGACCAGACACTTCAGCATGGGGGCAGCGTACGCGTTCCGTTTTGCGACACTCGTGCCCAATCCGCCGACAAGTCGCTCAAGTCGGGATCCGGAGCGTCGAAGAATCACCCGTGGGTCTGCGCATCAACACGAACGTCGCGAGCCTGATCGCCCAGCGCAATCTCGCCGCTGTCACCGAGCGGATCGGGCAGCGCTTCCGGCGACTCGCGACGGGTCTGCGCATAAACTCGGCGGCCGACGACCCCGCGGGACTCGCGATGTCCGAGCGGCTGCGGTCGCAGATCCGTTCTCTCGAAGCGGGGCGCCGCAACGCGCTCGACGGGGTGTCACTCGTCCAGACCGCGGAGGGCGCGCTCAACGAGGTCGGCAACATCCTGCAGCGACTGCGCGAGCTTTCGGTCCAGTCGGCCAACGGGACGGTGTCTGCGGCCGATCGCGCGACGCTCGACGAGGAGTTCCAGACGCTCGTCGACGAGATCGACCGGATCGCCGCCGGCACCGAGTTCAACGGCATCCGGTTACTCGACGGCTCCGCGTCGACGGTCAACTTCGCGATCGAGTTCGGCGGCGGCGGGCTGAGTCTCGCGCTGTCGCCGGTCTTGTCGACGAGCCTCGGGCTCGACGGCCTCGACATCGACTCCGCCCTTGACGCGTCGGCAGCGATGGATGCGCTCGACACCGCGCTCGACTCCGTGTCGAGCCTGCGCGGCCGCCTCGGCGCGATGCAGAATCGCCTGGACTACTCGATCAGCAACCTCGGCAACCAGATCGAAAACCTGAGCGCTGCCGAGAGCCGAATCCGCGACGTCGACATCGCACGAGAGACCGCCGAGCTCGCGAAGGATCAGATCCTGCAGCAGGCCACCGTCGCGATCCTCGCGCAGGCGAACACTCAGCCGCAGTTCGCGCTCCAGCTGATCCAGAGCGCGGGCGTCCGCTAGTGGTGTCGCTGAAGTGCGTCGCGTATGTCGGTGTTCCTGGGGTTCGCTCGCAAGGCGCTGCGACGACATGGCTTGTCAGTGGACAAGTTGAGGAGTAGCAACGCAGCGGGCGGACCGTAGGGGCAGCGACATGTGTGGCGAACATCGGCGACGCCCCACTAGTTCAGCTGACACTTCAGGTCGCGGAACATCACGACGAGGTCGTGGACGACGCGCAGGCCGTACGTCCCGTCGGTCGGTAGCTGCTCACGCTTCTCCCGGTGCACCTCCGTCCCGTTGATCGCGAACGCGATTTCGGCGTCGCCGACGCGCACTTCGATGTAATTCGAAGACTCGCCGATCTTCTCGGTGCCGTGGATCGCGTCGTGCTGCGTCCAGGGCACGACGATCTCGGTTTCGCTGCCGTCGCGGGTCTTGATCAAGAAGTGTCGGTCGCTGCGCACGAGGATGTACGCGTAGGCTTGGGTGTCCGCGCTCAGATCGGTGCCACCGAAGAAGAGGCCTGCGCCATGGGGGTGTTCCTTGGTCGTGATGTGGTCGACGTGCGCGGACAGAGTGAACGCGCCCTTCGCCTCGTGTTCTGCGTTCCAGAGGATCGCGTTCGGGCCGGTCTTCGCGAGCAGGCCGGTCGCCTTCTGCTCCAGGCGGACCGCGTCGGGATTCGCCTCGGCCTCGTCCAGGCGGATCGACCAGCCGGCGGGGACGTTGCGGGGGTGTGCCGAGGACTCGCTGGCACATGCCGTGTAGCCCATGGCGAGGACTAGGAAGACGGGGAGCGAACGCATCGACGAACGATAGCGCAGGACCGGCTCATGCTTCAGGAATCGTCGCTCGGCAGGCGATCTCGAATGCGCTGCGCGAGCAGGCGGAGTTCGGGGTCCGTCGCGAGGACGGCCTGGTCCATCGGGACCCAGCGCCCTTGCCAGTGGACGTATTCTCGTCCGTTCGACAGGTTGCGCCAGATTTCGCCGTCTTCTGGCGCCCAGGGGGTCGGAATGTCCGACTTGGTCATACATGGCGATAGGGTCGGATCTCAGCAGGATCGGGCGAGATTCCTGGCCGACCCGTGCCTTTCCGCGGATCGCGGCTATCGCGTTGCGCGTTCCTTCGCGAGGATCGAGGTCCAGAGCAGTGGCGTGCCCAGCGCGAGCCACCATTCTTGGCCCGGCGCCATCGTGCCGCGCTCGAGACCCTGAGTCGTCGAGGGCTCTGCGCCCGCGGTGAGCACGAGTTCGTCCCCGACCTCGCCTTCTCCGTACTCGACTTGGAGAAGCTCGACGCGGATGCGCTCGGTGGGGCGATCCATCAGTTCCGGTCCAGGCGTGACTTCGACGACGCGCACTCGGACGACGCGGTTGCGGAAACTCCCGACGAACTCGCGACCCGCCGGCCACGCGCATTCGACCGCATCGCGCCATCCGGTCGCGACGACCGGGCCGATCAGTCCCACCATGCGCACGTGCTTGCGCTGCGCGATGACGACGTCGCGGACCTGCCCGGCTTCGGGTTGCTCGCGATTCTCGAGCACCTTCGGTGGAAGCCAGATCTCGCGGTTGGTCTGGCGCCAGTACCCGCGGCCGACGTCACCGCCCAGAATCCGCACGCGCGCGTGCACGCCGCGATTGCCGAGCAGCGTGAACTCCTCGCGGATGGCGAGGATGCCGACGCGCAGCGACTGCGGGCGGCGGAGTCCGTCGGTGCCGGGCACGGCGTCGGGCTCGAGCGAAATCTCGAGCGGGGGCGCGGGCACGTCGTCACGATCCTGCGGCTCGCGATCATGCGGTGTCGTCGGTTCGGAGGTGGCGGCTTGTTCTCCTGGCGCGGAGTCGGCGACTGCCCCCGGGTCCCGAGCGATCGGCGCCGGCGGCGCCGCATCGTCGCCCTCGCGCAGCGCGAGCCACACCGCGATCGCCGCGATGAGGATGCCGAGTGCCAGAAGCGAGAGGTGCCGCACGGGACGCCAGTGGCCCGTCTAACGGGGGCTCCTGTCACGAACTCGGCCGAACCGATTCTCGAACGAGTCGACTGCGTCGCGTATCGCATCCTCGAGGTCGGCGCCTGCATTGCCGATCCGCTTCGCGTCGAACGTCGCATAGCGCGCGAGGACGGACTTCAGGCTGCGCACGATCGGCTGCCCCTTCGTGCCGAGTCCCTCGAGCACCGCGAGGATGCCGGGTTGCCATTTGCTCCCCGTGATCAGCCACACGCTGTGTTGGTAGTACGGCTCCCACGCGTCGAGATACTTCACGAAGTCGTCGACCATCAGCGTGTACGCGTCGGGGTCGAAGTGCTTCAGGATCATCATCGTGCGGTGCGCGGCTTCGTGGATGCCGCCGGTGCCGTAGCCGAGCATGACCGCTGGCTCGTGCATCATCGTGCCGAGGGTCTCGACGGCTTTGCGCATGCGCGTGCGTTCGTAGGCGACCTTGTCCTTGCGCAGGAGCTGGCGGAACCCGGCGTCGTAGGACGAGCGTTCGAAGACGTGGCGCGAGCCGCGGTAGAACTGCGCGAGAAGGTCGAACTCCTGCGTTGTCATCGAGCTGCGGACGCCGACGAGCGCCCAGAACGCGCCGTCGCGCAGATACCAATCCTCGTGCTCGCCGAACGCGCGGATCTTGGCCATGTGCTTGCGGATGTCGTCGGGGCGCGCGCGACCGAGCGCGAACAGTGCACCGTCGAGCTCCCACCAGGCGGAGGCCTCGTCGCCGAGCGTCTTCGCGATCGCGGGGAGGTAGTCGCGGGACACCTGGTCGGCCGAGGCTTTCGAGCGCGGCGGACGGCGCCAGTTGTCGTAGCCCGAGATCGCGTCGAACGCGGCGCGGCGCACGCGTGGATCGGCGTGCTTCGAGGCCGCGACGAGGGCCGCATGCGCGTCCGCGTCGTTGCGCGCCTCGAGACTGCGCGCCGCCCACGTGCGCACCATCGGACTGTAGTGGTGGAGGTGCTGTGCCGCGAACGCGACGGTCGCCTCCTTCTTGCGCTTGCCGATCAGCAGGTCGTACACCTCGTGCGGTGTTGCGGTCTCCTCGCCGAACCCGTCGGCGTGCTCGACGGAAAAGAACGCGAGGTCCGAAACCGTACCCCATTCGAAGTCGGGCTTCGCGACGCGCTTGCCGTGCTGCGTTCGCGGCGCGCCGGTGATGCGCAGCGTGTGCAGCGGCGCCGTGTAGTTGAGCGCGACCGCGCCGGTTCCCCACTCGATGCCGGTGTAGCGCTTGTTGTCGGGCGGCGTCGCCGGCATGGAGAACGCGCCATCGCCCCTGCGGCACAGGTCGAAGTACCAGCGCAGCTCGTCCATCTGCCGGCGGTAGTTCTTTCGCCTGGACTTCGGCGCGTGCACCGAGCCGAGGCCGCGCCACATCACGTTGAACCCGCCGCCGGTGTGGCCGAACTCGGGTTGATAGTACGAGTCCGCGACGAGCGACCCGAGGTGCTCGGCGGCGTGGCGGTACTGGTCGTGATCCGAGAGCAGCGAGAACGCGCACGCGACCATCGAGTTGCGTCCGTTCGTCGTCGACCAGCCGAGCTCGCTGCGATGGTCGCCGTACGCGATGCAGCCGTGGCCCGCCATGCGGTACATCAGCTTTACGGCGCGTGCATACGCGGCGCGGTCGACGCGGAGCCCGCACTCCTGCGCGAGCGTCAGCGCGACGAGCACCGGAATGCCCGCATGATTCATCAGTCCGCTCTGCGTGTAGCCGGCGCCGACGTTCTCGCCGTGGCCCCAACCGCCGGCAGCCTGGTTGTCGATCGTCCAGTCGCAGAGCTCCTGCAGTCCGGCCAGCACGCGCTTGTCGCCGGTGCGGAGGTGGTATTCGGCGAGCAGGATGCCCTGGTAGCCGAGCTGCCAGTTGACGTGGCCGCCCGCGTTGCGGCGCGACTCCGCGCGTTTCGCAAGCGGGAGCGCGTGCCGTTCGACGTGGGGCAGGAGCGCGTCGTCGCCGGTCGACAGCAAGAACAGCGACGCAAGGCAGCCGGGCACGTTGTCGCGGACGGCGCGCTTCGAGCCGAGTCGATACGCGCCCTTGTCGTTCTGGGCCGCGACGAGGAACGCGATAGTCTGCGCGATGATGCGGCGCGACTTCGCGCAGTCGCGTGGCCAGGTGTCGGAGTACGCGCCGAGCTTCGGGATCGTGATCGTCACGGACTTCTCGCGGCCGTTCCGGGATCGCGCGAGGCGGAGCCGACCCGAGGACGCTTCGGCGTCACCGATCGCAAGACCGAGGGGCACGCGCGGATCGGCGACGTCGAGCGCGCGGCGCTGGGCCTCGAGCAGCACGTCGCCGATTCGGATGTCCCCCTTGGAGGCGGGGGACTCGTCCGCGATGCCGGCAACCGTGACGACGTTGTCCTTCTCGATCGTCAACCGGATGCCGGTCGGCCCGAAGTCGAAGGCAGGGTAGACGCGGTCGGCGCGGAGCTTCTGTGCGTGGATGGAGGCGGAGACCGCGACAAAACAGGCCAGGGAGAGAGAACGGCGCAGCGTCATACCGTGAGCATCGACGCCACGGCGGATCGCGTCCAGTCGCTTCAGGCTTCGACGAGCAATGCGCGCGCGACGAGGTCGCCGACGAGATCGGCGTGGGTCCACGTCAGGAGGTGGGCGCGCGCTTCGATCCAGTCCACGTCCGGTGTGTCGACAGGCGGCGCCGGTATCACAGGATCGAGCTTCGAGTGCGCGTGCGCGATGCGGACGCCGACATCCCGGATCCGCGCTTCATCGTCCGCCGAGAATGACCACCGCGACGCGATGCGCGACAGGGCGCGAAACTCGGCGACGTCGAGGCCCTCGGCCATCGCGAGGAGCTCAGGGGTCTGCGCCGCGTCCAGCCCGCACGCGCGCGCGAAGCGCGGGCCGACGACGCGGCGCGCGCCGAAACGCATCACCGCGCTCGGGACGAATCGGGACAGAGCGACCTGGGTGCGGAACGCCTTCGTGATCGCCACGTCGGTGCGCGGCGCCGAGACGAGCACGATCGCGCGCGGCTGCGGCCGCACCTGCTCGATCGCGAGACGCGTCATCGACAGCGCGACCTGACCACCGAACGAGAACCCGAGCAGCGTGGTCTCGGGTCGCCACAGGTCTTCCGCGACCAGCCGATCCAGCAGCCGCCCAGCGAACGTCCGCACGTCGTCCTGGCGTTCGGGTGTCGGCCAGGCGGGCACCCGCAGGTGCGAGAAGCGTCGCTGCTGAGGGGTGAAGAGCCGGGCGTCGGCACCGAGGCCGGGGAGGGCGAGTAGGGGATCGGGCATCGGTGCGATCATTTCGGTCGCCAGCTCGCCAGTTTCCAGGGCGTGATGGGTTTCTCCGGAACTCCCGCTTCGGTTCCGGCGCGCGTGTCCCTCTGCGGGTGAACGCATTCCTGCCAGTGATCCGAGAGAGCCATGGGACAACGAAGAATCGACCGTCTGATCGAACGCGTCCGCGTCGCGAGCCACTGGGCGATCGTCGCCCTCGCGGTGAAGGCCCTCGCGTGCGTGGTCCTGCCGGGCGTCAGCGAGGGCTTCGACACGATGGCCCTCGCCTTCGGCGCCGTCGGCTTCGTCTCGTGCGCGGCGGTCATGGCCGTCGCGGCTGCCTCGGTCCGCCGCGGCCCGCACTGGTCGTTCGGCTTCGCCCTCGTCGCGACCGTCGACGTGCTCTGGACCGGCCTCGTGTTCGGCATGCCGGAGATGCACGTCGTCGCGCAGATCTCGCTGGTCGCGTTCCTCTACGTCGGAGGCGCGTGGACGGCATTCAGCGGGTGGTGTGCGGCGTTCGCACTGAAGAACGCGCCGGCGCGCACGATGGTCGCGCGGCGCGGCACGAAGCGGCGTATGGCGCGGGGCGACGAGCGGGTCGCGTGATCTTGCGGGGACGTTCCGCGAATCAGCCGTCGAGGATCCGGATCGCGCGGAGGCCGCGCAGATACGCGATGACCAGCTGCTCTTCGACCCCGCTCTGCTCGACGTTCTCGTCGAGCGACAGCTGGGGATCCACCTTCGCGAGGTTCGGATGCGACTTGGTGAGCGCGCTGTGCAGCTTGGCGAGCGTTTGACGCAGGTCGTGGACTTGATCGCTGCTCACCGTCGGGCTGCTCATCCAAGAAGATTGGCACGGCGCTTGACGCTTCCTGTTCGAATTCGGCGAGTCAGGAGAATCGCCGGGGTCCAGCACGCGCGCTCAGCGCACGCTGTCAGGGCCCAGGTGCCGCTCGAAGTGCGCCAGCAGCTTCCCGAGCAGGTAGCGCGCGTAGTGCGGCCGGCTCGTCCAGCCGTGCGTCGCCGTCGGCGCGAACGCGAAGTCGAAGTCCTTGCCCTCGCGCATCAGCGCCTCGGCGAGCGCGACGACGGTCTTGAACGGCACGACCTGGTCCTGCATCCCGTGGATGAACAGCAGCGGGTCCTCGAGGTTCTTCGCGAACTGCGCGGCGCCGCGCAGGAACGCCGCGGGATGCGTGTCGGGCTGCCGCACGATCGCGACGTCGTCACCGCCGAAGAAGTGCGGATCGACTGCCGCCGCGCACGCGACGCCCGCGTCGAAGAGGCCGGGCTTCTTCAGGAGAGCGTACGTCGTCAGCGTGCCGCCGTAGCTGCTGCCCCAGATGCCGATGCGATCAGGGTCGACGTGCGGCAGCGACTCGATGTAGGCCACGGCGCTCTCGAGGTCGTCGAGATCCCGGCCCGCGAAGTCGGCCAGGAACTGCTCGCGGAACTCGCGGCCGTACCCGGTGCTGCCGCGCACGTCGACCTGCACGACGATGTATCCCTGTTGCACGAGCAGCTGCTGGAAGGTGGAGTAGAAGCCGCGCCATCGCTTGCGCACGGTGTTGGAGTAGACGGGTCCGAAGAGCACCGGATATCTGCGATCGGGATCGAGGTCGCGCGGCTCGAGGATCCGAGCGTGCAGCGTCGCGTCGTCGGTGAGGCTCGGGAACGTCACGTAGCGCGCGACGGCCCACCGCTGCCGTTCGAACTCCGGCGGTGGCGAGTGCGTGATGCGTTGCTCTTCGCCTCGGCCCGCTGCGTCGGTCAGGTAGAGCTCGGTCGGATTCGTGTCGTCGGTGTGCAGCAGCGCGACGCGCATGCCGTCGGGCGACGGGTAGGGACGCATCGTGCCCGGACGTCTGGTGATGCGGTGCGGATTGCCGTCGAGAGACGTGCGGCACACGTGGTTCTCGTACGGGTTCGGCTCATTCGTGGTGTAGAAGATCGCGCCGTCGCCCGTGACGACAGGCCCTCCGGTCGTATCGAACGCGGCGTCGGAGGCGAGTCGAAGTTCTGCGCGATCGAGGTCCAGAGCGAAGAGTCCGTATCGCTCGGCGATGTCGGCGAGCACGAGCACGTGCGCGCCGTCCGCGTGCCACGCGGAACCCGAGGTCGTGTAGACCCGAGTCTCGCGGTGGTCGTGCCAGACCTCACGCAGTTCGCCGTCAGGGTCGCGCACGTGCAGCCACCGATCGACGGCGGTGTCCGACTCACGATCGATCAGCAGCGCGCCGTCCTTCGACCACGAGAAGTCGACGACCCGCGTGCCGGTCGGATCGGGAAGCTCGAGCACGTCCAGCTGCTGCGTCGCGACGTCGAGGATCGCGACGGTGCGCGCTTCGTTGGGATCGCCGGGGTAGCTCCGCCGGACGAAGTTCGGGTCGGTCTCGTCCGCGAGGTAGTTCGGGAACGGCACCTTGCGCACGTTGCGCCGATCGACGTGGTGCACCGCGATGCGGCGACTGTCGGGGGCCCACGCGTATGTCGGGCCGCCCCAGATGTAGGAACCGATCTCGACGTCGCGACGGCGGTAGCGACCGACGGGGAGGTTCGAGATCGACGGGACGGCGACGTCGGTGAGCTTCGTGTGCTCGCGGTCGTCGAGGACGTAGAGCCACAGGTCGCCGTCGAGAAGAGTCGACACGTAGCGACCGTCGGGCGACACGGCGAGGTCCCCGGGGCTGCGTGCGAACGTCGTGAGCTTCTCCGATTTGCCGGACAGGTCGATGCGCCACAGCGCGCGGGCGCGGGTGTAGAGGAGCGAGGAACCGTCGGGCATCCATGCGAACTCGCGGACGCTCGTGCGCCCTTCCGATTCGCTCGTCAACCGGCGAAGGTTCGAGCCGTCCGCGTCCACGAGCCAGATCTCGCGTCGCGAACCTGCGGGGTCCTTCCAGCGGAACGCGAGATGGCGACTGTCGGGGGACCAGGTGGGGGAGGAGGGGGAGGTGCCGGTCAGGGACGGTCCCGAGAGGAGGCGGTCGAGAGTGAGCGGCGCGGCATCGCGATCGCCGTCGGGGCGGGACGACGCGCAGCCGAGAACGAGCAGCGCGGCGAGACAGAAGGCGACGGTTCGCATGCGGGGGTGGTATTCGATCGTTCGAACTCGCGTCAAGAGAATGGCGGCTCGGAGGCCCCCGCGTCGCCCATCCCCGCCGAGCCGGCGGTATGATGCGGCGTGATGCGCCTACCTCTCCTCGCTGTGTTCTCTCTGGCCACCATCCTCGCGCCCGCGGCCACCGCCCAGATCTCCGGCCCGTCGCTCTTCTGGGTCGGCGACTCGGGCATCGCGGTCGGCAGCTTCTTCGCGGACTGCACGCCATCGGTTGCGACGGTTGCGCCGGGAGAGTCGGTCGAGATCGCGGTGTCCGGGGATCAGAACTCCGCGTTCGGGCTGTTCGTGTCGCCGAGTGCGACGAGCTGTATCTCGATCCCCGGCGTCGCGAATCACCTCGTGCTCGACGGCCCGATCGTGCCGGTCGCGGCGGGCGTGCTGACGGAGTGGTCACCGTGCTTGGCGTGTCCGGAGGCGTTCGTGGTGATGCCGCTCACGGTGCCGATGGGCGCGTCCGTCGGCTTGTCGGTGTCGCTACAGGCCGTGGGGTTCGGGTGGGGTCAGGTGGCGTTTACGGATGCGGTGGTGGTGACGGTGCAGTGAGAGCGAGGGTGGAGGTCGGGGGGCGGGCTGATGGCTGGCCGTTGCCGAGCGCCACACGCCTACCAGGATCGCTGTACGCCTTCATGCTTCTTGCTGGATGCACCGATTCGAACGTGCGCTCGTTCCCCTGTTCGCGCGATGCAGATGCGGGCTCGCAGACTGCCGGGGTGAGGTCTAGCGAAGGTCGCCAACTCGGGCCGGACGAACCACCAGGAATGGGTGAATCCGATGAAGTCCAGGTCTTTCCGCGAGTCAACTACGTTCACTACTCCTCGCGCGCACTTCGGCTGTCCCTTTCGGATACTCGCGTACTTCCGCTCCATCACCTGGAGAAGGCGCTGATGAGAGTGGTAGCGGCACACGCAGTGGGGCTTGATGAGGACAACGCTCTCTGGATCAAGACCGACGAGTACGGCAGTGAGCTGCGTTTCGAGTTCCAAAGCTCCCGAATCCGCGTGATCAGCCCCGGTCGAGACAAGGCGTTCCTGACCGAAGACGACGAGTGGGCAACGTATGTCTTCCGGGGTGCCACTGAGGCCCGGGGAAGATGACTGCCGCGAGTGCCGCGAGGTCTCTGCTGTGAAGCAAGCTCCCGGCCGTGGCCGGGAGCGTCACTCACGCACCCATCAGTGCGTCCACATCACGGTCGTCGACGGCAGCGTGAGCTCGATCATGCCGTTCGCCAGGTACACCCCCTGCCACGCGAACGCGAGGTCGACAGGGATCGACGCGTTGAGTCCTCCGAACACGTGATACAGGCGCCCCGTCGCGTCCGTCGTGCCGCTCGCGACGACGATGAGCTGCAGCGGGTCGACCCACAGCTCACCGAACGGGGTCGGCAGTGGGGCGACTGGTGCACTCGCGCACACGATCGCCGGGACTCCGGGCACGGCGTAGAGATCGGTTTCGAGTGCACCCGCGGCCGGGTACGGCAGCGTGACCTGCCGCAGGAAGCCGATCTCCTCGAAGTCGAACACCGAGGTCCCGACGGTCGGCGCGCCGGACACCGGCGCGAGCGCGACATCCGGATCGATTTGACAGCTGCCTCCATCGGAACGGATTGCCGGGGCGTGCACGACCACAGCCGGGTCGACGCTGACGTCGCAGCACGCGGAGCCGCCCTGCACGTAGGCGAACCCGCCGCGACCCGTGACGACCAGGGATCCGCCCTGCATCTCGATCCCCGCCACGGGTGCCGGCGTCGTCGTCTGCGCCAGGTGCGACTCACCCTGGACGAAGCAGTCGGCGATCGACACGTCGCTGTCGATAGTGGTGAGACCCGGGCTCGCGATCGTCCCGTCGAGAGATCGGTATCCGAACATCCCCGAACGACTGAACACGGCGCGGCTGCCGCTGGTGAAGACGTCCAGCAGCCCCGACGCGTTGACCGTGATGTGATCACAGTTCGTCGCCATGCAGGAGCGGCGCGTGCCGTCGAACGCGCGGAACATGTCGACGCGGTCGAGCACGACCTGTCCCGCACAGTTCGTGAAGTTCAGGTTGAACACACCGCCCCAGCCGACCAACGCGAAGCGCTGACCCGCGGGGAGGTTCGCGACCTGCACGTCGAAAACGGTGAAGTAGTTGTACGACTGCCGCAGGGTGATTCCCTTGTCGATCAGGGTCGGCGTGTAGAGGTTGAGGTCGGAGTTGGCGACGACGATCGTGTCGCCGGGCGACGCCGCGGCTACCGCGGGCGGCATGTCCGTGAAGTCGCCGTTGCCGTACCAGTCGACGAGCCACGTCTGCTGCCCGACCGCGGTCGAGCAGCAGCCTGCGAACAAGATCAGTCCCACCAGCAGCATGAGCCGTCTCCAGTCACCGTGAATCGATGCATGCCGCAGCTGCCGCCGACGAACAGCACCCTGGGGTCGGCGGTTTCGTCGACCAGAATCGCGTTGTTCGCGCCGAGTGCACCGTCGTGGACGCTGTGATGCAAGAGTCCGCTGATGCGCACTCCGCTGCCGAAGTGGGACTGGCGCAACGCGAACACCATGAGATCGCCGTCGAGCGTCGTGACGACGAGCTCCTTCGAGACGCCGTCCGGATGCGCGTCGTCGCAGAGGTCCACGGCCTTCAACCCGCAGACGCCGAACGCTTTCGGCCGACTCGGCCACCAGCCGCGCAGGTTGATCGTCTGGACCTTCTGCGGCACGGCGTCAGGTCCTGGTTCGTACGAGTACACGTGGAGTGAGCTGACGATGTCGTGTCCTCCGGACGCGAACAGGCGCTTGCGGCCGTGACCGTAGACCGTGCCGAAGAAGATCGTCGGCTCGTCGGAACCGTCGACGACGGGTTCGACGCACAGCGCCATGCCGCCGAAGCCGTGGTCGCCGACCTCCGTCGGCGCTTCGTGCACCGCGTCCGCGGAGCCCGGTGCCGCGTCCGGATCGAGCACGAGCACGCCGCCTCCTGCGGTGCCGACCACGGCCTTGACCTGGCCGTCCCAGACACCGAGCCGGAGCGATTGCGTGGAGTGCGGGTTCGCGACCGCCGTGGGGTTGCGCAAGAACGTCTGCTGCGGTGCGAACGAGCCGAGCTTGGTCGACGACGAGTAGAGCTCCGGCAGGCCACCGGCACTGCCGGGGAACGTCACCCCTTGTACGGTGCTCGCCGCCGCCAGGTCGGGCGCGATGATGTCGGTCGAACCCTGCCAGAAGTACGCCTCGAGGCGCCCGGGGTCGTCGGGGAACTCGACCATGTCTCCGCCCCACGCGATCGGCATGTAGCCGTTCTCGAAGAGCTGGTAGGTCTCGCGATCCGAGTAGCTGACGAACGGCTCACCGGTGATGTCGGCGTTGGGGGGCACCGGGATCGCGAACGGCAAGAACACCGGGTTGTCCGGAGTCGCGACCGCGACGTGCGGCCGCGTGCCCTGCTGGAAGTACTGGCCCGGTAGCCAGCTCGGGCCGACGTCCCTCGTGTAGTCGGGGAAGGTCAGGATCGACGCCGGATTGCGGTCGACGAACAACAGGTCACGGAACGGCTTGGTCGCCGGCACCGGGAAGATGCCGAGCAACGAGTCGCGCACCATGTTTCGGAACCGCGGCACGCCGTGGCCCGACTCACCGAGAGCCGTCCCGGGATCGATCTCCCACCGGCGGGCGCACTGGTCGACGACTTGCAGCCACTGCTCACCCGGCGCGGTGTTGCTCGGACCCCAGGTCATGCCCCAGGTCGCGGCGACCGACCCGGTCGACCAGCGTTCGGGGGCCGGCGGGATGCCGTTGAAGAACCACTCGTTCCCGAGCACGAACTGCGCCATGACCGCGACTTGCCCGCTGATGAACAGGCTGCGCGGGATGTAGACGACCTGACCGCTCTCGGTGGCGACCACGACGTCGATCTCGCCGTCCTGGCCGACGTCCCCGGAAGTCAATCCGACCGCGAAGTAGATCGACGGCAGGTTGATGACGTTCGCGTGGTTGCCCGGCTGCAGCGCGTAGGCGACGACGTCCGAAGGGTCGGGAGCGTAGAACAACTCGGCGTGGCCGAGCGCGACGACCTCGTTGGCTTCGAGGCACGCGAGGCGCCGCGGCCACGTGACGTCGATCTGCGGGGCGCCGCCGAGCGGGAACTCGGGCGGTAGGTCCCACATCGTCAAGATGGACAGGTCGTCGGGGTCGAACTGGGCGATGCCGTTGGACGGCACGTTGTTGCGGCCGAACAGCGCGGTGATCGCGGGTTGCCCCGCTTGCTCACCCCACTCGAGGTCGGTGATCGCGCCGACGAGCGCGGACGCCGCGCGCACCCGAACTTCGGTCGGGAACGTCGCTGGATTCGCGCCGTCGAGCAGCACCTGCAGGAGGTGGCCACGCGTCGCGAGATAGATGGGTCGACTGAAGCCGTCGACCGGATGGCCGGTGCCGACTTCGAAGTCCGACGCGCCCGGATCGGAAAGCCACGCTCGCCGCGGCAGGTCCGGGGCGAGGTCCCGCACGACCAACTCGCCGAGGTAGCTCAGATACATGAGCTGGACACCGCCGTCGCCGAAGAGGTCGTCCACCAGTTGCAGCTCGCTCGGACGCTGTTCGTTCCACGACAGATCGGCACAGAACGTGCACCCGGCGAGGTCAGGATTGCCTTCGAGGTCGTAGACGAAGAGGCGGCGATGCGTCGCGATCGCGAGGTGACCGTGTCCGACGGCCAAGCCGTAGACGCCGTACCCCAGCGAGAACGGCCCGTCGACGGGATCGTCGTCAGCCGAGTAGCGGCAGCGCTTGTCCACGACCAGCGCATCGGCGTGCAGCGTCGGATCGGTGGCGCCATTGCGGACCAGGCGCGTCACGACACCGTCGGCGCTACCGACCCAGACACCGCCCGTGTCGTCGACTGCGAGGGCTTCCCCGATGCCGAGCCCCGTACCGATCGCGCGCTGTCCGCGCCGGAACGTCGGGTCTTCCGTCAGCAACGGTGGTGGCGCACACAGGTGCTCGCGCCGCTCGTGCGTCGACTTGCGTGCGAGCGCGTGATCGAACGGGTCGAGTCGCGGGTCGCTGGCGCGATCCGGGTCGTAGTCGAACCACGGAAACAGCTTGCACATGACCTCCTCCTCCGTCGGGCGCGGCGTGGTCGCGGGCGGATCGCAGTCGAACGAGTGCGCGACCTCGTCGAGGAACGGCAGCACGGCCATGACCGGCTCGGTGATCGGACCGGCGAGCGGGTGACCGCCTCCGTCACCGCCGCCGCCCGCGGGCGCGAGCAACTCGTCGGGCAGGGTGAAGACTCCACGCGGCTGGTGCGTGCCCTTGTCGATCATCGACCAGAACACCCGACCCGGACGATGCCATGTGCCTCCGGCGAAGCCGACGGGCTTCCAATTCCCACCGGTCAGCAGCGGGAACAGCTCGTGACCGCCGAGCCACACGGTGTCTTCGTCGGCGCCGTGCAAGAACAACGGCCGCTTGACGAGGCCCGCGGACCAGAGTTGCAGCGTCGGGCCGGTTGCCCAGACGTTCGAGAAGCCGAGCATCGAGTAGGGCGCCGAGTACGGCAGGTTGTAGGCGACGCCGTGGACTTCGGTCGTGTGACTGAAGCCCTGCAGCGTGGTGACGTACGTCGAGACCTCCTGGAATCCCGACGTGTGTCGCATGGTCGCCGAGAACTGGTTCGAGTACGCGCCGTGCACACGGTCGGGGAAGTGCGTCGCGAGGAATTGCACGACGTGACCCCCGTTCGAGCCGCCCATGGCGCAGACCGGTAGCGGCACCGTCCCGGAGACGGTGGTCGGCGGGGCCAGAGGGCCCTGATACGCGGGGTCGAGCATGAGCTGGATCGCGCGTTCGATCTGCAACATGCGCTGCGCGGTGATCGTCAGGTGACCGCCGTTGACCGACGGCATCGCGAACGCCGTCACGATGTCGATCCCGTCCGCTTCCGGGGACCCGGACATCGCGGCGATGCGGTCGAGGTCCGTGGGGCGACGGATGTCGAGGAACAGCCCGGTGCCCGAGTCCGCGAACGCGCCGGGGAAACCGGCGTTGTTCGGGTCGGCGAAGCGGTTGGCCGGGTGCCCGGGATACTCCGTATCGATCACGCCGGGCGCCCTCGCCATCGTCGCGTAGGTCGCGAGCAGCAGGACCGTGCGGTCGCCGGACATCGTCGCCGGCATCAACACCTCGAACGCCGACTCCGCCTCGAACCCGTCGGCCGGCGTCGCGAACTCGTGGGGCGCGAGAAAGCCCCGAAACTGCAGCAGGTCTGTCACCGTCCCGCTGACGGGATCCGTGTACTGCACGATGCGCCAACCACCTTGCGCCTGCACGTCGTCCAACACGACGTCCTGACCATCGTCGAAGCTGAGGTATCCGCCGGTGTCGGCGGGCGCGCCAGCCGGCAGCGTCAGCCCCGGGCGCGGTGTGCGGATGAACCCCTCGCCGTAGTTCCAAGCACCATCGGGAGGATTGAACCGCGGCGACTGGCCGTGGATGTAGCTCGGGTCGGGCGGCATGACCGGCCCAACACTCGGGTGCACGCCCCACCGGGCTTGTGCCGAAGTCTCGAAAGCGAACAGCGCGAGCAGCGAGGCGCAGAGGAGCGCTCTCGGCGCTCGTTGCGAACGGAAGACCACGTACATGGCAACTCTCCTTTCAAGATCCCACGCGCTCCAACGGTGTGATCCCCTTCGCCACCCGAGGGCGGACTCAACTCGTTGGACGAGGACGCGCCGGACGTGGAGATGGTATGCATCGTCGTCGCGTCGTGCGGGAGCGCGAGGCCGCGGCGCGAAACCTTAATATTCGCGGCGCGGACACCATGTCGTTAGTGACGGATGCGAGTGCGGGTTGGATTGCAATTGCGGAGGTGAGGGGGAAGCGGTGGAGTTGCTCGGGAACGGCGGTGGTCGTCGGGGAGTTCGTGGGACCACGGAATCTTCGGGACGTAGACCGACCCGCGGCTCGGACGGAAACGTACACTTTGCCGTGCAGGCCATGACCATCGAGGAGACGGATCCAGACTTCGGGGAAGAAGACACGGGAGCGGCCCCAGAAGAAGCCACGGAAGCAGCCGTGCTGGTCGCGTTCTTGAAGCGCTGGAACGCGGACCGTGAGCGTGGTGCGGTGCGAGAGTTGGTGGAGTACCAGGCCGAGTTTCCGGGCTACGAGTCGTGCGTCGCGCGCGAGTATTCGATGCTCGACTCGACTTCGCATTGCGGGAGTCCTCACGCTCGCGTCCCGCGCGGTGGCTTCTGGGAGCCGCGATCCGGGCACCGCTACCGCGGCGGCCGCGAGATCGGCCGTGGCGGGATGGGCGTGGTGCTCGATGTGTGGGATCGACACCTGCGTCGGAATCTCGCGATGAAGGTTTTGGGCGCCTCGGCGAACTCGGCGACACCGCCGGTGCCGCAAACAGGATCCCGCAGCGTGCGGCGCTTCTTCGAGGAGGCGTGGATCGCGGGCCGGTTGTCGCACCCCGGCATCGTTCCAGTTCACGACATCGGCATCGATGAGAGCGGACGGCCGTTCTTCACGATGGCGCGGATTCAGGGTGAGAGCTTGCAGTCCCTCATCGAGCGAGGCGTCGTCGAGCCTGACGAATGGCCGCGAACGCGCCTATTGGGTGTCGTGCTCCGAGTATGCGAGGCGGTGGCGTACGCGCATTCGGAAGGTGTCGTGCATCGCGACCTGAAGCCTGCGAATGTGATGGTCGGATCGTTTGGCGAGACCTTCGTTCTCGATTGGGGACTTGCACGAGTCGTGGACGCGCGGAGAGACGAAGCGCGTGGATGGGAATCGATCGACCCTGCGCCGGATCGGACGCTCGCGGGGGACGTGCTCGGAACGCCGGCGTACATGGCGCCCGAACAGGCGCGGGGCGAACGGGACACGATCGGTCCCCGCACTGATGTCTACGCTGTCGGAGCGATGATCTATCACGTGGTTTGCGGCGACGCGCCGTACTCCGGCTCATCGTCGCAGCAGGTGCTCGAGGACGTCGTCAGCGGACCACCTCCAGCGATGGAATCCCGGGTCGCGGACCGGTGCCCTCCCGAGCTCGTTGCGATCTGCGGCAAGGCGATGGCTCGGGATCCGGAGGCGCGGTACGCGTCGATGGCGGATTTGGCGGATGACCTCCGCGCGTTTCTCGAGTTGCGCGTGGTCGCGGCCTACGAAGTTGGTCCGTTCGCGGAGGCGCGCAAGTGGATCCGGCGGAATCGCGTCCTCACGGCGATGGGGGCCGCTGCCGTCCTTGCGTTGGCGATCGGACTCGCGGTGGCGCTGTTCGAGCGGAGTGTCGCAGAGGAGAACGCACGTCGTTCCGACGCGGACTTCGAATTCGCGCACACTGTCGTCGACGACATGGTGCAGCGCGTGGCGGCGAAGGATCTGGTCGACGTACCAGGAACGGTGATGGTTCGGGTCCGTGTGCTCGAGCGCGCGTTGCGTTTCTACCGCGAGTTGCTCGAGCGACGGCAGTCGAACGCGAAGGTCCGTCTGTTCGTCTCGCGCGCCCTGTGCGAACTTGCCGACGCACAGTGGGAGCTGGGTCGGTTCGGCGAAGCGGAGCGGCATCTCATCGACGGCGTACACGAAGCTCGGCTCGTGTTCGAGTCGACGCGATTCACGGAGGCGACAGCCGTCACCCTCGCGACGGCTCTGTCTCGGCTCGCGTCGCAGCTCCACGAACGCGGGAAACCGGAGGAGGCCAACGCGCGCTTCGTGGATGCGGTCGCGACCTTGGATCGTGCGATCGAGGAGATCGGGCCCAACGCCGCCGTGCTGCGTCACAAAGCCGAGGCTTTCTCGATCCGAGGCTCGTGGATGGCCGAGTCAGGCGACTGGAGGGCGGCGATCGAGGCGTCTCGCGTGATGCTCGAAGCCGCACGCAGCGCGAAGGCGATCGACGCTCACCACGCGGACGCGCACACGATCGAGGCGACGGCGCTGCTGAACATCGCGTCCGCCTGCTTGTCGCTCGGTGACAGGGACGCGGGGCGTCCGGCGATTCAGGAAGCCATCGCCTTGATCGAGTCTCGACCCGAGCTTTGGACGTCACGGCAGGCGCGATACAAGCTCGCGACAGCTTTCGACGTACTCGGAACCTTTACGGAGGACGATGATCCAGAGTCAGCGAAGCGGTGCGCGAATCGCGCCATTTCGATCGCGAGGTCGTTGATCCGAGACTATCCCGAGATCGCGCAGTACCACTACGACCTCGGTAGGCTGCTGAAGAACGCGAGCTTCGGGCTCGATGGCGACGAGCACGCGGCTTGTTGCGCGGAGTCGGTCTTGGCCTACGAGAAGGCGCTGGCGCTCGCGCCAGGTCGCAAACTGTTCGCGCAGAAGCTCGCCGAGGCGCGTCAGCGTGTGTGCGCAGCGTTGCTGCGAATCGGCGACCATCGGGGTCTCGCGGCGCAGGCGGCGCGCATGGAGGTGTCTCGCGTCGAGGAGCGGGCAGACGACGTGGCCGTTCTCTTCATCCGCTGCTCACTGCTCGCCGAGCGCGACGCCACGTTGGACGACGAGGCGCGTCGGTCGCTGATGCAGGACTACGCCGGGCGGGCGGTCGCCAGCTTGCTGCGCGCGGCCGACGCGGGGGACCTGGAGCGGCTGGATCGGGAAGAGTTCGAGGTGCTCGAGGGGCTGGCCGAGTATCGGGAGCTGCAGCAGCGGCTGGGGGAAGGGCGGTAGCGTGGAGTGCGCGTCGGACCGCGAGTTCGTGCGGAGACGAAATGCTGCTTCCTTGCTTGGTCGGGTAGGCTGCGACATTTCCTTTGTTGAAGCGTGATGGATTTCCAAAGCGAAGCCGACTGCATCTTGGTGAGTCACGATGGGTTGTGGCTTTCGCTGTCCGTAAACCACTTTCCTGTCTTTCATCCCAAGTCCTTCGACTCTCGGCGGATCGACGGATGGGGCTGGTACCGCATGGCTGTCGGCGAGATGGAAGTGGGTGTCATGCCAGAGGAGCCGGGAATTCACCTCTCGTTCGAGGGTCGCTTCAGAATGCAAGACGCAGAGAAGGTTGCCCGAGAGATTCTCATAGAGCTGGAGAAGGTGACCGGAGAGAAGGGGCGAATTGACTGGTTCTGAAGACGCCGATTCCCACTGCGATGAGGATTCCGAGTGCTCTTGAGCGTCGCTCCAATCCACAGGAGTCTCTTTGGTTGAGTAGCGCAAGAAGCGAATCGTCGCGATGCTCGGCCTTGACGAAGGGGGCGTCGATCGCGACTCCGGGCGCGTTGCCACTCGCGTTCGAAGCGTATTGCGCGATGCCGAGGTCGCGCCGATCGCGCTGCGACTCAGCGCGGCGGTTTACGTCGACTGTCCGCAGCGTCGGGGCGCATCAGTCGATCAACGTCCGTCGGCGGCCGGGACCTTCCAATCGAGTACGACGGATTCCCATGGCTTTCTGGACAGAATGCTGACGCCCCGTTTCCTGCGGGAGACGCGGATCTTGACGACGTCGCCGGGCTTGCGAGCACGAATCCACTTCGCGAGTTCCGCAACTTCGCGGACCGGCTTGCCGTCCCACTCCATGAGCAAGTTGCCGCGCTTCAAGCCGAGTTGGCTCGCGACGGACCCGTCCACGACCTTCGAGATCTTGAACCCGTACGGCGAGTCGGTGCGGATCATACGGCGTCTGATCTTCGACTCGACCACGGCGAACTCGAGACCGATCGTCTCGCGCACCGCTACATCGGGTTTCGGCCGCGGGATCGTTACGTGGCCCGAGCGCTCCGTCCAGGCCCCCTGCTGCCGTCGAAACCACGCAATGGCGATGCGATCGCCTGGCGCGAGTTCGCGAATACGCTCCTCGACGCCGTCGACCGAGCCGATGACTGCCGCGTTGATGCGAATCAACACGTCGGTCGCATTCAATCCAGCGGCCTGCGCCGGCGAGCCCGCGTCGACGTTGACGACTCGAAGCCCCGGGCGCAGCGCCGCATCGCCGGTCGGAACCTCGAACCGTACGCCGATCCGAGCGATCTCGCGAGTCTCGGGTTGCGGCTCGACAGGTTCTTGAGCCAACAGCGAGCCAGCGAGGAAGACAGCAAGTGCGATCGTTCTCATACCTTCATGGTGGACGGAACGGTGACCGGTGATGTCGTGGGGGGATGCGGGAGCGGCTTTGACTCCCCGAGATGCGCTGCGCGTTCGGCCCGAAGAGGAACTCGCGGCGCTCGCTCCGCTCGCGATACTCGGGCGCGGTGAGCTGCGCGGACCACACCTGGCTGCTGCAGTCGATTGCTGGAGGTCGAGTGCCTCGAACAGGCGCGGGTCGACCCATCACATCGGATGGCACCTCGCGGCGCACGGGCGGCTCAGGTTGGGGCAACCGGCAAGGTGTCAAGCGATCGGGCCGCCCGGATTCGAACCGGGAATCTCCTGCTCTCGAGGCATGGCGGGCCAAAAGCCTCCGGGCTTCGGTCGTTGACCCCAAGCTCTTCAGTGGTCCGCAGATGCCTGTCACCGGCGGGTTTTCGATGATCAGGGCATCAAGCAACCGTTCCAATCGGGGTGACTCGGTTAGGAGCGCGCGTGCGAGAGGCTACCACCCAATTGCGCCGGAGCCGTGGGCTTGCATTGACCGGTAGGCGAATGTGAGGACGTCCGTGGCCAGTGAGACGCGTTGGCTCCATGGGCGTGAGCGGTGCCCGGAATCCACGGTGCGTAGCAATACCGGCGTGCGAGGCCACTCGCGCTGCAATGTCGCGACGTACTTGCATGCGTGCCACGCAGGTGTCACTCTGTCCTGGAGGCCGGCGCTGACCAGAACCGGTGGACCGGTCGCGTCCCGCGCCGCCACGTTGTGGAGCGGAGAGTAACTCCGTAGGGTCTGGAACTCGGGCTCTTTGTCTATCGAGCCGAATTCCGATTCTTGCACCCTGCCTGCGTGGCTCAGGTGATAGCGCAGCATGTCGTAGAGCCCCGATTCCGTGACTACTGCGCAGAACAAGCTGGGTCTCCGGTTCATCGCAGCCGAAACCAATAGGCCCCCGGCGCTGAATCCTCGCGCTATGATGTTCCCGCCGGCCGTTGGTCCGTGGTGGTTCACGAACTCTGCGCAGGACAGGAAGTCTTCAATGGAATTCGTCTTTCTCTCACGGAGGCCTGCGGCATGCAAGTTGGTTCCTCGTCCGCCGTCGCCTCTAACGATGGGGAAGACGCATATGCCTCCCCATTCGATCCAAATTCGATTAACGGGATCGAAGCGTTGGATGGTTTCTTGGCCGTACGCCCCGTACCCTTCTAAGAGGACATTTCGCGGGGTTGAGTGATGGCCTTTGAGTTCGAATGTTATTGCAGGAAGTTGGAGGTCGTCCTTCGTTGTATACGCAATACTGCTCGTCGATACGGTCCCGACTTCTGCGGTACCTGATGACCTTCCGACGGTTAGTTTTCCACTATAGGTGTCGAAGCGCCAGATTGAAGGTCGCTGCACTGGGCTGCTTAGCGCGAAGTAGACTGACGCGTCTTCTTCACTCAGGGAGGCCGTTCCGTCCACAGATAGGCCTGGAGGCAACGCCATGAGCCCGAGATCGGTGCCTTGAGCGCTGAATCGATGTAGTCGACGCAGCTGGCCGTGGGCTCGCGCCACAATGATCTCGGGGCCGCACGCTAGCGCCCACTGCATGCGAAAACTCTGTTCGCCTACAACTTCGTGCCAGTGCTGCGTTCCTGGTTGCCCAATATCGACGCGTACGATTCGGCCTCGCTGGCCTCCTCGGTCGGTGAGAAGTAGCGCGCTTCTTCCGGATGATCCTACATAGCTGTAGGAGAATTTGTAGTCACCGTCGACTGTTAGCCGGCGTCGAGATATCGGGTTGCGAAGGTCAAGGATCACGACGGCGCATTTGTGTTCGGGGTTCCTTATTATCAGGAACGCAAATGAGCCGTCTGGTAGTACGTGAAGCGTGTAGCGAGAGTCAGATCCGTCCGTTTGGTGTACGACAGCGTCTTGATCTTGGCTGGCTCCCAATTCGTGGAAGCACAGTAGTCGCATTTCGTGCCCTTCACGGGAAGTCGTAGCAGTCTCGTAGAACAAGCCGCTTTCGTCGGGCATCCACCAGCCATCACCAATACGTGCGTTGTGAATGCGTTCCATTGGTGAGTTTGCGTCTAGGCTTGTGATATTCCAGGAGCCCGGCCTGCTGGTCGAAGATTGTAGGGTGTATGCGGCAAAGTTACCCCTTGGCGAGACTGACAGTCCGGCGATGTAGGCGTTGCGCTCGGAGGAAAGCTCTGACGGGTCAAGCGCGACGTGGCCTAGCCCGAATGGCTTGCTTGAGCGGCAGAGCACGGGGTATTCCTGGTCTCTCGACGGGGCGTGTCTTGCGAAAAACCACTGGTCCCCTCGACGAAAAGGCACTCCCCACGAGGTCTCTCCGAGAAGCTCCTCAACCCGAGATCGAATGCGAGTCCGAATCGCGGGGTCTTGCCCCAGCCACGACTCAGCATGGTGTCCCTGGGCAACCAGCCAGCGGTTCAGTTCCTTCGCGAACTGGACTTGCTCCATCCACCTGAAAGGATCGTCGACTTCTTGGCCGAAGTAGTTGTCGCGGACGTCGACGCGACGAGTGAGCGGGCAACTGTCGGGGTTGCCACACGCTCCGCTGAGCGACAACAGCAGGCAGCTGAAGATCTGCGCCCAGCTTAGGGTTGGGCGAGTTGCGACGTTCCCATGCTGGTCAGGTCGCTGAGCCGGGCTGCGCCATGTCACTCGCGGGCGTTGCTTCACCATCCCCACATGATGCCTGGATCGCTGCGTGCCTTCATGCTTCTTGCTGATGCACAGATTCGAATCTACGTTCGCATCCCAGTTCTTGCGATCCAGACGCGGGCTTGCAGGCTGCCGGGGTGAGTTCTAGCGAAGGTCTCCAACTCAGGCCGGACGAATTGCCAGGAATGGGTGAATCCGATGAAGTCCAGGTCTCTCCGCGAGTCAACTACGTTCACTATTCCTCGCGCGCACTTTCTCGAGGAGCTGCGAAAGCGCGAATTACACGGCATGAAGCTGATCGTCACGACTACTTCCGTGCCACCGAGACAGCAATGATGGCGGGTTGGCGACAGCAGTTTATGTCCGTCGCAAGCGATCACGCGGATGCATTGCTAGCCGCTCTGGAGGTTTTCGCAGTGTCGACACGGCCACCTACCAACGAAGTCCGGCGCGTGGTGCCAGATCGGGCTGCGCGTACCGCGCTTACAGTGGCGTTCATGGCATTGGGTCACATGGCTGAAGCGGTTGGGGATAGCGGTGTTGCTGTTGCATGTGAGGCGATCGTTGAGACGCTAGCAGGCAGTCAAGTCTAGGGGACTAGGGGGTCAAAGGATCCCATCAGCAAGGGGCGACACCGTTCATCTGACACTCCCCATGTCCTCCATGCGTGCCTACTCGAGCGCTGTCTCGAGGCCGCGCCTGGCCTCGCACCTCAGCTTCCGGCTCGCGCAGTGGTTCTGTCGTCGATCAATGGAGACGATCCCGTATGATGGCGGGGTGGGAGACAAAGAAGAAAGAGGCCCTTCCAACGCCATCTTGTGGACACTTGCCGGGCTGGGCGTTGGCGTCGCTCTAATCGTCGCGATAGCCCTGCTTGCCGCGTGGCTAGGCGTCCCCGGCACTGAGCGACTACAGTCTCCACCAACGGACGAGTCCTCCCCGGGGTTCTGGCGCGTGGTCGGGGCCGATGTGGCCACGGCGGCAACGTGGTTGCTTCGCATCCTGGTTTACTGCGGGGCAGCCGGATTGCTGATGGCCCTGTTCACGTGGTTGCGTCAGCTACTGCCGCCGGTCGACCGAGTCGACATGGAGCTCGAGGATCGCACGGCACCGGTCGGAACACGCCCCAGTGCGTCAGCCGAACTCGTGCAGCAGGTTGCCGCGGCATGTCGTCGCATTGCCGAGTCCACTGGAGGCCAGGACGCGTTTGTCGTCGAACTCTCGGCGTTGCCACGTAGCACGGCGATTACGCAGGAACTGCTTGTTCTGGCGAAGCACGTCGACGACGGCGCCATTGCGCTCGGCCCACTGTCATTTTCACCGCGTCAGCTCCTCGCGTGGCTGACCTCCCTTGTCCGGCGACCGCCACGACGTATCGTGACCGGCTGGCTCGAAGAAGTCGATAACAGCCTGCGTCTGTACGCGGAAGTTCGCGACACGCAGGAGCCAGAATCGCTTCGCGACCTTCGTGCCGATGCTCCCGGCACTAGCGCACGCGCCCGCATCGTCGATCTCTTCGCCTGTCGGATACTCGGGTCCGAAGCCCGCAGCATCGCGACACAGGTTCCCGCGAGTCTCAGTGCTTACATCGACGGGCTCAACCAGCTCCGCGACAGCGCGGAGGCCGAGAACGTCGTCGCCGTCATCGAAGGCGCTCGCGAGTCACTGGAAGAGTCGGTTCGGTTCGACCCGTCGAACCTCCCAGCGAGACTCCTGCTCGGCGAGGTTCTGCGCAACAGCCACGAGAATCGGCTCGCTTCGCAGCAGTTCCAGTTTGTCCTGGACGTGCTGACGCAACACGAGAGGACCCGAGGAGTAGCGCATCCGCTCGTCAAGAAGCGTTCGGACATCGTCTGGCGCTGTCGCTATCAGCTGATCAGCGCGTTGACCCAGGTTCCGCGGAAGCGGTTCCTCGACCGAGCGACCCGCGAGCATCGCAAGTTGGTCGATATGGGCGAAGGCACAAGCCTCGCGCAGCGAATCTTCCGTATGGCGGCTCGAGCGCAGCTCGTTCTACAGGAAATGGAGATGTTACGACACGACCGGAGGCAACGTCCTAGCCGGGAGCCTGACTACGAAGGGCGGATGAGCCAACGACTCCGCACCATCGAGCGCATCGAGTCGAGGCTGTGGCGCATGTTCACGATGCTTCAGGAGCAGCTGCCCGAGGTCGCCGGGCAGGCCCACGCGCTGTTGCAGAACGCCGCTGGCCGCGCTCATTACCTCTGCGGTCGCTATTACCGCGCACAGCGCTACCTGGAGTGGGTGGTCACGATCTATCGGCCGGTACTTGACTCTCGCCCGTACGCGTTCCTCGCGTCGGTACTGATGCGGCGCCGGCAGCACGCTGGTGGCGATTGGCGGTCGAGGGCCGAGTCCCTACTGGTGCGGGCGCTAGAGATTCACCCGCATTCCGAGCGAGCGAACTACCTGATGGGCAAACTCATCACCCAGACTCCCGACGGCGATCCGACCGAAGCGGACACCTACTTCGCGCAGAGCGAAAGCAGCCAGAGCTTGTTCGCGCGGGGTCGCCTGTGGGTGGAGCAACTGGATCGCGTCGACGCCGGCTTGGCACTCGTTCGACGAAGCCTCAAGGCCGATCCCACACTCGACCGTCGGAGGTTCTGGCTCGCTCGCAGGCTCGCAGAGAGAGCGCTGAAGGGAGAAGCCGACCTTTGGCCGGAGCTAACCAATTGCATCGAGGATCTGCGCACCGATGGCCGCGATGAGTGGTTGGAGTGGATAAGATCAATCGAGGCGCAACGCCCCGAGGAGAGTTCGGATCAGGGCGCGAACGCCGCCAAGACCGGCAATACCGCTGAACAGGACGAGGGCGAAGAAAGAGCAGTCATGACGTACGAAGCAGACATCGCCCGTCTGGAGGCGGATCTCGCGAACCCTCAGTTCACCTGCTACTTGTACGTCGGCGACGAGGCGGACGAGGGCTGGGAACACGCCAAGTTCGTGCACGGATTGGTCACGCGACTGAACATCTATTTGTTTCAAGACCATTCCCTGCTGGCGACATGGGTCGGCAACAAGCGACCCAAGGGCATCGCGTTCGGCTGGAACAGCGACATCAAGCAGACGCTGTCGGCCGTTGAGGCGCGCGACCTCGGCATTGTCGTCACCGCGATCAGCGGAGCGCAGCAATGACCCGATCCGGCCTGGCCTGCTTGGTGGCGCTCGGGACGTCCTGCGTGTCGGCCCCGCCCACGGACTAATCTCCACGCATCGCCAGCAGCCGACTCTTGGAGCAGTCGCGTGGTGCTATCGATCGGGTCATGCTGCGGGGGGCATCTCCGTCGCCGACCCACGGTCGGACCTGCTGCTGCGCTTCGAGCGGCAAGCTGCCCGAAGCGAAGTCGAGCGCGACGATTTGGTGGTTGCACTCCAGGCCGCAGAGCGGCTGATGATCGAGCGCAAGCAGGCGCTCCGCAGGCTCTCGTCCGCCGACCCGCTGCGCACAAAGGAGGTTTCACCCTCGCTGGCTGTGCGACGCTTCGAGAAGAACTGGTCACGCGCTCTCTGGAACTGGAACGCCGTGCTCGGACAACTCGCCATCTTCTTCAAAGAACGAATCCCCAACCTGCAAACCGCAATTCACCTCATCGGCGACGTGCGACTTACACCGTTCTCTTGACAGTCCCTGCCTGTAGATTCCCGTGCTTCGTTGTCGTGCCATGTCAGAAACAGAGCGGTCCGCACGCGGCCTTGAGTGACCGAACCGAACCGGTTTTCTGACCGTTCTTCTGACAAGCAGGCGCAGAACACCAGTGGAGACCATGCCTCGGTCCTGGTGATCCATCACAAGCCAAGGCTCTCCAACAGCCCGCGAGAGCGAGAGAAAATCGGGCCGCCCGGATTTGAACCGGGGATCTCCTGC
>JANQJF010000085.1 GCA_028281765.1 Planctomycetota bacterium | reverse complement strand
GGCCATGCTCGGACGACATTCACCCCAAGGCGAGCTTTTCCGGCCCGACAGCATCCATCTGGAGCACGTCGGGAAGGACTCGTTCTACGGCTTCTTGGTGAAGAACCCTGCGCCGGAGCTGGGTCTCATGGCGGTGCATACCGGGCTTCTCGGAGCACATCGAACGATGCTGGCATCCCATGCACCCGTGATTGGCGAGAGCTTCGTTGCTCCTCCGCAGTGACTCGCCGAGACAGGTCCCGTGCTCCTCACTCGCCCCGTATCGCTCGAGGACCGTGATGGGCTTGTCTCCCGCCACAACGCGAACTCGATTGGCGATCTCCTTCACCACGTCGCGCGTTGGAACCTCGATGAACCACGACTGGTTCGGTGACTCGACGACACGCTTGATCAGCATCTGCGTCTTGCCGGTGCCAGGCGACCCGGCCACGAACAACGTCTCGTCAGTGTCGACATCGACCTCGCGGGCAAACAGCTCCCTGGCAGCTTCGACCGTGGTAGGGAGACCTTCTGGTCGTTCAGCGGGTCCGTTACGCCACTCGGACATGAACCACTCGGCTGCCTTTGGGTCCGCGAACGTCGCAGCGAATTCGTCTGCGGTCAGCAACTCGCCATCACGATCGAAGCGGACCCCGATCCCAGGTGCGGCCCGTCGGGTAGCGGTCAGCAGATTCCCAAGCTCGAGCTTCCGCTGGAACCTCTTCTCTCCCGCCGTGACGATCAGCATCTCGCCGTTCTCGAGCATCTTCGCGCCTACGCGAGCAGCAACATCCTCCATTGCTTGCTTCGCATAGCCGTCTGACGTTCCGAGGCGGGACGAAAGCCCGGGCAAGAACACGGTAGGTCCACGGGCTTCTTCTGCGAGTTCGCGCGAGTCGGTAAACATGCGGACGACACCGGACTCGTCCCATCTCATGAACTCCGGTCGGACGCCAATCCGCAGGCTCGACTCCTGCATCGCGATCCGCGTCGCGTGCAACCGTGCAGCACCCTCTTCGGTGTCAGCCCAGTTCCACATCGGGAACCACTCGTCGATCGACACCGTGCGGATCTCTTCGCCGCGCCCGATTGCGGCATCGAGATCGTCGCCCGTCGAGGCGTTGTCCCACACCAGTGCGCCGAACTTCGCACCAGGGGAGCGACGAAACACCTCAGCGATGACGTCGTGGACGAGTTTGGTCGCGCTCTTCCGGACATCGTCCGTGCGACTGCTATCCACCAGGTCCCCGAAGTCGTTGGCCGCGATCACTCTCCCGCCCGTCTTCCGCTGGCGTTTGACCAGGGCCTCGATGACGAAGTCGCGGTCGTTCTGGCTGATCGTTCGTCCGCCCATGGCGATTGCAGCCATGCCGAGATGCTTCACTGCGAACGCTGCGCCAATCGGCTGCTCGACTAGCACCACGTCACGCAAGCTCGGGTCATCCCACCCGTAGAAGCCGCAACGTGTCGAGGTCTTGGGCGGATTGAGGTGCTTCGCCTGCCGGGTTGCCTTGGCGGGGCGAACCTTGACCGTGCGCGGCCTACCGTCTGGACCCCTGAGGATCTGGAGCACACCGGGCCCAAGTTGGGCATGCGGGTGCGG